>JBBIQS010000063.1:0-48442 GCA_037442205.1 Myxococcales bacterium
GGGGGGGGCGGCGGTGCCGCCGGCGACCAGGCCGCCGTTGGCGGTGGATCCGACGCTGCCGACCTTGTTGCTGAAGGTGGTCCAGTCGGTCGAGGACAGGTAGCCGTTGCCGGCCGAGCTCGCCGCCGACATGGTGAGGACCGGGGTCGAAGTCCCGGTGGCTACCGTGATCGGGGTCCCGGCGGCGGCGCTGACGCTGGTGACCGTGCCGGTATTGGCGTCGGCGGCGCAGGTCCAGGCGGTCCCATTGAACTTCATCACCTGGCCGGCGGTGCAGCCGGTGGTGGTCAGCCCGACGGTGGGCGCGGTGGCGGTGCCGCCGATCGCCACGCCGCCGTTGGCGGTGGCTCCGACGCTGGCGACCTTGGAGCTGAAGGTGTTCCAGTCGGTGAGCGACAGGAAGCCGTTGGTGGTCGAGTTGGCCTGGGTGATCGAGAGCGCCGGAGTGGTGGTCCCGGTGGCCACGCTCAGCGGCCCGGTGGCGGTGACGCTGGTGACCGTGCCGGTGTTGCTGGCATCGGCGGCGCAGGCCCAGGCGGTGCCGTTGAACTTCATCACCTGCCCGGCGGTGCAGCCGGCGGTGGTCAGCCCGAGGGTGGGGGCGGTGGCGGTGCCGCCGGCGACCAGGCCGCCGTTGGCGGTCGGGCCGACGCTGCCGACCTTGGAGGTGAAGGTGTTCCAGTCGGTGAGCGACAGGTAGCCGTTGGTGGTCGCGTTGGCCTGGGTGATCGAGAGCGCCGGGGTGGTGGTCCCGGTGGCCACGCTCAGCGGCCCGGTGGCGGTGACGCTGGTGACCGTGCCGGTGTTGCTGGCATCGGCGGCGCAGGCCCAGGCGGTGCCGCTGAACTTCATCACCTGCCCGGCGGCGCAGGTCATCAGCCCGACGGTGGGGGCGGTGGCGGTGCCGCCGGCGACCAGGCCGCCGTTGGCGGTCGCCCCGACGCTGCCGACCTTGGAGCTGAAGGTGTTCCAGTCGGTGAGCGACAGGTAGCCGTTGGTGGTCGAGTTGGCCTGGCTGATCGAGAGCGCCGGGGTGGTGGTCCCGGTGGCCACGCTCAGCGGCGCGGTGGCGGTGACGGCGGTGACGGTGCCGGGGTTGGCCGAATCGACCTCGTAGATGTCGAAGTTGTCGATGCGGGTGCTGCCGATGTTCAGGTAGTTGGTGATGACCAGCGGCTTGATGAACCGGGTCCCGACCGGGAAGACGTTGCCCGTCGTGCCCTCGCCGCTGACCGTGCCCTGGAAGGTCTGCCAGGCGTTGGCCAGCGTGACGTTCGACGCCAGGAAGTACCCGTAGACCCCTCCGTTTAGCAGCACCGCCTTGCTCGCGCTGTAGGCGACGTAGCCGGCGTAGAAGGTGCCCGCGCCAGTGGTCATCTTGGCG
This sequence comes from Myxococcales bacterium, assembly GCA_037442205.1. Classification (GTDB taxonomy): domain Bacteria; phylum Myxococcota; class Myxococcia; order Myxococcales; family UBA5297; genus JBBIQS01. The sequence continues at coordinate 1,385 of JBBIQS010000063.1, forward strand.
GAGATCCGGCCGGCGTAGGTGCGCTGGGGATCGACCGGGATGTAGTCGCCGTAGGTCGCCCAGACTCCGGTGGCGCCGCTGGCGATCGCGAGGTCGAAGGACGAGTCACCTTCGAGGACGTCGGTGGTGTTCAGGGCATAGGTGGCGCCGGTGACGTTGATGGTGGTCCACTTGGCGACGTCCGAGACCCAGTTGATGAGGTTGCGCCCGCTCGGCGTCCCGACCTTGCTGTTGAAGGTGTTCCAGTCGGTCGAGGAGAGGTAGCCGTTGGTGGTCGAGTTGGCCTGGGTGATCGAGAGCGCCGGGGTGGTGGTCCCGGTGGCCACGCTCAGCGGGCCGGTGGCGGTGACGCTGGTGACGGTGCCGCCGGAGTTGGCGTCGGCGGCGCAGGCCCAGGCGGTGCCGTTGTACTTCATCACCTGCCCGGCGCTGCAGCCGGTGGTGGTCAGCCCGACGGTGGGCGCGGCCGCGGTCCCGCCGATCGCCACGCCGCCGTTGGCGGTGGCTCCGACGCTGCCGACCTTGGAGGTGAAGGTGTTCCAGTCGCCCGACGACAGGAAGCCGTTGGCGGTGGAGCTCGCCGCCGGCATGGACAGGACCGGAGTCGAGGTCCCGGTGGCCACCGTGATCGGGGTCCCGGCGGCGGAGCTGACGCTGGTGACGGTGCCGCCGGAGTTGGCGTCGGCGGCGCAGGCCCAGGCGGTGCCGCTGAACTTCATCACCTGGCCGGCGGCGCAGCCGGCAGTGGTCAGCCCGACGGTGGGCGAAGTGGCGGTCCCGCCGATCGCCACGCCGCCGTTGACGGTGGCTCCGACGCTGCCGACCTTGGAGGTGAAGGTGTTCCAGTCGCCCGACGACAGGAAGCCGTTGGCGGTGGAGCTGGCGGCGGCCATGGACAGGGGCGAGGTGGTGGTCCCGGCGCCGGTGATCGGCGCGGTGGCGCTGACGCTGCCCAGCTTGCCGTTGAAGGTCGTCCAGTCGGTGAGCGACAGGTAGCCGTTGGTGGTCGAGTTGGCCTGGGTGATCGAGATCGCCGGGGTGCTGGTCCCGGTGGCCACGGTGATCGGCGCGGTGCCGGTGACGCTGGTGACGGTGCCGGCGTTGGTGGCGTCGGCGGCGCAGGCCCAGACGGTGCCGTTGTACTTCATCACCTGGCCGTTGGTGCAGCCGGTGGTGGCCAGCCCGAGGGTGGGGGCGGCGGCGGTGCCTCCGGCGACCAGGCCGCCGTTGGCGGTCGCGCCGACGCTGGTGACGGTGCCGGCGTTGACCGAGTCGGTGCCGCAGACCCAGCGCGCGTTGGTGTTGTCCCACTTGAGCACCTGCTGATCGGTGCAGGCCGCGCCGTTGGGCTTGTAGGTCAGGTAGCCGTTGACGTTGACGTTGCCGCTGACGTCGAGCGCTGCGGCCGGGGTGACGGTGCCGATGCCCAGGAAGCCCTGAGCGTTGACCACCGCGCCGGCGGCGCCGCCACTCCTGAGCAGCCGGGCCACCGGCTTCTGCACCGTCATCGAGCCCATCAGCAGGTTGGCGGTCGCGGCGGGGCTCACCGTGGCCGAGGTGTTGCTGGCCACGCTCTGCACCTGGAAGGTCTGGCTGGCGGCGCCGGAGGTGACCACCACCAGGTCGCCGGGGGCGAGCTCGGTGGAGAACTTGGCGGCGGTGTCGCCCAGCAGGTTGGTCGTGGCGGCGCTGATCGACACCGACCCGGAGCAGGCGCCGGCGGCGGCCCCGGTCGCGACCAGCGCGGCGCTGCCGGAGGTGCCCGCCGAGCCGGCCCGGCCCGAGGCCACCAGCCCGCCGTTGGCGGTGCCGCTGCCGCTGATCACGAAGTTGGCGTTGGCCTGCGGACCGGCGCTCTGGTTCTGGATGTAGCCGGCGCCGCCGGTGGCGTCCGCCTTGCCGCTGAAGGTGTTGAAGTCCGCCGAGCTCAGGTAGCCATCGGCGGTGGCGCTGGCCGCGGTCATCGAGATCACCGGGGCCGAGGTGCCGTTGGTCACCGACAGCGGGGTGCCGGCGGCGGCGCTCACCTCGGTCACGGTGCCGGGATTGACGTCGTCGGCGGCGCAAGTCCAGGAGGTGCCGTCGTGCTTGAGCACCTGGCCGGCGGCGCAGGGCATCACCGCCATGGTGGCTCCGCCGAGCAGCAGCCCGTCGCCGGCGAGCACGGCGACGGCGTCGCCGCACAGCCAGTCGCTCCCGCTCCAGCGCAGCACCTGGCCGGAGGCGCAGGTGGTCAACATCGAGAAGGCGCTTCCGTTCAGGCTCAGGCCGGGGCCGGCGCCGTAGGCGGCGGCGCCGGTCAGCTTGCCGGTGCTGTCAACGACGGTGGTCCCGCCGACCTTCAGCTCGGCGGCGTCTACGATGCCGCCCTTCAGCCCGCCGGCCATCAGGGCGTAGGGCACCGAGGCCATCTGCTGGCGCGGGCTGAGCGGGGCGCCGTCGATCGACAGCTCGAGGTACAGGGTGCGGCCGTCGAACAGGTCGGCGCCGAAGGGAGTCGAGGTGCCGAGCATGGTGGCGTAGTAGCCGTCGCTCAGCGCCAGGGTCTGGGTCTCGGTCCACAGCGCCGTCCCGCCGGCGTCGGCCGAGAAGATCGAGAAGGCGAAGGTCTTGCTTCCGCCGTCCGGGGTGCCGTCGGCGGCGAGCAGCCGGCCCTGGTAGCCGATGTGGCCTGGCACCTGGGCGAACGCCGAGGTGGAGGCCGCCAATAGGGCGAGGGCCAGCCAGCGAAGGGAAGACATGCGTACCTCGGGCATACTGGTGAGGAAGGGAAACTCCCCAGGAGAGGAACCAACGAGAGCGGTGCTGCCGAGGATTCAGGGGCAGGCCCGCGGCAGGCGCCCGGGCAAATGTCGGAACCCCTAAGGTTCCGTCATCGCCGCCCTGCGAATTCGCCGAGGCGCTCGACGCCGGCGGCGCTGGCGAGCGCTTCGCCGGGTGCGGGCGCTCCAGGGCAATGCCTCCGATTCGCTGGGTCGGGACCTGGGGCACCAGGAGCGCAGTTCGACGCGGAAGCCGCCGGCTTCTCTGGGGAATTCCCGGCGGCCTCGACGGCGTCACTCGGCTGAGGAGCTCGTCCCGGGCCTGCCGGGATCGCCGCGCCTGGCGTCGAGGGTCAGCGGCAGTCGGCCAGCTCGACCTTGGCCAGGAACCCGGCCTCTACCAGCAGCTCGAGGGGCTTGGCGGCATCCGGCGCAGCCGACTGCAGCTGGTACTGGCCGGGAGGCAGATCGCTGGCGGCGTAGGGGGAGCTGCCCCTCGCGCCCAGAGCGGGGCCGCCAACTCGTTCTGCTTCCCTCCGGCGCAGCCGCCCTTACCCTTCAGTGCAGTCCAGAGGGGTCCGGCCATGCCCGAGAGCGGCTCGCTGCAGCAGGCGATGGATTCAGTGCGGGGGGCCTTCGTGCCCGCCAAGGCCAAGGGGATGGAGGCGGTGATCCAGTACGACCTCAGCGGCGATGGGGGCGGCTCGTTCTTCGGGACGATCAGCGGCGGCGCGTTCTCGGTGAGCCCCGGCACCGCCCCCAATCCCAAGCTCACCCTGTCGATGAAGCTCTCCGACTTCCTCGAGCTCACCGCCGGCCGGCTGGGCGCCGTGAAGGCCTTCGCCGGCGGCAAGATGAAGGTCCGCGGCGACACGATGTTCGGCCTCAAGCTTCAGTCGATGTTCCAGTTCGGCTGAGTCAGCGCGCCAGGGTCCAGGCGCCGACCGCGGCCACCAGGATCACGAAGCCGAGGATCGCCAGCAAGATCAGGGCGGTGGCGGGCTTGAAGCGGGCGGTCGTTTCGCTGGAGGTGGTCGGCGAGCCGACCCCGCGCACGTCGTCGGCCAGCCCGCGGTAGGTGCGGTAGCGCTCGACCACTTCCTCGAGGCAGAGGATGTCCACCACCTTGCCGAGCTGGGGATCGTAGAGCTCCCAGCCCTGGTCGCCGGCGGCCTTCACCAGCTCGAGCAGCGCCCCGCGGACCTCCGGCTCCTCGGCGTCGTAGGCCAGCTCGACCTCGAGCTCGCGGGACCGGTTCAGCCGGGTGGACACCAGCCCGCCGGAACGACTCACCGCCGCCGGCTGGTAGGCCGGCACTCCAGGGAGCGCCCGCGGCCCGGCTCGCACTTCGATGGTGTAGCCCATGGCTTCTTCATCGAAGCACAGCGCGGCGGCCGGGGCGAGCCCGCGGGCAAGGAGCGAACACTGGGGCTGGTGCCAGAGGCAGACCTTGATATCGACCGGCTTCGGGCTCCCAGGAGGTTCGTCCCTCGCCACGCAGATCGTCTCCTCCGTGCAGTCCGAGTTGTCCCGGCATTCGGGTGCACAGGCCGCACTCTCACTGAGGTTGGCGCAGCGCTCCCCCTCCAAGCAGTCGTCGCGACTCCTGCAGCCGTGCATGCAGCGGCCTCCGTGCGGAATGCCGAAGAGGGAGTCGTCGGCGCAGCCGAGTCCGGGCCCGCACGTGTTGAACGACGATCGCGGGTTGCAGTCCGCATTTACCCCGCCGCATAGGCATCCGGCAGCGGTGGCGCCGAACAGCAACAGCAACAGGATTTCCCGGTGTTTTCGCATGGCTGCGCCGGGAGCAAGGCGCGCGCCATCGGCTCTTCCCTGCGAAACTAGCTCGATCGGCTTCTGGAATCGCGACAGCTTTGTCGCGAAGGATGTTTGCCGCCGCCGGCTAGAAAGCCGGGGGGGCGCTCCCTACGCATACCGCCGCACCCGCTCCACGAACTGGGCGAAGCCCACCAGGTACTTGGCCACCATCTCCCGCACCGCCGGGTCGAGCAGCCGGCCGTCGGCGCCGAAGACCTTCTCGGCGTCGGCCACCTGCACCCGCGGCCCGGACCAGGCCATCGCCCCCAGGGTGCGCAGCACCGGAAGCCATGCGTTGTGCGCCAGCACCGTCCCCCAGTGCCCGGGGGTGGCCCCCATCAGCCCCACCGGCCTCCCGCGAAACACCCGCGGGATGTCCGCCGGCGGCCGCGACAGCCAGTCGATGGCGTTCTTGAACACCCCGGGGATCGAGTTGTTGTACTCGGGCGTCACCAGCAGCACCCCGTCGGCGGAGACGATCTGCTCCTTGAGGACCTGCACCGCCTCGGGCAGCCCCTGTTCGGCCTCGACGTCGCCGTCGTAGAGCGGAATCCCGCGGATCGTGGCGATCTCGATCGTCAACCCCTTCGGCGCCAGCTCGACCGCCGCCCGCAGCAGCGCCGAGTTGTACGAGCCCCGCCGCAGCGAGCCGGAGATGCCGACGATCTTGGCCATGGTGCCTGCTACCTCTTCGGCGCTGCGCCGCGGTGCTTGATGAAGGTGTCGCTCTGCAGCTCCTCGAAGGCGGTCCGCAGCTCGGCCTGGGTGTTCATGACGATCGGCCCGTACCAGGCGATGGGCTCGCGCAGCGGCCGCCCGGAGATCAGCAGGAAGCGCACCGGCTCGCTCTCGGCCGCCACCACCACCGAGTCGCCGTCCCCGAACGCCACCAGGTGGCCGTCGGTGATCGGCCCGCCCAGCTCGACGTCGAAGTAGTTGGCCCCTTCCTTGTCGTAGCTGTAGGGGTCCTTCTGCTGGCAGAAGATGCCGCCGCCGCCGATGACGTAGGCGAACACGGTGTGACCGCGCGGCGTGTGATGGGTGAAGACCTGCCCCGGCGGCACGGTGACGTCGAGGTACTCGGGGCTGGTGACCACGTCGCGCACCGGCCCGGTGACTCCGGCCACCGTCCCGGCAACCACCTTGATGGTCGCTCCCCCCGGCTCCGCCACCTCCGGGATCTGGGCGCTCTTCACCTCGCGGTAGCGCGGCTCCATCATCTTGCTGGCCGCCGGCAGGTTGGCCCACAGCTGGAAGCCATGCATCGCGCCGCGCGAGTCGCCCTTGGGCATCTCCTGGTGGATGATCCCGCTGCCGGCGGTCATCCACTGCACGTCGCCCGGGGAGATCACCCCGCGGTTGCCCAGGCTGTCCCCGTGCTCGACCTCGCCCTTCAGGACGTAAGTGATGGTCTCGATCCCGCGGTGGGGATGCCAGGGGAAGCCTTTGAGGTAGTGGGCCGGCTCGTCGGAGCGGAAGTCGTCGAGCAGCAGGAACGGATCGTAGAGGTGCGGTTGCCCGAAGCCGATCGCCCGGCGGAGGTGGACCCCGGCCCCTTCGATGGTCGGCCGGCTCTTCACCACCCGGGTGACGTTGCGTGGTGCCGCCACTTTCCCTGCCCTCCCGAAGGCCGCGCTCTCGCTCTCGAGCGGCCGATGCTCGGTGAGGTGCGGCACGCCGCCAGGCGGCGCAAGAGGCGAACCTGGGAGGAGCTGTTCGGGGGCGCCTGGAACCGCCAGGTGCCAGTCTGCCGCGGAGGCCCCAGACAGCACTCAGCCCGCCGGCCGCCGACGGGGTCGGCGACAATCAGCGGGCTGAGAACTGCTTCCTGGATCGGGTCGCCGACTACTGGTCCATCTTGGCCAGCTCACCGCGCAGGTGGGCCGAGGTCAGCTTGCTGCCGATGGCCGGGGCCGGGGTGCCCTTGCGCGCCTCGTTGACGATCAGCCAGTACATTCCGCGCGGGAAGAGCTCGATGCTCGAGCCGGGCGAGAAGCCGTCGGACAGCTCGCGCAGCAGGGCTTCGGTGGTCCGGCGCACCTTGTCCGCGGGCAGCCCGCCTCCCGCCGCCGCCTCGGACTCGATCAGCGCCATCACCCGCGCCAGATCCTTGATCGACCGCGCCGAGTAGGACGCCGGCAGCCGCGGCTTGCGCGGCTCGGCTGGCGCCGCCGGTGCGGCAGGCGCTTCGACGGCCGGCTTGGCCACCGCCACCGGTGCAGGAGCCGGGGCCGGCGTCGGCTCGGGCGCCGGGGCCGGCGTTGGCGCGGGAGTGGGCACCGGCAGAGTCTCCACCACCGGCGCGCTCTCCTTCTCCGGCTTGGCCGCCACCGCCGCCTGCTCGCGGCTCGACGACTTGCTGCCGCCGCCGCCGCTCGAGCTCGACTTGCGCCTGTGCTCGGCGGCGCGGTCGGCGGCGGCGCGCTCGGCGGCGGCCATCGCCTTCTCCGACGCCGCCTTCTCCTGCGCCACCTTGTCGGCGGCGGCCTTCTCCGAGGCCGCCTTGTCGGCCGCCGTCATCGCCGACTCGGTGCGGTTGGCGATGGCCTGGGCCTCCTCGTTGGCCGGGGCCCGCTCCAGCGCCTCGTGCGCCAGGGTGTGCGCCGCCTTCAGGTCGCCCGACTTCTCGGCCTGCTTGGCCTTGAAGATCGCCTGCAGGGTCAGCAGCTCATCCTCGATCCGGCCGATGCGCACCAGGAGCTCGGCGTTGGCCCCGCCCTCGTCGCGGGCGTGCTGCACCAGCTCCAGCGCCTGCTTGTACTTCATCTCCCCGCGCAGCCGCTCCGCCTCCTCGACGTAGGTGGTGGCCGCGGCACGCTTGTCGCGCAGCTCCTGCTCGGCCTTCGGAGTGGGGCTGGCAGTGACCTCGGTGGGCCGGGAGAGGATGAAGAAGCCGGCGGCGGCGATGGCCGCGGCGGCGGCGATGCCCCCGATCACCAGCGGGCCAGTCTTCTTCTTGGCCGGAACCTCCTCGATCTCGACGTCGGCGACCTCTTGCGGCGGGCCCTTGGTGAGCCCGGTCCGGCCGCCCGAGCTGAGCGCCTTCTGCAGCCCGGTCGGCGAGGCGCGCAGCCCCGACACGTCCTTGCGCAGCGAGGACTGGGTGAAGGTCCCGCTGTTGGAGATCCGCCCGACCGAGGAGTCGGCGTCGAAGTCGGGCATCAGCTCCTGGATCCAGGCCGCCACCGCCTCCTGGCTCGAGGCGTAGGGGCCGGAGGCCACGAACTGCTCCAGCCGCAGCTGCAGGTCATGGCAGCTCGGGCAGCGCTTGGTGGGGTCGGTGGCCATCGCCCACTCGATGATGGCCTCCAGATCCTGCGGATAGTCCGGCACCAGCTCCGAGGGCTTCTGGTAGCGCCCCTCGATCAGCGACTGCATCACCTGCAGCTCGTTGTCGCCCTTGAACGGCAGGGTGCCGGTGGTGGCCGCGTACAGGCAGACCCCGGCGCTGAACACGTCGGCCCGGGCATCCACCTCCTGGCTGTGCAGCTGCTCGGGCGCCATGTAGCGCAGCTTGCCCTTGACGGTGCCGGCGACGGTGGTCGACAGCCGCCCCTTGGCCTTGGCCACCCCGAAGTCCAGGAGCTTGGGCGTCCCGTTGAGCCCCACCACCACGTTCTGCGGGCTGACGTCGCGGTGGACGATGCTCAGCGCAGCCCCGTCGTGATCCTTGGCGGTGTGGGCGTAGTGCAGCCCGGCGCAGACCCCGGCCATCACCATCGCGGCGTGGCCGGGGTGCATCCGCTTCTTCTCCCGGGCCTTGGAGAGCAGCGCCCCGAAGGTCGGGCCATGGACGTACTCCATAGCGATGTACGGGAAGCCCTCGTCCTCGGCGATGTCGTAGACCTGGACGATGTTCGGGTGGTTGAGGTTGGCGACGATGCGCGCCTCGTCCAGGAACATCTTCACGAAGCCCGGGTCCTCGACCAGCGACGGGAGGATGCGCTTGACGACCACGATCTTGTCGAAGCCGCCAAGGCCGTTCTGCCGGCACTTGAAGACCTCGGCCATGCCGCCCGCGCCCAGACGCTTGAGGACGACGAACTTGCCGATCTGCGGATTGGAAGTTTCCACGACGCCCTCTTTGCTGCGAAGGTACTAGAACGAAAAGTTCAGCATAGTCGCCAGCTTGGGGCTGCTGTTCGGCTGGTCGGCGCCCAGGGGAAGGGCGACCTCGGCGCGGATGCCCCACAGGTTGTTGGGAGCATAGCCGATGCTGGCGGCGGCCTGGCGGCGGTTGACCGGGGCGCCCTCGCCCGGCCGCTCCTGGGCGAAGTCGTAGCGGGCGGAGACGTTGAACGGGTCGAAGCGCACGATGGCCTGGGCGTAGAACCCCTTTTCGAACGGAGTGAAGGCCTCGGCCCCTTTGCCCAGGTAGTTCTGGGCGGCCTCGCCGCGCAGGGTGAGGGCCCCAAGGCGGATCGAGAGATCGACGTCCACGATCGAGGCCCGCTCCAGGCCGGCGGCATCGAAGGCGCCGCTGACCGCCGAGAAGCCGATCTTGGTGGCGCCGTAGGTCTGGTCGCCCAGGAGCGAGAAGCCGACGCGGGCTCCCAGCGCCTTGTCGCTGTTGTTGTCGGGCAGGTTGGAGCGGAAGCTGGCCAGCACCTCGCCGTCGCCGCCCTCGTAGGCCTCGGTGCCGGCGCCGCCCTTGTTCTCGGCCAGGCCGTTGAAGGCGTAGAGCGCGTACTCGAAGCGGGTGCCGGCGGCCAGCGCCATGTTGCCGCGGGCCTGCAGGCCGGTGCCGGTCCAGGTCGAGGGGACCACCTCCTCGAACATCAGCGGCTTGCTGACCATGTTCCAGCGGAAGGACGGGTGCAGCACCTCGTTGTACTGGCCGATGGGGATGATGAACCGCCCGGCGCGCACGGTCAGCCCGGGGACCACCAGGAAGTCGGCGATCACGTACTCCACCCCGATGCTCCCGGCGCTGATCTCCAGCTCGGCCTCGGCGCTCAGCCGATCGCCGACCCGGGCCAGCAAGATCGGGTTGAAGTGCGAGGCGTCGAAGCTGGAGGGGGTGTGCGGCCCCCAGGTAAAGTTGATGTCGCCGTAGCCCGACCAGCTGGCCTCGAGCTTCAGCAGCGACAGCGCCTCGCCGAAGCGGATGTCTCCGTCATCCTTGACGCCGGTGGGGGCCGGCATGGGGCCGTCGGAGGGCTGGGAGAGGATGTCCTCCTCGGGCGCCGGGGCTGGGACTGGCGTCGGTTCCGCGGCCGCCAGGGCAAGGAGGGAGATCAGCGACAGCGCGCCAGCGGACATTGCATTCCTCCAGATGGTCCGGGATTCCGCTCGTCAGGGGCCTTCGTCGCGGAGCAACCCGAAGTTTAAGGGGGGGAGACCCGGTGTATAGATGATAGGGCACAGGGTTCGTCGCACAACTTCTTGGCGTTCATACAAACCCCCGAAGTTGCGGGTCTTTTCGACCCCAGCCCCGGGCCACTTTGGCTTGACACGAATCGCCGGAGCCCCCTCCGGGGGGCGCAACGAAGTCGTGCCGCGGTGCATCAAATGCCGCTTCGCTCTGGCGGCGCCGCCCTCCCCGGCGACCCCCATCTGGCGCGGTGAGCGGCGGCCGCTGGAGTGAGTCAGATCGGCTCGCAGTCCGGCCAGTGTCCGATCCCCGGCACCGCCACTCACCTCACAGAACCCCGCGCCATGCGAACTTCCCTGCTCGTCCTCCTCCTGTGCGCCGCCTGCGCCGGGGCGCCCTCGGCGCTCGACTCCGACGGCGGCTCTCCGGCCCCGGCCGGCGACGGCGGCGCGGGCGATGCCTCCGCTCCTTCAGACGGCGGGCAGGCGACCGGGCCGAGGTGCGGCGACGGCGAGTTGGCCCCGGGCGAGGTCTGCGACGGGGCGCAGCTCGACGGCACCAGCTGCCAGAGCCTGGGGTACGAGGGCGGCGGGAAGCTGTCCTGCGCCAAGGACTGCAAGTCGTTCGACGCCGCCGGCTGCGTCACCAGCGCCCGCTGTGGCGACGGGGCGATCGGCGGGCCCGAGGTCTGCGACGGCTCCAAGCTGGACGGAGCCAGCTGCCAGCTGCTGGGGTTCGAGAAGGGCGGGACGCTGACCTGCGCCCATGACTGCCGCGGCTTCGACACCGCCGGCTGCGCCACCGCCGCCCGCTGCGGCGACGGGGCGATCTCCGGGCCGGAGGTGTGCGACGGGGCGCAGCTGAACGGCGCCAGCTGCGCGGTGCTCGGCTTCGCCGGCGGGACCCTGGCCTGCCGCGCCGACTGCGGCGGCTACGACCTCTCCGGCTGCCGGGCCTGCGCGCCCACCGCCACCGATCCCTGCCTGCCGGCGGACGAAGTGCTGTTCAACAAGGCGATGGCCGCCTTCCAGGCCAAGGACTGGGCCGGCGCGCGCGAGCTGTTCGACCTGCTGTGGGCGGCCTTCCCCAGCTCCAGCTATCGCGCCCAGGCCGGCACCCTGCGCGGCCGCTGCCGCTTCGAGCTGGGCGACTACCAGGGCGCGCTGGAGGCGCTGGGGCAGATGCGGGCGCTGTACCCGTTCTCGCCCTACCTCGACGCCGCCATCTACTACAGCGGGCGCTGCCAGTTCCGCCTGCTCGACTACCCCGCGGCGATGGCCGAGTTCAAGGCCGCGGCGGCGCTGTCGCCGACCGGCCCCTACGCCGACAAGAGCCTGTACTACCTGGGAGTCAGCCAGTTCGAGCTCAAGCAGTACGGGGACTCGCTCGCCACCCTGACCAAGCTGCTGGCCGACTTCCCCGCCAGCACGCTGCGCGACGACGCGCTCTACTACCGCGGCCGAGGCCACTTCGAGCTGGCGCTGGCCGACCGCCTCGCTGGCAAGCCCGCCGACGCCAAGCTGGAGCTGACCCCGGCGCTGGCCGACTTCGATCAGGTGCTGGCCGATCCGGTCAGCACCTTCCAGCCCAACGCCGGCTACTACCAGGCGCGCGTCCACTTCGAGCAGGGCGAGATCGCCCAGGCAGCCGGCGACGCCGCCACCGCCAAGACCGAGCTGACCGCCGCCCACGCCGGGTTCGCCAAGTTCCTGGCCGGCTATCCGACGCACAAACTGGCGGACAACGCTGCCTACTACCTGGCGCTGTGCGATTTCCGGCTGGCCGATTACGCCGCGGCGGTGACCGATTTCACCAGCTTCCTCAATGGGTTCCCGACCTCCAACCTGCGCGACGCCGGGCTCTACTTCCGGGGGCGCAGCGACTTCCAGCTGGCCGAGGCCGCCAAGGCCGCCGATCCGGTGACCGCCACCGCCGAGTACCAGTCGGCGCTGACCGATCTCGCGGCGGCGCTGGCGATCCCGTCGACGACGGTGGGACCGGCGGCGACCTACTTCCAGGGCCGCTGCCACTTCGGGCTGGCCGAGCTGAACGCCGCCGCCAATCCCACCGCCAGCCAGGCCGACTTCACCACCGCCCGCGGGCTGTTCCTGGCCGTGACCACCGGGCCCTTCGCCGACAACGCCGCCTACTACCTCGGTGTCACCGACTACAAGCTGACCAACTACGCGGTGGCGGTCGCCGAGCTGACCAGCTTCATCACCAGCTATCCGACCAGCAGCTTTCTGGCTGCCGGCTACCACCACCGCGGGCTGAGCCACTTCCACCTGGCACTGGCGGCCAACGCCATCGCCGACACCGCCACCGCCCACTCCGAGGCGGCGCTGGCCGACGCCGACTTCGTGCAGGTGGAGACGCTGGGCTCGGCGACCTACCTCGCCGCGGCCTGCTACTACGCCGGGCGCAGCGACTACCTGGCGGCGGGGATCGACAAGCTGCCGGCCACCTACGCCGACGCCGTCACCCGCTTCGAGTCGCTGCTGGCCAAGGCCCCGACCAGCACCTGGGCCGACAAGGGCCTGCGCTACGAGGTCCAGGTCTACGTCGACACCGCCAACTGCCCGAGCGCCATCGCCGCCCGTGACCGGCTCACCGCCGGCTTCCCGACCAGCCCGGAGGTCGCCAAGGCCCAGAGCTACGGGCTGGGGAAGTGCTGGTGAGGCCCAGGAGCAGGCGCTCCACGAAATAGCCCCGGATTGCCCGACCCCGGGCCGATAGCGGATGCTGCGCCCCATGGACATCGAGGCACGGCTTTCCGAGAAGTTGCGGCGCATCGAAACGCTCTTGGCGGGCGCTACGACGGAGGGCGAGCGCGCCGCCGCGGGCGAGGCGGCCAAGCGGGTGCGGGCGAAGCTCGAGGAGCTCAAGAAGCTCGATCCGCCGGTCGAGTTCCGCTTCAGCTTCAACGACCCGTGGTCGCGCAAGCTGTTCCTGGCGCTGGCCCGCCGGTATGGACTCGAGCCCTACCGCGAGCGCGGCCAGCGCTACACGTCGGTGATGGTCCGCGCGCCCAAGGGCTTCGTCAGCGAGACACTCTGGCCCGAGTTTCAGGAGCTCGATCAGACCCTGATCGAGCACCTCAACGCCGTCGCTGACCGCATCGTGAAGCAGGTGGTCCACCCGGACATGGCCGAGGCCCAGGAGGTCGATCGGCCACGCCAGCTGACGGGAAAGACCGCGTGAGCGAGACGCCGACAGAAGTCCCCTGGCAGAGGCTGAGCCCCGAGGCACTCCAGCGGCTGATCGAGGAGTTCGTCACCCGCGACGGCACCGACTACGGAGCCACCGAGCGCACGCTGGAGCAGAAGGTGGCCGCGGTCCGGCGCCTGCTCGAGCGCGGCGAGGCGGTGATCGTCTTCGACCCGGGCTCCGGCACCTGCACCGTCGCTCCCCGCGAGGCGACGACGTGAGCGCGGCCGATTCTCAGACCTGGCACGCCAGCGCGCGAGCAGCCGCGAAGTTCATGTCGAACTTCCCGCACCGCGCGCAGCCGGGGAAGGCGCCGCCGGCGCGCAGCCGGTCGCGAATCTTCTGGTAGCGCTCGCCGAGCCACTGCGATTGGAAGCTGCCGTCGCGCAGGTCGCCGACCTCGATCTGCTCGCAGCAGAAGTGGATGCGCCCGTCGAGCCAGATCCGGCTGTAGAGGTAGCCGGCGAGGCAGCTTCCCGGGGCGATGGCGCGCCCGAATCCTTTGAGCTGCTCGGCGAAGGCGTCGAGGTTGTGGCGCACCTGCAGCGCCTTGGCCCGCTCGCGGGCGCGAGGGATCTCCGCCTCGAGCAGCCTGAGCCGGTCCTCCGGCTGCAGCGCGTGGCGCTCGGTGCCGCGGGGCGCGTCGGCGAGCTTGAAGGAGCAGCGCGCCCCGACCTCGGCGGCGACCTCGATCATCTGCGGCAGCTCGTGGGCGTTGACCCAGTTGATCACCTGGACCAGGTTCACCGCTCCGCGCATCCGCCGCGCCCCATCGACCAGGCGGGCAAAGGTCTGCTCCGGCTCTCCGGCGTGGTAGGCGGCGTAGGTCGGAGGCGTGGCGCTGGCCAGGTTGAGCAGCACCTGATCGACGCCGAGCTCCGCGAGCCTGTCGAAGTCGCAGCGCTTGCCGTTGGTGATCAGCGTCAGCTTCAAGCCGCGCGTTTTGACGCGCTCGACGAAGTGCTCGATGTCGGGATGGGTGAACGGCTCTCCGCCGCCGCCGAGGATGACGCGCTCCGCGCCCGCCACCGCGACCTCGTCCACCGCCCGCTCGAAGAGCCCGCGGTCGATGCGCTGGCGCTTCCACTCGGCGCTCTTCGGGCTCGCCAGCTCCGGGGCGTGGTTCCAGCAGGTGATGCAGGCCAGGTCGCAGGCGTTGGCGATGTCGATATGGACCGTCTGCGGACCGGCCAGCGGGCGGCCCTGGAGGTAGCCGCGCAGCCTCGGGTCGGGCGCGGTCACGCCAGCTCCCGGATCGCCTTGGCCGCGCGCTCGGCGCCGCCGTCGGGGACCAGCTTCATCGCCGACTTGCGCATCGCCTTGGCGCGAGCGGGATCGAGCGCCTGGTCCAGGCATTGGCGCAGCGCCGGGCCGTCGAGCCGCGGGCAGCAGATCGCGGCACCCTTGGACTGGGCCTGCTCGGCGCGGCGAAGCTGATCGTCGACCTGGCGTTCGAAGGGCACCAGCACCGACGGGACTCCGGCGAAGAGCAGCTCGTGGACCGAGTTGTAGCCGGCGCCGGAGATGGCCGCGTCGAAGGCCGCCAGCACCTCGAGCGCCGGCTGCCGCTCCGGAAGTGCCAGGGAACCGGGGATGCTGGGCGAGCGGCGGGCGAGCGCCCCGACGCCGATCACCGGAGTGACCCCGGCGTCCTTCATCACCTGGGCGGCGAGAACGAGCGCGTCGGGGGCGTCGGCGTCGCCGCCTCCGCCGAAGGAGACGTAGCCCAGCCGCCGATCGGGATCGACGCCGAGCCGCTCGCGGGCCTCGTCGCGACCGAGCAGCTCGCTGCGCTGGCGAATCAGGATCGGCCCGACGGCGATAGCCTTCTTCGGCTCGGGTAGCGGGCCGACCTCGTCGATGGAGGCGTGCGGGACGACGATGCGGTCGTAGAGGCGGAGGGTGGCCTGCATCAGCTCGCCGGCGCCGTGCTCGGGGCGCTGCTCGCGGAAGACGAAGACGTTGCGCTGGCGCCAGCGGAGCACCGGCAGCAGCTCCTCGAAGCTGCCGGCGGGGAAGGTATCGACCACCAGCACGTCGGGGTCGAAGGCGGAGATGGCGCTCCAGGTCACGCTCTGGGCGGTGCGCAGGAAGGCGCTCTTGGAGAGGCGGGTCTGCTCGCGGATGCTCTTGGAGGGCAGCTTCACCGCGGCGAAGCCCTCGCGATAGATGACGCCGTCGGCCTCGGACGAGGTGAGAAAGAGGATCTCCGCCTCGCGCTCGAGGCGGCGCAGCGCGCGGGCGATGGAGATGAGGCGAGTGACGTGCCCCAGCCCGAGCCCGTTGACGGCGTAGAAGAGGTAGCGGCCCGCGGACATGGCGAAGCTCAGGAGTGGTCGCGCCAGCTTGTTTCGCGATCGGCGTTGTCGGCGAGCGCCTTGGCAGCGGCCTGAGAGGCGGCGGAAGTGCGCAGCGAATCGAGATCGATGAGCTCGCTGACGGCGACGGCGGCTCCGACCGCGAGCGCGCCGCCCGCGGCGAGCTTGGCGACCTCGGAGAGCCGCGAGCCCTCGCCCAGGCGATGCAGCCCGACCGGGCTTGCGCCGGGATAGGGAAGGTGGCGGTGCAGGTAGGGGTCGTAGTCGGGGACCTGGGCCCAGTGGAGCGCCTGGCCGTCGCGGACCACGGCCTGGATGCGCGGCGGGTCTCCGCGCTGGGCCTGCTGGGCGCACGCCTGGCAGGCGAGCGCCGAGGTCTGCTGGCCGGATTGAGAGAGCGTCAGGGCGAAGCGCTGCTCGGGGTTGGGGAGCGGCTTCGCGCAGAAGTAGCAGCCGATTCGAGGCGGCGTTCCGGCGGCCGGAGGCAAATGCGCCAGGCGTTGCTCGGCGTCGGCGGCCAGGGTTTCGGCCTCGTTGAACAGGGTGGCAATCCTCCTGGGATCGGCGCGGGCCGGATCGGCGAGTCGGCCGCGGACCTTGCGCTCGGCCTCAGTGGCGCCCTCCAGCGAGGCGCGGACCTGCGGGTCGTCGCGCCCGGCCAGCGCGCGCTCGATTCCGGCCAGCCGAAGGGCGAGTTCCTGGAGCCGCTGCTGGTGGGCGGCGGGGTTCTGCGCGACCTGGGTCTGGCGCCGGCCGCGGACGATGGCGACGACCATCAACACACTGACGCCGGTGCAGGCGAGGCCGAAGAGGAAGGTGAAGATAGACGCGAACAGGCGGGAACCTTCACTCGGGGCGGCTTCTTCGGGCGGCGAGCCTTCCTCGCGCGGCGAGTAACCCAACTCGGCGAGCTTCTTGTCGATCTCCGGGCGCTTGTAGGCGGGATCGAGCTCGCGGCAGCGCTCGAAGGCGGCGATCGCCTCCGCGCCCCGGCGCAGCTTCTTGAGGGCCAGGCCGCGGTGGTAGTGCCAGCGCACGGCGTTGGGCTCGAGGCGGGCGGCTTCCTCGTACTTCGGAAGCGCTTCGGCGTAGCGACCGGCGTCGTAGGCGCGCTTGCCTTCCTCGAAGATGGCGAGCGCCGATTGGGCGGGGGCGGCGGTGGGGATGACGCCCAGCGCGAGCAGGGCGACGAGGGCGGCGGGGCGCATAGCGAGCCTCGGGCAAGGGGCGAGGCTGAGGTTAGCCGGTGGGAGGCGGAGGCAGCCAGCGGCAGACCCAGCCCGACGGGATCCGGGCCACCCCGCTGGCCAAGCGCTCGCCCGCCCGGCCGGGGTCGCGGCGGAGGCGCGCCAAGGATTCGATACCTCGCCAGAGCGAGAGTATCGTGTTTCCGCCATTCCCTGACACCGAGGTCACCATGTCTCCTCGCGTCCTTCTGCTTGCGGCAGCCGTTCTCTCCGCCTCTTCCTGCACGCTGCTCGTGAACGGAGAGCTCACCTGCAGCCAGGACTCCGACTGCACCCACGGTGCCGTCTGCCAGGAGGGGGTGTGCGTCCAACCCGCCGCGACCGACGCCGGCCCGCAAGACGGCGGCGAGCCCGACTCCGGGTTGCCCGACGCCGGCCAGAACGACGGCGGGACGCCCGACGCCGACACCACCGCGCCGACGGTGACCATCACCTCGCAGCCGCCGGCCTTCGCCAACCAGGCCACCGCCTCGCTGGCCTTCACCTGCTCGGAGACGGACTGCACCTTCCACTGCGCCCTCAACGGCGCGGCCTCCGCCGACTGCACCTCGCCCAAGGACTACTCGGGGCTGGCCGAGGGTGACCAGCACTTCGAGGTGCGCGCCTCCGACCTGGCCGGCAACCTGGGCCCGGCGGCGAGCTACGACTGGACGATCGACCTGACGCCGCCGCAGACGCAGCTCGATACGCCGCTGCCGGCCGCCCTCAACAACTCGGCCTCGCTCTCCTTCCCCTTCTCCTCCAGCGAGAGCGTCTGCACCTTCGAGTGCCAGCTCGACTCCGCCGGCTTCGCCCCCTGCACCTCGCCCTTCCCCGCCGCCAACTTGACCGACGGCTCCCACACCTTGGAAGTGCGGGCCACCGACCGCGCCGGCAACGTGGACCCGACCCCGGCCACCTTCAGCTGGACCACCGACCGCACCCCGCCCACCACCACCATCTCCTCCGCCCCCTCAGGCGCGGTGAATCTCCCCAGCGCCTCCGTCGCCTTCACCTGCAGCGAGACCAGCTGCACCTTCGAGTGCGCGATCGACTCGGGCCCCTCCAGTCCCTGCACCTCGCCGCTGGCCCTCTCCTCGCTGACCGAGGGCCTCCATCAGGTGATGATCGTGGCCACCGATGCGGCCGGGAACGTCGAGGCGACGGCCGCGCTCGCCCAGTGGACCGTGGATCTGACGGCCCCGACCTCGCACTTCACCAGCCAGCCCGCGGCGCTGGGCAACTCCAGCTCGGTCTCCTTCGGCTTCGCCTGCAACGAGGCGAGCTGCACCTTCGAGTGCCGCCTGGACTCGGGGGCCTTCGCCGCCTGCACCTCGCCCGCCTCGCACACAGTCACCGACGGGGCGCACACCTTCGAGGTGCGGGCCACCGACGCCGCCGGCAACACCGAGACCCAGGCGATCTCGGCTTCCTTCGACGTCGACACCATTCCGCCCGACACCTCCTTCACCTCCACCCCGGCCGCCACCACCAGCCAGACCACCGCCAGCTTCAGCCTGGCCTGCTCCGAGGCCAGCTGCTCCTTCCGCTGCTCGCTGGACGGGGCGACGCCGACCGCCTGCACCTCGCCGGCCACCTTCAGCGGGCTGACCGCCGGCAGCCACACTTTCTCCGCGGAAGCGATCGACGCCGCCGGCAACGCCGACCTCACCCCGGCCACCTTCAGCTGGACGATCGACACCTCGGCGGTCGACACGCTCATCGACACCAACCCGCCGGCCGCCACCCAGTCCAAGTCGGCGAGCTTCACCTTCCACTGCAACAAGGCCAGCTGCACCTTCGAGTGCGCGCTCGACGGCGCCGCCTTCGCCGCCTGCACCTCCCCGGCGACCCATGCCGGCCTGGCCGAGGGCAGCCACACCTTCGAGGTCCGCGCCACCGACTCCGGCGGCGTCGTCGACGCCACACCGGCCAGCTACACTTGGTCCGTGGACGTCACCGCTCCGACGACGACCATCTCGGCCGGGCCGTCGACCCCCACCAACGCGACCAGCGCAACCCTCACCTTCGCCGCCAACGAGTCCGCGACCTTCGAGTGCAAGCTCGACGCCGGCGCCTGGGCCGCCTGCACCTCGCCGCACTCGACCGGGACGCTGCTCGAGGGCAGCCACACCTTTGAGGTGCGGGCCACCGACGCGGCCGGCAACCTCGAGGCGACGCCCGTTTCCCACACCTGGACGATCGACCTGACGCCGCCGGTCACCACGATCGGCACCAAGCCCGCCAACCCGAGCAACGTGGCCAATCCCTCCTTCGCCTTCTCCGCCAGCGAGACCGCGACCTTCGAGTGCAAGCTCGACACCGGCGCCTGGGCCGCCTGCTCCTCGCCGCACTCGACCGGGACGCTGCTCGAGGGCAGCCACACCTTCGAGGTTCGGGCCACCGACTCGGCCGGCAACCTCGAGGCGACGCCCGTCTCCCACACCTGGACGATCGACCTGACGCTGCCGGTCACCTCCATCGGCACCTCGCCCGCCAACCCGAGCAACGTGGCCAATCCCTCCTTCGCCTTCTCCGCCAGCGAGACCGCGACCTTCGAGTGCAGGCTCGACGCCGGCACCTGGGCCGCCTGCACCTCGCCGCACTCGACCGGGGCCTTGCTCGACGGCACGCACTACTTCTCGGTCCGGGCGACCGACGCCGCGGGGAACGTCGAGAGCGTCCCGCCGGTCTACACCTGGGTCGTCGATCTCACCCCGCCCACCACCTCGTTCGGCACCAAGCCCTCCAATCCGAGCAACGTGGCCAATCCCTCGATCGCCTTCTCCGCCAACGAGACCGCGACCTTCGAGTGCAGGCTCGACGCCGGCACCTGGGCCGCCTGCACCTCGCCGCACTCGACCAGCACGCTGCTCGAGGGCAGCCACACCTTCGAGGTGCGGGCCACCGACACGGTTGGCAACCTCGAGGCGACGCCGGTCTCCTTCACCTGGACGATCGACCTCACGCCGCCGGTCACCACGCTCGGCACCAAGCCCGCCAACCCGAGCAACGTGGCCAATCCCTCCTTCGCCTTCTCCGCCAGTGAGACCGCGACCTTCGAATGCAAGCTCGACACCGGCGCCTGGGCGACCTGCACCTCGCCGCACTCGACCGGGACGCTGCTCGAGGGCAGCCACACCTTCGAGGTGCGGGCCACCGACGCGGCGGGCAACCTCGAGGCGACGCCCGTCTCCTTCACCTGGACGATCGACCTGACGCTGCCGGTCACCACCATCGGAACCAAGCCCGCCAACCCGAGCAACGTGGCCAACCCCTCCTTCGCCTTCACCGCCAGCGAGACCGCGACCTTCGAGTGCAAGCTCGACACCGGCGCCTGGACTGCCTGCACCTCACCGCACTCGACCGGGGCGCTGCTCGAGAGCAGCCACACCTTCGCGGTCCGGGCCACCGACCCGGCCGGCAACCTCGAGGCCACGCCCGTCTCCCACACCTGGACGGTCGACCTGACCCCGCCGACGACCACCGTGACCTCGGCGCCGTCTGGGACGGTGGTGGGCGGGACGGCATCGATCGCGTTCAGCAGCAGCGAGACCGGCTGCACCTTCAGCTGCACGGTCGACGCCGGCGCGCCCTCGAGCTGCACCTCGCCGCTGCAGCTGTCGGGGCTGGCGGCCGGAGCGCACCAGGTGACCATCGCCGCCACCGACGCGGCCGGGAACTCCGAGGTCAGCCCGCCGCTGGTCCAGTGGACGGTGAACCTTTGCGGCGACGGGATCCTGCAGACGGGTGAGACCTGCGACGACAGCAACAACGCCCCTGGCGACGGTTGCTCGCCGAGCTGCGCGGTGGAGGCCAGTTACCAGTGCTCGGGCCTGGGGCCCAGCGTCTGCGCGGCGATTCCCGCGGGGGACAACAACATCCTCTGGGACTTCCTCTTCCACGGCTCGTCGGCCAGCCCGGCGGCGACCACCTTCGTCCCCGGTCAGAGCTTCACCTTCGTCGAGGCCTTGGGCGGCGGGCCGATCTCTGCCACCACGCCAGTGGTGATCTACGCGCTGACCGACTTCAACGACGTCCCCGCCGCCGACGTGCGGACCTGGGACGGGACCGCGGCGAACGTGGTGGCCATGGAGGCGGTCGACAACTTCACCGCGGCCTTCCAGGGTCAGGCGGCGCACCACTACCAGCTCTGGCGGGCGCAGCTCCCCGCCCACGCGACCGGGACGATCTGGTATCGCGTGCGGCTCTACGACGGCACGGCCAAGCCGGTGCTCAAGGCCGTGTCGGCGGCCGGGGATGTGACCAACCCGCTGAGCCAGGTCGTCCGCGGCGCGGACAACGATCCGGACGACTACTCCTACCTGGTGCCCTGAGCGGCACCGAGGCACAGGCGGAAGCACCGGCGGCCGCGCGGGGCTCGATGCCTCGCGCGGCCGCCGTCTATCCGGGAATGTGCTCGGAGAGCGCATGTGAAGTCGCCGCTGGCGCCGGCGCCCTGGGCGAAGGGGCTGGCGGGCGGAACGGATTCAGCGCCGCGGCGAAATGAATCCTTCGCCTCCGCGGACAGTCGCACTGGGTCGAAGCGGTCGATTTCCACGGGCGAGCCGACGCAATCCGCCGTCCTGCAGGCGAAACCGCCGGGCAATGGGAGCCTCGAATGATTCGCCGCACTCGAGCCTTCGCGGCCGCCCTCGCATTGCTGGCCGGTTCCTTGAGCGCCGCGACCGCGGCGGCCGAACCGCCGCCAGCCTGGCCGGTGAGGCTCAACCTCTCCTTTCCCCTCGGATACACCTTCGGCGGCGCTCGCTTGCACGGGTTCACCTGGGGGCTGCGGGGCTCGGTCGACGCCCATCCCACCTCGAGCGGACGCGGCACAGGCATCGGGCTGTTCGGCGAGGCGCTCCTCGACGAGCGCACCGACTCCATCTGGACCTTGGGAGGCTCGGTCACCGCCCCGGTGGTTCGCGCAGACTGGCTCGACCTGAGGGTCGGCGGACTCGCCGGCTGGACTTCTCAGGGAGCGGGAAGCTCCGGCGGCTCGGGGCTCGAGCTCGGCGCCCTGACGAGCGTCGCGCTTCCCGCCTATTTCTACGACTTCCGGATTGGCGTCCGCGTCAGCGGGGTGTTTGCCGACGAGGGACTGTCCTCGCTGTCGGTGCTCCTGGACCTGGATCTGGTCGGACTGCTGGGCGCGCTCGGCTGGGCCTTCAGTACCAGGTAGCGCTCGCGTCCGCCCTCCAACGGCCGTTCTGCGTTCGAGCGCCCCGACAATCGACGCGGCGCTCGGCTTCGCGAGCGGATGCTCACCGCACCGCCAATACAGCTCGGCGACCTGGCGATGTCGGGGAACTGGGCGCAGTCCGACGAGAAGCGGAATGGACAATCCGCTCGGCGGCATCAAGCGCGGGAAGTCATCCTCGCGATCCGCACCCTCCGGACCTTCCGGACGGCCGAATTCGACCGGCGCCCCTGCCGCGAGCAACGTCCGGGCCCCAACGACCGAATTCCCTATCATCGATTCGACCGGCGGCCACCATGCCGGCGGCGCGAGCGCCAGAGACGCCCTCGATTGACCACGGGCTCACCGCCCAACTCGGGAATCGCCTCGGCCCAGAGCGACTGGCTCGAGATCTGGCGGTGAATTCGGGCACTCAGCACCGAAACGATGGGCGTTCCCGAGGCGCGAGGGCGTTGTCATGGGGGCGCCGCGTAAATACCCATGCGCTCATGGCCGACCGACTCCTCCCGCACAGGGGAAGCACTTCGCGCGACGACCTGCCTCCACAGGCGTCGCGCGTCCGAGCCGGAGAGACAGGCCCGATGAATCCGCCTCCGAGGTTCGTGCGGTTCCGGGACCTCACGGACTCGGACATCAACGTCGAGTTTCACGCCCACACCACCAGGGTCGACGGCGCCGCCAGCGTGGCCGAGATGATCCAGCAGGGACACCAATGCGGCCTGTCCGCGCTGGCGCTCACCGAGCACGTCCGCCGCGAGTCGAGCTGGTTCTCGCAGTGGGCGGCCGAGGTGCGTTCGGCGGCGCGGTCATTCCCAGACCTGACGGTCTACGTCGGCTGCGAAGCCAAGGCTTCCGACGCCGCAGGCGCCCTCGACGCCAGCGAGGCCATCCTGGCGGAGTCGGATCTGGTGGTGGGCGTGGTGCACCGCTTCCCCGACGGCCGAGGCGGTCTGCTGGAGTTCAGCGAGCTGAGCGAGGAGGAGTTCCTTCGGACCGAGTTCGCCCTGGCGCAGGGCCTGCTGGAGAAAGCGCCGATCCACGTCCTCGGGCACCCCGGCGGCATGTACCAGCGCAGGTTCAAGCGCCCCTTCCCCGCCGGCCTGCTCCGCGAGCTGATGGCGAGGTCGCTAGAGCGACGGATAGCCATCGAGATCAACACCTCCTACCTGGTCGACGTGACGGCCTTTCTCGACCTCTGCCAGGAGATCAACCCCTTGGTGTCGATCGGCTCGGACGTCCATCGGCTGGACGAAATGGCGGTTTCCCGGGAGACGCTGCGCGCACGGAGGAAGCACAACCCATGAAAGTGCTGGTCACTGGCGCCGGGGCGCTCCTTGGTCAGGGAATCGTGAAGTCACTGCGGGCCTCGGCGTTGAAGCCGACCATCGTCGCGGTAGACCCGAACCCGCTTTCGGTCGGGCTGATTTGGGCCGACGTGGCGCATCTGGTGCCCAGGGCCAACGCCCCGGGCTACCTGGAGCGGGTGGAGGAGCTCCTGCGCCGCGAGCGTCCCGATGCCCTCCTCGTGGGCACGGACGTGGAGCTGGCGGCCTTCGCAAGCCAGCGGCCGCGCCTCGAGCAGACCTACGGAACGCGGGTCCTGGTCAGCAGTCCGGAGGTGGTGGAGATCGCCGACGACAAGTGGCAGACGGCGCAGTTCTTCAAGGAGCGCGAGCTGGACCATCCGGATTCGGCTTTGCCCGGAGACGAGGAGCGCTTGATCGCCGGCCGGGGCTTCCCGCTGCTGGTCAAGCCTCGCCGCGGCGCGCGCTCGGTGGGGGTGGAGGTCGTCCGCAGCCGAGCCGAGCTGTCGGCGGCCATCGAGCGCGGAGGGAACGTGGTGATCCAGGAGTACGTCGGCAGCGAGGAGACCGAGTACACCGCGGGAGTGCTGTGCTTCGAGGGCCGCGCCCAGGCATCGATCGTCATGCGACGCGACCTGCGGGACGGCAACACCTACCGGGCCTACGTCGAGCGATACCCCGAGCTCAACCGCACGGTGCGCGAGTGGGCCGAGCAGCTGCAGCCGCATGGTCCGGCGAACTTCCAGTTCCGCCTGGACAGGGATGGCCGGCCCAAGCTCTTCGAAATCAACGCTCGCTTCTCGGGGACGACCCCGCTTCGCGCCCTGGCCGGTTTCAACGAAGTGGAGATGGCGCTGCGCCATGTCCTGCTCGGCGAACCGATTGCCCAGCCGGACGTGGTCCCCATGACCATCCTCCGCTACTGGCAAGAGCTGACCGTGCCCCGCGAGAGCGCCCAGCGCAGCCGCGGCGGGTGCTGAGAGACGGGCGCGCGAGCGCTCGGCAACGCCTATCGAGATTGGCGGACCTCAGCCCTCACGGCCTTCCGCGACAAGGCGATCTCTCGCAGCTTCGGCGCAGGCTCGAGGCGCAGGCGTCCCAGAATGGATGAGGTGGGCAGGCCTGCTCCTGCGTGGAGCGCTGATGCCTGGATGAAGCGCTGCAAGCCTCACCCGCCAGCGCATCGACGCAAGGGTCCGTGAGATCGCCGGCAAGTCCTGACGCGATATGATCCCCAAGCACCTGGGGCCTCGCCATCCTTCGAGCTCGCCATCGTCCTTGGGCGGGCCAACATCTGCCTGGCCAATTCCAAGGCAGCCGAGAGCGATACATGAGACCCTTGGCGCTGGCCTTCACCGCGATGCTCGCCGCCTGTGCGGGACCGGCGGCATCCGACAGGCCCGACGCCGCCGGGGCCGACGCACAGGATCTGCCTGGCGCCGATGCCGGTTCGACTGAGCCCGACGCCAGTTCGCCGGGCGCTGACGCCAGTTCGCCGGGCGCTGACGCCAGTTCGCCGGGCGCTGACGCCAGCTCGCCGGGCGCTGACGCCAGCTCGCCGGGCGCTGACGCCAGCTCGCCGGGCGCTGACGCCAGCTCGCCGGGCGCTGACGCCAGTTCGCCGGGCGCTGACGCCAGCTCGCCGGGCGCTGACGCCGGCTCGCCGGGCGTTGATGCCGGCTCGCCAAATGCCGACGCCGGTTCGACCGGCCCCGATGCCTCGACGCCGCCCTGCTCTGGGGCAAGCTGCGTGCGGCCAGGCAGCTGCCCCG
The DNA here is from genome assembly GCA_037442205.1 of Myxococcales bacterium. GTDB lineage: Bacteria > Myxococcota > Myxococcia > Myxococcales > UBA5297 > JBBIQS01. Next base: position 26,309 of record JBBIQS010000063.1, read on the forward strand.
CCGGATCGGCGCCAGCGCGCTTCGTCTCCCAGGTGCCGCCGGGACCGCTCGCGCCGCTCCAGACCACCGCGGTGTCGGTGACCTTCGCCAACTGCGGGTCGAAGACCTGGACCGCCGCGACCTCCCTCGGCTCGGCGACGGGCATCAAGCTCGGCTCGCAGGCCCCGCAGGACAACACGACCTGGGGAGCCAACCGCTTCCTCGTTCCCGCGGACGTGCCGGTCGGCGCCGAGGTCACCGTGCCCTTCGCGGTCACCGCCCCGTCCCTGACCGGCTCCTATCCCATCTCTTTCGCGCTCGTCGACGAGTCGGTCGCCTGGCTGCAGGAGGCGAGCCCAGTGGTGCAGGTCGCGATCGCCGACTCGGGCGGACCGGTGACGCTTTGCCCGGGAGTCGCCGCCGATCCCACCGGCGCCACCCGGGCGGATCTGGCGATCCAGCAGTGCATCGACGCCACTCCCAGCGGCGGGACGCTCGAGCTGCCCGCCGGGACCTATCGGATCGAAGACGCGGTCCGCATCGCTCACCCGATGACGCTGCGGACGGCGGGCACCGCGGGCGTCGCCTCGCCGTGTCTGGGCGCGGTGCGCTGCGCGGTGCTGCGCGCCGCACCCGGCCTGGACGTCGCCAACGGCTTCCTGCAGCTCGCGACGACCAACAACGTCGTGCTGGATCACCTCGTCCTCGACGGCAACCGCGCGGCCAGGCTCGGGAGCTCGGCCGCGGCGCTGTGCGCCAGCGGCAACAACCGCCACGGCTTCAACGCCACCAGCGGCCAGTGCGTCGCCTGCACTTTCCTGTCCTCGGCCAGCATCAATGCTCTGTGCGGCACCGGCTTCGAGTGGATCGGCGACGACGCCGTGATCCGCAACTCGACCTTCAGGGACAACGGCGAGAACGCGGTGAAGAACATGTGGTCCGACGGGCTGACGCTCCTACAGTCCGACCGCGCCGTCGTCGAGGGCAACCGCTTCATCGACAACTCCGACGTCGACTTCATCTGCGGCGGGGCGCGGGCTGGGTCGATTACCGGCAACACCGTGGTCCACACCCGGCAGATCTCCTTCGCGGCGCTGATGCTCGACAACTTCAACGGCGGCACGCACGGGGACTTCGCCGGGGCGCTCATCCAGGGCAACGCCATCGACTGCGGCGTCTCCTGGTGCCACTTCGGCCTCATGCTCGGCCCCCACGCCTGGTACCTGTCGGCGAACGTCACCGGAGGCACGGTGACCGGCAACAGCGTGGCCAACGCGCGGCAAGGCATCAACGTCGAGGGCGCCGGCACGTTCGCCAGCCCGATCACGGTCTGGGGCAACTCGGTCTCGGGCAGCTCCACCAGCGCCGAGTTCCTGTGTGGGACGCGCTCCTGCTCCCCGTACAACATCTCTCCGGACTCGGTGGTCAACCGCAGCGGCGAGACAATCCCCTATACCGCCTGGACCTGGCACGGCTGTCCGTAGGCCGCCGGCCTCGGTATCGGCGACGAGCAATCGCTCTCGGTCACATTCGGTCGAATGCCATCGGCGATGCAGGCGGCGTCGACGCGCGATCGCCCTTGCGAGGCGGGTGCCGGCGAGAGCCTGCCCGGAGCCGCTGCATCGACCGTTCTATTATGTCCCCCATGCCCGCAATCCGACTCGTCGCCCCCATCGCCGCCGCGATCGCCTTCGCAGCCTGCGGAAGCAGCTCCGTCGCCGACGACTCCTCGGCCGACGCCTCGGTCGACGCCTCGGCAACTGACGCGGGAACGAGCGGCGACGCTTCGACACCTCCCGACAGCGGGCCCTCGCTGATCGAGCGGCTCATGGCGCTCACTGCGCAGTGCAGCGTCGCCTCGAATGGCAGGTACGCCACCGATCAGGGAGCCACGCCGACGATCGACATCTGCAGGCTGAACGGCGCCTTCTTCTGGAAGGCCGACATGGACATCGACTGCGACGGCAAGACGACGCCGCAGTGCAACCGGTCCACCGATCCCTCGTACTCGAACCAGACCAGCGTCAGCGACTCGCAGGGCAACCCGCTCGACGCCGCGAACCTGCCGTTCATCGTCCTCCCGCTGCCGGGCAGCCGCTTCGACTTCCGCGCGCAGGGGATCAAGGCGGGCGCGGCGGCCATCGTCCTGTACGACGGCCAGCTCGCCTACGGCGTCTTCGGCGACGTGGGGCCGTCGAGCATCATCGGCGAGGCGTCCTACGCGATGGCCAAGGCGATGGGCATCGATCCCAGCCCGACGACCGGCGGCGTGGACAGCGGGGTCACCTACCTCGTGTTCACCGGCGCGGGCGCGGTGCCGAGCAGGGTCGAGGACCCTCAGGAGGCCGCCGCTCTCGGCCAGTCGCTCGCCGAGCAGTTGCTCGGGAACAACTGAGGCCGGCAATGCCAGCTCGTCGCGAGTGAGGCTGGCGGGGGCCTTCGCCTCGAGCCGTTCAGACGGCGAGCTGGATGTGTACCAACCCCGCCGCCTTCACGTTGCCGGAGCGGTGCAGCAACACCTTCTTGCCTTGCCGCGAAATTCCTTGGCCAGCGCGCGGACCATCCCGTAGTGGCAGGGAACCAGGTGCGGGCACTCGGCTGGGCCTCCAGCACCAAGCAGTGCGCGCGTCCGCCCTTGCCGGCCGATCCGAAGCTGCAGCGGCGACAGCGGGATGCCACGAGCTTGCCCCAGCAGAAATCCCGGAATCCGCGGCCGATCGTTTACGGCCTGGCGGCGGTCTACATCAGCGGGAGGATGCGCACCGCGAATCCACCTTCATCGGTCGACGTCTCGAAGCCGGGTCGGCGCATCAGCAGCGCGACGCGAGTTTGTCGCCGATCACGAATCAGGTAGGCGAACGCGACGTATCCTTCCACCTCCACCGCCCACCGCCGCCGGCCAGAAGAAGCCGTGACCCGGTGCTTCTTGCTCTTCGGCTCGTAGTCGATGCAGAGCTGCACTCCTCCCAACGAGCCGCCGCGGCGCGGAGTGTCGTCATAGGCCAGCTCGATCTTGGAGAGGGTCAGGTCGGCGGGAGCGTCCAGGACCGCCACCGACACCTCCGCGAAACCGCAGCCCTCGGCAGGGCCCACCAGGGCGACGACCTTTCCCTGCTCGTCGACGGCCGCGCTCGTCAACGCCATTGAGCATTGAGGCACCCTCGTCTGGCGCCCCAGCACGGCAACCCGCCGGGGGCGCGACAGCGGCAGCCGCTTGAGCCCCATCATCGATGGATGAAGAGGCTCGGCCGAGGCGAGGCAGTCTCCTCCCGGCTCGCAGGCGAGCAACAGGATCTGGTCGGCAGGCGGTTCAACCGGTGGCGGCGCCTGGCCGCTCAGCAGCAAGAGAATGGAGAGCACCACGGACATCCAGTTCTCCTCGATGATCGCCTCGGCGCCGTCAGTGTGACGCGGAACCGCCTGCCCGGCGAGCGGCGTGGTCGATCAGCGGACGCGTGCGGCGCAGCTCCTCGCAGGCGGACAGCGGCTCGCTCCTGCCGCCCGCGGTGCAGCGGAACAGGTCGCAGCCGCCGCCGGCGCAGGCGAAGGTCCGATCCGGCCAGTAGGCGAACCAGCCGTCCCCATGCGTGCCAAAGGTCGCCTCGCTCGTGCCATCCATGGCGGAGAGCCGCAGGCCGGCCTGGCCGTCGAGGTGCTGCAGGAAGAGCTCGGCGCCGAAGGAGACCACCGGACCGGACGACTCGAAGAGGACGTGCGCCGGCGCCGCGGCGGAGTCGACGTCATAGACGTCCACCGCGTCGAGGAGGGCGTGCCCCAGCGACCCGGCCTCGAGCGCCACGCGGCGGTCGTCGAGCCAGAGCGTGCGCTCGAACTGGCGGACGTCGGCCTCGATGCGCCTCGGCTGCTGGGCGCCGGGCAGGTCGAAGATCCAGAGGCCGCGATCCCGCGGCCCGCCGATGGCCACCGAGCCCCGCGACGAGTCGGGAGAGACCGCCAGCCCGAACACCCCGCCCTGCCCGATGGCCCGTTCGCCGAAATGTCCCACCCTGCGGCCGGTCGCCGCGTCGAAGACGAAGACTCCCGCAAGCTCGTCCTCGGCGGCGACGTACCAGGCCCCCCGTTGCCGGAAGAGCTGATAGCCGGCGCTCTGGTTCATCACTCCGTCGAGCTTGAGCTCCCGCCAGCCGGCAGCGCCGATGCCTCTCACGTGCAGGGCCGAGCGCTCTCCGGTCGAGGCAGCGATGGCGTCGCGGCTCTCCTCCGAGAGATGAGGGTGGAACAGGCCGCGCTGCGGGGCGCGGAGGGTCTCGAGCACCTCGCCGCTCTCCACGTTGAAGCGGCGCAGCTCGTCGCCGAGCTGCAGGCTCACCACGCCGGGCTCGAGGAAGGAGGGCGGACCGCCGACTTCGACCGCGTCGAGCGCGGCGAGTTTCCTCGGCGCTGGCTCCGACAGGCTCCACGCCCACAGGCCGGCCCCCGGACCGCCAGGTCCCGCCTTCCATTTCTCGCGAACCGGGGCCGCCATCCGGCTCGTGAACCACCCGGCGGTCTGCGCCAGCGCCACCTTCCCATCCCAGAGCTGGTGGGGGACGAGCAAGGCAGCTCCGACCTCGAAGGGGCGGCCGCGCACCAGCGTTGCGAGGGGCGCGCCGTCGCGGAGGAGCTCGTAGCTTCCCTGTTCGTCCCGGCGCACCCCGACGCGGCCGTCCGGGGACGAGAGCATCAGCTTGGACTGGGCGCTCGGGCAGCGAGCCGGGGTGAGCCCCCGTCCCTTCTCGTCCTCGTCGAGGATCGCGCAGGGGGCCCTGACGATGCCCCGCTCCTCGAAGGTGTCGGCCCAGAGGCCGAGCTGGAAGCGGACTCCCTTGGCGTCCTCGGCGCTCACCAGCGCCCGCTTGCCGTCGGCCGAGACCTGGAGATCGCGGGCCTGGGTCAAGGGCCAGGAGCGCCTGGCCTCGCTGAGCAGGGCGCCGTCGCCGGCGCGCAGCACGACCGCCGTCGCCCCGCTGCCGCCGCTGCTCTTCTCGACAAAGGCGCAGGCGCGCTCGGTCGCCAAAGCCACCTGGAACCGGCCGGGCTTTCCCGGCTTCTGCCAGCGCCACCGCCACGCAGCGAGGTCGAACAGGCCCACGCCGTCGTTGGTGGCGACGCACAGGTGCCCGCCCGACGGAGCCACGGCCGCCTCCTCTGCCGCCGCCGGAGTCGGCACGCGATAGAGCAGGTGACCGGTCTCCGCCTCCCACACCACCACCTCCCGGCCGAGCGCCATGGCGATGAAGCCCGGGTGCCCGGCGGCCCCGGCATAGGTCGGCCAGCTGCTGCCGGCGGTGAAGAAGACGTCCTGCGAGACGATGCGCGGGCTTGCCGGAGCGGACGTCTCGCCGGTGGCGGCCACCGGCTCCGCGCCAACCGCTCCCGGGCTTCGAGCGCTCGGGTCCGGCCGCCGGGCGACCTTGGCGCAGCCCAGCGCGAAGAGGAGGCCCATCGCGGCGAGGATCGAGGCGGCGGGCGTCTGACGTCTCATGGTCGAGGTCTCCGCTGCCCGTCTGTCGACCGAGCCGGGGTTTCCGGGAAGTCCGACGGCCGAATTCGACCGGCGCCCTTCGCCGGGCATTGCCGGCCCCAACTGACCGAATTTCCTACCACTTATTCGACCGGCAGCCATCGAGCGCAGCCGTCGCCCGGTTCCAGGATCCGCTCGCGGGAGTCCCAGATCTCCTTGGAACCGCCGACCGGGCGGGAGCCAATGGACTCGAAGCTCTGGTAGCCTTCGCCCGGGAGGCTCCAATGCAAGCTTTCGCCGGGCGGCGCCACTGCGAGTGGACCCTCGCCTTCATCCTTGTCGCCGGTTGTGGCGCGCCGGTGGTGCAGCCCGAGCGGCCTCTCAGCGCAGACGAGCTCTCGAAGCTGGTGCAAATCGCGGCGAACCAAGCCAGTGAGCGGGAACTGGCCGAGGCGCACCAAATACTCGATTCGGTTCTCGAGCGAGAGCCTCGCCATGCCCCGGCGCTCTTCCTGCGCGCGTGCCTGTTCCTGGAGGCGAACGACCTGACCTTCGCGGACCGGGCCATCGCCTCGCTCGAGGGTGTCGCCCCCGGCCATCCGCAGACCAAGATGCTGCGCTCGCTGCTGCGCCTTCGCGAAAACACGCCTGCCCTTCGATGGAGCGACGCCTATTTCTCCGCCTGGCGCGAAGCGGGTCGGCCCGATTTGAATGCCCAGCACTTTATCCCCGCAAACGTTGAGTTCGGCTTCGACCTGCCGATCAACTCGGCCGGGGATTCCGAGCGCTGGAACAACGCCGACCCCAAACTGCGCCTGGCGCTCGCGCTCTCCTCAGTTCCATTAAGCGAAGCCCAAGCACTCTGGCTGGGGTCGCAGCTTCCTGCTCTCAGAGATCCGCTGATGGCAATTGGCGCGATCAACAGGCTGCTCGAGTCTCCGGCGTCAGAGGCCGTAAAGGAGAGAGTTCAAGCGGCCGCGAGGGAGAAAGCGAGAGAGCTTGCCAAGGCTAATCCAGGTTGGATGCAGGTGCGCCTGATGGAACTCCTCGCTGGCACTCAGCGCGAGACTCCGTTCTCCGCGGCAGACCTGGATGAGCTGGAGAAGATCTCGAAAATGCAGAGCTATCGGGCAGAGCCTCTGTCCCGCCTGTTCTTCGAGGTTCTGAGCATCTTGGAGGCCACGCAAACTCCTCGGGCCAGCGCCGCTGCGTTCATGGCTTTCGTCAACGCGATCGACGGCCCAGAAGGATTCACGTTGACGAAACGCACGGCTGCGACAATCCCGGGGCTTGATCCCAACGATCGGCGTCGTCTGGGAGAAGCGCTCTGGGCGATCGGGAGCGCACGCCTCGCCGAAACGACGGCGCTCGACCAGTTGCTTGCGCACATGACTCGGAAGGCAGCAGCGGAACTGCTTGGGGATCAGCTCAGAATCTCGGAAGTGCAGAACCAGTTGGCCCGCGGCCGAGCCATCCTGGCCGGCTCGCGACAGGCTGCCGTGGACAGCTGGCCCATCCCCTCGCTCCAAGAGGACTGGCTTCTGTCCACGGTGACTGACGAGATGAAGCACCTCGCTGCTTTGGCCGAGTAGAGGAGGACTGCTCGCCAAGCTGCGAACCCGCGTCCTACCTCTTCACCAGCTCAACCCGCCGATTCCTCGCCCGCCCCTGCTCGCTGTCGTTGGAGGTCACCGGGGCCATCATCCCAGCGCCCTCGGCGCGCAGCCGCCCCGGGGCGATCCCCAGCGCCGCCAGCGCCTTGGCCACCGCCGCCGCCCGCGCCTTGGTCAGCTCCAGATTCACCTCGTAGTCCGCGACCCCGTAGGTGTCCGACCGCCTGGGTGACGTCAGGGAGGCCCTGGCCGCCGACAGCGCCGGACTGAGCCCTGTGTATTTGTGCTTCTCTACGTCCCATTTTTGCGAGAACGTTGGAGCTGAAACCAACTCGTGCGGCAGCACCATTGGTCCTTCTCCAGATTGCGAGGCCCCCATGCTGAAGAAGTCGATGGACGGTCATCCCTGCTGGACCCGATTGACCGGCATCTTCGCCACTCTTCTTGGAACCGTGAGCGTGCTCTCGTCGGCTGGCTGCGGCGGGCTTGGCGGTCCACCCGCATCGGCGGCCGAAATCCTGGACCTTCCGGAGGTTAAACAGGCCATTGCCGACCTCAACAAGAGGGCGGATCAGGACGGCGGGGGCGCCTGTGTTGCGTTCTATCCACGGCTCGCCGGATCGACCGACAATCCTCCCGACGTCACTGGGACGTGGCAATTCGAGAACTGCGTGATGACCAGGAGCTCGGACGGCTCGGGGGTCGGCAATTCCTGCGGCGGCCAGATCACCTGGACCAGCCAAAACGGCGAGAGCATCGAGCAGAGCAACACCAGCTCCGCCACCAGCGGCAGCGGCTCGGTCAGTTTCATCACCGGAAAGGCCGGGACCACCGGTGCCTGGGCCGACATCCTGCAGTGGAACAACGCCTCTGGTTCCGGGTGCTCGCAGAAGCTGGTGAACTTGATATCGATGACAACGACTCGGAATTCCACCACCACCTGGGCGGCCTGCATGTTGACCGTGGTGCTCGAATCGAGCTGCCCCGCGGTCAAATGGAAGGAGTCCACGAGCTATATGGTTCGCCAGTAGCGGGTCGAGCGCCGCCCACCTTCTCGAAAGCACCGCCCGAGTGCGCCACCATCGGGGAGCCGAAGAGGTCTCGGCTCCACCTCGGGCGCTTCCCTGACCAGCGCTTCGTGCCCCGGCCATTCCACCGGGGATCGCCGCCTTACCGCCTCACCAGCTCAATCCGCCGATTCCTCGCCCGCCCCTGCTCGCTGTCGTTGGAAGTCACCGGCGCCATCATCCCCGCGCCCGCGGCGCGCAGCCGCGCCGGGGCGATCCCCAGCGCCGCCAGCGCCTTGGCCACCGCCTCCGCGCGCGCCTTGGTCAGCTCCAGATTCACCTCGTAGTCCCCGACCCCGTCGCAGTGCCCGACCACCAGCAGCGACAGCTCGGGCGACTCCTGCAGCAGCTTGGCGACCTCGGCCAGCACCGGATCGGCCCCCGGCGCCAGCTCGGCCTTTCCCTCGACGAAGCTCACCCCCTGCAGCGTGGTCCGCCCCGAGGCCTGCAGGTCGGCGAGCATCGCCTCGGCGCTCACCGCCGGCTTGCCGGCGTCCTTGTCGGCCTCGACCACCGCGATCCGCGTCTGCCCTCCCTTGTGCACCAGCAGCGCGACATAGAGATCGCCCTGCCCCCGCTTCAGCCTCGCCGCCAGGTAGTGCCCCTGGTCGATGGGCCCCAGGTGCTCGAACCAGCTCGACTTCCCGCACTCCGCCAGGGCGCAGCTGTAGAGCACCTCGAAGCCCTTCTCCTCGAGCGAGGCGCGGTAGAAGCCGAAGATCAGCGCCGGCTCGGCGGCAGGGTTGCGGTAGCCCAGCAGCTCCACCTTCCCCATCACCTTCTTCGAACGCCCGCCCACCGCCCGGTTGCGCGGCTCCTTGCCCACCGGAATCAGGAACTCGCCACTGTCCACCACCTTGTGCAGGTAGCTCTTGGACCCCTCGTACGGCTTGACCGGAGTCTGCCCCTCGGCGGCGGCGCCGATCAGCAGCAGGACGAGCAGGATGGGCACGGTCGACCTCCAAAATCGCGGCGGCGCGATCGCCGGACGCTCAGCATACTTCCGCCGCGCTCCGCCGGTCGCCCCCAGGGATTGGGGGTGGTTCACAGGCCCCAACTACAGGATGTGGAAGGATTTTTTCGTGCCCACTCGCCGAGGAATCGAGAGGCCGAGACCTTGACAGTTGGCCGGGTGATGCTTTACAAGACCCGCTTTTCCGCGTCGGAGAAGCGCTTGCGGTTCGCGCGCTGGAATTCCCGGCATCCGCGGGAAGGTTTTCTGGAACAGCAGCAATGACAAGGGGTTAGCGATGTACGCAGTGATCAAGACCGGCGGCAAGCAGTACCGGGTTTCGCAGGGCGATGTCATCCGCGTCGAGCTCCTCGAGGGCGACAAGGGCGGCAAGATCACCTTCGACCAGGTGCTGATGATCGGCGGCAACGACTCTCCCAAGGTTGGCGTCCCCACCGTGGCCGGGGCCAAGGTCGAGGCCGAGATCCTCGATCCGCGCGCCCTGGGCATCAAGGTGCTCAACTTCCGCAAGAACTACTTCGGCTGGACCCGCGCCCGCGGCCACCGCCAGAAGTACACCGAGGTCAAGATCACCGGCATCACCGCCTAAACAGCTTTGTCCGCCCTGGCGGCGGACAGCAGATTCGGAGAAGCACGATGGCTCACAAAAAGGGACAAGGTTCTTCGCGCAACGGCCGTGACTCACCGGGTCAACGGCGTGGCGTCAAGGTCTACTCCGGCGAGACGGTGAACTCGGGCGCGATCCTGGTCCGCCAGGTCGGCACCAAGGTCCACCCGGGCAACAACGTCGGCATCGGCCGCGACCACACCATCTACGCCACCCAGGACGGCCTGGTGCGCTACGAGCGCGAGGGGCGCAGCCGGACCAAGGTCTCGGTCTACACCCCCGAGCAGCTCAAGGCCCTGCTGGCCAAGACTCCGGTCGCCAAGGCCTAAGTCCGGTCGCCGCTGAGACGATTGAGCCGCGCGGTCGCCTTCGCTGGCGCCGCGCGGCTTTCGTCTGTCTGGCGTGTTGTTGCTGGGATTGAGTCCGTGCTCCGAGTTCTCCGTTCGGCCCGAGCCCCTTCGGCAAGCTCAGGGCAGACGTAGTCGAGGGCCCCTCGGCCGGCTGTTGAGCCTGGGTGACCGGGCGCTCGGTTGGCCGAAGTCCTGGGAAGAATCCCAGGGAAAGATCGAAGGTCCGCTGTGAAGTTCGTCGACGAAGTCACCATCCACGTCAAGGCCGGCGACGGCGGCAAGGGAGCGGTCGCCTTCCGCCGGGAGAAGTTCGTCCCCAAGGGCGGCCCCTCCGGCGGCGACGGCGGCAAGGGCGGCACCATCTTCCTGGTGGCCGACGAGAACAACACCACCCTGCTCGACTACCGTTTCCAGCCGATCCACAAGGCGCCCAACGGCGAGCCCGGCGGCGGCAACGACTGCAACGGCAAGGACGGCCACGACATCGTCCTCAAGGTGCCGGTGGGGACGGTGATCAAGGACCTGCACAGCGGGCAGGTGCTGTTCGACATGTCCACCAACGGCGAGCAGGTGGTGCTGGCCCAGGGCGGGCTGGGCGGCCTGGGGAACATGAACTTCGCCACCTCGACCCGGCAGGCGCCGCGCTTCGCCCAGCCCGGCACTCCCGGCGACGAAAAGGACGTGGTCCTCGAGCTCAAGCTGTTGGCCGACGTCGGCCTGCTCGGCTATCCCAACGCCGGCAAGAGCACGCTGATCAGCCACGTCAGCAAGGCCAAGCCCAAGATCGCCGAGTACCCGTTCACCACCCTGACGCCGCACCTGGGCGTGGTGCAGTACAAGGACGGGCTGTCGTTCGTGATGGCCGACATCCCGGGCATCATCGAGGGCGCGCACGAGGGCGCGGGGCTCGGGCACCAGTTCCTCAAGCACGTCGAGCGCTGCCGGGTGCTGGTCCACCTGCTCGACTGCACCAGCCCCGGCGACGACCGCGATCCGATCAAGGACTTCGAGACCCTCAACCGCGAGCTCAAGCTCTACGACGAGAATCTCTCCAAGAAGCCGCAGATCGTGGCCCTCAACAAGATCGACGTCCCCGAGGCCCGCGAGCGCGCCGACCAGGCGATCAAGAAGCTCAAGCGCAAGAAGCTCAAGGTGGTGGAAATCTCTTCGGCCACCGGCGAGGGGCTGGGCGAGCTGCTCGACAAGGTCGCCGAGAAGATCTTCGCCGCCAAGAAGCAGTAGCCGCAACCGTTCGCCTCGAGCGATGCGGCGCGGCCGCCGCGACAGTACGTTGGGCTCCGCGGAAACTCCGCGTCCGGTCACCCCGAGCGTAGCGGCGCAGCCGCGGAGTCGAGGGGCTCGCTGCCCAATTCAGCGCCCCCTCGACTTCGCCAGCGCTGCGCGCTGGCTCCGCTCGGGAAGAACGGAGGCAGACCGGCCGCCCGAAGAATCACAGCCACCTACAGCCTCGCCAGGATCCTCTTCATCGGCCGCTCGGCCGCCAGATCAATCAGCGGCAGATTCGCCGGCGCGGCAATGCCTCCGGGCATCCGCAACACGCGGGCCAGCGGCCGCTCGAAGGTCTCCGGGCTGCGCGGCAGCCCCAGCGCCACCACCACCCGCCCGTCGTCGAGCTCGATCAGCGTCCCCGGCGGGAAGCGCCCCAGCGCGTTGACGAACAGCTGCAAGAGCGCCGGGTCGTAGCGCGTCCCGCTGCCGGCCAGCATCCCCGCCAGCACCTGCGCCGGCGAAAGGTTCGCCCCGCGGTGCACCAGGTTGTCGTAGTCCTCGGCGATACGCAGGATGCGCCCCGGCAACGAAGTCCCGGCCACGCTCGCTTCCCGGTGGTGCTGCGCAATCCCCAGGAAGCGCCTGAGCTTGGCCAAGTTGAACCCCCGCTGGCGCAGCATCATCTTGGCCCCCGCTCCCGGATGCCGCGCCAGATCCACCGCCGCCGACGGCTCGCTCAGCGCGTAGCCCACGTCGTGGTAGAGCGCGGTCAGCCCCAGGTCCTGCATCGTCTCCTGGGAGAGCTGCGCCTGCCGCGCCAGCAGCAGCGAGAGCTGGGCAGTGCGCACCGCGTGCGCCGCCAGCGCCCGCTCCGGCTTGCGCAGCCCGAACAGCTGCGGCGAGCCGAGGTCGCCCTCCAGCATCTCGGTGATGATGCGTCGCAGCGTCAGCGGATTGGGCTGCCGGCCCATCGCCAGGTTCTGGTAGGCCTCGTCCACCGCCGCCAGCGCCCTGACCGCCAGGTTTCCCGGGGCGCTGATCGGTGCCGCCGCCACCGGACTGGCCTTCGCCTCTCCGGCCTTGCGGAAGCGGTAGGTGCCCTGAAGCTCGAGGCTGTCCAGCCCCTTGGCGCGCAGCTGCTCGGCGAGCGCGTTCCGCTGGCCGGTCTCCGGCGCCTTGGAGGCAAAAGCCGAGAGCAGCAGCCGCACCTGCGGCGCGGCGAGCGGCGCGAAGAAGACGATGCCGCCGATGTTGTGGCGCGAGAACTCGCTCGCCAGCTCGTTGCCGCGCCCGCCGCGGTCCGCCAACCGGATGCGGATCTCGTTGATGTAGACCTGATCCTCCACCGTCAGCAGATGGATCGCCCCCAGCGCCTCCGCCAGCCGGGCCATCTGGTTGGAGAGCTCGGCCACAGGCTGGTCGAAGGCGCGGTTGTCGGCGGCGTGGATCTTCCCCATCCGCAGCAGGCCCGAGAGCAGGCTGACCAGGTGCTCGCCCTGCTCGCGGACCAGCGCAGCCAGCTCGCGGTCCTCACCCACCCGCGCCCGCTCGATGGCGCGGCCGAGCTGGCTCTGCGCCTGGCGCAGCGCGCTCTCCGAGGCGTCGGCGTTCTCCTCCACCGCCGTCGGCAGCAGCGAGACCGGCGCCGGACTCTCCGCGACGCTCGTCGCCGCGGGCGCCGCCGGAGTCTGAACCGCCACTGCCTTGGCCGCGGGCGCGGGCGTCGGCGCGGGCACAGACGCGAGGGATGGCGCAAGAGTTGGAGTGGGTGCTGGCGCGGCAGCGTGCGCGGGACTCGCGGCGGGGGCCGGAGTCGAGGCTGGATTCGGAGGAGCGGCACCGCGCCGGCGCGTCGACAGTGCCTTCAGGACATGCCGGTGCAGCTCGGCGTCGCCCTTCTCCCGCTCCTGGATCTGTTTGAGCAGCGCCTCCGCTTCGGAGCCGGGGAGCTTGGCCAGCCCGGCCACCGCCGCCCACCTGAGCACTCGCGCTCCGGGGACCTCGTTGATGCGCCCCAGCAGCCCCTTGGTGCCGGGCTTGGCCCAGGCCTCGAAGCTGGCGAGTGCGGTGCGCGCCGAGAGCTCGGCCAGCGCCACGGCGATCTCCTCCGCCATCTCCAACTCGATCCCCGCCGGGGCCTGCGCCGCCAGGTAGTCGTGCAGCAGCGGGAAGCCGCGCGGTCCGCCGCGCTTGGCCAGCACCTGAACCACCTCGCGGCGAGTTCCTGGATCGGGCGAGCACAGCAGCTGCTTGGCCAGGTTCGCCGCCTCCTGCGACAGCGGCCCGGCCGAGAGCATCAGCAGGATGTTCAGCTGCATCGCCGGCTCGGCCCGCGGCGCCAGCTCGAGCGCGGCCTGGCTCGCCCTGGCCGGATCCAGCTCGCGCAGCGCCTCCAGGTAGCCCGCCGCCTGCGCCGGCGGAACGGTGCGGATCTTCTCCAGAATCTTGTTGAGGTGAGCCCGGCCGAGGAGGACCAGCAGCGCCAGCGCCTGCCGCTGGTACTTCTTGCCCAGCTCCTGCTCCACCAGCGCCGCCGCCAGCTCGAATGAGTGGAGCGGATCGCGGTCGAGCAGCGCCACCAGCTTGGGCGGAAGCGGCCCGCCCTCGGGAAGCGAGTGGGCGGCAACCTCCAGGAAGCGCTGATCGACGAACTGCTTCATCTGCTGGGCGAGCTGCGCCGGGTCCGCGCTCAGGAATGAGGCGAGCATCGCCCCCAGCTCGAAGAGCGCATCGGCGCGCTCCTCGACCAGCAGGTAGGCGCGGACCTCCTCGGCGAAGTCCAGCGCCTCGGCCACCTCCAGCAGCGGCGACGGCGGGCGGGCGAGCTGGAAGGCCTCGCCCACCGCACGCACCGCCCACACCGGCATCCGCGCCGGGCCCTCCTCGGCGGCCAGCCGCGCCAGCGCCTCGGCGTTCGGAGCGACGAAGGCGGCGCGCCCCATCTGGCCGAGCGCCGGCAGCGGATGATCGAAGTCCTCGGGGAGCGCCCGGCGCGAGAGCGAGGCCGGGGCCACCGCGCCCGGCTCGGCGCTCTCTGCCTGCGCGGCGCCCTGCTCCGGGGTCTCCTCGTCCGGCTTGAAGCCCTCGACCGCCTCGATCTCCACTCCCTTGAACGAGGCCTTGCGCAGCAGGGTGACCAGGTCGTCCTCCTGCTGGCGCACCCCGGAGTAGCGGACCGAGAAGATCTCCAGCAGCTTGAGCTGCTCCTCCCAGCTGACATCGGGCTTGAGGGTCAGCCCGCGGACGCCGTCGCGGAACAGGCGGAAGGCCAGCGAACGCTCGCGATCCTTCTCGACGTAGACCTCCTCGCCCTCGAACGCCAGCTCGAAGGCCCGGACCTCCAGCTTGACCGGGCCCTGCTTGAGGATGACCTCGGCCTTGGCCCGGTACTCGCCGATCAGCGAGCGGACCATCGCGTTCTTCGGGTCGTAGAGCGAGAAGGAGCGGGCGGCGCGCGACAGCGCCAGCAGCCAGGAGTTGACTGCCCGCGACGCGGAGCTGCCGCCCAGCTGCTGCTCGCTGGCCAGCGCGTCGGCGGGCGCACCCGGCAAACTGCTGGTCTGCTCCACAGAGGGCTCGGGACCGGTCATGGCGAATTCCGGGGCATCAGGGGACCGCCAAGATCGGAGCAGGAAAAGGGCCGGCGGGGAAGATTTTCCTCCGCCCTCTCCACGCCGCCGGACCCAGGCCACTGCAACGGCGTTCAGCCCCCAAGCCCGCAAATCCTGGTGGGAACCGCAAACTTTGCAGGCCGCCGGGAGGGCACCCGTCCGACGATCCGAGTGTTTCCGGGGGGTTGGACTCGGTCCCCGCTGTGCAAGCCAGGGACGGTCGGCTCATTGCGGAGGAGCGCTCATGCGACGAAACCTACTGATCACGGCAGGAGCGGCGGCCATCGTGCTGTCGCTGGCTTCGCCGGCCTGGGCAGACGAAGTGACCTTCAGCAAGGGGTCGCTGATCATCCCGATGCAGTCCTATTTCCAGACCCAGGGAGGCATGGCCTCCGCCTATGGATTGGTCTACCGAATCCTGCTGGCCAACCAGACGGGCCACCTCAACGAGAAAAGGAAGGTGACCGTCTACATCGTCAACAACCCCAACAAGGTCGCGCCCAACCGCTGCATCCCGACCAACCTCAGCCAATTCAACGCCGGCGTGCCCTCTCCCAACGACCCGAGATGGGTGAGCGACGGCTGCGACTTCTCCATCTCCAACGCCAGCCAGCAGCCGGTCGTCCCGGTCGACTACACCAAGGATTTCGCGCAGCTGACGAACGGATACTACGCCGATGGAGCGGTGCCGACCTTCGACGACACCCAGGCCTGGCCGCGGTACAAGACCGGGGCAAACCTGACCACCGCCGGGAATTTCAACGCCGTCCACTACCTCGGCGGCCCGTTCGTGATCGACTGGTCCGACGCCGAGGCGGTTATCGACCTGATCCGCAATGGCGACCGGGACCCGGCGACCAACGCCGCCACAGCGGATGGCTTCCCCCCCAAGGCGGCCATCGACATCTTCAGCGACGGGCAGAAGGCCTACAACGATACCAACCGCTGCACCGCCGCCGCGCTCAGCAGCGGCGTGAAGACCGTCGCCAGCGTGGAGATCTCCGGCGGATGCCACTACGTCTACATGCACCAGGCGACTGCGTCCTTCAAGGCCAACGTCAGCCGGCGCATCAACGAGGCACCGAAGCCGTTCGTGCTTGCCGACCCCGAGATTCGGCAGGTGCTCGAGAAGTACATCCGGATCGCCGGGCTATGGGTGTTGAACAGCACCAACCACGCCGACAGCGAGGGCTGCCCGGTGGGCAACGTCTCCGCCTGCACCCGCAACGGATCCTCGGGCGCCGTCACCAACACGCCGGCCGATCCCATAAAAAGGGGCGACAAGGTCTTCCACGGAGTCATCTACGACTTCTTCACCGACGCCGACCTGAAGTACAACGACGGCTCCACCACCAACGTCTATCCCAACGGAATCCTGAACCAGAAGAACGCCAAGCTCCAGCGCCAGTACAACCTGTTCTGGGCGCCGCACTGGGAGGCGAACGGCGGTCAGGCCACCTCGCTCGCTTCGGTGGTGACCTTCGTCCACTCGGGCGGCAACATCATGACCGAGTGCGCCAGCATCACCTCCTACGAGAACGGCGAATGGGGCACCGGCGGCCCCCCTTCGGGCTCGAACTTTCTGCTGACCGCGGTCGGCAAATCCCAATCGGCCACTTCCACGCCCGCGACCGCTGCCACTGGGGGAACGATCGTCCCCCAGCAGACCTTCAGCGGCAAGAACTGCACAGACCCCGGAGCCCTCGCCACGGCGGCTTGCGTCGAGTTCGGCGTCCCAGGCAACGTCTTCAGCCAAGTCGGCGACTGGACCTACACCACCACCAGCGGCACCAATAAGGGCTTCCACGAAAACCTTGCCAACGGCGGCAAGTACGCGACCTTCACCAACGTCATGGTGCGCACCAAGGACAAGAACGTCGCTTCCACCGCCATCAACGACGCCTTCGTGATGGGCGAGGACTCCGACAAGAAGTATGGCACCGTGGTCTACGTCGTCGGCCACGACGTCTCCGGCCTGCCGGTCGGCTCGCGCATCGTGCTCAACTCGACCCTCAACCTCAGCGGCGATCCGGTCTCCTCGGACCGGGCGCTCGCCGCCCCGGTGGTGGTCTACGGGAACAACGATGCACCGACCTACCCCGACCTGCTGCTCGCCCCCACCTACGAATCGGTCAGCGGCTACAACGCCAACCCCAACGTCATGACCTTCGACATCACCGGGGCCGGGAAATGGGTCTTCCCCTACTTCCCCGGCGACCTGCGGGCCCACGTGCTGGACTCCGGCGGCCTGAACATCGGGGAGTCCCGCCTCGACGCCGCCCAGTCCTGGTCGGCAAAGAACGTCCTGAACCCCGGAATTTCGCCCGCGCCCGGCGAGCGCAACCTCTTCACCTACTTCGGCGGCTACCCGGCCGACAAGCCCACCCTGGCCGGCGGTGCCGCGGCCCCGAACGACGTTTTGCAGATGGGCTGGATGCCCGAGAGCGTGAGCGGCAAGGTGCTCACGGCCACCGTCCCGGCCACCGGCTGCGTCGACGTGATGGGCATCCCCGAGCGCACCACCTCGGCCGTCTACGACAGCTGCGAGAACACCAACCCGAACTGCGTGGACACCTCGCTGCACCTGGTGGTCGGCTCCGACGGGCTGTGCGACCTGCAGGAGTCGCTCAACTACTCCAACGCCAACACCAACGCCAACTGGAAAAACCTCTCCGCCGCCAACCTCAAGCAGTACCTGTTGGACGTCCCCAACGTGGCGGTGATGCTCCAGCGGGTCAGGGGCTTCTGCTGGGCGGGCGACCCGGCCATCCTGACCCCGACCTACACCCAGTGCACCGAGAACGACGACAACGTCGCCGGCCTCGGCGGGTTCCCGCACTCGACGCCGGCGGTGGTAGACCCCAGCGTCAACGTCCTCGACAAGGGCGCCCACCGGCCGACAGTGGCCTACGCCGCCGGCTACGACGGCCAGCTGCACGCCTTCTACGTCGGCGGCGGGAGCGGGTACAAGGGCCCGGCGGCGGCGGTCAACTTCCCCTACGGCAACGCCGCCGCCGACGCCAACCGCGACGCCAGCAAGGCCTTCGCCACCGACTACTCCGCCAAGTTCGCCGCCGGGACCACCCCGCCCTTCGGCACCGAGCTCTGGAGCTACCTGCCGGCCAGCCAGCTGCCGCGGCTGCGCTCCAACAGCGCCAAGGTCGACTCCTCGCCCTTGGTGTTCGACGCCTTCGCCGACTTCGGCGGCAGCGGGCTGCGCGAGTGGCACTCCGTGCTGGTGCAGTCGCTGGGCAAGGAGAGCAACGAGCTGTTCGCGATGGACGTCACCAACCCGCTCAAGCCGCGGCTCTTGTGGGACATCGCCGGCGCGCCCTCGGGCAGCGCGACCTTCTCGCCCATCCCGCTGCTCAGCGACGGCCTGGCCAACAAGGTCTCGGCCTTCGACAGCTGCACTCCGACCGTCAACGGCACCAAGAGCGCGCTGCCGGGCGCCTGCGACGTTGCGAAGTGGAACGAGGATACCACCAGCTACTTCCCCTACCCGGAGCCCGACTCTGGCCGCACCATGACCAAGGCCTACGACTTCCAGGACCTGGGGGGATCTGCCGGGCTGGCGATTGCCCGGGTGCGCGACGGGCTGGCGCCTCGATTCCTGGTCTACGCCGCCACCAACATGCCGGCGGGCAGGCAGGGGGTCGAGGTCTTCGCCATCGACGCCGCCACCGGCCAGAAGGTCTGGCAGTGGGAGCACGAGTACCGGAAGTACCTGCCCACTCCGCCGGACGTGGACAACGTCGTGCCGCCGTCGGTGTCGGTGCTCTACCTCGAAGCCGGAGTCGTGCGGGTGCTGGTGGGCGACTTCGAGGGGCGGATCTGGGAGCTGGACGGGCTGACCGGCGTGAACGTCAACCTCTCCACCGCAAGCAACGGGGGCTCCTGCGCCTGCTCGGCGGCCTCGCCCTGCAAGTACCCGCTCTTCGACGCCTTCCAGGCGGCCGGCGCGAGCGAGTCTCAGCCGATCGGCACCAACCTCTCGGTGGCCCGGGTCCCCGACACCATCCCGTCCGGCATGAGCCTCTCTGGCTTCGGGAACGAGCTGGTGCTGATCTTCGGGACCGGCGGCGCCAACTCGCTGGGCAGCCCGAGCACCATCAGCGGCCGGCTGCACGTGCTGCCCTACAAGCCCGCTTACCGGGTCCCGATCTACGGCTGGTCGGGCGGCAAGAACCTGGCGGCGGCGGCGGCCTTCGACGCCACCTCCTCCTGCGCCGCCGCCCAGGGCAGCGGCGTGCTCCAGGAGCCGGCCGGCTTCCCGGACACCTTCCCGGCCGGAGAGCGGATCTACGGCGCGATCGTCGTTTCCGGACAGTCGGTCTTCTTCGGCACCGCCACCGGCGTCGTACCCAGCGACATCATGAAGGTGTCGGGCACGCTGGGCGGTCATTCCTACATGATCAACCTGGGCACCGCCGTCGCGAGCAGCACGCACGAGCAGCTGGTCAGCAAATACGCCAACTTCGGCGGCGTGACCCTCTACGCGCCGAGCGGCGGGAGCACCATCTCGGTGCTGGGGTGCGAAGTCAGCGCCATCAACCGAGTGGACCTGTCCGGCGCCAAGAAGACCGCCGCTCAGTCCTCGGCGGACAAGAGCTCCCGTCCGGAGAGCGGCTTCACGATGCTGCGCAGCTGGATCCTGCGGTGGTTCGAGTGAGGGCGATCATGAATCGACGCAAGCGAACTGGCGGCTTCACCCTGCTCGAGGTCACCGTGGCCCTGACGGTGATGGGGGTGGCCATGCTCGGGGCCCTGATGGGGATGACCGCCGCCACCAAGAACGTCGGCGAGGGACAGCTGCGGCAGTACGCCGCGGCGCTGGCCGAGTCCTACGCCCAGGGGGTCCTGCTCAAGGACCGCAGGCTCATCGCCCAAGCGGCGGTCGACCTGACCACCTCCCCCGACCTGGAGGCGATCGGGGCCGCCCCCTGGAAGATCGATCCCCAGGGCCTGTTCGAGGTTCACGAGGACGGGGTGGTGACCCCGGTCAACCTCCAGGCGGCCAGCTGCGCCGACGCCGCCATCCCCGCGGGAACCTTCTGCCGCGAGACGGTGGTCCTCAACGGCGTCCCGTTCACCGGCGCCAATGCCGTCTCCGGCATCGGCCGCACGGTCTGGGTCAGGGTGAGCCGCGCCGGCGACCCCGCCCACAGAGCGGTGGTCCAGCGGGAGGTGGTCGTCCAATGAACGCCCGAAAGAGGCAGTCTGGCATGACGCTGGTCGAGCTGCTGGTGGCCTCGGCCATCCTGCTGGTGGCGGTGGCGCTGGCCAGTTCGCTGATGATCACCGGAGTGCGGCTGACCCGCGACGGCGAGATCCGCGTCCAGGAATCGGACGAAGCCCGGATGGCCATGGGCGAGCTGGCCAAGTCGGTGAGGTTGGCCGGGCTGGGAGCCCCGAATGGCCTCTACGTGCACAGCAACGGGAAGAACCAGCTCGTCAGCCCCATCTTCGGCACCGACGGAAGCGCCACCGCCCCTGACGAAATGTGGGTGGTGGTGCCCGACGGCAACGCGATGCGGGAGGGGTGTCCCAGCCTCGGCTCGACCGCCGGCGACCCGGGGGCGGCGACCCGCATCGCCTCGGTCAAGCTGGGCCTGCCGACGGTGATCTGCACCGGCACCTTCGCCGACGGGGACATGCTGATGTCCTCGAACCTGCGCACCGGGGCGCTGCTGACCGCTTCGGTGCTCGACGCCACGCTCGGCACCATCAGCTTCGCCGAGGTGAGCTCCGGGCTCTCGACCTCTCCCACCAAGAGCAGCCTCCAGGTCGGAGACCTGGTCTTCCGGGTAAACGTCTGGCACTACTTCGTCGATCGTGACGCCAACGGCGTCCCGGGTTTGTACCGGGCCAAGGTCAAGACCTCCACCGGTGGCGGCGGGACGGTCACCAACGCCAAGACCGCGCTCGCCAAGCAGCCCGCTACGGCCGCTCTGTTCGTCGATGATGGCGCCCCGACCCTGGTGCAGCAGAACATCGAGGACCTGCAGATCGCCTATGGCCTGGACTACGCGGGCAACGGCGACCCGGCGGGCTTCATCTGGGTGGACGGGCTGGGCTCTGCACCCCAGTTCTCGGCCGCGGGCCTCGGCGGCACCGCCCTGAGCAACCTGTCGGCGCTGGGCGGCGCCGGCGGGCTCGTCAGCAGCCGCCAGGATCTGCTGGGAGGCACCACCAATGCCCTGCGCGCCATCCGGGTGAGCGTGGTGGTCCGGGGCTCGGGCCTCTCTCAGACCGGCAGCGGCACTCCCTCGACGGCGACGCCGCTGGCCAAGGTGGAGAACCACGTGCAGACCGGCGCCAATCCCGACGGCTACCGGCGGATGCTCGCCAGCCGGACCTTCGAGCTGCCCAACCTCTCACCGGGGAGTCTGTGATGGCTGGCCATCGGAATGAGCGGGGCTCCGCCCTGCTGGTGACCATGGGCCTGTCGGCGGTGCTGCTGCTGCTGGTGGCCGGGCTGTTCCTCTACGCCGGGGCGGGGCGCAACCGAGCCATCCAGAGGAGCCGCGAGCCGCTCCGGGAGGGCTGCGCCCAGGCCGGGCTGCAGCTGGCCAAGGGATACTTCCTCAACCATTGGGGGAGCTTGAACAGCTACCTGGCCAACCCGGCGGTCTACAACCCGGTGAAGGGCCAGTGGATGAGCGCTTCCCTCTACTCCGGGAAGTGCGCCACCGACCCCTGCACCTCGGCCGTGCCCACCGACGCCACCCTCCGGACCAATCACCCGGAGCTGTTCGTGGACCTCGATTCGGACGGCAAGAGCGACGTCTTCCTCTACGTCCGGGACAACATGGACGAGCTGCCCCCGGCCAAGAACGACTGGACGCACGACAACGACAAGAGCGTCTTCGTCGGCGCCCTGTGCATCTCCAGCACCCTCGCGCCGCGGCGCGCCGACGGAGCGGTCGATCCCACCCTGCTGAGCGCCGAGGCATTGGTCACCAACGACACTCCGGATTTCGAGTACAAGGCCCAGGGCGGAAATGGGGAGGACGGGCAAGGCAACCTGAACAAGGCCGCCAACAGCGCCCCTCCGCCCCCCGTCCTGTAGCGGTCGCCCGAGGGCCTCGGGCGACCCGCACCTCCGTCGGCTGTGCTCGCCCCGCCCCGGCCGGGGTCTACCCTTCGGCGCACCGTCTCTCTTGAATCGGACGGTGCCAGCCGATAGACCTTGCGGGTTCGATTTCCGGCGCGACGCCGCCAGCGGGAGAAAACCGAC
>JBBIQS010000064.1:0-48102 GCA_037442205.1 Myxococcales bacterium
GTGGCCAGCGCCAGGTAGGCGGCGGCGGCGGCCAGCGACGCCAGCAGCAGCCCGGCGATGGTCCAGCGCCGCTCCAGCGCCGCCCGCCCGAGGTCGGCCAGGCCGAACTCCTCCGGGCGGCCGGGGTTCGGGGGCGGGCCGGGCCGGGGCGCCGGGCGGCCCTGTCCGGGGACGATCTCGAGCTTCTTCATCTCGGCTGCTCGCGACTTGTCGCCCTCGGTCATCGGCTGCTCCAGGAATGGCAGTGCATGGTCTGCGGCTAGGGGGCCAGGGTCAGGGCGGGCTCGGCGGCGGCCTCGGCCACCACGTTGCGCGGCGCGGCGGCGCCCTCGGCGGCCAGCGCGGCGGTGCCCTCCGCCACCTGGTAGGTGGGGACCAGCAGGTGCAGGGTGCGCAGCACCCCCTGGCGGTCGCCCATGTCCGCCAGGTAGCGCAGCTCCGACAGCCGGGCGGAGAACTCCTGCGGGGGGAGGGCGGCGCGGGCGACCCGGATCCGGTTGCGCACCTCGACGGTGTGCTCTTCCTGCTCGGTCAGCAGCTCCTCGTGCAGCTTCTCCCCGGTGCGCAGCCCGGTGTAGACGATGCGGATCTCCTCGTCGGGGACGTGGCCGGACATGGTGATGAAGTGCTTGGCCAGGTCGGCGATGCGGATCGGCTCGCCCATCTCCAACACGCACAGCTCGCCGTAGTCGCCCAGGCCGGCCAGCAGCACCAGCCCCACCGCCTCGGGAATGGTCATGAAGTAGCGGGTGCACTCCGGGTCGGTGACCGTCACCGGGCCGCCGCGGGCGATCTGCTGGCGGAACAGCGGCACCACGCTGCCCGCCGAGCCGAGCACGTTGCCGAAGCGCACCGCGGTCATCTTGGTCGGCGAGGCGCGCCCCAGCTGGCGGGTGACCATCTCGGCCACGCGCTTGGAGACCCCCATCACCGAGCTGGGGTTGACCGCCTTGTCGGTGGAGATGAGCACGAAGCGCTCGGCGCCGCAGCGGCGGGCCATGTTGGCGACGTAGAGGGTGCCGAAGATGTTGTTCTTCACCGCCTCCTCGGGGGCGTCCTCCATCAGCGGCACGTGCTTGTGGGCGGCGGCGTGGACCACGTACTGGGGGCGGAAGCGCCGCCCCAGGCGCAGCAGCGGCGCCTGCTCGCGGATGTCGGCCACCTGGGCGCTCAGCTCCAGGGCCGGGTACTGCTCGCGCAGCTCGCGGCTGCGCAGGTAGAGCTCGTTCTCGTTGAGGTCGACCATCACCAGCTTGCTGACCCCGTAGCGGGCCAGCTGCCGGCAGACCTCGCTGCCGATCGAGCCGCCGGCGCCGGTGACCAGCGCGCTGCGGCCGCGCACCAGCTCGCGCAGCTGCTGCTCGTCGAAGGCGATCTCGTCGCGGGCCAGCAGGTCGGCCGGCGACAGGTCGTGGAGCATCGAGGCCGAGATGCGCCGGTCCACCTCGAGGAAGGAGGAGGGGATGATCTTGAAGCGGGCCCGCACCCGGTGGCAGGTCCCCAGCAGCTCGCGCACCCGCTTGGCCGGAAGCTGGGGAATGGCCAGCAGGACCATGGCCACGCCGTGGCGCTCGATGAGCGCCGGCAGGTCCTTGATCTGGCCGAGGAAGGGCTTGCCGGCCAGGCGCATGCCGAGCGGGTGGGAGTACTGGTCGACGAAGCCGACCACCGAGTACGGGCTGTCCCAGGTGCGGCCGATGTCCCGGGCCAGCATCTCCGCCGCCCCGCCGAAGCCGACGATGATGGTGCGGGCGGCGGTGCGGCTGCGCACCCGGTCCCGCCACCAGCTGAAGGCGACGCGCGGCCCGAAGCGCAGCCCGGCGAGCAGGGTGGTGGTGAAGAACAGCTCCAGCGCCCACACCGAGCGCGGCTGCCCCCCGGGCACGACCAGCGAGCTGGCCGCGATGCAGCCGACGCTGCCGGCGAGCATGGCCAGCGCCAGCCGCAGCGCCTCGGAGAACCCGGACATGGTGAACGACCAGCAGTGCAGCCGCGCGGCGACGATGGCGATCAGCCGGCAGACGACCAGCACCGGCAGCACCAGCAGCGCCGCCCGTTGTGTCGGCTCGGAGAGAGCGCCCTCGACCCCGGCGAGGACCGCCGCCAGGAAGGCGAGGGTGATGGCGATTGAGTCGAGCACCAGGATGACCACCGGCCGCCCTTGGTGGGCTCCCCACCCCAACAGCCACCCGAAGGCACGTCTCATCTCGTTCCCCCCTGCGAGTCATGGCAGCGCTTCGCGTCGCCGTGCGCCGCGGAAAGTGCGCGGCGTTTTCTGGACCGCTTGTTGGCGATCGACGGCCGGGGCGGCAAGCAGGCCTCCCGCGATGGCGCGCGCCCGGGGGGCGCCGACCCAAGTGGCTCGGTCGCGGTGGGCTTTTCTCGGCGGTTGGCGAACCTAGCTTGTCGCTGCCGCGAGTTCGTGCCCCGGGAGCTGCTTGCGAGTGACCGCCGAGCCTGGCAGCGAGTTGAACGTGAGCGCCGGGCGCCGCCATGGCGCCGCGGCGCGGGAGATGGTGGCGCCCGACTACCGCCTCCAGCGGCGCCGCGGGGCCGTGGGCGACCAGCACCCCAAGCACGCGGCGCGCTCGGGCCGGCCGCCGGCCGAGGGCGATTCCCGTGGCCCGCCGCCCGTGCCGCGTCTCAAGCCAACCTCACCTCAGGAGAATGGTCATGCCTCTGCGTAGAGTTGCCCTCGCGGCCAAGCGCAGCCTCGACCTGTTCGGCGCCGTCGCCGGAGGAATCGTGCTCTCCCCGGTGCTGCTCGGCACCGCGCTGGCAGCGTTGCTCTCCCAGGGGCGGCCGATCCTGTTCCGCCACACGCGCCCCGGGCTGGGGGGCCGGCCATTCACGCTGCTCAAGTTCCGGACCATGGTTCCGCCGCGGCCCGGCCAGGTCTACTACCTGACCGACAGGGAGCGGACCACGCGGCTGGGGCGGTTCCTGCGGGCGACGAGCATCGACGAGCTGCCCGAGTTGTGGAACGTGCTGCGCGGGGAAATGAGCCTGGTGGGGCCGCGGCCGCTGCTGGTCGAGTACCTGGACAAGTACACTCCCGAGGAGCGGCGCCGCCACGACCTGCGGCCGGGGATCACCGGGCTGGCGGCGGTGCGCGGGCGCCACACCCTCAAGTTCAGGGAGCGGCTGGCGCTCGATGTCTGGTACGTCGACCACTGGAGCCTGTGGCTCGACCTCAAGATCCTGGCGCTGACGGTGGTCCAGGTGCTGCTGAGATCCAATGTCACGCCGCAGCAGGACATCGAGCAGGTGGGCTTCCCGCTGGATGTCGCGGCCGACCTCGAGCGGGCTCGGGAGAGGGAGCGGCAGGCGGCCAGCGCCGAGCGCGGCGACGGGGGCGGCCGCGGCGCGAGCGCCGGGTGAACGGCGGCGCCTGGAGAGGGTTGGCGACCACCGGAAGAGGAGGGTGCCTTGGGCGTGACGATCGGCCTGCCGTTCTACAACTGCGAGCGCACGCTGGTGCGCACCCTGCGATCGATCTTCGCGCAGACCTACCAGGACTGGGAGCTGATCCTGGTCGACGACGGATCCAGGGATCGATCTCTGGAGATCGCCTCGGCGGTGCGCGACCCGCGGGTGCGGCTGGTGGCCGACAGGGGGAACCGCGGGCTGGCGGCGCGGCTGAACCAGATCACCCAGCTGGCGCGCAACGAATACGTCTGTCGGATGGATGGCGACGACCTGGCCCACCCGCAGCGGGTGGCGGCGCAGCGGAGCTACCTCGAGCAGCACCCCGAGGTGGACGTGCTGGGCACCGCAGCCATCGCCATCGACGACCAGGACCGCCCGTCGCTGCTGCGCGGGGCGCGAGCCAACCTGCGCGACCCGCGCGAGGTGCTGCGCTTCGGCGGGCCGATCCATCCCTCGGTGATGGCCCGCCGGGCCTGGCTGCGCCGCTTCCCCTACGACCCGAGTTTCGCTCGCAGTCAGGACAAGGAGCTGTGGGTACGCTCCTGCGGCAGCTCGAGGTTCGAGCAGCTTTCCCAGCCGCTCTTCTTCTACCGGGAGGGCGGGCAGGTCTCGCTGGGCAACTACCGCGGCAGCTGTGAGGCCGACCGCAGGATCCTTCTGCGCTACGGCCCGAACCTGGTGGGGCCGCTGGAGACCGCGAGGCTGGTCGCCCGCTCCCATCTCAAAGAGACGTGCTACCGGGTCTTCGATCTCGCCGGCCAGGCCGGCCGGCTGGTCGCTCGCCGGGGAAGCGACCTGACCGGCGAGGAATTGGCCGCGGCCCGAGAGACGGTGGCCAAGGTGCTGCAGACGCCGGTGCCAGGCATCGACTGACTTCCTCGCGGCTTCTCCGACAATCCTAGGGCTCGCTTGACGGCCCGCCTCGCTCCCGATCGGCTCTTGGGGCGAGCGCGGGCCATCGGCTTGTAGCCTCCCGTCCACACCTGTCGCCTGAGCGCTACGGTCTGCGCACTCGCCATGGCGCCGCCACGGCCCCCGCCGCCTGCGTCCCCGGCGCGGCTCCGGTCCGGCCGCTGACTTGCAAAGCGGGATTGTGAACTCCGTCGGCCCGCCGACGGTGTGGACCAGTTCACCCGGCGCCCGGC
Source organism: Myxococcales bacterium (assembly GCA_037442205.1). Taxonomy (GTDB): domain Bacteria; phylum Myxococcota; class Myxococcia; order Myxococcales; family UBA5297; genus JBBIQS01. Next base: position 4,575 of record JBBIQS010000064.1, read on the forward strand.
GCCGGGGACCCGCTCACCCGCTGTCAGGAGACACCTGTGACCAGACACACCTTGTCGATTGCGATGCTCGCCGCCGCGCTGCTGTCCGGCTGCGGCTCGGGCTCGGGCTCGGCCGACTGCCTCACTGCGAGCGAGCAGCCGCTCGCCGGGGCGGTCAGCCTGTGGACCGACAGCGACGTTCCCTCGACCATCGCCGACGCCGACTCGTCGGCCATGGAGCTGGGGCTGAAGTTCAGCGCCTCGCAGGCCGGCTCGGTGGCCGGGGTGCGCTTCTACAAAGCGGCGGCCAACGGCGGCACCCACGTCGGCCACCTCTGGGACGCCAGCGGGGCGCCGCTGGGCAGCGTCACCTTCGCCAACGAGACGGCGAGCGGCTGGCAGACCGCCACCTTCAGCTCGCCGGTCGCCATCAAGGCCGGCGCCACCTACGTGGTGAGCTACTTCGCCCCCCAGGGCCACTACGCCGGAGTGGACGGGGCCTTCGCCTCCGGCCGCCGGGTGGGCCCGCTCTACGCCCCCAGCGACGCCGAGGCGGGCGGAAACGGGGTCTTCCTGCGCGCCGCCAGCGGCGGATTCCCCACCAGCAGCTACGGGGCCAACAACTACTACGTCGACCTGCTGTTCGTGCCCGAGACCGTCGGCACCGGGCTCACCGGGGAGTACTACGACAACGAGGACCTCACCAACCTCAAGCTGACCCGCCTCGACTGCCAGGTGAGCTTCAACTGGCGCAGGGGCAGCCCCTCGCCGCTGATCGGCGCGGACACCTTCTCGGCCCGCTGGACCGGGCAGGTGCTGGCGCCGGTCAGCGGCACCTACAGCTTCTCGACCACCTCCGACGACGGCGTGCGGCTGTGGATCGACGGCCAGCAGCTGATCAACAACTGGACCCGCCACTCGCTGACCACCAACTCCGGCAAGATCACCCTCGCCGCCGGGCGGCGCTACGACGTGCGGCTCGAGTACTTCGAGCACACCGGCAACGCCAGCATCAACCTCTCCTGGACCGCGCCCGGCAAGGCGACCGAGACCATCCCCACCGCCCAGCTCTTCCCCGCCAGCTGCACCCCGAGCTGCTCGAGCAAGCAGTGCGGCTCCGACGGTTGCGGCGGCTCGTGCGGCAGCTGCGCCTCGGGCCAGAGCTGCGACGCCGGCGGCCAGTGCGTGTCCTCGACCCCCAGCTGCACCCCGGCCTGCTCTGGCAAGCAATGCGGCTCCGACGGCTGCGGCGGCTCGTGCGGCAGCTGCGCCTCGGGCCAGAGCTGCGACGCCGGCGGCCAGTGCGTCTCCCCGACTCCCGGCTGCACGCCGAGCTGCTCGGGCAAGCAGTGCGGCTCGGACGGCTGCGGCGGCTCGTGCGGCAGCTGCGCCTCGGGCCAGAGCTGCAGCGCCAGCGGCCAGTGCGTCTCCTCGACCCCGAGCTGCACCCCGAGCTGCTCCGGCAAGCAGTGCGGCGCCGACGGCTGCGGCGGCTCGTGCGGCAGCTGCGCCTCGGGCCAGAGCTGCAGCGCCAGCGGCCAGTGCGTCTCCTCGACGCCGAGCTGCACCCCGGCCTGCTCCGGCAAGCAGTGCGGCTCGGACGGCTGCGGCGGCTCGTGCGGCAGCTGCGCCTCGGGCCAGAGCTGCAGCGCCAGCGGCCAGTGCCAGTCCGCGAGCCCGGCGCCGTCCGGCAGCCCGCCGTTCAAGATGATGATCGAGCTCTACGGAGACTCGGGCTCCTACGCCCAGCAGCTGATGAGCTGGGGACTGACCACCGGGGCGACCTTCCACACCCCGTTCACCAGCAGCGAGCAACAGTTCCTGCAGAGCACCAAGGCGCCCTTCGCCTACTTCGCGATCCCCGACGAGGCCGGCGTCGCATCCTGCTATCCGTCGGCGAGCGACCCGAACGCCGGCTCGCTGCTGACCAGCCTGACCCAGCAGATCGGCCCTGACGTGTGGCGGCTGGCGATGCCAGAGTTCGACCAGGGCGGCGGCTGCTGGGCCACCGGCCGGCCGAGCTTCGGCGGCATGTCGGATCAGCAGGCCTACGACAGCTGGATGGGCTTCTACCTCGACACCAAGCAGCTGCGCCCGTACCTGAGCCAGTCTCCCCAGCAGCGCGGACACAAGTGGATGGCGGTCTGCTCGTTCGCCCTCTCCGCCCAGTACGCCTTCGACATGGGCCTCGACGCGGTGCTGGTCGAGCGCAACATCGACGAGATGAGCGGCATGACGCCCGGCCTGGCGATGATCCGCGGGGCCTCCCGCCAGCACGGCGGCAAGCCGTGGGGCATCGACTTCTCGACCTGGCGCTACTGGAACGACGGCCCGACCGAGTACTCCAACGGGCGCATGGTCAGCGGGTGGTCGACGAGCATGTTCAAGCGCAACATGTTCATCGCCTACATGGGCGGCGCCAACTTCATCCACAACGAGGCCGCCAGCTACATCTCGGGCGCGGCCAGCGGCAGCACCCTCAACGCGCTGGGGCTCACCGTGCAGCAGTTCGACGACTTCGCGGTGAAGCGCCATCCGGCGCGCGGCACGCCCTTCGTGCCGGTGGCGTTCATGCAGGATCACTACTCGGGCCTGGAGCCCAAGTTCGGCGAATGGATGCAGGGGCCGCAGAAGTGGTACTGGACCAAGTCCTACACCGCCGGCGACCAGTTCCTGTCGAACCTCTTCGGCCTCGCCTACCCGGACTACAACCTGTGGGGCAAGCTCGCTCCGGGCGCGCCCAAGGTGCTCGCCTCTGACGGGTCGATTGACAAGCCGGCGACCTGGGCCGCCTACCGCCAGGCGCTGGCCAACGGCGTCGATCCGCGGCCCTGGGAGCTGATGGGCAACAGCCGCTGGGGCGAGAGCTTCGACGTCATCACCAACCAGAGCCCGCTCTCCGCGCTGCAGTCGTACCGCGCGGTGGTGCTGACGACGGGAGCGCCGATGAGCTCGGCGCAGCTCTCCACGCTCACCCAGTACGTTCAGCAGGGCGGGATCGTGGTGCTCAACGCCAAGCAGCTGCCGGCGGGCGCCGAGAGCCTCACCGGGCTGCAGCTCACCGGGGGCCGCGGGAGCGCCAGCTCATCGACCTGGCTGCCGGACGGCACCACTTCGAGCGAGCCGCAGTACAACTACGCCCTGGCGACCCCGACCACCGCCGCGGTCCTGGCCCAGGCGGCGGGCAGCCCGATCGTGACCCGCAACGCCGTTGGCAGCGGCTTCGTCTACGTGACCACGCCGGACTTCCTCTCCGACTCCGGCAACACCCGCCTGCTCAACGTCGGCCAGAAGCTGCTCGACTCGCTGCAGAGCCAGTTCGCGCCGGTGAAGGTGACCGGCCCGGACGTCGAGTACCTCGTCAACCTCGACGGCGGAAAGGTCATCGTGACCCTGGTCAACAACAACGCCTCGGGGGCGACCTGGAGCGGGACCCTGTCGTTCAACGCGCCCAGCGGCTCCTACTCGGTGCGCGAGTGGACCGCCGACAGCAGCGTCGGGAGCACGCTGCAGAACGGCAAGGTCGTGGTGAACGCCACCGTGCCGGCCTGGGACGTCCGGGTGTACGCGCTCGAAGCGCCCTGAGCGCAACGCGGCACTGTCTGGTCTCTGCGCCCCGACAGGCCGGCCCCCACGGGTCGGCCCGCCGGGGCGCAGTTTTGAGTGAGCCGCTCACCCGTTGATGGAGCGAGCCTTGCCGCCGGCGGCTGCCCGGCGCAGCTTCCGCCGACGCGGGGGAGCTTGCGCGAGGCGCGACCGGCATGGGCAATCACTGGGCCGGGTTGCTGCTGGCAGCTCCGACAATGATGCTGTCCTGCTCGTGCCTTCCCCGCCCGCGCGCGATCGACGGCGAGAGAAGTACGGCGGTGGCAGCGGCCTCGGCGGCCCCAGTCGAAGGGCCGCTCATCCTGGCCCACGCGTTCTATGGACCGGCGGGGTACACGAACCCAGTCGCCGAGCAGAGCCTTCACGCCGGCGACCTCAACGCGTTCAGCCTCTGGCCGCCGCTCGACTCCGGGATGCAGCAGTTCCTCGCCTCGCGCGGTGCGGGCGTGATCTTCACCATGGCCGGCGCGAGCCGGACGGAGGGCCAGACCGCGGAGTCGATCGAGGTACAGCGGCAGGCGTTGGCGAGGCTCCGGGCCTCGGGAGTGAACGTCTACTGGAACCTGATGGAGGAGTGGGACCAGTCCGGCGGCCAATGGGTTTCTCCTCGCCGGCCGAGCTACGCGGGGCTGAGCCGGCGCCAGGCGCACGACGCTTTTCTCCGCTACTACCGCGATGACTCTCCGCCGCTGGGGACCTATCTGCGCCAGCCTCCGGCCGAGCGCGGCTGTCCATTGCTCGCCCAGACCGATTTCCCGATGAACGCGTTCTACGCCTTCGAGCTGGGGGCCGACGTCTGCCTGCTCGAGCGGGGAATTGACGCGCTCGGGGATCTCTCGACCGGGATCGCGTTCGTGCGCGGAGCGGCGCGGCAGTTCGAGCGACGGTGGGGCATCGACCTTTCGGCCTATCGGGTGAGCAATCAGTCGCCGACCACCTTCGACGGCTCGGGGCGACTCACCGGCGGCTCGTCCGCCAGCTACCTGCGCCGCCACCTCTACGTCGCCTTCCTCTCTGGCGCGCGCGTCCTGCAGCTCGAACCGGCCAGCTATCGGCACCCGGACGGCCGGGCCAACCCGCTGGGAGAGATGGTGAGGGAGTTCGCCGACTTCGCGCTGCGCCGCCACCCCGACGCCGGCGCTCCGCTGGTCTCGATGGCGCTGATGGCTGACTACTACGGCGGCTTCGATCCTCGGCATTGGGTGCACTGCCAGGAGGAGGCGGTCTGGTACCGGGACATCCCGTACTCGGACGGCGACCGCATGCTCGACAACTTCCTGAAGGTCGCCTACCCGGAACACTGGCTGCACGGGCTCGCACCCGGGGCGCCCTTCGCCGACTCGGCCCACCGGCCCGACCCGGCGCGGTTCAAGGAATACCTCGTAGCTGGCGGCGATCCCCGGCCCTACGAGCCGAAGGGGCCGACGCGCTGGGGCGACAACCTCGATCTCATCGGCGACAACGCCCCGGCGTCGGCCTTGCGGAACTACAAGGTCATCGCGCTGGTCGGCGACGCGGCCCCGGGCGAGGCGACGCGCCGGGCGCTGCGTTCATGGGTTGAGGCCGGAGGCACCCTGGTGGTCAACGTCGGGCAGGCGATCGCCACCGACGAGGCCATTGTCGGAGTGCGTGTCAGCAACTCGGATGCTGAGGCCCGCTTCGCCCGGTGGCTGCTAGACGGCACCGGGTACGCCGAGCCGCCATTCACCTTCACCAAGGTGACTCCGCGGGGCGCCACCGCGGTGCTGGCCGCCACGGAGTCCGGAGAGCCCCTCGTCACCGCCAACACGGTTGGGAAGGGCCAGGTCATCCTGACGACGGCCCACTACCTGCAGTCGAGCGCTAAGGACCAGCTGCTCAACGTCGGTGCCCGGCTCTTCGACTGGCTCGACCAGCGTGTTTCACCAGTCAAAGTCGCCGGAGGCCCGATCGAGTACATCGTCGGCCGCGCGCCGGGGAAGACGCTGGTGACGCTGGTCAACAACCAGGGGACGCCGTGGATGGGCACGATCGCCTTGCGCTCGCCTCCGGACTCGCTGGTTGCCAAGGAGTACCTCGCCGATGTCGAGGTCGCCCATTCGCACTCGGGTGGAAGCGCGGTGCTATCGGTCGCCGTGCCGGCTTACGACCTGAAGGTCTTCGCTTTCGAGGAGCGCTGATCGTCGAGTCCGGGGCCGTCACTCGGACACCGACCAACCCCGGGACGAGCCTCAGGCCGGAGGCAAATCCGGACGGCCGGCCGGGGCAGACCCAGCGCCGGGATACCAGGCGTGGGCGTACTCGAGAACGCCGAGCAGGACGCTGACCGCCGTATATGCGATGGCGGTCGCCAGGGCGAATCCCACCGCTCCCAGCTTCGGAATCAGCACCCACGACGTAGCCACAAGGATCGCGGCGATGGCCACATCGGCGAAGGCCCGCAGCCAGATCCTTCCGCGGCTGACAATTCCCTGGCCCACGGTGGTGTTGAGCGCCACGCCCACCGACGACAGGGACAGGACCGCGAGCACCGACGCGCCCTGCGCGAATTCGACTCCGCTCAGGCTCATGATCGGCCCGGCGGCGACCGCCACCACGAGGCCAGGGACGACGGTCAGGGCTGCTGCGACGCCCACGTTCACCAGGAACACCCGGCGGTATTCACGCGACTGCCCCATGGCGATGCTGCTGGTGAGGAGCGGAATCTGGAAGGCGGAGATCGCCGTCGGGAGGAAGAGGATCGCCGAGGACCATTTGTTCGCGGCCTCGTACATCCCGGCCTGGGCGTAGCCGTCCGGAGAGCGCACCAGCCAGACGCGCGACAGGTACAGCGCGGGACCGATCGTCGCGCTGCTGAGCAGAGTGGCGACGCTGAAGCGAAGCACGCGCAGGGTCTCCCGGCTCCAGCCCGCCTCGCGCAGCGAGATGCGATGTCGGTCGCACTCGACGCGCACCCGCCAGTGGCCCAGGGCGACGCCGGCGGCCTCGGCGATGGCGCAGCCCACCACGGCTCCGGCGACTCCGTAGGTCAGCGCGCCGATCAGCAACCCAGCCGCTCCCAACAGTCCCCGCACCACGTTCACCAGCGCGTACTCCTGGAAGGCCTCGAGCCCGCTGAGCACGGCCAGCTGGGAGGCGCCGATGACCCCGAGGGCGATCCACGGGCTCCCCAGCCTGAGCGCCGCGGCGAGGTGAGGGGCCCCCAGGACGTGCTGCGCGGTCGGCTGCGCGGTCGCGGCCACGAGCATCGAGGCGGCCACTCCGATGATGGCGCTCGCCACCAGGATGAGGGTGATCGTCCGGCCCGCCCGCGGCCGATCGAGGCTCTTCGATTCGGCCACGAACTTGGTCGCGGTGATGCCGAACCCGAGCCCGGCCAGTGAGGTGACCAGGGTCAGGGTGGCGAGGAGGATGCTGAGCATCCCGAATCCCGAGGGCCCGATGCTCCGCGCGACCAGAACGTTGGCTCCCACGGCGAGGCCGCGCGAGCACACCGCGCCCATGACCGACCAGCTCGCGGCGCGCACGAAGCGCTCCCCGAGGTGACGGCTCAGCCTTGCGCGCAAGGCCCACCGCTGCGGCGGGAGTGACGAGGGAGGGCGGTCGCTCACCGGAGCATGGCCTTCGGCCGCGCCGGCTGCAGTCTGTGGGGTCATGAGATCGATCGAGGGAAATCGAGTTGCCCGGGCTGGCCGGTACGGGCGCTGAAGATGGGGCGTTCGCCCCGGCGAGCCAGCACCTGTGAAGGGTTGCTCGCGATCGACGAGCCCGCGCCGGCTGCCCACCGCCAGTCCCCCTCTTGTTGGTTTAGCCGGCGAGTGATCGGCTGCCTACCCTCCGGCCAGCAAACGGCGACCACTCGCCGGTGCTCCAGGGGGAATCATGCGGGTGTGTCTGGTGGGGGGGATCTTCGGGCGGCCCGCGGCCTATCAGCGCCTGCACCCTCACGCGCCCGAGACCATCCTCGCCCGCGGCCTGGCGGAGCGCGGGATCGAGGTCGCCACCGTCGGCCACGATCGCTTCCAGCCCAGCGACGAGTTCGACGTCATCCACGTCCACCACATCGGCCGCGCCGCCTACCTGATGGCCTGCAGCGAAACCCGCGCCGCCTTCGTCTTCACCGGCCACGACGGACGGATGCTCTGCGGCTACCAGCGCAACCCGATCCGGCGCAGCGCCTTCCGGTTCGTGGTCGACCGCAGCGACGCCGCGGTGGCGCTGAGCGGCGCCGAGGCCGACTACTACCTGCGCCGGCTCGGCCATCCCCGGGTCGAGGTGATCCCCAACGGCATCGCCGCGTGCTTCGGCCAGGTGCCGCTCGATGGAGAGCGGCGCGGCCTGCTGTTCGTCGGCCAGCTCATCCCGCTCAAGGGCGTCGACGTGCTGCTGCGCGCCCTGCCGATGATGCGGCGGCACCGCGAGGTAGAGCTGACCCTCGCCTACCACGGCGCCGAGCTCGAGCCCGAGCTCCGGGCGCTGGCCAGCGAGCTGGGAATCGCCGGCCGCGTCCGCTTCGCTGGCGCGCAGAGCCCCGAGCAGCTGGCCGAGCTCTACGCTCGCGCGCAGCTGGTGGTGCTGCCCAGCCATGCCGAGGCGCTGCCCAGTGTGATCACCGAGGCTCTGCACGCCGGGACTTTGGTGGTCGCCTCGCGAGTGGGTGGCATCCCCGGCCAGCTCAACGGCTTCGGCAGCCTGGTGCCGCCGGGAGATCCGGCGGCGCTGGCCCGCGGCATCGAGGACGCGCTGGAGCGGCCGCCGGACCTGGCTCGCCGCCACAAGATGCGCGACTACGCCATCGCCGAGTTCGGCACTGCCACCATGGCCGCGCGCCACGCCGCCCTCTACCAGGCGGTGGCCGAAGGCGGCCGCCGCGACATCGGCCGCGGCCGCGAACGGCTGGCCCCTGCCCTGCGCGGAGCCATCGCCGCCTACTGGCGTTCCCCCCTCTCCCTCAAGGTCGGATAGCCCATGCAAATCGTCCATCTCGGTCCCGCCAGCGACGTGCCGGTGCTCCATCGCTTCGGAGGCGCGGTGCAGCGCCGGATCTGGGAAATGGCCCGGCTGCAGGCCAAGCGCGGCCACCAGGTCATCGTCTATTCCTTCGACAAGCAGACCTCGACTCGGCTGGTCGAGGGGGTCGAGGTGCGCTTCCTGCGCTGCTTCACCCCGCATCCGCCGCGGCAGCTGGAGTTCCTGATCCGGGCGCTGGTCGACCTGCGGCTGCGCGAGCGGCACGTCAACCTGGTCCACTTCCACGGGGTGCCGGAGGGGGCGGCGCTGGCGCGCGGGCTGGCCGATCTGACGGCGCTGTCCTTCGACTACTACATCTACCGCGGCGGGCGCCGGGCTCCCTGGGGCGCCGCCTACCGCAAGATGCTGCAGAGCTTCGATCTGCTGCTGCCCTGCTCGGAGTACTGCCGCGGACAGGCGTCGAAGTACTGGGAGATCGACGCCGGGCGGATGGAGGTGCTCTTCAACGGCGTCAGCCTGCGCCAGTTCGCGCCCGATCCCGTGGCCGGTGCGCGCGAGCGCAAGGCGCTGGGGCTGGGGCTGGAGGAGCCGGTGCTGCTCTACGTCGGCCGGGTGTGCGAGCAGAAGGGCTCGCATGTGCTGCTCGAGGGCTACCAGCGGCTGCGCACCCGCGGAGTCGCGGCCCGGCTGGTGGTGGCCGGCCCGATCGGCCAGTTCGGGCGCTCGGGCGACGGCGACTGGCCGCGCAGGATCGCCGAGGCCGGTGGGATCTACCTGGGGCCGGTGGAGGAGGAGCGGCTGGCCGCGGTCTACAACATGGCCACTGCGCTGGTGATGCCGACGGTGGCCTTCGAGATGTTCGGGATGGCGGCGGTCGAGGCCCAGGCCTGCGGGACCCCGGTCATCTCCAGCGACCACGGCGGGCTGCGGGAGACGGTCCCCAACGGTGCCGGGCTGCGCTTCGACACCGGCAGCCCGATCGACCTGGCGCGCAAGCTGGAGCGGCTGGCCACCGACGCCGAGCTGCGCCGGGCGCTCAGCGCTGGGGCCATCGCCAACGCGGCGCGCTTCTCCTGGGAGAGCGTCTGCGATCGCTTCGAGCAGCTGGCGGCGTCGGCTCGGCCGGAGCGGAGCGCTTCGCCGGCGCGCCAGGGCGTCCCCTGGGCGTGAGCCGGGGGAGAGGCCGCGACATCGATTCGCGCCCGCCGCGGCGGTCCTCCCGCCGATCCGCCCCGATCGTCCGGGGACTCTCCTCACTGATCAGGAGGTCGAACCGAGCTCCGGCCTTCGCCGCCTTGCTCGGCCAGCGAGAGCGGTTGCTTGCTCCCGGCTGGCGGCGAGGGCGTTCTGCCTCCAGACAGCTTGCGAATCTCGCGGGAGGTTCCCGGGCCGCGAACTCAAGCCGCGGGGAGCTCGGCTGGCGCGGCCTCCGAGCGCTGCCGGCGCAGCAGCAGGTAGCCGTAGATCGGCCACAGGAAGAAGACCACGATCTGGGACAGCGCCGCCAGGCTGCCCTGGACCAGGAACGCCAGCCAGATGGCGACGAACTGCGGCACGTAGCGGTCGAAGGCGCGCGTGGCCGAGTCGAAGGCCCGCTGCAGCTGCCCAATGGTCAGGCCCAGCAGCAGGAAGGCCGCCAGCAGGCCGCCGCCACCCAGGCACAGGTAGACCTCGGCCTCGAAGGGGATGATCTGGTCCACGGTTTCGTCGTCCCCGTAGAGCAGGTAGTTGTAGAGCTTGACCCCGCTCTCGTCGCGAATGCCCTTGCCGAGGATCGGCACCGGCGTCATGAGCGAGCCGAGCAGGGTCCGCGGGGTGAAGCGGGCGTCCATCAGCTCGACCGCGTCCAGCAGGAAGGCGGCGAACTGCGGGGCGTTGCCGTAGATCTGCAGCTGGGCCTGCGGGCTGCTGGAGAACATCATCTCGTCGCGGGTCGCGCCGTCGGTCAGCTCTCCGGCGGTGACGGTTCCCGAGCGGTAGCCGCCCAGCAACAGCCCCAGCCCGCCGAAGAGCAGCCCAGCCAGGGTCAGCGCCGGCACCGAAATCCGGTGAACCTGCGCGGAGTAGGCGGCGGCCATGGCCGCCAGCGGCACCATGAAGGCGGCGCGGTTGAAGCCATAGGTCGCCCCCACCACCATCACCCCCAGCACCGCCGCCGCGGTCATCCCTGCCCGCTTCAGGCTCGTGGCGGCGCCAGGATGGGAGTCGAGCCAGTGGCACCAGAAGAGGATGATGGCGTTGAGCAGGAACGGCCGCAGGAAGGTGCTGGCCGCTCCGGCCAGGGTCCCCTCATTCATTGAGGACAGATCCTTGAACTGCGCAGGATCGGTGAGGGCGGCGGAGATGGCCCCGAACGATCTGAACGCCAGCAGCAGCCCCAGCACACCGGCCGCGGCGTAGAGCGCGATGAACGGGCGCGGGAACGCCCCCTTGTCCGATGGCGAGGATGGCGCCCGGCGCAACGCCAGGGAGCAGCCGGTGCTGAAGGCGGCGAAGGCGGCGATGGAGATGCACAGGCTCTGGTCGATCGCCCGGGCGCTGGGCAGCCAGGACAGGGCCCCGTACTCGAAGCCGCCGATGCAGATGCTCAGCGGCAGGGCCACCAGCTGGACGAAGAAGGCGACCAGCGCCCAGTTGCGGGGAGAGAGCAGCTGCTCTCGCGAGGGGCGGCAGGCGGGAAGAAGCGCCTGCAGCAGTGCAAAGGCGGCCGCCGCGCACGGCGCTGCCCAGGGAACCGGCGGCCGCTCGGCAGAGGGAAAGGCGACGAGGAAGCCGTAGACGCACAGCGCGGCCAGCGCGCCGAGCATCGGCAGCATCCCGAAAGCGGTGTTGGGGGCGGCGATCGCGCCCGTCGTTCCCCGAGTGGTCATGGGTGGCACCTGGTCCTGGCGGCCTTCGGGCATTCGCCGAGGGATTGGTCCACGGTCAAAGGGAAGCAAGTCCCCGCTCGCGATGGCATTGAACGTCGCGGTGCGCGCCTCGCCCGCGGTCAGCCCCAGGGGCGAGTAGGTCGCTCACAGGCGGAGCGCCTGCGCCCTCCTGCTGGCGCCGAGAAAATCGACGTAGAGCTGCACCTGCTGGTCGACGATCTTGATCTGATCGAAGTGCTCGACCGCGCGCTGTCTCGCCTGCTGCCCCATTCGCCGAGCGCGGGCGGGATCCGCCAAGAGCTTCTGGAGCGCCTCAGCCAAACGGGCCGGGTCCTTGATCGGGACGACGTAGCCGGTCTTGCCCTCCTCGATTGCCACCTCGGCCCCAGGCGTCGCCGTGGAGATGCAAGGCTTCCCCATGGCTCCCGCCTCGACGGGAATTCGCGGGAATCCCTCGTGGTGAGAAGGGAGGACCACGACGTCCATGAGCGAGAGATAGAGCGGGACGTCCTTTTGAAAACCCAAGAAAGACACGTTTCGCTCGAGACCGGCTTCCTTGACCAGGGTCTGCAGCCTGGCGAGGGAGGTCCGGTCCTTGTCGGTGGCGAGCACCGAGCCCACGTAGAGCAGTTTGGCGGACAGCCCCTTGCCGCGAAGCCTCCGGTAGGCCTCGAAGAGATCCAGTATTCCCTTCGCGCCGATCATTCGTCCCACGAATCCGATGACCGGAATGCCCTCCTCCAAGCCGATGGATTTGCCCACCTGGCTGGCGCGCTCCCGGTCGATTGCATCGGGGTTGAACTCGTTGAGGTCGACCCCGTACTCGTATTCCAGCGAGGCCACTTTCTCGGGCGCGGCCAGCCGGTATCTGACCAGGTCGCGCGCGTCGGCCCGGTTGAGGGTGATGAACAGATCGACCAGCCGCGAGGTCGCCAGCTCGCTGGTGAGGTACATCAGCCGATGCGAGAGCGGGACGCCGGCCGCGAGCAGCGATCCGATCACCGAATGGATCACGATCGGCGCACTTGCCGCTCGGGCGGCGAGGCGCCCGTAGAGGCCGATCACCGGCGAGTAGGTGTGGACGATGTCGTAGCCTCGCCGCTTGATCAGCTGGCCGAGCTCGATGAGAACGCGGGCGTTCGTCGGGGCCGTCGATCGGCTCTCCATCGCCAGCACCGAAATCGGGAAGCCGGACTGCCTCATGTCTTGCAGCCCGTCGCCGGGGCCGAAGGCGAACTCAACGTGGTTCCCCCGCTCGCGCATCTTGGTCGCCAGCGGCAGGACGAAGCGCGCTGCCGTGATCGGGACTCGGGTGACATAGAGAATCTTGGCCATGGTGGCACTCGCTTTCGGGAGTGGACGTCAGTGGTCTGGGCCTCTTCCGGTCCCGAGCTCGGCTCGCTGTTGCGGGAACTGACCTGGACGAGGGGATAAGTCGAGTGGCGGGAGGGCCTTTACGCCCCGCCCGCGAGGAGGCCGCGTCCGGGGTCGACAATCTAAGTAGTGCCGCTCACTCTCAGCGGCTCGAGGCTCGGTGAGGCCTGACCCAATCGGTTGCTCTCCACGACCTGGACCCGGCGGAGTCCGGCTCGACCTGAACCGACGCGCGGCTCTGCTGGCGGAACCGGCGCTCGGGCACTCGCCGCGCGAAGGTCCACGCTCCAGGAGGGGCCAGCCTGCGCTTTCGGCCATCTCCAGCGCACGCTGGTCGCCTTCTCTTGGGCGGCCGGCCCCTTCGGGCCCTCTCTCGCTCCCGCGCGCCCCGCCATCGTTGGCCGGCTCAAGGGGGCTCACACGATGACGCGCATTCACCTGTCGGTGCCGCACATGGGAGGGTTGGAGGAGCAGTACGTTCGACAGGCTTTCGAATCCAACTGGCTGTCGAGCGTCGGGCCCAACCTGGAGGCCTTCGAGCGCGATTTCGCCGCGCGGCTCGGTCTGCCGGCGGTAGCGCTGGCCAGCGGCACCGCGGCAATCCACCTCGGCCTGCGGCTGCTGGGCGTCGGCCCCGGCGACGAAGTGCTGGTCTCCGACCTGACCTTCATCGCCAGCGTCAACCCGATCCGCTACCTGGGAGCCACCCCGATCTTCGTCGACAGCGATCGCTCGACCTGGATGATGAGCCCGGCGCTGCTGGCCGAGGCGCTCGAGGACCGGGCCCGGCGCGGCAAGCGGCCGCGGGCGGTGGTGGTGGTCCACCTCTACGGGCAGAGCGCGGACATGGATCCCATCCTCGAGGTCTGCGCTCGCCACCAGGTGCCGGTGCTGGAGGACGCCGCCGAGGCCCTGGGGACGCTCTACAAAGGCCGGCCGGCGGGGTCGCTGGGGGCGGTGGGGGCCTTCTCCTTCAACGGAAACAAGATCATCACCACCACCGGCGGCGGGATGCTGGCCGCCAGCCGCCCGGAGTGGGTGGAGAAGGCCCGCTTCTGGTCGACCCAGGCCCGCGAGCCGGGCCTCGCCTACCAGCACCTCGAGGCCGGCTACAACTACCGGCTCTCCAACGTGCTGGCGGGGATCGGCCGCGGCCAGCTGGCGGTGCTCGACGAGCGGGTGCGCCAGCGCCGGGCGGTCGCCTTCCGCTACCGAGACGCGTTCGGCGATCTCTCAGGGCTGGAGCTGATGCCCCAGGCGCCCTATGGCCTGCACACCAACTGGCTCTCCTGCTTCCTGGTCGACGAGAAGGCGCTGGGGGTTGGCCGCGACGACCTCATCGCCGCCCTGGCCGAGCAGGACATCGAGAGCCGCCCGCTGTGGAAGCCGATGCACCTGCAGCCGCTGTTCCGCGACTGCGCCTGCGTCGGCGGCTCGGTGGGGGCCGACCTCTTCGCCCGCGGCCTGTGCCTGCCCAGCTCGAGCAGCCTGGCTCCTTCGGAGCAGGACCGGGTGATCGAGGTGGTCCGCGACCGGGTGCTTCGTTCGCGGCCAGCTCACTCCCGCGCGCTGGAACTCGCCGGCAGCGACGCACGACGCTCCTGAGGGCCTCGGGCCTCGCCGGCGAGCGCCGCAAGAACTGGGCGCCGATCGCGCCCATGCGAAGCCGCGGCTGGCGGGAAGCAGCGACGCCAGCACCCCGCGGATCCTGCTCCCGCCCGCGGGCGCCCCCGGCACGGGCGCGCATCACGAGCGGCTCGCGGGTCAGCAAGCTCGACCCTGCCGCCGGACCAACGCGGGGCAGGACAGCCCGGCGGCGACGGCGCTAGCGGCGCCGCAGCAATAGGTCGGCGATCACCGGCCGATGCTCGGAGGCCTCGGCTCCGCCGGCGAAGCAGGCCTGCACTCCCAGCTGGCGGCTGACCAGCACGTGGTCGATGCGCAGGAAGGAGAATCCAAGCGGCAGCGCGTGGCCGTAGGTGTAGCCGTAGCCGCGGCCGGCGCTGCCGAAGGCGTCGCGCAGCCCGGCCGACAGCAGCGCCGCCACCACCGGCGAGCTCTGGGCGGCGTTGAGGTCGCCGGCGACGATCAGCGGCCCCGGCTCGGAGGCCAGGTCGCGCGCCAGGGTGCGGGCCTGCTGCAGCCGGGCGCGGTAGTTCTGCCGCCAGCCGGCGAGCCCGGCCAGCCCCTCCCGCCGGGCGGCGTCGAGCCCGCGGCGCGGCGTCTCGAGGTGGGCGGTGACCAGCGTCAGCTCTTGCTCCCCAACCGCCACCCGGCAGCGCAGGTAGCTCTGGCCCTCGCCGCGGATTTCGATCCTGCCCGGGCGGCAGTCGCGCAGCGGGAAGCGGCTGGCCACCACGTACTGGCCGAAGGCGCGGACCTCGGGGAGGCCGAACAGCGGGCCCAGCGAGGCGGAGGCTCCCGGAGGCAGCAGGCCGTCGGCGTCCTGCATCACCAGCAGGTCGGGGCGGTGCCGGGACACCTCCCGCTCCAGCCCGGCCAGGCCCTCGGCGCGCCGGGCGGCGTCGTAGATCTTGACGTTGTAGGTCATCACCCGCAGCCCGCCCTCGCCGGCGTCGGGCAGGTGCCACTCCCAGCCCATGCCGGCGGTGGCCACCGCCAGCAGCGCCGCGGCGGATGCGACGCGCCAGCGGGCGCCCAGCCAGCAGGAGAGCAGCAGCGCGGCCAGCGCCGCCGCCAGCGCCGCCGGGAAGGGCAGGTAGCGGCCCAGCTCCAGCCACCACAGGTCGAGCGGCAGCAGACGCTGGCCGGCGGCGAAGAGCAGCAGCCCCGCCACCAGCGCCAAAACCGCCAGCCGCAAGACGGCTCGCGCAACTCCGCCGCGCGTCATGGCCCGATCGCCCGGATCATTCGCCGCGGCGCTCACCTGCCGCCGGCCGCCGGCCCGCTCTTCTGCAGAGCGCTCCTGGGGCTCGTGGCCAGGCCCTGGCCGCCGGCTCCGACGCCGGCCAGTTCGCGGCCGCCGCTGCCGCCGCCGGCCTCGGGTGGAGCCCGGTAGGCGGGGAAGAACTCGGCATCGAGGGGCTGTCTCGGGTGGCGCGCCCGCCAGGCGCTGGTGAACGCGGCGTAGGAATCCGGGTCGTGGATCCGCTTGTAGACCTTGAACGGGATCCGCAGCGGCGAGAAGCCGGCCTTGAAGCGGAAGACGCCGTCCCCGGGCTGATAGGCCCCGCCGCACAGCAGCCGCCTCTTGCCGGCGGCGATGAACCGGCGCACCGCCTCGTGGTGGGAGGCGTTCACCGGCCGCACCGCCGAGAACTCCAGGTCAACCGCCGACAGGTGCCAGTAGACGTCGCTGGCGTCGGAGAAGTAGAGGCCGCCGGCGACGATCCGCCCCCGGTACTCGGAGAGCATGAACAGGGCGTTGGCCGGCATCTCCTGGTACACGGCCACGAAGTACTCGGGCGGAAGGAAGTAGCGCTCCAGCGCCGCCCGCCGCTCCATGGTCATCTTGTGCAGGCGGTGGAACTCCAGCACCTCGCTCACTGATTGAGCTGGCCGGGCGCGCACCCCCGCCGCGGAGGCCCGCCGGACGTTGTTGCGCGCCTCGGAGGAGAAGGAGCGCTTCCAGATCCCCTCCTCGCCCCAGGTCAGGTCGAGGTAGATCAGCTCGCGATTCACCTCTACCGCGTGCGGCTCGAGCAGCTCCACCGCCGCCGACCAGGGGTTGAGGTGGGCGAACTCGGAGACGATCCGCTGCTGTCGGGCGAAGTCGTCGAAGGCCCCGGAGAAATTGCGGCACGGGCAGGGCACGGTCCTGGCGCCGCACCGGCGCTGGCAGAGCGGGCCGGTGTACTCGGGGGTGACGGCGTCCCAGCGCCGGCCAGCTCCCGGCCCGGCGCCGCCGTCCTCGATCGGCCGCAGGAAGAACGGGTAGACCACCTTTCCGCCCTCGGCCTCGAACACGAAGAGCCTGCCGGCCTCACCGCGGTAGCGCTCCTGGAGCCGGGCGAACTCCAGGCTGCCCAGGACGTTGGTGGTGGCGGGGAGGGTGGCCTGCCAGGCATCGGCATCGGCGGTGGTCAGGACGTATGCGCGGCTCATCGCAGCTCCCGGGCTGGGATCGGCGTGTGGCGAGCGACCTCGGAGCGGTTGGCCATCGCAGTGCTCAGAGTCTCTTGATGACTCTGGCGGGGACGCCGTAGGCCAGCACCCCGTCGGGAAGGTCGCGCACTACCACCGCGCCGGCGCCGACGACCGAGCCGGCGCCGATCCGCACCCCGCCGATCACCGAGGCGCCAATTCCGATCCACGCGGCCCTTCCCACCGTCACGCTCGCCGCCAGATGGGCACCGGGGCAGACGTGGATCCCGCTGTCGAGGACGCACTCGTGGTCCACGCTGGCGCAGGTGTTGACGATGACGTTGTCGCCGATGACGGCCCCAGAGTTGATCACCGCGCCGGCGACCACCACCGCCCCGGCTCCCAGGGAGACGTCGCGCGCCACCGTGGCGCTGGGGTGGACCGCCGAGGCCAGCGACAGCCCTCGCTCGCGCGACCAGTCGGAGAGCCGCAGTCGGGCCTGGCAGTTGCCGATGGCGATCAAGACGTGGCTGACCTCGCCCCGCTGGATCTGCTTCTGAAAGTCGTCCCGGCCAACCACCGGCAGGCCGCAGAAGCGGCGCTCGGCCTGGCCCAGATTGCCGTCGTCGATGAAGCCGACCAGCTCGTACTCGCCGCGCAGCCTGACGATGTCCGCCGCCACCAGCGCGTGCCCGGAGGCTCCCCATATCGCCAACTTCCGGCTCATCTCGGTCCTCAGGCTCGTATCAAGCCACCGGAGAAGGCTGGCCTCCCGCGGCGGGCGCGGGCGCAAGAACGCTTCAGCATCGATGCCGGCCGGCAGTCGCGGAGCCGATTCGAGCGGCCGCGAATCCGGCAACTCGGCACAGGTGGCGGCCGGTTCTAATTGGGAAGAATCCTGCTCCCTCTCCGCAGGCCCAAGACGTTCGCTGCGGCGGTGCGATGCGGCCACTGCCCGCTTGGCAGGTCTTGCTCCGAGGCCCCCACCTCGCGCGCGCTCGTCCGGCGTCGCCGCCCGACCGACGGTGAGCTCTCGCGGCCGAATCGGCCAAGCACACCTGGCAACCAACGAGGCCAGGCAATTCTCATGTGCCGGAGCGCCGCGCCACTCGCCGCCGGACTGGCGGATGCCCACGTCGGCCGAGCTCGTTGGGGCTGCCACGTTTTTCGCCGAGTCGTCGGCGACGCTTGCGCATTTCGCTGCCGACGCGCCCGGCGGCTCCATCGCCGCTCGGTTGCCGGTGCCTGTTCGCGACCCTACCGTCCTGCCGGCGAGCGGCGTGGGCCGGGGGGTGGGCGATGCGCGTTCTGGTGACCGGGGCAGCCGGATTCATCGGCATGCATGTGTCGAAGCGGCTGGTCGCCTCCGGGCACCAGGTCCTCGGCGTCGACAGCCTCAACGACTACTACGAGGTGCGGCTCAAGAAGGACCGGCTGGCCCAGCTGCTGCCGCTGCCCGACTTCCGCTTCCAGCAGCTCGATCTCGCGGATCGCCTCCAGTCCCAGGCGCTGTTCGAGGGGCCCCCTTTCGATCGGGTGATTCATCTGGCCGCCCAGCCCGGGGTCCGGTACTCGCTGGTCAACCCCCACGCCTACATCCAGGCCAACATCGTCGGCTTCCTCAACGTGCTCGAGGGCTGCCGCGCGCGCCGAGTCCCGCACCTGGTCTACGCCAGCAGCTCCAGCGTCTACGGCGCCAACGTCACCGTGCCGTTCAGCGTCCACGACGCGGTGGATCATCCGGTCAGCCTCTACGCCGCCACCAAGAAGGCCGACGAGCTGATGGCCCACACCTACAGCCACCTGTTCGGCCTGCCGACGACCGGCCTTCGCTTCTTCACCGTCTACGGCCCCTGGGGACGGCCGGACATGTCACCGTCGCTCTTCGCCTCGGCGCTCCTCGCCGGCCGCGCCATCGACGTCTTCAACCACGGCAGGATGCGGCGGGACTTCACCTTCATCGACGACATCGTCGAGGGGGTGGTGCGGGTCATGGACGCCATCGCCCGGCCCTCTCCGGCCTACGATCCCTCGCACCCCGACCCCAGCTGCGGCGGCGCTCCCTACCGCATCTTCAACATCGGCAACAACGAGCCGGTCGAGCTGCTGGACTTCATCTCCGAGCTGGAGCGGGCGCTGGGCGCCAAGGCGCGGATGAACCTGCTGCCGATGCAGCCGGGGGACGTGGTGGCCACCTTCGCCGACGTCGAGGATCTGCGGCGAGAGGTCGGCTTCGCCCCGCGGACCCCGCTGGCCAAGGGCGTGGCCGCCTTCGCGGCGTGGTACCGGGACTACTACTCGAAGCGTTGAGAGCCCCATGTCCGACGCAGGGGCAGCGTCAAGCGATCGAGAGCCACGAGGATGTTGCCTGGGCCCGAGGGTCCACGCCTGATCTCAGCTGCTCTCGCTGGGCTCAATACCTGAGGAACTGCAATGGACCAGGGTTGGTCTGGGTGGATCGGATCTGAGGACCAGCGGTGGCGCGAAGCGCTTCACGATCTTCCCCACGACATCTACCACACGCCCGAATACATCGCCCTGGCCGCGAAGCACGAGGGCGGAGAGGCCGCGGCATTCCTGTGGCGCGACGCGGGGCGCCCCTACCTGATTCCCCTGGTGCTCAGGCCGATGCCGCCGGCGCTGGGCGCGCCCGCGGGATGGCGCGACGCATTCTCGCCTTACGGCTATCCATCGCCGCTGGCCCCGCCGGACGCCACGCCCGAGCAGGTGGCCGGGTTCCTCCGCGCCTTCGCCACCGCGGCGACGGAGCGCGGGGTGGTTTCGGCCTTCATCCGCCTCCATCCGCTGCTGCCGCTCCCGGCCGACGCTCTGGCTTTCGCCGGGACACTGGTCCACCACGGGTCCACCGTGTACGCGGACTTGCGTGAGACAGAGCAGCAGATGCTGCTCAAGATGAACCAGAACTGGCGGCGGGGGCTCAAGAAGCTCGAACGTGAAGGCTTCCGCGCGCGCTGGGATGAGTGGGACGACTACGCCGCATTCATGGCCACCTATCGCGAGACCATGGTTCGCGTCCACGCATCGGCCAGTTACCGCTTCTCCGATGACTACTTCGCCGACCTGCGGGCGAGGCTCGGCGACCACGTTCATCTCTGCTCGGTCCTCGCGGCATCGGGCGACCTGGCGGCGGCCGGTCTCTTCTTCACCGCAGGAGAGATCGTGCAGTATCACCTCGGGGGGACCAGCGGCCGCTACCTTCGGCACTCCCCGACGAAACTGCTCCTGCAGGCCACCGGCCGATGGGCGAGGGACCGGGGGCACCGCTTCTTCCATCTCGGCGGCGGATTGGGCGGCGCGGCGGACTCGCTCTACGAATTCAAGGCGGGCTATGCCGCCCACCAGGCGAGTTTCTGCACCCTGCGCATGGTGCTCAACTCGGAGCGGCACGAGTGGCTGCTGCAGCGTGCCGGGGTTCGCCAGGCCGACCCGGCGGCGCGCTTCCCGATCTATCGCTCGGCGCCGCTTTACGCCGCTGCGCAGGCCAGGTGAAAGCGGCGAGCTGATGGGTGGCAACAAGCCGTCTTCCGCCTCGACAGACCAATCAATCCCTGAATTGGCGCCGGGACGCCCCGCGAGGTGGAGACCGGCTCGCGCGCTTCTTAGCGACCGGTCGCACGCAGCTTCCTCAGTCGTCGTCCTCTTCGCGGCGCTCGCGGCGGTGCCCTCCTCCGTGCTCCCGCCCCTCGCCGCCGCCTTCGCCGCCCGGGCTCGCCCCTTCGCCGCCCTGGATGTCGTTGCCGCCTTCGGGCGGAGCGCCCTGATCGAAGCCCTGCCGCCTGGTTTCGTGCTCGTTGCCCGAGCGGTGGCAGCGGGCGCAGTCGGCGAAGTTTCGGATGCCCTCCTCGCGGTGCTCGGAGGCGATCCTGGCCTCACTGTGCGCGTGGCAGCCGTAGCAGTCGTAGCGCTTGTAGTCGCCGGCGGAGCGGTGGCAGTCGGTGCACTGGGCGGGATGGTGGCGGTCGAAGCGGAAGAATCTGGCGTGCTCGAAAGTCGCCGGCTTCCAGCGCTGGGTGGCGTGGCAGGTGCGGCAGGCGTCGCTGCTCGCCGCGGCGTGCAGCCCGTCCCGGGGGCGCAGCGGCGCGTGGCAGTCGAGGCAGTTCTGCAGCAGGTCTGCGGGGAGCGAGGCGTGGTCCAGGTGCAGCGCCTTGCGCCGCCCGGACCCGTCGTCGTGCTCGGCGTGGCACTCCAGGCACCGGCCGGAGATCGCCCGGTGGATGGCCCGCGCCTTGGCGTTCTCCGGCGACCGTGCCGCCCCGGCCACGGTGGTCACTCCGATGGTCCCCGGCTTGTGGCAGCCCTCGCACTTGGAGGTCGCGGGGCCGCTGAGCACGGTGTGGCAGCTCAGGCAATCGTCGCGCTGGGCGCGGTGGCCCTTGCTCAGCTCGCCGGGAATCAGCGCCTGGCCGGGGGCGAGCGAGATGCCGACCCCGCCCAGCCCCACCGCCAGCGCGAAGGCGATCGCCGGTCCTCTCATCGCCAGCTCCACAGCGCCAGGGTGGCGCCGACGTGCAGCGCCACCAGCCCGAGGAAGGCCGCGGTCAGCGGCAGGTGGACCATGCGCCAGCGCTTCATCACGTCCACCACCAGCGTCTGCGGCTCGAGCTGCTCCTCGATGGCCTCAGGCGTGAGCCCTTGCGCCCTGAGCTCGGCGGCCTTGGCCTCCATCCCGGCGCGGGCCGAGCTCAGCAGCACTCGGCCGGTGAGGCCGCTGGCGACCACGATCAACATGGCGATCAGGGCCAGCCAGGGGATGGCGGCGTTGAAGTGGATGCCGCCGTGGACCACCAGCGTCGCCGCGCCGCGCCGACCCAGCCCAGCGCCTCGTGGGCCGCCAGATAGGAGCGGGCATTGCCGCCCTTGAGGTAGCCGCGCTTGCGCAGCGAGTAGGTGAAGGAGACCGCCAGCAGCAGGGTTCCGACGATGCCCAGGTAGCGCCCCACCGAGGCCAGCCGCAGCAGGTGCAGCACGTAGTCCACCCCGATCGCCAGGGCCAGCAGGCCGGCGTAGATCAGGGCCGAGGGCGTCACCGTTCGAAGCGCATGTCGTATGGGCAAGACAACACTCTCGGTGCAGCGTTGGTTGCACCGCCAGGGTGCCGTTTTGATGCGCCAACACCACGAGTGTTTCGCGAAAAAATGAGCACCCCCTGATTTTCATTGGGGTCGCAAGGGGTTCGTTTGGTCTTCAAACCATTGAACTTCCACGGAAAAAGAGGCTCAGGCGGTCCCTGTCTTGTCTGCATCAAAACACCCTGTCATTAATCGCTCCGCTCTCGCCTTGGGGGTTGTGCTTGGTCGGTGTGTTGGTTGGCCTGATTGTCCTCGTCTCCGCGCCGGTGCTCGCCGCCGAGCCGGCCGGAGAGCCCGAGTCCGCGCGGCACGAAGCTGCTGTGCCGGCCCCGGTGCCGCCCGCGTCGCCTGCCGCCGACGCGCCTGCCGCCGAGGCGCCGGCTCCGGCTCCGGCGCCGCAGACAACACCGGAAGTGCCAGCCGAGAGCAGCGCCGCCGAGCCGGCGCCCGCCGGCCTGGACCTGGTCGAGCAGATGGAGGCCGTCGAGGACCAGCTGATCCAGATGGTGGTCTCCACCACCAAGACCTCGCGGCGGGCCGAAGAGGCGCCCTCGGTGGTGACGGTGGTCGGCGCCGACGAGATCCAGGCCCGCGGACTGACCTCGCTGGCCGACGTGCTGCGGACGGTCCCCGGCTTCTACGACGTCTACGACCTGGCCTGGCACAACGTGGGGGTGCGCGGAGTCAGCGGCGGGGCCCGCGCCGCCGGCAACGTGGTGCTGGTGATGATCGACGGTATGCCGGTGGACGACCGCTCCACCAACGGCAACTTCTTCGGGCCCGAGCTGATCCCGATGGCGGCGGTGGACCACGTGGAGATCATCCGTGGCCCGGCCTCGGCCATCTACGGCGCCAACGCCTACGTCGGGTTGATCAACGTGATCACGCGCAAGGGCGCCGACGTCTCCGGCGCGCGCCTGACGGTCCAGGGCGCCCTCGACGGCAGCCACCCCGGCGGCGGCGGCGGGCTGATGGCCGGGGGCGCCAACGACTGGCTGGACGTGATGGTCGCCGCTGACGGCCTGTTCCAGGATCGCTCGGGCCTGGCGCTGCCCGCCAGCAGCCCGCGGCTGGGCAACGCCAGCGACGTGCTCTCCGGCCGCGGCCTGTCGCTGAACGACCGCTCCCGTCCGGCGAGCTTCTTCTCCCGCGCCCGGCTGCAGCGCATCCTCAAAGGGACGCTCTCCTTCACCGCCTCGATGCAGAGCTTCGACTCGGTGGCCGAGTTCCAGGACTTCGGCCCGCTGACCCACGGCACCCGGCTGCAGCGGCTCAACCAGAACTACCGGCTGGCCTGGGAGCTGCCGCTGTCGGCGACCTCCTCGCTCTCCGCCTCCGCCGGCTACTTCCACGTCGCCCCCGGCGCCGCCGAGCGGCTGGACATCGGCCGCTCCGACTACCTGCTGCTGCGCAGCGCCAGCAGCCAGGGCTTCCGCGCCGGCCTCGAGGGCCAGGCCCGCCCCTTCGAACCGCTCGACGTGCTGCTGGGAATGGACTTCCAGCTCGAAGACCACCAGCTGCAGACCTTCGACCGCCTCTACGAGCACGACCTGCTGGCCCCCGACGGCTCGGTGATTCAGCCCGCCGGCACGACCATCCCCGGGGCCAGCCACGGGGCCTGGGCCTCGTTCACCAACTTCGGCGCCTACGCCCAGGCGCTGGCCAGCCTGGGCACCGATGTCAGCGCGGTCCTCGGCGGCCGGCTCGACGTGCACAACGTCTACGGCAACAACCCCACCGGCCGGCTGGGGCTGGTCTGGGCGCCGCCCAGCTCCGCCTGGAGCGTCAAGGCCATGGCGGGCGCCAGCTACAAGGCCCCCAGCGCCGAGCAGCTGCGCACCCAGCCGATGGCGGTGCTGGACATCAAGGGCAACCCCAGCCTCAAGGCACAGCGGGCCGAGACCTTCGAGCTGGCCGCCGCCCACCGCCTGCCGGGCGGGCTGGGCGAGGTGACGGTCAACGGCTTCGCCCAGGTGGTCAGCGACCGCGTCGAGTTCATGCAGACCGGCCTCTACCTGCAGGCCCAGAACGTGGCCAGCGAGTGGGTGGTCGGCGGCGAGCTGGAGGCGCACCTCAACCTGGCGCGCACCCTCCAGCTCAAGCTGTCGGCGACTCTGGCCCGCACCGTCCAGCGCTCCACCGATCCCGATCTCGAGGGGCTGCCGGAGGTGACCAACCCGCTGTTCCCGCCCTACCAGGCCCACCTGCTGGCCAGCTGGCAGCTGCCCTTCGGCGGCCTGAAGCTGAGCCCCGAGCTCTCCTACGTCGGCCCGCGCGCCGCCAGCCAGTCCAACGCCCTGGAGCAGGGCGAGGCCTACAGCCTGCCCGGCTACCTCTACACCGCGCTGACCCTGTCGGCGCCCCCGCGGCGGCTGGTGGGCGAGACCGAGACCGGCTTCGCCCTGCGGCTGACCAACCTCCTCGACCAGCGTCATGCCGAGCCGGGCTTCGGCGGCATCGACGTTCCGTCGCAGGGCTTCACCGCCCTGCTGACGCTCACCCAGTCCCTGTGAGGCGGCCGATGCGCACCTTCGCCCCCATCTTCACCGGCTGCCTGCTCTCCCTCTGCGCCTGCGGCTCGAGCGCCGGCGACTCGATCCACATCGGCGGGCTCTTCTCCACCACCGGCCCCAACGCGCAGAAGGGCTTCGCCCAGCTGTCGGCGGCGCGGCTGGCGGTGCAGCAGATCAACGAGGCCGGCGGGGTGCTCGGCCAGCGGCTGGTGCTGGTCTACCGCGACGACGGCGAGGACCTGAACAAGGGCCGGCGGGCGGTGGACGCGCTGCTGGATCACGGCGTCCCGGCCATCGTCGGCGCCACCAGCAGCGAGATAACCGGACTCGCCGCCGGGGTTGCCCAGGGCAAGGCGCTGCTGGTCTCGCCCTCGGCCACCCAGACCTCGCTGGCCACTTCCGACTTCACCACCATCCGGCTGTGCGACTCTGACCTGGTCGAGGGCCGGCTTCTGGGCCAGCTGGGGCGCGACAAGGGCCGCCGGGCGGCGATGCTGCACCACGGCGACGCGGCCCCGGGCAGCCTGGCCTCCGGCTTCGCCGAGTCGTTCCCCGGCGACGCATTGCACTCGCTGGTCGCCGACCGGACCCTGGAACACGGGCAGGAGAGCTTCCGCCAGGAGTTGACCCAACTGCTGGCGGCCCGGCCCGACGTCGTCCTCTTGGACGTCGACCCGATCGACGGGGCCCAGGTCATCCGCGACTTCCTCACCAGCCATTCCGCCAGCTCGGTGACCTGGCTCTTCTCCCACCAGCTCGAGGACGACGGCTTCATCACCGCCGTCGGCGCCCAGGCCTTCGGCTTCTCGCACCTGGGCGTCGGCCCCAGCCTCCCCACCGGCCGCCGCTACACCTTGTTCGCCGAGGCCTACAAGGCGCGCTTCGGGGCCGCTCCGCCGATCGGCTCCTACGCCGCCAACGCCTACGACGCCGTCTTCCTGATCGCCGGAGCCATGGTGGCCGCCGGCGGGACCGAGCCCACCGCGCTGCGCGCCCGGCTGCCGCAGGTGTCCCTGGGCGGCCGGGCCTTCGGGCCCGACGAGTGGCCGCAGTTGGTCCAGGCCCTGCGCGCCGGCGAGGACGTCAACTACGAGGGCGCCTCCGGCTCGGTGGACGTCAACGCCGAGGGCGGCACCTCGGCTCCGTATGACGTGTGGAGCGTCAAGGACGGGGCCATCACCATCGATCAGCGGGCAGTGCGCCCGCGGCAGTAGCGAGACTCCGGAGCGATTGGGCTCCAACAACCGGGAGAAGCAGATGATGAAGCGAATCGTGACCATCGCCGGACTGGCTCTGGCGCTTTCAGCCTGCAGCAAGGCGGAGACGACTGCGGACGCCGGGGTCCAGCCGCCCACCAACGTCGCCTTCCTCTACGTCGGCCCGCGCGGCGACTACGGCTGGAGCAAGTCGCACGAGGACGCGCGCCTGTACCTGGAGAACTACGGCGCCAACGTCAGGACCACCTTCGTGGAGAGCGTGGCTCCCGCCGACGCCGCCGCCAAGATCGACGAGCTCTACGCCCAGGGCAACAAGATCATCTTCGCCACCAGCTTCGACTTCCTCGACGCCGCCCTTAAGGCCCCGGGGCGCCACCCCGACCTGTGGACGCTGGCCTGCTCGGGCTTCAAGACCGCCCGCCACTCCGGCAACTACATGGCCCGGGTCGAGGAGGCCGAGTACCTCACCGGCATGATCGCCGGCAAGATGACCAAGACCAACAAGATCGGCATGGTCGGTGCGCTGCGCATCTACGAACAGATGATGCACATGAACGCCTTCACCCTGGGCGTGCGCTCGGTCAACCCCAACGCCCAGGTGCTGGTGCGCTGGGTGGGCAACTGGTTCAACCCGGCGATGGAGACCAAGGCGGTCGAGGACCTGATCAAGGACGGTGGGGTGGACGTGATCAAGGGCCTGACCGACACCAGCATTCCCATCGTCACCTCCGACGGCCTGAAGACCCCGGGCGGCGAGACGGTGTGGAGCATCGGCCACGACAACAAGGACTACTGCAACAACGCCAAGAACGGCACCTGCCTGGCCTCGTCCTTCTACAACTGGGGCCCGCTCTACCAGAAGCTGGTCGCCGAGATCGCCGCCGGCACCTACCCGGAGAACGGGCGCGTCGACTACCTGGGCTCCAAGGACATGGACGTGGTGGGCATCTCGAACATCTCGGACAAGGTGCCCGCCGCGGTGGCCGCCCAGGTCGAGGCCAAGCGCAAGGAGATCGCCCAGGGCACCTTCAACGTCTTCCAGGGGCCGTTCAACTACGACGACGGCACGCCGTGGGTGGCCGAGGGCCAGAAGCTGACCGACAACGACCTGACCTGCACCAAGCGCTTCGTCCAAGGCATCGCCAACTTCGACGGCCCGGCCTGCGCCAACGACACCGAGTGCGGCGGCGACGGCAAGCTGACCTGCGACACCACTCGCAGCCTGTGCGTGGCCCCGGACCTGTCCGGCTGCACCAACTAGGGACCGGCGGTCCTCGAGCGAGGAGAGGCATGAGGTCGATGGCGAGGTCAGGGCGGGCAGGGATGGGCGCGGCAGTGCTGGCGATGCTGGTGTCGCTGGCGCCCGGGCTGGCGCGCGCCGGCGAGGTGCTGGTGGTGCGCAGCTCTGACCTCGCCGCCTACAAGGCGGTGGAGAAGGCCTTCGTCGCCTCGTTCGACGGCAACGTGAAGCTCGTTTCGCTGGCCGACCCGGCGGCGGCCGCCGGGCTGCCGGCGGCCGTGCCCGGCGCCGACCTGGTGCTGGCCGTCGGCCAGGAGGCCGCCAAGGCCGCGGCCGCGGCGCGCCCCAAGGCGCTGTTGGTGGCGCTGGTGCCGGCCTCGCAGAAGATCGGGCTCGAGCACAAGCAGTTGTTGCCGATGTTCGTGCCGGCGCCGGTCCAGCTCAAGGCGTTCCGGGCGGCCCTGCCCTCGCTGAAGCGGGTGGGGCTGCTCTACGACCCGTCGCTGTCGCAGGTGCTGGCCGGCGAGTACGCCGCGGCGGCGACGGCGGCCGGGCTGGCGGTGGTCAAGTCGGAGGTCACCAGCCGCGAAGCGGTGGCCGGCGCGGCGCGGGCGCTGATGCCGCAGGTCGACGCGCTCTGGCTCATCCCCGACACCACCGTGATCTCCGCCGAGAGCTTCAAGTTCCTGGTGCAGTCCTCGGTGGCGGCCAAGGTGGCCCTGCTCGGCTTCAGCGAGGGAATGACCCGCGCCGGGGCGCTCGTGTCGGTGGAGGCCACCCACGCCGAGATCGGCAAGCTGGCGGCAGCCGCCGCCAAGCGGATTCTCTCCGGCGGCGCCGCCGCGCCCGAGGCGCCCGCCGGCTCGGTCTTCCTCAACGCCAAGACCGCCGCGATGCTCGGGCTGACGCTCCCCCAAGCCGCGCGCGACGGCGCCACGAAGGTGTTCGAGTGATGAGCGCTCCCTCTCCCGCCCAGGGCCGGCGGCGCCTGGGTCTGCAAGCCAAGGTCGCCTGGCTGATCGGCCTGCCGGCGCTGCTGATCACCGTCGTGCTGGGGACGACCTCCAAGCTGCAGATCGACTCGCTGGTCAGCGCCGAGGTGAAGAAGCGCGGCCTGGCCATCGGGGAGGAGTTGGCCGCCAGCCTCGCCTACTCGATCTTCTCCGCCGACGACGCCGGGCTGAAGATCGCCGCCGAGCGCACCCGGCGCCACCTGGCGGACACGGTCTACGTGGTGGTGCGCGACTCCAAGGGAACGCTACTGGCCTCGTCGCTGGCGCCCGAGCTGGCGGCCCAGGGGCCCGAGGCGCTGCCGCTGGAGCGGTCCCGGCGGGC
Source organism: Myxococcales bacterium (assembly GCA_037442205.1). Taxonomy (GTDB): domain Bacteria; phylum Myxococcota; class Myxococcia; order Myxococcales; family UBA5297; genus JBBIQS01. The sequence continues at coordinate 32,793 of JBBIQS010000064.1, forward strand.
GGTCGCCGGCGAGCCGGCGGAGCTGGGCGGGATTGCGCTGCTGCCGGTGACTGCGCCAGTGGTCTTCGAGGAGGCGGAGGCCGCCGCGGCCGAGGAGGCGGGGCTGGACCTGGGGCTGATCGGCGGCGAGGCCGAGAAGCCGCAGGCCGACGGCGAGACCGGGCGCGGCAGGCAGGTGGGCACGGTGCAGATCGGCCTGCGGCTGGACGCGATGCGCAACGAGACGCAGAAGGCGGGGCTCCGCGCGCTGGCCATCGCGCTGGGGGTGCTGGCGGCCTCGGTGGCGGCGGCGGCGCTAGCGGCGCGCAAGGTGGTGCGCCGGGTCGAGCGGCTGGCGAAGGCGGCCGGGGGCATCGCCAGCGGCGACCTGCGGCAGGAGGTCGAGGTCGCCGGCAGCGACGAGATCGCCGACCTGGCGCTGGCTTTCCAGTCGATGTCCCGGTCGCTGCGGGCGATGGTCGGCGACCTGCGCCAGGCCTCGTCGGACGTCGAGCGCGAGGCGGCCAGCGTGCTGGGCACCCTCTCCGAGCAGTCGGCGATGGCCGTCCAGCAGGCCACGGCCATCAACCAGACCTCGAGCACCGTCAACGAGATCGCCCAGAGCAGCAAGCAGACCGCCGATCAGGCGGAGTCGGTCATCGGGGTCGCCCAGCGCTCCGAGGAGCTGACTCGCGAGGGCCAGCACGCGGTCGAAGAGGCGCGGATCGGGCTCGCCAAGCTCGGCGACCAGGTCAAAGCCATCGCCAGCTCGATCACCGAGCTCCTCGAACGCTCGCAGCAGATCAGCGACATCGTCTCCACCGTCAAGGAGCTGGCCGAGCAGTCGAACCTGTTGGCGCTCAACGCCTCGCTGGAGGCGGCCAAGGCCGGCGAGCAGGGCCGGGGCTTCGCGGTGGTGGCCCACGAGATGCGCAACCTGGCCGAGCAGTCGCGGCGCGGCGCCCAGGAGGTCGGGGGCATCCTGGCCGAGATCCAGAAGAGCACCGGCGCGGTGGTCGAGGCCAGCGAGGAGGGCAGCAAGCGGGCCCTGGCGGCGATGGCCCTGGCCGAGGGCGCCGGCGGGACCATCACCGGCCTGGCGGGCGTCATCCGCGACTCCACCAGCGCCGCCAGGCAGATCGCCAACAACACCCGCGAGCAGACCACCGGCGTCGAGCAGATCGTCTCCTCGATGCAGGAGCTCTCCGGGTCGATGCAGGTCGCCCTCGAGGGCACCAAGCGCATCGAGGCGGTGGCCGGGAACCTGAACGTCGTCTCCCGGCGGCTGTCGGAGCTGGTCGGGCGCTACCGGGTCTGACCCGGCAGCGCCCGAGCAGACATCAGCCGAACCTCAGGAGACGGTCGGATGCCCGAGGCAGGTCCCGAGGGCGCCGACGTGGGTCTGGCCCGCGCCGCCGCCGATCCCGGGCGCTAGAACTTCACCCCGAGGACCAGCGGCAGGTACTGCCCGTCGGCGCGCTGGCTCTGGCCGGCGGCGTTGGTGAACTCGGGGCCGAAGACGTAGTGGTAGCGGGCCTCCAGGTACAGGCGGGCGGTGCTCACCAGGCCGAAGGCCACCCCGACGCCGGCATCGACCCCGAACCCCCAGGCGTCGCGGGCGGCGATCACGCTTTCGGCCGGGACCGCGGTGTTGTAGCAGATGAACAGGTACGGGTCGCAGTACGGGACCACCGCCACCCCGGTGACCTGGGTGATCGCCACCCGCCGATAGTAGAGGCCGGGCCCGGCGAGCACGTAGATCTCGAAGCGGTCGCTGGTCACTGGGCGGCCGACGAAGTTCAGGTCGAAGTAGTGCAGGTAGTGGTAGCCGGAGAGGCCGTCGAGCCCGAGCAGACCGGGCCGCACGCCGTAGTAGCTGAACTGGTATTCGCCCTGGATGCCCCAGAAGCGGCTGGGGCTGAAGGTGGCGCCCAGGGTGAAGCCCCAGCCGATGTCGAAGCGGTTGGCGGTGGGGCCCACCGGGATGCTCATCTCGCCCCCGATGTTGAAGGACAGCGGGCGGACGAGCGGGTGGTACTCGGCGGGCTGCGGCGCGGGCTGCGGCGGGGGCTGATCGGCGGGCGGAGGTTGAGCGGCGGGCTGATCCGCGGGCTGATCGGCGGGATCATCCGCCGACTGCGCCGCGGATCGCGGCGCGGGGGCGGCGAGGGCCAGGGCCGAGGCCAACAGCCAGCGACCGAAGGGCTTCATGGCGCGCTTCCTTTCCGGTGAGGGATAGGGCGCGCGCCCCGGCGAGGGACGCGGCGCCGCCGGAGCGAGGTGGGGGTCATTCCAGCGAAGGGCAAGCACCTCGAAAGGCGTGCCGGCGCGCCTCTACTGACCGGGGGGATGCGGCGGCGACCTCACGGAGGTCGGGAATCCGGCAGGTCGCGCCCTGAGTTTGGCGCCGACAGGCCAGCGACCTCGGGCTCGGCGGCCAGAGGATCGAGACCGAGGGAGAACCGCTGGCGCAACGCGCAACAGCGGCTGCCGGGACGCGAGGGGGACTCGGAATCCAGGCAGCCGCTGGGTGCGGCGGCGGTGCTCGACAACTGTCAGGCGTTGGCCCGCGCCTCGTGCAACAAGCTGCGCAGCGCCAGGCTGTTGGCGGTCAGCGAGGCTCCGCGGAAGATGATCTCCAGCCCCACCAGCGTGCCCACCAGCCACAGCGCCGAGGAGGGCCAGTTGCCGACCATGATCACCCCCAGGATGATCGTGGCGATGCCATAGGCGAAGTCGAAACCCCACTTCGCGTAGCGATCGAGGGCCGAGGTCACCACCCGGAACAGCCCGGCGACGAAGAAGTAGCCGATCAGCAGCATGGTGATCGCTGCCAGCCCCGCCACCGGGCGCGCAGCGATCAGCACTCCGACCACCAGGGAGAGGATCCCCGCCAGCATGTGGCCGGTCAGCGATTCGGTCTTGCGCGAGCCGATGGCGTGGAAGATCTGCGCGAGCCCGCTGACCCCGATCACCAGCCCCAGCGTGATCACCGAAGCGATGCCGGTCCAGATGGTGGCGATCAGCGCCACCACTCCCAGGGCCATGATCACGATCCCCAGCACGAATGCGCTTCCCCACAGCGCGCTCGCACGCCGGCTGCCCTCCGCTTGACCTACTGCCATGGCCCACCTCCCCGGTTTCCCCCAGGAAGATGTGGCCAACGGCAAGCGGGGCAACCCGCGCGGGGAGGGGCAGGGCTCCCCTTTCGCCCCGCCCTCCGATCGTTTGCGAGCTGCCCCGCTGCCTCTCTAGGCGGATGCCCTGGCGAGCGCCCGCCCAGGGCTTTGCCCTGGCGCTTTGGAGGCTACTGGGTCATCGCCTCGCGCACCGCCTCGGCCACGTGGCGGCGGACGTTCTGGCTCATCTCCTCGCGCATCGCCTCGCCCACCCGGTTGCGCAGGGTGTCGGCGATGCGGTCGACGTCGATTCCGCCGGCGGCCGGCCCGCGCATCTGCCCCTGCATTGCCTCGCCGATCCGCTCGCGCACCGCCTCGCCGATCTGCGAGCGCAGCGACTCGCCCATCCGCTCGCGCACCGCGTCCAGCACCCGCTCGCGCAGGTAGTGGGCCACGCTGTCGGCGTCCAGGCCCTGCGGCCCCATCCGCGCCTGGATCAGCGCGCTGCGCAGGGCCTCGTGCATCCGGTCGTGCACCCCCGCCAGCACCCGCTCGCGCACCCTCTCGGTCACCCGGTCGACGAGGTTCTCGCGCACCCGATCCTCGAGCATCGAGGCGAAGCGCTCCTGGTCCTGCATCCCCAGGCCCGGCTGCCACTCCGGCATGGCGCCCTTGAGCACCTCCGGCAGCCGCTCGCGCAGCACCTCGCCCAGCCGCTCGCGGATCCCGTCGATGGCCCGCTCGCGGATCGCGTCGTGGAGCCGGTCGCGGATCATCATCGAGAGCCGCTCCGGGTCGGCGCTCAGCGGCATGCCGTCCTGGGAGGCCTGGGCCAGCGCCGCCTTGATCGACTCGCCCAGCCGCTCGCGGATCGCCGTGCCCACCCTCTCGCGGATCGTCTCCGACAGCCGCTCGCGCAGCGCCTCCTCCAGGCGCGCCTGGATGTTCTCCGAGATGCGCTCGGCGTAGCCGGCCCGGGACATCGACCTGTACTGCCACTGATTGAGTTCCATGTTTTCTCCCAGCAATTTCCGCAACGTGGCGATTGAGCTCGCGAGGCAAGCCCCCGCGAAGCGAGGCCGAATTTAGGAGGCCGGGTCGGGACCGGTAGGCTCCAGACGGGTCACGGACTCGGGGGATCTGGCCCGGGCGCCGGAGGACCGAGGTCGCGGAGCGCGTGCAGCGAGATCCCTGGCAAGGACCGGGCGCGACGCCTCGGGGCTGCTCACGTCCCGGCCGTGGCGGCACAGGCGGTCCGGTCACTTCAATACAGGACCGGCTCTCGACGAACTTCCCTGGCCGCGGTCCTCACTCCCCGCGCCACAGCGCGTAGCCGGCGACGGCGAAGTGCTTATCGAAGCTCAGCGCGGCCCGGCACCTGGCGGCCTTCATCACCGCGAAGCTGGCGGCGTCGGTGTAGGAGAAGGGCTGGTCGGAAAAGCAGGCCAGCCAGGAAACCGCCTCGCGATGGACGCCGGCGTCGGCGAACTTCACCGCCACGCTGGGGCTGGCCTGGACCGCCGCCAGCGCCGCCGCCGCCGGGCGGATCCCCGCCCGATGCAGCAGCAGCCGGTGGATCTCGGCCAGCACCAGGTTGCTGGTGAGCAGCGGGATCTTGCGGCCGATCGCCGCGCGCATCAGCTCGTCGGCCTCGGCGTGGCGGCTGTCCCGGGCGCTGAAGTAGGCCAGCCACACGCCGCTATCGACGAACAGCTTTTCGGGCGCGGGGGCGCTTGGGCTTGGTGCGGACATAGGTGGCGAGAGGCTCGGAGGCGTAGGTGTTGGCGAGGTAGTCGTCAAAGCGCTGGCTCAGGTCGGATGGCAACCCATCGACCATGCCGCTGGCTGCCAGCAGCGGGTCTGCGCCTGCCTGATGGGTCAGTGCTCTCAGCGCCAGGCGAACGGCCTGCGAGAGCGTGCAGCCGCGCTCTCGCACCCAGGCGTCGAGCGCCTGGAAGTCGGAGTCGTCGAGGTAGACCTGAAGGGCGTGGGACATGATGGTACGGACGGTGCCACTTCATGAACGCGTTGTCAATGGATTCATGAAGTGCGCGCCCCGGCCTTGCCGACCGCCCCCGTGCTGCACCGCGTCTCACCCGTCGAGGGGGCGGGCGCTCCGACGCGGCGGGCGGCGAATCGAAAGGCGAGGTCCGAATCCATGGGACCGGCTGCGCCCGGGAGGTGGCCTCCCGGAGGAAGTTTCTCGGGTTGGGGGGAGGATCGATCATGTCCCTTGTCGAGGAGCTGACGCAGGACCATCGGCGGATGCAGCAGACGGTCGAGCAGTTGGCGCAGGCGGGCATTGCTTCCGAGCGGGCGGACGAGCTGCTGCGGATCTGGCGCCAAGAGCTCGTCGCCCACCTGCGCAAGGAGGACGAGCGGCTCTATCCCGCGCTCCAGCGCCGCGCCGCGTCAGACGAGAAGGTCCGATGGACGCTGGACTTCTTCGCCAAGGACCTGGGGCAGGTCTCTGGCGAGGTGCAGTCGTTCTTCGCCCGCCTGGATCGCGGGGAGGACCGCGCCGTCCTCGCCCGCGAGTACGGCAAGCTGGTCGCGCGCCTCAAGGAGCGCATCCGCAAGGAAGAGAACCAGCTCTTCCCCGAATACCAGCGCGTCGCGGGGCCGGTCGCTGCCCAGAAGGCGAGCTGAGTTTCACCGGTCTTTTCGATGGCTTGGCGGTCGGGATCGCTGGCCTGGGACCGCCGGCGATCGCTCCGCTCAGGGAAGCTGTGTCGGCAGGGGCCGCGGCAGCGCGTCGCCCTGCCCGAGCTCGCCGTTGTTGCCGTTGCCCCAGCTGAAGACCAGCCCGTCGCCGCGGACGGCCAGCGCCATGTCGTTGTAGCCGCCGGCCGACACCGAGCTCCAGTTGGTTTCGGCGCCCACCTGCCCTGGCAGCAGCTGGTTGGACCCGGTGTTGCCCAGCGCTGCGCTCCCCTGGCCCCAGGTCCACAGGGTGCCGTCGTTTCGCACCGCCACCGAGATGAAGTTGCCGGTGTCGGCGGCCTTGAACAGCGACCCGGCGCTGACCTGCAGCGGGACCAGCCCGCAGTGGGGGCTCATCGGAATTCCGTTCTGGCGGAAGGCGCAGGTGGTCGGCCCGGTGTTGTCACCGGTGCCCAGCTGCCCCTGCTGGTTGTAGCCCCAGGTCCACAGCGTGCCATCGGTCTTGAGGGCCACCGTGTGCACGCTCTCCGAGCTGCTGGAGACGCTCTTCCAGTCGGCGGCGGCGCCCACCGCCGTAGGGCTGAGGGCGCAGCCGGAGTTGTCAGAGGAGCACAGGCTGGGACCGGTGTTGGTGCCCAGGCCGAGCTCGCCATAACGGTTGTCGCCCCAGGTCCAGAGCGTGCCGCCGGTCTTGATCGCCGCGGCGTGGTTGCCGCCGGCGGCGATCTGCGCCCAGTCGGTGTCGGTGCCCACCTTCTGCGGGGTGATGGCGCAGGGGTAGAAATTGGCTCCGCAGGTGGTCGGCCCGGTCGCGTTGCCGAGGCCCAGCTGGCCGGTGGTGTTGAGCCCCCAGGTCCAGAGCGTGCCGCCGGTCTTGAGCGCCACCGCCAGGTTGCCGCCGGCCGCCACCTGGGCCCAGTCGGTGTCGCTGCCCACCTGCGTCGGAGTGGAGACCCGCACCGCGGTGCTGTTGGTGCCGGTCTGGCCGACGTTGTTCATCCCCCAGCCCCAGAGCGTGCCGTTGGCCTTGATCGCCAGCGCAAAGGCGGCGCCGACCGAGACCGACTTCCAGTCGCTGTCGACGCCGATCCGCACCCGGAGGTTGCGGCTCGCGAAGTCGCCGGTGACCAGCTGGCCCTGGCTGTTGTCGCCCCAGCCCCAGAGCGTGCCGTCAGTCCGGACCACCATCCCGGTGTTGCCGCTGGCGGAGGCCGACAGGACGTGCACCGGCGGCGCCGTGGGAGTGGCCGACACCTCGTCCGAGGGGACGCCATTTCCGCCGTCGTTGTGAGCGACCACCACGAAATAGTAGGGAATTCCGTTGGTTAGTGCGTCGACGATCTGCGGGGAGGCGGCTCCCGGCCAAACCGAGCCGGAGGTCCCGCTGCCCTGGGTGGTCGAGAAATAGATCTCATAGCTGGTGGCGCCCTTCACCGGGTCCCAGGAGACGGTGACCCTGCCGTCGCCGGCGACAGCGGCGACGTTGGTGGGCTTGCCCGGGGGCAGGGGCGCGTCAATCCAGGCGCTCACCTCGGCCGAGGGCGCGCTTTCGCCGACGGCGTTGCTGGCGGTGACCACGAAGTAGTAGGACCAGTCGAAGCTGAGCGGCTCGACCAGCTGCGGACTGGCGGCGTTGGCCCACTTGGTGCCGGCCAGGCCGGAGCCCGAGGTGGACGAGTAGTAGATGGCGTAGCTGGTGGCGCCGGGGACCGGATCCCACTTCACCGTCGCGCCGCCGTGGCCGGTGGTGGCGGTGACGCCGGTGGGCGCCGGCGGCGGCTGGGAGAGGGTGGTGCCGCTGACCTCGGCCGAGGGAGCGCTCTCGCCGCCGGCGTTGAGGGCGGTGACCACGAAGTAGTAGGCGGTGCCCATCGCCAACCCGGTGACCACCTGGCCGCTGCTGGCGCCGGCGATCTTGGTGCCGGCGGTGCCGGTTCCCGAGGTGGCCGACCAGTAGAGGTTGTAGCCGGAGGCGCCGGTCACCGAGGCCCAGGTGACGGTGGCCGAGTCAATGGTGGTCGAGACCGCCACGCCGGTGGGAGAGGCGGGAGCCGGCAGCTGGGGGACGGCGTCGACCTCGGCGGAGAGCGGCCCCTCGCCTCCGTTGGAGGAGGCGGCAACGGAGAAGTAGTAGCGGGTGCCGTTGGTCAGCCCGCTGACCGTGGCCGGGCTGGAGACGCCTGCGACCTTGGTCCCGGCCCGGCCGGCGCCGGGATCGGTGGACCAGTAGAGGTTGTAGGCGTCGGCGCCGACCACCTGATCCCAGGTCAGCGTCACTTGGGCATCGCCGGCGGCGGCGATCACCGCGGGAGCCTTCAGCGAATCGGCGCAGCTCGAGCAGTTGGCGACCAAGAGCAGTGCCGCCGCGCCGAGCACCCAGGCGCCCCATCGATGCCAGCTCATGTGCAATCCCCCGTCGGGAAATAGAAAAGCGGGCGACGATCTATCGGCTTGGCAGGGCCGGGACAAGCCCTCCGCAACCGGACCGGCGCTGAAACGTCGCAAGCGCTAAGGGCAGCGATACGAGTGCGCGAGCCACTCCGGAATGCCGTCGGAGTACAGCAGGTGCAGCACCCCGGCACCGTCGAAGGCCGCGGAGACGTAGCGGGCCATGGGAAGGGTCGATGACGGCAGGACCAGCTCGGTCTGCCAGTTGCCGGCGAGGTCGCGCTTGGCCAGGCGCAGCTCCCGAGGCGAGGTGTCGAAGTAGGCCAGCTGCACCTCGCCCGAGGGGGAAACGGCGAACGAGGGACGGGCCTCGTTGCCGTCGTGGTCGACGCTCGGGTCGACCAGCTCCACCTTCCAGCTGCCCCCGGCCGGCTTCTCGGCGTAGTACAGCCCCAGGCCGCGCAGGTCGCGGAAGGTCGCGCGCAGCTTGCCTCCCTCGGCTCGCAACATCGGGTACCAGAGCGAGGGGCTGGTTGCCGCGACGACTTCCTTGGTCCAAGGTCCGCCCCGCGGAGCGGAGGCGTGAATCAAGCTCTTGGAATCGTTGTAGATCAGGTGTCGAACCTGGTCGGCATCGATCGCCACGCCGATGTCGATTCCGAGGGCGGCGACCAGTTCATCCCCCCAGGTGCCGCTGGCGTCCCGCTGGGCCCAATGCACCTCGTAGTACCCGTTGGCGGGCGCGGTGTAGGCGACGTGGGGATGGCCGCTGGCGTCGATCTCGATGAGGCAATCCCAAGGCGGCGGGGAGGTGAAGGCCAGCGGCTCGACCACGACCGTCCCGTCGAGGTTGCGCCGCAGGTAGCGGAACCGCAGCTGCGTCTGGTCGAAGTAGACGATGTGCGCCGCGCCGGTAGAGTCGAAGGCCAGCGAGGTCTCCAGGCCCACGGCGCCCTGCGAATCCAGGGTCTCGATGCTCCAGCCGGAAGGGCCGAGGCTGGCGTACTTGAGGTCACCGAAACCGTAGCTGACGTGCAGCGCGCCCGACGGGTCGACCCGGCCCGAGATCCCCCGGGCCACCAGGCGGGTGCTGCTGTCCACCACCTCGTGGCGCCACTGGCCGGAGGACGAGGTGCTGGTGCACACCCCCTGCTGGCAGGAGAGCGCGCCGCACTGCACCGCCGGCCCGCACACCGTGCCGTCGGCGACCGCCGGGTGGACGCAGCCGGTGGGAATGCAGCGGTCGGCGGTGCAGGGGTTGCCGTCGTCGCAGGCGGCGTCGTTGGCGCAGACCGGGGGCGGATTGCAGGCCGGGTCGCTGCTCTGATCGACCACGGTGCAGCGGCCGGAGCGGCAGAGATCGGCCAGGCCGCAGGGGACGAAGTTGCCGCACAGGGTGCCGTCGGGGGCGGTCTGCTTGGCGCAGCCGGAGGGCGAGCACTGGGTGACCGTGCAGCGGTCGTCGCCGCAGGATGGATCGGGGCTGTGGACGCAGCCGGTCTGGGCGGAGCAGGTGTCGGCGGTGCACGGGTCGCCGTCGTCGCAGATCAGGGCCTGGCCGACGCACTTGCCGGCGAAGCAGAAGTCGCCCACGGTGCAGGCGCTTCCGTCGTCGCAGGGGCCGAAGCGCTCGCTGACGACGCAGGAGCCGCTGGCCAGGTCGAAGTGCTCGTCGGTGCAGGGGTTGTGGTCGTAGCAGTCCGGCACCGCAACCCCTTCGCCGATCAGGCCGACCTCGGCGGTGGCGCCGGGGGCGGCGGTACTCTGGTAGGAGAGCGTGGCGTGCGCCGGCCCGGCTTCGATGGGGACGAAGGTGGCGAGGACCTCGACGGTGTCGCCGGCGGGGACGGTGATCTCGGTCGCCCCCTCGATGCCGAACGGGACCGGGGGCAGCGCCAGGGTCACCACCACCTCGCGCGAGCCGGTGCTGTGCAGGCGCAGCAGCGCGGTGCCGCGCTGGCCGAGGTAGACCCGGCCGAAGTCGAGGATCGTCGGCTCCACCGACAGCTGGGGAACGGTGGTGGAGAGCTTGTCGGAGGTGCAGGCGGCGAGCGCCCCGGCGCAGAGCAAGGTTCCGATCAGTCGCATGGCCATCCCGGGGCGGAGGCGGGCAGTGCCCGCGCCCCGGAGCTATAGCAGTCGCGGCCCAAGGGGTGCCAGCGGTGGTGGGTACGGTGGCGAGGGAGGTCCGGATCGAGCGCCCCGCGGAGAGGCGAAACTCACGCGATCTCGAAACGCGACGCTGCGCTCACCGCAGCCTGTAACGCTTTTCGCCAATCGGAGACTGCATTGGAGAGAGCAGGGCGCCCGATGGCGAGCGCACCGGCCTCTGCACCTGCCGTCCAACCACTCCGCGAAGGAGCAAAACTATGTCCGCGATGTGCTCGATCGATGGCTGCAAGGCGAAGAAGGGGCTGTGCATGCACGAGAAGATGATGCTGCTGATCGGCGTCCTCTCGATGGCCGCCGCCGGCGCCCACTGGGGGCTCCACCTGATCTGAGGGGCCGCTGCGATGCTTCTCACCTCACCCTCGCCGAATTCTCCGTAGCAAGGACCTCGAGAAGGTCGGCGAGGGAGCGAGGGGACAGCCTCCGTCGGGGACCGCCCTTGAAATTACATGCCTCATCGGGCCGGCAGTCATGCCTGCGACTCAGTCGCGGTGATGACCGCGGAAGCCGAGGTTCCGACCGAATCAGCAACCACGACCGCGCCGACCGCGGTCATGCGGGCCGCTTGAGGCGCGGAAGCAGGAAGCCGGCGCGCGTCGCGTAGGTCGCGTAGCCCGGGTGATGCGCCCCCAGCCGCCTCTCTTCGAGCCGCGCGCGCAGCAGCTGCAGCCCCGTGAACGCGGCCGCACACCCGAGCTCCCAGGGAACCGGCCAGTTCAGCGCGAGGCCCCAGGCGCTGATGATCTCGCCGAGGTAGAGCGGGTGCCGCACGAAGCGGTAGAGGCCGCCCGTCCGCAGCTCGCGCACCTCCGCGAACACGCTGAACGAGCGGCGCAGCGTGAGCATCCCCGCGAGCGCGATGGCATCGCCCACTGCCATCAACGAGAGCCCGAGCAACGGCAATGGCGCGAGCGTCGGGTGCCAGAGCGCGCTCGAGCCAGGCACGGTCTTCGCGAGCGCGTGGACGACGAACGCGGGCGGCACCTGCAGCAGCGGGACGCTGACCGCGGCCATCGGGAGGAGGAAGTCGACCGGGCGCCCGGCGAGCGCGAGCGCCGTCCGCGGCCGCCAGTAGGCGCTCCAGAACAGCCCGAAGAGCAGGGTGAGGAGCAGCCAGCGCAGCTGCTCCACTCCCACGCCCAACCCCGGCCAATGGAGCAGCTGGCGCAGGATCGCGCCGGCGAACACGGCGAACCCCGTCCAGCGGCCGAGCTGCGCCCGATGCCGCCAGACGGCTTCGCCGATCGCCACCCTCATCTCCGCGCCGGGCGGCGGCGCAGCCAGAAGACCGCCGCGAGGCCCGGCAGCATCAGCAGGCCGGCGAAGGGCAGCGACACCGGCCCGGCGCTGCTGCAGCCGCCGGAGGAGTGTGTTGGATTGGGGGACCGGGGCGGACGATCGACATTCACGGTCGCGGACGTCCGGCTCCCGATGGAATCGGTGACGGTGACCGTGTCCCCTGTGTACTCGCCGCAATCCGTATCGGCCGCCGTGTAGACGCCGTCGGCCGTGATCTCGGTTGCGCCGCACATGTTCGCCAGGTTCTCGCGGCTCGTCTTCCACGTGTACGGCGGTAATCCGCCGGTGACCTTGAAGGTGACCTTCTGCCTCGACACGACCGTGACCGTCTGAGGGGAAATGGTCAAGGGTGGCGGCACCGTGACGGTCGCCCTCGCGCTGGCGCCCAGCGAATCGCTCACCTCGACGGTGTCGGTGACGCTCCCGGTGGTGTCGGCGGTGTAGAGCCCGGAGGCGCTCACCGAGCCGCCGGAGCCCGAGCCGGCGAGCAGCATCCAGGTGTAGGTCCCCGAGCCTCCGGTGGCGGTGAACTGCTGCTGGCCGAGCGGCGGCACGGTTGCGGTCGGCGGCGAGACCGCCAGCCGGGCGGTGCAGGTGACGCTGCCATCCGCGCCGTGCCTGCAGGTCTCGCCCGGCGCGGCGCAGCCGCCGTTGGCCACGGTGCAGGAATCCAGGCAATGGATGAAGTCGGACGAGAGGACGTAGCCGACGGCGCAGGTGAGCGTGCAGCCGGTGCTGGTCAGGGAGCCCGTGCAGGTGAAGCCGCTGTCGATACGGCAGTTCGTGCAGCCCGCGATCGGGATGCCTCCGTCGTCGCACTGCTCGTCGCCGACGACCAGGCCGTCGCCGCAGACCGGCGTGCACGCCTGCCCCGGAGTGGCGCAGGTCCAGCCGGCCTCGATCGCCCCGCAGTCGCTCTGGCAGCCGTCGCCGGTGACGTTGTTCCCGTCGTCGCACTGCTCGCCCGCTTCGAGCTTGCCGTTGCCGCAGGTCGACGGCCGGCAGTCGGAGCTGGCGATGGTGACGTCGTCGATCATCGGCCCGGCGAGCGCGGTGTCGCTGCCGGAGAAGAAGACCAGCGTCTTGGCCGACTTGGCGGTGAACTCCAGCCGCAGCCGCCGCCAGGGCTTGGCCTGCGGGCTGCCCTCGACCTGGTAGACGACCTTGCTGAACGCCGCCTGGCAATCGACCACGTCGCTGGCGCTGGTGTCGTCGGCGATGCCTACCGTCAGCACCCGCGTGCACTGGGTGGCGCACGACTGGCCGGCGTAGGAGACGCAGTTGGCGTTTCCCAGGAAGGACACCGCGTACCTGGTGCCGGCGACGGTGGTGAACGACTGGGCGATGACGCCCTGCTGGCTGCCGTTGAGGTCGATCGAGTAGGCCCCGGAGCCAGCGGGCATGCAGTTGCCGAAGGCCGAGCCCGAGACCCAGTCGACGTTGCCGGAGACGACCTCCCAGGCACTGCCGGTCCCTGGCGAGGCGCTCTCGAAGCTGCCGTCCGCGATGGGGAGCGGCGCGAGCGTGCTGCAGGTGAAGCCGCTCTCGACGGTGCAGGTCGCGGAGCAGCCGTCGCCGGCGATGGTGTTGCCGTCGTCGCACTGCTCGGCGCCGTCGATCTGCCCGTCGCCGCACACGGCGTAGGCCGAAGTTGAGAAGAGCGTCACTGCCAGCGCGACCACAAGGTTTCGCATTCTTCCTCCGGGAGTGTCTTCGGTTTAACGGGCGTCGCCGGGCGGCGCCATGCTCAGCGACGTTGGAAGTCCCTCCAGTCCCGGGTGGCCAGCAGCGCGATTCCGGCCGCCAGCAGCACCCCCGAGGCGTATTGGCCCGGGGTGAGGCCCAGCCAGCGCGGGTCCGGATTCGGCAGGTCGGTTTGACGCAGGAAGTCGAGGCCGAAGCGCACCGGGGCGTAGAGCACCGCGAACAGCCCGAGGAAGAAGCCCGGGACGCGCTCGCGGCGCCCGAGCACGGTGAAGAGGATCACCACCGGGATCATCAGCAGGAATTCGTAGAGCCCCAGCTCGTGGCGGACCCCGTCGATGATCGGCGCCGGATCGCCGGAGCCGAACAGGGCGTGGTCGAAGTCCATCGCCAGCGGGAAATCGGTCCGGCGGCCGACGTGGTCGTGGACCAGCGCGCAGCCGGCGCGGCCGAACAGCCAGCCGACGGGCAACCCGTAGGCGATGGCGTCGGCGTGGCGGAAGTAATCGCGCGGACGCACCAGCCTGTAGAAAAGCACCGACCCGACGACGGCGCCGAGAAACCCGCCGTAGGACGACTGGCCCTGCCAGAAGGCGAGCAGGGTCCACGGACCTTCGGTGCGCAGGCGTTCGGGCTCGTAGGCGAGCACCTCGACCAGGTGTCCGAAGACGAAGGCCGCGCCGACGGTCCAGAGCGCGCCGTCCACGACGTCGCGCGGATCGAGCCTCAGCCCGACGCCCCGGTTCCGGCTGATCGCCAGCCCGAGGATGACCCCGGTGAAGACCAGCAGCGCCCAGGGGTCGATCGGCACCGCGCCGAGGGCCGGGAGCCGCAGGTGGAAGGGTTCGAGCCCGAGGTAGGGAATGGCGCTCACGGAGCAATGTCTACTCGGGTCGGTGGCCCGTGTTCCAGAGGAAGGCGAGCGAGGCCTTGCTCCCAATGCCGAGGGACGGACGAGAGGGCGGCGGTCATTGAGGCGGTCGGCGCCAGCCTCTTGGGCTGCGAGGAGGCTGCGGACCCTTCGCGCGAAATGCCAAGCGAGATCGCGCTTCTGGACAGCTGGGGCAAGCTCCTCCGCTCGGCAGCAGGCGCGCGGTCGGGGTGGTAGATGCCCATCGATGCCGTCGTTCGACCCGAAGATCCTGAGCGCGAAGATGCGCGGCTACGCAGAGGCTGCGCTGCGCCCGGCTGCCTGCCGTTCAGCCGAGGAGTCGTTCCGCCTCGCGCTCTCCATGATCGAGGCTGCATGGCCCGTCGCCCAAACCGCCCGCCACCGTGAGCTGCACGAGGCGAGAGCCCAGCCCGTGCGCGAGCCGTGGAGCGAGCTCGCAAAGCGGACCGGAAAGCTTCCCGCGCCGTCCCGTTCCAGGAGGCGCTCGAAGCGCTGACCGGCTTCTCGAGTCCTCGGGGCGTCCTTCCGCGATCATCGGCGGCGTCGCCGTGCTCGCGCACGGTCATGCGCGGTTCACCGAAGACATCGACGCGACCCTGGCAGCCGCTCCGACTGACGCGGCACGCCTTCTGCGGCTGGCGGGGGAGTTCGACATCGTCCCGCGAGTGCCTGACGCCGAGCAGTTTGCCAGGTCGAGCCTGGTGTTGCTCCTCGAGCACGCTCCGTCACCTAACTGAGGCCATACGCGGCGTCGACGGGACTCAGGGCCTAGTAGATGAGTGCTCAGGGCTGTATCGTGGTGGAGAACTCCTAGGAGAAGCATGGGGTTATGTATTCGGCGCAGCCTCTGCCGCAAGAGCGGCCGGGTGGGAGGTTGTCTTTAATCGTTACCCCAAAGCCGGTGGAGGCGGAATCAATCTCTTAAAGGAGGGAATCCGAAAGTTCGGCGTGGACTGGCACAGGTTCAAGCTAGTGCACCGCCGTCGAGATCCGTTCAAGCATCCGCCGGTGCGATTGGATGATTGCCTGGGCAGGTTTGGTCCAGGCAAAGGGGGTTGGGTGCGCGTTCCAGGACCGCAAATAGGCGCGTAGATGC
>JBBIQS010000065.1:0-47725 GCA_037442205.1 Myxococcales bacterium
GGGCTGCGGCGGCCGGCATGCCGGGAGCAGCGACCGGCCTGCTGGGCGGGCGGGCGGCAGCCGGTTGGACTGCGGGGGCGGGCATTCCGGGAGCTGCCATCGGCTTGCTGGGCGGGCGGGCTCCGCCGGCAGCGGCAGGCGCCCCTGGGCGGACCACGGAAGCCGGCTTGACCTGAGGCGGCGCCGGGCGCGTCACCGGGATCGAGCCAGGAGCCGAGGGCTTGAGCACCGGGGCGGCGGCCGCAGGCTGAGCGGGCGCCAGGCCCTCGGGCAGCAAGTCGTCTGGGGATTTGGGCGGCTGCTCAGCCATGTCGGCGACTCAGTGCCTCGTCAGAGGGGAATTGGCTCAGGCGGCCTCGTGGCCGGCCAGCTGGATGTCCTTGTTGGCGGCCATGCTGGCCTGGATGTCCTGCTCGGACAGCCCGCTGGAGAGGTTGATGGTGGTCGAGGTGCGCTGGCCGGTCTCGACGTCGGTGGCCGAGACGTTGACGATGCCGTTGGTGTCGATCTCGAAGGTGACCTCGATCTTCACCTCGCCGCGGTAGCCGATGCGGAACCCGCTGAACTCGAACTCGCCCAGCATCTCGCACTCGTCCACCCGGCTCGACTCGCCCTGGAAGACCTTGATCTTCACCTTGTCCTGCCCGTCGCGGCTGGTGGTGAAGGTCTTGGACTGCTCGATGGGGATGGGGGTGTTCTTGTCGATGATCTTCTCGCTGAACCCGCCCACGGTGCCGATGCGCAGGGTGAGCGGGGTCACGTCGAGCAGCCGGTGGTCGGCGCCGCCGGCGGTCAGCAGTGCCTGGGCCTGGATGGCCGCGCCCAGGGACACCACTTCGTCCGGGTCGACCCCGGTCATCGGCCCCTTCTGGAAGTAGTGCTGCACCGAGGTGCGGATGATCGGCAGCCGAGTCGGGCCGCCCACCAGGATCACCGCGTCGATGTCGGCGGCGGTCATGCGCGCGCTCTGCAGCGCCTCGTCGCAGACCTTGAAGGTGCGCTGCACCATGTCCATCACCATCTTGTTGAACTGGTCTTCGGTGAGCTGGGCCTGCAGGTCCAGCACCTTGCCCTCGGCGTCCTGGCAGATCGACTGGCAGAGGATGTTGGCCAACCCGTCGCGGCCGACCTCGATCTTGGCCTTCTCCCCGGCGTCCTTGAGCATCTGCAGGCAGTACTTGCTCTGCGTCAGGTCGAGCCCGGTGCGGGCCAGGAAGTCCTGGGCCAGCCACTGCATGATCCGGTCGTCGAAGTCGTCGCCGCCGAGGTAGGTGTCGCCGGCGGTCGCCAGCACCTCGAACACGTCGGTGCCGATCTCCAGGATCGACACGTCGAAGGTGCCGCCGCCCAGGTCGTAGACCACCACCCGCTGGTTGATGTCCTTGCCGCAGCCGAAGGCCAGCGCCGCCGCCGTCGGCTCGTTGAGGATGCGCAACACCTCCAGCCCGGCGATGCGCCCGGCGTCCTTGGTGGCCTGGCGCTGGTTGTCGTTGAAGTAGGCCGGGACGGTGACCACCGCCTTGGTCACCTCGCGCCCCAGGTGGCTCTCGGCGATGGCCTTCATCTCCTTGAGCACCAGCGCGCTGATCTCCGGCAGGGAGTAGGTCCGGTCGCGGACCTCGATCCGCACCGCGTTGTTGGGGCCCTCGACGATCTTGTAGGGCATCACCGTCTGCGCCTTCTTCACCTCGTCGGAGAAGTAGTAGCGCCCGATGAGCCGCTTGGCCGAGTAGATGGTGTTCTCGGCGTTGGCGATGATGTTGCGCTTGGCGGCGTTGCCGACCAGCACCGTGCCGTCTTCCAGGAAGCTGACCACCGAGGCGTGCGTGCGCTCTCCCCACTCGTTGGGGATGACGGTGGGCACGCCGTCCTGCATGTACGAGACGCAGCTGTAGCTGGTGCCCAGGTCGATTCCGATCGCTACCTCGTCAGCCATGCAAACGTCCCCTGTCGAAGTGGTGAGCGAGCTCACCGCGGGCCCGGCCGGGAGTCGCTGCCTCGGGGGCCGGGCGGGGCTCTGCAAGCCGGGCGCAGGGCGTCCAAAGGCTTGAAGAGACGAGCGGAATTCTATTGGCCCGCTCCGAGGGCTGTCAAACAGGCCCCCCCGGAGCCAGCTCCAGGTGAGCCGGCCGCTCGCCGCGCCGGTTTGCGGCCGGGCGGAGGCGGCGAGGACAGGGGGTTCGCTCGCCCGCCACGACTTGCCGGTACTTCCGAGGCGCCGTTACACTCTTGGAAAGGACGCAGCGCACTGAGCCATGTCTTCGACGCTCGCCATCCTGACCTCGGACTCCAATCTGCTGCGCTGCCAGCTGGCGTTGCTCAAGCCGCGGCTGGGGCTGGCGGTGGTGGGGGCGCGGGAGGAGGCGCTCGGGCTGGGCTACGTCGAGGCCGACAACATCCTGTTGCGCAAGAGGCCGGCCACCTCCGAGAGCCACGAGATCGACGCGCTGGCCTCGGACGTGGTCAGCGAGATCCTCTTCTTCCACACCGGCCCGGCCGGGGCCGGCGGGTTCATTGACGAGGAGGCGATGCCGCTGCGCTTCCGGCGGTGGCTGTTCATCCACCACGCCGCGCTGGCCTCCCCCCTGGCGACCCGGGCGGCGCTGCTCAAGGACCTGCCGGACTTCCTGCAGCGGCAGATCAAGAGTTCCACCGCCAGCGAGGTCCTCTTCTTCTCGTTCCTCAAGCGGCTGCGGGACATCGGGCGCATGGACGACTACGAGATCCCGGCGTCGATCGTCAGCCGGATGCTGGCCGACACCGTGCGCCAGGCGGATCAGGTCGAGCGCAGCTTTGGCAAGGTCGGCGACCTGGGGCTCTTCCTGACCAACGGCCGGGCGATGGTGGCCAGCCGCCCCGCCGACTCCCCGCTGCGCTACGCGCTGCTGGAGGGGATCGTCCGCTGCCAGCGCTGCGGAATCGACGAGACCACCTCCGACTCCAATCCGCTGCTGCGGGCCCATCGCCGGGTGCGCGGGGTGGTGCTGGCGACGCGGGTGGCCGATCCCAACGGCTTCATCGAAGTTCCCGAGGGATCGATCGTCGCCGTCGGCCACGGGCTGGACGTCCAGGTCACTCCGATTTCACAGCTGGTCTGAGCCAGCGCCTTCCCTGAGTGCGGGCGGCGGGCGGCTGGCGGCGAGGAGCGCCCCGCCGGCGCCGAGCAGGCCCAGCGCGTACGGCGAAGCGGCCGGGGCTCCGAGCGCGCTGGCGGTCGTGCCCAACGCGAAGAGGCATCCTCCCAGCGACAGGGCCGCCAGCATGCGGGCAGGGGCCTGGGGCGCTCGCAAGGCCGTCCAGGCGAGGAACAGACCCGCCAGCGCGGCACCCAAGGCGGCGATGGCGAGGGCGCTCGAAGCCGGGTGCTCCAGCGGAAGGCCAGGGGCGAGCATCCCGGGCGCGCCTTCGAAGGCGGCGTGCAGGCAGGCGAAGCTCGCCGCCGCGAACGCCAGTCCAGCCGCCACCGGCCGGACGGCGGCGCCCAGCATGAACTCGAGCAGCGCCCCGCTGAGCCCGGCCAGCGCCATCGTCCCGAAGAGCGGGAGCAGATAGAGGCTCCAGCGCCAGGATGGGTCGGCGAGCGCCCACGCTCCCAGCAGGGCCAGGATCGTCAGCGCGAGGGTGATGGCGGCAAACAGGCGCATCGTCTCGAGATCTATCGCGGCCCGAAGAAGCAGGCCTCCAGCACCAGGACGGTCAGGTTCGACATCGCATGGAAGATCGTCGAGGGGACGATCGTCCCGCTGCGTTCGCGCATCCAGCCGAACACCAGCGAGGGAAAGAATACGCCCAGCCTCCACGGATGCGGCTCGGCCAGGTGCCCCAGCGCGAAGAGCACCTGCGTCGCCCAGAACGCTTTCCCCAGCCGCGCGCCGAGGAACTGGCGCCCCTGCGGCCAGGCATCGCGCAGCCGCGCCTGGATGAAGCCCCGGTAGAAGAGCTCCTCGGGCAGCGCCACCACGAAGAACTGGTCCACCACGTGGGCCAGGAAGCGATCGGGCAGTCGGAAGGCGAAGTGGGAGCCGCTTGGATAGGGAGCCAGCACGCCCTCGAGGAACGAGGGCAGGTTCTTGAGCATTTCGACGAAGCCGAAGAACCCCACCGCGAAGACCGGCAGCACCAGCAACGAGAAGCCGAAGCCCAGCGCGAACCCCTTCCGCCAGCCGGCCATGGTCGCGCCGTAGTCGCGGTAGTCCTCGTCGCGCTTCCAGACGACCAGGCCCGGCAGATAGAGGAAGGCGACCGCCGCCACGGCCTTGGCATAGGCGGAGATCGGCGGGATGGCGCGGGTGACGGCGATGGCCGCGAAGGCGATGGCCCAGAGCCAGAGCGCCTCTTTCACTGCCGCATTTCCGGCCGGCCGCGGCAGGCGCGGTCCGGCGTCGAGCGTGCGCAGGGTCACGGGGCCCTCGGATCAGGGGGCGCGAAGCGGGTCTTCAGCTCCTCGATCGGAATGGTGGCCCGCGGCGCTCCGGCGTGGATGGCGACCAGCTCGCCGCGCGAATTGAAGACCGCCGAGCCCACCGGCCCACCGACGTCGGTGATCAGGTGCGTGGCGCGCTTCGACTTGCGGGCGCTGGTGAAGTGGCCCTGGTAGGTCGAGAGGTTTCCCTTCTCGTCGAACGCCAGCCCCACGAGCGCGGCGCCCTTGGACAGCCGCACGGCCGAGCCCACGGTCGCCGCCGGGTACTGCCCCTCCTCGAGCGCCAGCAGCGCCAGGCCGAACGCGGGGTCGGTGGCGAGGACTTTCGCCTGCCGCCTCTCCCCGGCGAGCTCGACCGAGAGCACTCCCTTGCGCACGAGGGAAGAGGGGGCGAGAAGTTGGCCGCCAACTCCGATGAGCACCGCGCTTCCGGAAGGCGAGGAGACGACCCGCACCACCGAGCCCTTGATGCGCTCGACGAGGTTGGTGACGGCGTGGGGCGAGAGGTCTTCGGCGGCGGCAGGGGAGGGGGCCGACAGGGCAACGGCGACGACCAGTCCCGCGGCGAGGCCCGCACAGGGTTGCGGCATGGCGCGGATGATAGCCGAATCCACTCGTCCCAGCCCTCAAGAGCGTCGCAGCGCCGCCAAAAAGCCCTCGGCGTCGAGGCAGTTGAGGACGTCCTCGCGCCGCGCCCACCCCCGGCGCAACGTGCCGACGCTGAAGTGCAGGTGTCGCAGCTCGTTCACGGAGTGAGCGTCGGTAGAGGCCACCAGCTTCACCCCGAGGGCCAGCGCCCGCCGCACCTGCTCGCCATTCAAGTCGAGCCGCTCGGGGTTGCCGTTGACCTCGACTGCGGTTCCGACCTCGGCCGCCTTCACGAGGATCGCCTCCAGGTTCATCGGATAGGGATCGCGCTTGCCAATCAGCCGGCCGCTGGGGTGGGCGAGGATCTGGGCGAAGGGGTTGTCGAGCGCCTTGAGGATCCGCCGCGTCATCTGCGCTTCGTCCATCTGGAAGCGGGTGTGGATGCTGGCGATCACCACGTCGAGCTTCTCCAGCACTTCGTCCGGATGGTCGAGCCGGCCGTCCTCGAGGATGTCCGCCTCCACGCCGCGCAGCAGCCGGACCGCCGGGACCTGCTCCTGGACCCGGGCGATCTCCTCCCACTGCTTCTCCAGCCGCTCTCGCGAAAGCCCGCCGGCATAGCCGGAAGAGGGGCTGTGGTCAGTGACGGTCAGGTACTTGCCGCCCAGCTCGGCCACCGCCCTGGCCATCGACAGCAGATCATTGCGGCCGTCCGAGTCGGTGGTGTGCATGTGGACGTAGCCGCGCACGTCTTGAAGCTCGATCGGCGTGGGCAGTGCTCCGGCCTGGGCGGCCTCGACCTCGCCGGTGTCCTCGCGCATCTCCGGGGAGACGTAGGCCATGCCAAGCGCCTGGTAGAGCTCGGCCTCAGTGGCGATCGGCAGCGGGACGCCGGGCTGTTCGAGCCGCTCGACGCCCCACTCGCTGATGGTGAGGCCCTTCTGGCGCGCCAGCGAGCGCAGCCGCATGTGGTGGGCCCGGCTGCCGGTGAAGTGATGGAGCGCGGTGGCGAAGCGGTCGTTGGGAAGGACGCGGACGTCCACCTGCAGCCCGTCACGCAGGGTGATCGAGCACTTGGTATCGCCGCGGCCGAGAACGCTCTGCACCGCCGGCCAGGCGCAGACCTCGTCGAAGATCGGGCCGGCCTCGGGGGCGGCGACGAGCAGGTCGAGGTCGGCCACCGTCTCCCGGTACCGGCGCACGCTGCCGCCGATCTCGGCGCGCGAGACCTGGGGCAGCCGGCGCAGGCGCTCCACCAGCTCTTCGGCGACCGGCCGCACCGAGGCCAAAGGCCTTCGGCCCTCGACCTTGCCCATGGCGGCGATGGCCTGCATCAGCTTGGTCTCGGTCTTCGCACCGAATCCCCTCAGCTCGCGGACCTTTCCCTCGCGGCAGGCTTTCGCCAGGTCCTCCAGCGAGCCGATGCCCAGCCCCTGGTTCAGCGCGGCGATCTTCTTCGGGCCCAGGTCGGGCACGCGCATCAGGTCCAGGAGACCGGGTGGAACCTCGGCGCGCAGCTGCTCGTGAAGCGGCAGCGAGCCGGTGCGCCACAGGGTGTCGACCTTCTTGGCGATCGCTTCGCCGATGCCCGGCAGCTCGATGAGAGTGCCGGCGGCCGCGCGCGTCTCCAGCTCATCGGCAGGCAGGTCCTCGATCCGCTGGGCGGCGACCTCGTAGGCCCTGGTCTTGAAGGGGTTCTCGCCCTTGATCTGCAGCAGGACGCTGATCTCGCGCAGGACGCGGGCGATGCCTTTTCGGTCGAGAGCCGCCATGGCTGTGGTCCCTTCGGGGCGCGGACCGTAGGTTGCTGGGCCCCGGCCGTCAATGGCTATCGAGCCGGGAGGTGCTCGTCCTAATTGTCATTCTTGGGATCGCCAATCGACCGCTGAAGGCAGAGAGGCGAGCCCGAAGGCTCGCCTCTCTGAGTTCCTGCTTGGCGCCGGAGCGTGGCTGCTACTTCCCAGCCTCCGCCGCCGGTCCCAGCAGCGGCACCGGCTCCTCGTGGCAGCCGAGGCAGGTGGCGCGCACGATGGCGTTGTGCCGATGCCCAGTGATCTCGTGGCACATGTGGCAGTGCCCGACCTCCTTGTGCGGATCGAATTCGTGGGGGAACTGGCCGGGGGCCTCGCCCCACTTCGTGTAGTCGTGGCACTGGAAGCAGGGTAGGTCGGCCACCTTCGGCGGCCCCGGCGAGACGTAGCGCACCACCGGGACCACGTCCGGAGCAGGAGCCTCGACCGGCGCGCCGCGGTCGGCGCAGCCGCAGGCCAGCGCCCCCAGCAGCGCGGCCAGACCGCGCCTCATGGCTCCTCCTCCTTGACCGGCACAGCGTTGGCCGCCAGCAGCTTCTCGTACTCCAGCGCGTGCTCCTCCTGCAGGTTCTCGATGCTGATCTGGCCGTCGAGCCAGGTCCAGCTCATCGGGAAGATCGAGGGCTTGAGGTGCACGTTGTAGAAGTGCCAGACGAACAGCGCCAGCGCGCACAGGGTCGCCTCTTCGCCGTGCGCCAGCTGCACCGAGACGATCACCCAGCTCGGCAGGATGTTGGCGAACTGCACCGGGAACCAGTAGACGAACCCGGTGCCGACCATGATCGCCACGCCCCAGAACACCGCCCAGTAGTCGAACTTCTCGACGTAGCTGAACCGCCCGAACTTGGGCTTGGGCGCCAATCCGAGGAAGTGGAGGATGTTCTGCCCGGCGTCGATGGCGTCCTTGGGCGTTGGCAACATCGAGAACTCGAGCCGGCGGTTCTTGGCCAGCCAGGTCAGGTAGCCGAGGTGGTAGACGGACGAGGTGATCAGCAGGAACGCCGCCAGTCGGTGCACCAGCGCGGTCACTGCCGGCCCGCCCAGCAGCGCTGCCAGCGACTGCCCAGGTCCCAGCACCGCCGCCCGCACCGGCCAGCCAGTCAGGGTCAGCAGCACCACTCCGCTGAGCATCAGCCAGTGCTGGATGCGCTGGTGGATGTCGAAGCGCCTCACCGCTTTGGGCAGGTGCGCCGGGATCAGCTCGCCCTGCCCGTGGGCCCGCGCCAGCCGCTTGCGGATCTCCGAGGAGGCGTCGAGCAGGATGTGCACGAACAGCCCCAGCAGCGTCAGCGTGGTCAGCCAGGAGAAGAAGGTGTGGATCAGCCGCGGGCCCTGGTTCTCTCGCTTGTCGAGCGACTTGTGGGTGATCAGCGAGGCGAAGCTGGCGGTGGCGCCGGCGTGGCACTTGGAGCAGATCTGCGCCTTGTGTGCGGCGTCGAAGACGGTGGCCTCGGGGTTGTCCGGGGCCAGCACGTGGTGGCTGCCGTGGCAGTCGGCGCAGTTGGGCGCCCGCTCGTTGCCCAGCGCCACCTGCCGTCCGTGCAGCGAGTCGCGGTAGCTGGCGGTCACCGTGGCGTCCACTCCCGCCTTTCCGACGTAGGCCGGGTCGGAGTGGCAGGCCACGCAGCGCTTGGAGCGGGCGTGGATCGACTCTTCGCGCGAGCCCTGGGAGGGCGCCACCGCGTGCGGCGAGCCGTGGCAGTCGAAGCACAGCGGCCCCGGCACCGGGCGCTCCTCGCGCAGCCAGCGGCCGTGGATCGACCCCTGCAGCTGGGTGAAGGCCTCCTCGTGGCACCCGCGGCAGGAGAGCAGCGCCGCCGGGGCGGTGCTCTTCTTCTTGAGCTTGGCCAACAGGGCCTGGTCCTCGGCGGGCAGCTCCTGGGCCTCGGCCTTGTGCGCCGACAGCTCGAACCCGGCGTGGCAGTCGGAGCAGGAGAGGTCCTTGTGCACCGACTTCTGGAAGGCGGCCACGTTGAACAGCCCGCCGTGGCAGGTCAGGCAGGCCTTGTTGCTCTGGGGAATCTCGGCCAGCAGCGCCACCGAGGGCTCGGCCGGGGCAGCGGCCTCAGCGGCGGAGGCGGGCAGGGCGTCCAGGGCGAGCGTGGCGGCCAGCAGGTGCGCCAGCAGCCGCGTCCTAGAAGGATTCGGGGTCATGCGATCGCTCACAGGGTCAGGGGAAAGAGCGTCAGGCGACGGCTAGCGGGCCGCCGGGGGATCTTTGGGGGCAGAAGCGGTCTGCGCAGCGGCCTGGCGGGACGGCGCCGGCGCCGCAAGGCGCACGGTCAGGTTCTTCACCAGGGTCCCGGTGACCGCTCCGGCGACCAGGAAGAACGAGGCCACCGCCACCAGCCCCAGCACGCTGCCGAAGCCCACCACCAGCTTCCCGATCAGCCCGTGGCCCAGTCCGCCGTGGAACAAGCCCCCCGCCAACAGCTCACCGGCATAGCGTCCGAACGACAGCGCCGGATGCAGGGCCACGGTGGCAAAGGCCACCAGCCCCAGCAGCGCCCCGATCACGCTGGCCGTCTTGTGGGTCTGCATGACGCTCCTCGTCAAAAGAGCCGCCGGGTGAAGACCACCCGCCGGGTTCGGCGCCTCGCAGGTTCGACGCGCTGCGCCAAGGCTTCTCGACCATCGGAAAAACTGGCCCGATTCCGCCGACCGCCACGCCGCCGCCGACTTCCCATAGCACACAAGGTGCCCTCGGCCACTAGAAATCGTGAAATTGCGAACGGTGTTGGTTCCAGTGCCGTCCGGGGGATCGGCCGGGCTATATAAGGAGACAGAGAGGGGGCCCAAACAAGCGGCGGGAGGGGCCGGAGTGCTCGTGGAGCAGGATTTGGAACAGTGCGCGGCGCTGCCGCCCCAGGCGCAGGCCATCCTTCAGGAGGAGCAGACTCTCCTCGAGCAGGTGCAGCAGGCCCTGCGGGCGCGCCGCCCGACCGAGGTGCGCGACGAGAAGGCGCTGGTGGAGCGGCTCAGGGAGCTGCGCGACCTGGCGACCAAGGCCGCGGCCCACGATCTGCCGACGCTGTTCCAGGAGATGAACCTGGTGCGCTCGCTGCTGGAGCATCCGCAGGAGGTGGCCGTCCCGGACTGGCGCTCGCCCTATTTCGCCCACCTGCGCCTGAAGGAGGGCTCCGAGTCGCGCGACTATCTGCTGGGCCGCGCCAGCCTGGTGGACCTGTCGCGCGGGGTGCGGGTCGTCGACTGGCGCTTCGCCCCGGTGGCGCGGATCTTCTACCGCTACCGCGAAGGCGATCCGTACGAAGAGGAGATGCCCGGGCGGCTGGCGGAGGGCGAGGTCGAGGCGCGCCGGGTGGTGGTGGTGCACCAGGGAGAGCTGCAGCGGATCGTCACTCCGCAGCAGGTGCTCACCCGGCGCTCCGACGGTGCCTGGACCTTCCAGGCCGCCGGCGCGGGGCTGGGTGGCGGGGCCGGCAGCGCGGCGCGGCCCGGGGTGCTGGGAATCGGCCGGGCCGCGACCGATCGCGCCCAGAAGGCCGACATCTCGGCGCTCCTGGACAGGGAGCAGTTCGAGGCCACCCGCGAGGATCCCGACCAGCCGCTCTTGGTGCTGGGCAGCGCGGGCAGCGGCAAGACCACGGTGGCGCTGCACCGGCTGGCGTCGCTCTCGTTCGAGGACCCGCAGCGCTTTCCCCCCGGGCGCATGCAGGTGGTGGTGCCCGAGCCCGGGCTGGCGCGGCTGTCGGCGAGGCTGCTCGAGCCGCTGGGGCTGTCGGCGGTCGCGGTCAAGACGCTCGACAAATGGATGCGCGAGCGCTCCCACGCCGCCTTCGGGACCCCGGCGCGGCTGTGCGAAGAGACCCCGCCGCTGGTGGCCCGGCTCAAGCGCCACCCGGCGCTCTACTCCGCCCTGCGCGGGAAGCTGCGGCCCAACGGCACGACCAGCCTGGGCGGGCTGCGGCGCGAGCTGGCGGAGCTGCTCACCGATCGGCCGTTCCTGGAGTCGATCGTCCGCGAGGCCCAGGGCGGGCTGCCCACCACCTGCATCGAGGAGACGGTGCGCCACACCATGGCCCAGCTCGCCTCGCCGGATCCGACCGACGCCGAATTCTCCGGCTTCGAGGCCGCCGACGGGCGCTCGCTGGACGACGGCGGCGCCGACGAGGTCGCTGGGACCTACGACCCGGAGGATCTGCCCATCCTCATGGCCATGCGCGCGTCCCGCGGCGGCTCGATGGGCCCCTCGCTCGCTCACCTCGTGGTGGACGAGGCCGAGGACCTGTCGCTGTTCGAGATCTTCACGCTGGGAAAGCACCTGGGAAAGCGGCGCAGCGTGACGCTGGCCGGCGACGACGCCCAGCAGACCTTCACCGGGTTCGCCGGCTGGGAGGTGGCGCTGGAGGCGCTGGGGGCCAACGGGGCGGCGCGCTGCCGCCTGCAGGTGACCTACCGCTGTCCCAAGCCCATCGCCGAGCTGGCGCAGAAGGTCCTGGGACCGCTGGCGGCGGCCCAGCCCTCGCTGTCGGGCAGGGAAGGGGCGCCGGTGGGCCACTTCTCCTTCCCCGCCGAGGCCCATGCCAGCCTGTTCCTGGTGGACGCCATTCGCGACTTGATCGAGCGCGAGCCCGAGGCCTCGGTCGGCGTGGTGGCGCGCACTCCGGAGGCTGCTCAGGCGTTCCACAGGCTGCTCGCCGACCTGCCGGAGGCTCGGCTGGTGACCGAGGGCGCATTCTCGTTCGAGCCCGGCATCGACGTCACCGACGTGGCCCAGGTCAAGGGACTGGAGTTCGACTACGTGATCGTCCCGGACGCCTCGGCCCAGGCCTATCCGCTCAACGACGAGTCGCGGCGGCTGCTGCACGTGGCGGTGACCCGGGCCTCGCACCAGCTGTGGGTGGTCTCGGTGGGCGACCAGAGCCCGCTGTTGCGCGGCGCTTTTTCGCACCCTTAGGCCCGACGCGATAAAAGGAGAGCGGGGGCAGCGCTGAGGAGGTTGCCTTGCGTCGAAGTCGAGGATGGGCGGCGATGGCCGCCGCGGCGATTCTGGGATGCGCCTCGGAGAAGATGGCGGTCAACGAGGTGGCGCCGCCCGAAGTGCTGATCGAGACCGCTCCCAACGGCGCCCGGGTCATCCGCGACGGGGTCGAGCTGGGAAGCACCCCCTGGCTGCTCAAGGTCGCCAACGCGGCCGGGACCATCGTCGTCGAGCTGCACCGGGAGAACTACCTGGGGCAGACCCTCAAGATTCCGGCCGACGAGGTGGTCAAAGGCAAGCTGCCGCGGGTGGTGGTGCCGCTGCGGCCCGGGCACTGGGATGCTCGCGGGCGCCCCATCCCCATGGACGACGCCGCCCAGATCGCGCGCGCCGGCGCCGAGGTCTCCAAGACCGGCCGCTGCGACGAGGCGCTGCAGTACTTCCGCTATGCGCTCCAGCTCGACCCGCGCACGCCCTCGGCGCACAAGGGAATGGGCATCTGCTACGCCAAGATGGGCGAAAGGACCAAGGCCGTGCGCGCCTACAAGCAATACCTGCTGTTCGCGCCCCAGGCCCCGGACGCCCCGAAGGTGCAGAAGATCGTCAGCGAGGCCCAGGGCGACATCGAGCTGGGGGGAGAGTGAAGCCTGAGCGGATCTCACTCGGGCCGTCTTCGGCCATCGTCGAAGGGCAGCTGCGCGGGTTTGAAGTCGAGCCCGAGCGGTTCGTGCTGGTGGCGCGCCTCGAGGGGGGACTGCACGCCATCGACGACTGGTGCAACCACGCCGGCTGCCTGCTCTCCGGCGGCCGCCGCGCGGGGGGAGTGGTGCTCTGCCCCTGCCACGAGATCGGCTTCGACCTGCTGTCGGGCAAGAACGTCACCGACCCGAATCTGTGCGCCGACCAGCGCCGCTACCAGGTCGGCGAGCAGGACGGCGAGATCTTCCTCCTCAAGGACTGGTGAGGCCATGGCACACGAACACTCCGGCGGGACGCACCACGAGCACAAGGCGCACGCCCCGGCGCAGGTCGCCTGCTACGTGATCACTTCCAGCGACACCCGCGACCCGCGCAGCGACCAGAGCGGCCAGCTCATCTGCCAGCTGCTCGAAGGCGCCGGACACCGGCTCGCCGGCAAGGAGATCGTCAAGGACGACCCCGAGCAGCTGCGGGCGGCGCTGGAGGCGGCGCGCGCCCGAGGCGCCCAGGCGGTGCTGATCAGCGGCGGCACCGGGCTGGGCCGCCGCGACGTGACCGTCGAAACGCTCCAGCCGCTGCTGGAGAAGCGCCTCGACGGCTTCGGCGAGCTGTTCCGGATGCTCTCGTTCCAGGAGATCGGCACCGCGGCGATGATGTCCCGGGCGCTGGCCGGGACCGCGAAGGGGATGGTGGTCTTCGCGCTGCCCGGATC
Source organism: Myxococcales bacterium (assembly GCA_037442205.1). Lineage (GTDB taxonomy): Bacteria > Myxococcota > Myxococcia > Myxococcales > UBA5297 > JBBIQS01. The sequence goes on from JBBIQS010000065.1 coordinate 13,176, forward strand.
TCCGGCGGCCGCCCGCCTGGCGCTCGAGCGCCTGATCCTTCCCGAGCTGGGCCACTGCGTGCGCGAGATGACGCGCTAGCGCCCCGCGGCCGCTCGGGCGTTACACAAGGTGCGCATGCGCCCCGACCGGACAGCGCGGCTGCGGCCGCTGCTCGACGAGCTGCTCGATCCCTCCTTCGCCCGCCAGCGGCTGGAGAGTGACCCGGTGCGCTTTCCGCGCCGCTACCGGCGGCCCGAGGACGTGGAGCTGGTGGGGCTGGTCGCCGCCTGCCTGGCCTATGGCCGGGCCGACCTCTTCCTGCCCAAGCTGGAGCAGCTCTTCGCCGCGATGGGCGACAATCCGAGCCAATTCGCCCGCAAATTCGACCCGCGCCGCGACGGCCAATGGCTGCGCGATTTCGTCTATCGCTTCAATACCGGGGCGGACCTGGCGGCGCTCCTCCTGGCTGCCGGCCGCCTGCAGAACGAGGGCGGGCTGGGCGAGGCCTTCGCCGCGGCCTGGCGCGCCCGGGGCGAGCTCAAGGGCGCGCTCTGCGACTTCACCGCCGCGCTTCGCTCCCGGGTGGCCGCCGAGGAGTGCGCCCCGGCCGGCGCGCTGCGCGCCTTCGAGCACCTCCTGCCCGACCCCGCCCGAGGCGGCGCCTGCAAACGGCTGCTGCTCTATCTGCGATGGATGATCCGCGGCGGCCCAGAAGATCCAATTGATTTGAGAATTTGGAGACAGCTGGATCCGGCCGTTCTGCTCGTTCCGGTGGATACCCATGTGGCGCGAATCGGCTGGAACCTGGGGTTGACGCACCGCGATGACCTCTCCTGGCGCACCAGCGAGGAGATCACCGCCTCGCTGCGCCAGCTCGACCCGGCCGACCCGGTCAAGTACGACTTCGCCCTCTGCCACCTGGGGATGAGCGGCCGCTGCCCGGTCCGCCGCTCCCCCTCGGCCTGCCGGCGCTGCCCGCTCTCCGAGCTGTGCCGGGGGCGCCGCCGGCCGCGCGATTGACAGTGTTAATCGGAGCGAAATTTTTCAATTACAATTGCAAGCAAATTTGATTCATATTAATAGGCTGCCTGCAGCAACTCCCTCTCCCAACCGAAACACACGAGGACGCGACCATGCCCACCTTCGATTCCGCCATCCGCGGCGTCATTGCCGAGGAAGTCGAGCAAGCCCTGCAGCCCTACCGCGATCTGCTGACGCAGATCACCAAGTTCGTGGGCATGCCCACCGCCGGGCGCGGCCCCGGCCGGCCCCCCAAGGCGCTCCTCGAGGAGGCCCCTCGCCGCGGCCGCAAGCCGGGTCGCAAGCCGGGCCGCCGCGCCGCCGGCAAGGGCGACGCCTCGGCCTTCTCCGCCGGCCAGACCGTCCGCTACCGCCAGGGCCGCGGCGAGTTCGAGGCCAAGGTGGTGGAGATCGACTCCGCCACCAACACGGTCACCGTCGAGCGCGTCTCGGACGGAAAGCAGGTCCAGCGCCCGGCCGCCAAGATCTACTTGAGCGCCTAGCGAGCCCTCGTTAGAGAGCACTCGCGACGCAGTTCTCGGGGGCCTGTCCGCACCAGCAGCGGGCAGGCCCTCTCCTTGTTTGCCGCCCTCCGGCCTCTCCTTTGAGCTGCGCTTGGCCCGGGCCCACCGCCGGCGGCGCCAGGTGCGGAATCAACCTGGGGAAACGTTGACCCAGGCGCGAGGGATCGATGATGATGCGACGGCTCGAAACCACCCCTGAATTCGCCAGGTCCCGAATGCGACAAGCCCTCACCCTCTGCGCGAGTATCGCCCTGCTGCTGACCGCCGCCGCCCCGGCCGCCCAGCCTTCCCACAAGGAGCACCGCGAGGCCGAGCTCTCCAAGAAGGAGGAGTCCAAGGTCCCCGAGCGCGACCTGGCCGGCGACATCTCCCGGCGCAAGAAGGAGAAGGTCAAGGAGCGCCCGGCGCTGGAGTACGACCAGTACCGGCTCGGCGTCGAGCTGCAGGTGGCCTCCAAGCGCCGCGAGCAAATCGACACCCTGCAGAAGATCATCGCCCTGGGCCCCAACCCCGGCGAGGCCCCCGACCTGGCCTTCCGCCTGGCCGAGCTCTACTGGGAGGAGTCGAAGTCCTACTTCTTCGAGGCCAACCGCAAAGACGACGACATCATCCGCGCCAAGGTCGACAAGAACGACGCCAAGCTCTCCCAGGCCGAGGCCGAGAAGGCCGAGGCCCTGCGCAAGCGCGACAACTTCCAGGCCCTGGCCATCGACCAGTACCGGACGATCATCGCCCGCTACAAGAAGTACCAGCGCATGGACGAGGTGCTGTTCTTCCTCGGCCACAACATGTGGGACGGCGGCAAGGAGAAGGAGGCGGTCACCGTCTACCAGAAGCTGCTCAAGGACTATCCCAAGAGCCGCTACACCCCCGACGCCTGGGTGGCGGTGGGCCAGTACTACTTCGACAGCTCCAAGGCCAAGAAGGAGCTCTTGAACAACGCCCTGGAAGCCTTCAAGTCGGCGGCCACCTTCACCGACAACAAGGTCTACGGCTACGCCCTCTACATGCAGGGCTGGTGCTACTACAACCTCGGCGACTTCACCAAGGCCCAGGAGATGTACAAGTCGGTCATCTACTTCGGCGAGCTGCAGGGCAAGGCCGACAACCGCGCCCTGTCCTTGGCCAAGGAAGCGCGCAAGGACTACGTGGTCGCCTACAGCCACACCGGCGACGTGATGAGCGCCAAGGCCGACTTCCAGAAGGTGGGCGGCGAGGACGGCTGGTGGGGGATGATGAAGGGCCTGGCCGGCCTGTACTTCGACGACGGCAAGGACAAGGAAGCCACCATCGTCTACAAGCTGCTGATCAACGAGCGGCCGCTGTCGCCGGAGGCCCCGTTCTTCCAGGGGCGGATCGTCGACTGCGTGATGCGGGTCGGCATGAAGGACGTCACCGTCAAGCAGGTGCGCGAGCTGGTGCGGGTGCTGCGCGAGGTGGAGAAGTCGGGCTCGGCCAAGAAGGACGAGGACAAGAAGGCGCTGCAGGACGCCCGCGACCTGGCCGAGCGCACCCTGCGCAACCTGGCGGTCAACTGGCACAACGAGGCCAAGAAGACCCGCAACGAGCAGACCTACTTCCTGGCCTCGGAGGTCTACCAGGACTACCTGGAGGTCTTCCCCGACAGCCAGCACGCCTACGACCTGCGCTTCTACTTCGCCGAGCTGTTGTTCGACAACCTCAACAAGTACGAGCGCGCCGCCGAGGAGTACACCCGGGTCCTGCAGGAGGACACCAAGAAGATCGACGCCGCCAAGGACCCCAACAACCCCAAGCCGGAGAAGCCGGGCCGGCGGCTGGTGGAGGCGGCCTACGCCGCGGTGGCCGCCTACGACGAGGTGGCCAAGAAGTTCGAGAAGGACGAGCAGCTGCCCAAGAACGACGGCAAGTCCAAGCTGCCGATCCCCGAGCCCAAGAAGAAGCTGCTCCTGGCCTGCGAGCGCTACATCCGCTACGTGCCCAGCGGCGACAAGCAGGTGGAGGTGATGTACAAGGCCGCCAACATCCTCTACCGCTACAACTACCTCGACCAGGCGGTGCAGCTGTTCGCCAAGATCGCCCTCGAGCACCCGGAGAGCGAGCTGGCCGAGTACAGCGCCAACCTGATGCTCGACTCGTTCAACATCCGCGAGGACTGGGCGAGCATGAACGAGTGGGCGCGCAAGTTCCGCGCCCAGCAGAAGCTGCCCAAGAAGTTCCGCGACGAAGTGGAGAGGGTGCTCGAGCAGAGCTCGCTGAAGCTGGTGGACTCGCGGGACAAGGCCGGCGACTTCGCCGGGGCCGCCGAGGCCTACCTGGACTTCGTCAAGGAGTTCCCCAAGGCCGACACCGCCGACCAGGCGCTGTTCAACGCCTCGGGCGACTTCTTCAAGGCGAAGATGGTCGATCGCTCGATCGAGGTCCGCAAGCATCTGGTGGCCCGCTATCCCAGCAGCCGGTTCCTGCCGATGTGCGTGTACGCCAACGGCGAGTCCTACGAGACCATCGGCGAGTTCGAGCAGGCCGCCGAGGCCTACGAGACCTACGCCGCCGGCTGGGAGGGCAACGCCGGCGGGGCCAAGAAGGGCGGCAAGGCCGGCGCCAAGGGCAAGGGGGCGGCCAGGAAGGAGGACAAGCCGGCCGACGGCTTCGCCTTCGAGGAGAGCAAGGCCCAGGCGGCGCTGTTCAACGCCGGGATCTTTCGCCAGGGCCTGGGCCACTACAAGGAGGCGCTGCGCGACCGCACCCACTACCTGGAGCTGTGGCCCGATTCCAAGGACGCCGAGGCGATCTTCCTCTCCATCGCCGAGCTGCACGAGCGCTTCGGCAACCCGACCAAGGCCCTCAACCAGCTGGACGAGTACGAGAAGAAGTACTGCGGCCGCGACCCGGACAAGATGCTCTCCACCGAGCAGCGGATCGCCAAGATCTACGAGAAGCAGGGCGGCGGAAAGAACGTCCAGCGCATCCAGGGGCGGGCGCTCGACTACTACAACAAGCTCAACCGCAGCCAGAAGGACAAGCTGGGCGCGGCGTCGCTGGAGATCGTGGCCAAGGCCAGCTTCCTGGAGATCGAGCCGGCCTTCGCCGAGTACACCCGCATCAAGATCGTCATCCCCAAGTTCCCCTTGGACGAGAAGAAGCTGGTGGGGGCGGTCGAGCCCAAGAAGAAGGCGCTGGCCGAGCTGCAGAAGAAGTACACCGAGGTGGTCTCGCTCAAGGCGGCCGACCCGGCGATCTGCTCGCTCTACAAGCTGGGGCTGGCCTTCGAGGACTTCTCGGAGAAGGTGACCAACGCCCCGCTGCCCGAGGTTCCACTGCCCGACCAGCTCAAGCCGGTCAAGCACCTGTGGAACGTCCCCTGGGCCAAGTGGCCCAAGGAGTACAAGGAGCAGATCACCGAGCAGCAGTGGCAGGAGATCCAGGGGCAGGTGGCCGAGTACAAGTCGGGCATGGAGCAGCAGCTGCGCGACGTGCTGGGCCAGCTCAAGATCCCGCTCGAGGACTCGGCCGGCGACGCCTTCGCCACCGCGGTGCAGAAGTCGCGCGAGCTGTCGATCTACAACGGCTGCGCCGACAAGGCGCTGCAGCAGCTGGCCAGCCACTACAAGCCCGACAGCTACCCCAAGGTCAGCGAGATCCTGATGGAAGTGAAGGCCGGCAAGGCGGCCCGCGAGGGCGCTGGACTGCTGACCGCGCTGCAGCCGCTGCCGCCGGCGCCGAAGGCCAACGCCAGGAAGGCCGCCGAGGATCCGGGAGCTGACCTGGGCCGCCTCGGCAACGATTCGGGCGGGCGCGACGCTCCTGCCGACGACCTGCGCGAGGCGGCCCCGCCGCGGCGCGACAGCCCCTCCAACGCCGAGCCCAAGGGCCCGAGCGAGCCGGAAGATCCCGACCTCATCAAGTGACCCGCGCCATGTTCGACCGAAAAAAAGGTGACTCGTCGATGAGCCGAATGATCCGTGGCGTGTGCGTGCTCGCCCTGGCGCTGGCGGGCTGCGCCGGGACCCAGAAGACCTCCTCCGCCGCCGGCGCCGAGGGCGGCGAGCGCCCCAAGGAGCGCAGCGGCTCCAAGTCGGGTGAGCAGGCGGCCGGCAGCAAGGCCGACAAGCCACAGGGCGACAAGGCGCCTGCCGTCCCGCAGGTCAGCCCGCGCGCCCAGCGCCTGTTCGACGAGGCGGTGCAGTCCTTCAACGAGCAGCGCTCGCTCAAGGTGCAAGACTGGAACATCCTGGAGAAGAAGTTCCGGGCCGCCGCCGACGCCGACGACAAGCTGGGCGAGGCCTGGTACGACCTGGGGGTCATCTACGAGAAGCAGCGGCGCTACGACGACGCCCGCTCGGCCTACAAGACGGCTCTGGAGCGCAAGCCCAGCCTCAAGCAGGCCTCGGAGAACCTGGCGGTGATGCTCCAGAACGAGGGCAAGACCTCCGACGCGGTGGGCATCTACCGGGAGATCCTCAAGCAATGGCCCGACGACGGGGCCGCCCGGGCGCGGCTGGCGGCGATCTACCTCGACGAGCACCAGCACGAGCCGGCCACCAAGCTGGCCCGCGAGGCGCTGATGCGCGAGCCGACCAACCTCACCGCCTACAAGGTGCTGATGCGGGTCTCGCTGGAGCGCAACAACTACAGCATGGCCAAGCTGGTGGCGCTGCGGGCCCGCAACCTGGCCAAGCAGGACCCGGAGCTGATGGAGGTGGTGGCCCAGATCCTCCTCAAGGAAGGCGACGAGGAGGGCTCGGTGGCCCAGCTGCGCGAGGCGGTGGCCGCCCGCGACGACTACCTGCTGGCGCGGCTGAAGCTGGCGGAGATCGCCACCCGCCACCAGGACTGGAGCAACGCCCTGGAGCAGTACAAGAAGATCGCCCAGTACGACCCCAAGAGCCCCGCCGCCCACAACAACCTGGCGGTGGCCTTCAAGGGGCTGGGCCAGTACGACAAGGCGATGGCCGAGTACGAGCAGGCGATCAAGCTCGACCCCAACGTCGCCACCCCGTACTTCAACTACGGGGTGCTGTTCCAGCGCCACAAGGACGCCCCGGAGAAGGCGCTCGAGTACTACAAGAAGTTCCTGGCCGCCTCCCGGGACAACGTCCCCGGCGACCACCCGGTGTTCGGGGCGATCAAGGAGTGCGAGCAGCTGATCCGGCAGATGGGCGAGGCCAAGGCCGCCGAGGACCAGGCCAAGCGAGAGGCCGAGGAGAAGAAGCGCCAGGAGGCCGAGAAGCAGCGCGCCGACGAAGAGGCCAAGCGAGCGGCCGAGCGCCAGAAGCGCCAGCAGCAGGCCAAGGAGTCGCTCGATGCGGCAATGGGCCCCGGCCCGGCCCCGGCCGACGCCAAGGCCCCGCCGCCCCCGGCCCCCGAGCCCAAGGCGGCCCCGGCCGCCGCCGAGGAGCGCCCGGCCAAGACCAACGCCCCGGCGCCGGCCCCGGCCAGCGACGAGCCGGTGGGGCCCTGAGTCAAGTGGGCCCCGCCCGAGGAACGGCGAAGGGGTGGGGCTTGTGATACTTTTTCCGGAGCGGAAGCGGTTTCGGAGGCGTGCCATGTCGCGACTGTTGCTGTTGGCGGCCCTGCTGCTGGTCCCCGAGCTCGGCTCGGCCCAGTCCAAGAAGAGCAAGGACCAGGTGGTCAACTTCGAGGACGACACCATCCAGGGCGACCTGACCAAGCCGGACGGCGAGTACGTCGAGGCCCGCAAAAAGGTCCAGCACACCAACCTGATCCGCATCCGCGAGGAGTTCAAGGACAAGGTGCTGCAGTCGGTCAGCGACCTCTAGCTCTTCTCGCTGCCCGCCAGGCCGGGCGGCGACACCTCTCGGAACCAGGGGCGCCGCACCGCTGTCGTAAGATGCCGGGGGGATGAAGTGCGCCAGGAATTCGGTCGTCAGGAGACTCCATGGCCGTGCCACTGAGGTTGAAGGTCTTCAAGGGCGAGGAGCTCGTCGCCACCCGGGATTTCGACCGGGACATGATCAAGATCGGCCGGCTGTCGACGGCGCACCTGTGCGTCGACGACGAGAAGGCCTCGCGCATCCACTCGGTGCTCAACGTCGAGGGCGACGGAAAGCTGTCGATCGTCGACATGGGCAGCGTCGAGGGGACCTACCTCAACGGCCGGCGCATCAACAAGGGCTTCGTCAACTTCGGCGACGAGATCCGCATCGGTGCCACCCGCATCGTGGTCGAGGAGGGCGTGCGCGGCGCCGAGGCGGCCGCGGCCCCGGCGGTTGCCCAGGCTTTGCCCCCCGCGCCCCCTGCGCCTGCGGCGGCGGTCCCGGCGGTGGACCACTTCGGGACCTACGCCGAGCCGGCGCCGCAGATGTCCGCCGCCCAGCCCACCTTCGCCTCCGCCGGCTCGGCGGCGGTGGCGGTGGCCCTCTCCCCGGCGGCGGCCCCAGCCCCGGCGGTGGCCGCGGTTCCGGCCCCGCAGCCGGCACACTACGAGAGCCTTCCCGAGGCCACGGCGCCGGTCCCCGAGGGGCGCCAGCGCTCGCTCCACCTCACCCCGCGGGCCTTCGCCAGCTACCTCCCCCAGCGCCCCCAGCCGCGCCACCCCCAGGCCGGCGGCGGCCAGCTCGGGCTGCAGATCCGCTACTACTGGGGCGACCAGCTGCTGCAGGTCTCCCAGCACGCCGCCCCGGCCAAGATCTTCGTCGGCCCCACCAGCGACTGTGACCTGTGCCTGGACGCCAGCAAGCTCGGCGACACCAGGTTCGAGCTGGTCTCGCCCGGCGGCGACGGCTACTCGCTCAACGTCGGCCCGGGGATGAAGGGCGAGCTCGAGCGCGGCGGCCAGAGCTCGCCGCTGTCTGCCGGCAGCCACGACCTTCACCCCACCGACTTCGCCTGGGTCGAGTTCGCCGGGCTGCGCGCCGAGCTCAATTTCGCCCAGCAGGCCAAGCGGGTGGCGGTGCCGCTGTCGCAGACCATCGACTACCGCTTCCTCAACATGTTCCTGCTGTTCGCGATCATGATGACCGGCTTCGTGATCACTGCCATCACCCGCACCGAGGCCGACGTGGTGGCCGACGAGCTGTCGATGGGCAAGCTGGTGGTCGCCAAGGTGCTCCTCAAGGAAGCTGAAAAGCCGAAGAAGAACGCCTTGTTGGACAAGCTGTCGGCCATCAAGGAGCCGGCCCCGGGCGAGATGGCCGAGAAGCACAAGGGCGAAGAGGGGAAGATGGGCAAGAAGGACGCCCCGGTGAAGAAGGACAACCGCTCGGCGCCCAAGGCCATCGACATCAACGCCAAGGACCTGGTGAAGAACTCCGGCCTGCTCAAGCCGATGGGCTCGGGCGGCGGAGGCGGGCTGTCGACGGTGTTCGGCCAGGGCGGCCTGGGCGGCGACTTGAAGGGCGCGCTGGGCAACATGTTCGGCCCCAAGGTCGGCGACTCGGGCGGCTTCGGCGGGCTGGGGCTCAAGGGCACCGGCACCGGCGGCGGCGGGATGGGCAACACCATCGGCATCGGCGGGGTCGGCACCAAGGGCCGCGGCGGCGGGCTGGGCGGCTACGGCACCGGCGTCGGCGGGCTGGGGCCTAAGAAGTCGGCCGACGTCTCGATCAAGGACGACGAGGGCGACATCTCCGGCCAGCTGGACAAGGAGCTGATCCGCAAGGTCATCCGGGCCAACATGGGCCAGATCCGCTACTGCTACGAGCAGCAGCTGCAGCAGAACCCCAACCTGGCCGGCAAGGTGGCGGTGCGCTTCATGATCGGCCCCGACGGCAGGGTGCAGAGCGCCAAGGTGGCCGAGAGCTCGACCTTGAACGAGCCGCGGCTGGGCGAGTGCCTGACGGTGCGCGTGCGCAGCTGGCAGTTCCCCAGCCCCAAGGGCGGGGGCAACGTGGTGGTCACCTACCCGTTCGTCTTCAAACCCTCGGGCGAATAGCGCCCTCCGAGCGCCCGATCGCACGGCCAGCAGCCGTCGGGTCGGGCGCCACGGCGGTCGAAAGTCTGCCGGCGGTGCGCTTGCCAGCGGCCGCCGGCGCTGCTTGAATCGCCGCCTCGACATCGACGCAGGAACTACAAGGCCCATCTCATGCGCCACCTCGCCCTCGCCTCCCTCCTCGCTCTGCTCCCCGCGGCGGCCGCCGCCCAGGAGTCGACGCCCACCGAAGACCGGCCGGCGCTGCGGATGAACGAGGTCGAGCGCGGGATCTTCTTCGGGGCCGAGGCCGGCGGGCTGCTGCTGTTCGGCCCGGCCTCCAGGGACGGAAGCGGCGGGATGTGCGAGGGGCGCAGCGCCGGGATCACCCTGGGGGTCGACTTCGGCGAGCTGTTCTCGGTGGCGGCCCTGGTGATGGGGACCACCGTCGACGCCCCCGCCGGCTACTCCGGCCCGGGCAACCTGCGCGGCGACTTCTCGGCGCTGACCCTGGGGGCGATGGCCAAGGTGTCGCCCTACGGCGTCCCCGACGCCAACGGCGTCAAGCGGCTGTTCGTCTACGCCCGCGCCGGCGGCGGGCTGTCGCTGATGGGGCCGGCCAACTTCTTCCCCTCCAACGACATCCTCGTCTTCGCCGGCGCCGGCCTGGAGTACTTCAACCACCTGCGCCACTTCTCGGTGGGGCTGTCGGCCGACTTCGTCCTGGGCCTGAACAACCTCAAGGCCGGCCTGCAGCTGGCCCCGGCCCTGCGCTACACCTTCTAGGCCCCCCTCCCAGCCTGGCCCGCCGCCGGCCCTGGCCGTGCCAGGCCCGCTCGACGCTCGCCTGCCCTCCGGGCGGGGTGTTGAGCAGCGGCCAGGGGCCGTCCGGCCAGTCCAGATTATTGCCGCCCCGCGTCCGGAGCGCATATAGTTTCCCCTCTCGTTCTGCGTGCTTAGCCACCCTGATCAGTCCCCCCGCGCCGAGGTCCCACAGGCCGTGCAAGAGCTCATCAACAAGCACCTTTCGGCCCTGCAGCGCTCGCCGGCCGACGAGAAGCCTTTCCGCGAGCTGGAGAACCTCTTCGTCGGCGCCGCGCGCTGGGAAGATCTGCTGCGGCTCTACGAAGGGCGGGCCAAGGCGCTGCCCGACTCGGCGGCCGCGCCGCTGATGCTGTCGCGCGCCGGCGACCTGCTGCGGCTGCGGATGAACAACCCGGCCCGCGCCGAGGAGCTGTACCGCAGCGCGCTGGTGGCCAGGCAGAACGACCCCGGAGCGCTGGAGGGGCTGAAGGTGCTCTTCGAGTCCAAGGGCGACCTGACGGCGGTGTCCGATGTGCTGGAGCGGCGGGCGGCGGCGCTGCCGGCCCGCGAGGCCAGCGGGGTGTGGCTGGAGCTGGGGCAGGTCTACGAGCGACTCAACCGGCGCGATCGGGCGGTGATCGCCTACCAGCGCGCCTGGCGCGGCGACTTCACCCGCCGCGACGCCCTGCAGCGGGCCTTCGCCAACCTCTTCGCCCTCGAGCGCTTCCGGATGGCGGTGGACGTGCTCGACGATTTGCGGGCGCGCTTCGGCTCGGAGGGGCTGGCCAGCCAGTACGTGGCGGTGGCCGAGAAGCTGCTCGACTTCCCCTCAGAGCACCCGCTGGCGCTCAGGGCGGCCAACACCGCGCTGTCGATCGACGCCAACGACGCCGGCGCCAAGAAGGTCCGCGATGCGCTGGCCAACTACAAGTCGCAGTGGAAGGACCGGATCAAGGCGCTCAAGTCCGAGGCCAACGACGAGCGCGACGCCCGCCGCAAGGCCGGGCTGTTCCTTTCTATTTCGCTGATCCACGCCAACTTCGACGTCGAGTCCGACGGCCGCAAGAAGGCCCGCGAGTTCCTCGACAAGTCGCTGCTGCTCAAGCCGGGGATGCCGGCGGCGCTCGACGCGCTGGAGCGGATGGCGTCGGAGAACGGGGACTGGAAGGGGCTGGAGGGCTTCTTCGAGAAGATGGCCAACAGCTGCAAGGAGCGCACGGCGGCGGTGGAGATCCTGCTGCGGCTGGCCACCTTGCGGGTGGTGCGCTTCGGCGATCGCTCCGGGGCGCTGGTGGCGCTGCTCAAGGCCGCCCAGCTCGATCCGGCGCGGCCGGAGGTGTGCGGGCTGGCGGTGGACTTCCTGCTCGACGAGGGGCGCAGCCAGGACGCCGCGGCGCTGCTGGAGCGGCACATCGAGGCGCTGCCCGAGCGGCGCGCCCAGGTGGCGATGCGGCTGCGGCTGGCGGAGATGCTGGAAAGCCGCCTCAACGATCGCCCCGGGGCCCGCGCCCAGCTCGAGGCGGCGCTGCACGCCGACCCGGCCTGCCTGGAGGCGGCGCAGCGGCTGGCCCCGTTCTACGAGGGCGCCAACGACCTGGCCCGCCAGGCCGAGGTGCTGGAGATCTCGCTGCCGCTGATCGCCGATCAGGCGGAGAAGGCGGCGGTGCTGGTGAAGGTGGCCGGGCTGCTGGGCGACAAGCTGGGCCGCCACCAGGACGCGGTGCGGGTGCTGGCGCGGGCGCTGGTGCTGGCCCCGGGCCGCGCCGAGATCCGCGCCGCCCTGGAGCGCCACGCCAAGGAGGCCGACGCCCCGGACACCGTGGTCAGCGCCTTCCGCGTCGCCGCCGAGCTGGCCGGGCCCGAGCACAGGCTGATTTATGTGCGCCGCATCGCCCAGTTGCTGGACGTGCCGCTGGGGCGGCTGACGGAGTCGGTCGAGGCCTGGAAGCAGGTCTTGGCGCTGGCCCCCGGCGACAGCCAGGCCAGCGAGAATCTCGAGTCGCTGCTGGCCCGTACCGGGGCCCACAAGGAGCTGCTCGAGGGCTTCGAGCAGCAGCTGGCGGCCACCGCGGACAAGGCCGAGCAGCGCGCGCTGCTGGAGAAGATGGCCCGCGCCGCCGAGCAGGGCGGCTCCGACCCCAACACCGCCGCCCAGCTCTACCAGCGCCAGCTGGCGCTCGACCCCGACGACCGTGACGCCCTCAAGCGGCTGGGCGCGGTGTCGGCGGCGCTCGAGAAGTGGGCCGACGTGGCCGAGATCACCCGCAAGCTGGCCTCGCTGGCCAAGGAGCCGGCCGAGGCCCGGGAGTGGCGCTCGCGGCTGGCCCAGGTCCTCAGCGACCGGCTGGGGAAGAAGGAGGAGGCCGCCGAGCTGTTCCTGGCCCTGCTCGCCGAAGAGCCGGGGCGGGCGGAGCTGCTGCCGGCGCTGGAGAAGATCGCCGCCGCCGGAGTGATGAGCCGGAGCATCGCCGAGGCCACCCTGCCGCTGCACCAGGCCTCCGGCGACCACGGCCGCGCCGCCGACGCCATGCAGCTGCTGATCACCGGCACTGACGACCCGTCGCGGAAGATGAGCCTCTACTTCGAGCTGGCCGAGGTCTACGAAGAGAAGCTGGCCGACCGGCGCGCCGCCTACACCTGCATGGAGAAGGCCTTCCGGCTGTCGCCGGCCTCTCCAGCCGCGCGCGAGGAGCTCGAGCGGCTCGCTCAGGAATTGGCGGCCCAGGCCGAGGTGGCCTCGGTCTACATGGAGACCGCCGAGCCGCTCGCCGACAAGCAGCTGGCGGGGATCCTGCTGGTGCGCTCGGCCGAGCTGGCCGAGGCGGTGGCGGAGTACGACCTGGGGGGCCAGGCGCTGGAGCGGGCGCTTGCGCTGCCGGGCGCCGGCGCCGGCCCGGCCCGGGCGCTGCACCGGATGGCCGCCAAGGCCGAGCGCTGGGCGGACTGCGAGCGGGCCATCAAGCTGCGGCTGACGCTGGAGCCGGCGGTGGAGGCGGTGCTGCTGCTGCCCGAGCTGGCGACGGTGTGCGAGCGGCTGGGCAAGCCCAAGGACGCGGCGGCGGCGCTGGAGGAGGCCATCGCCCGCGGAGGAAACCAGGCCGAGCTGCTGCCGCGGCTGTCCAAGCTCTATGAGCAGGCCGGCGAGGTCGGGGCGCTGCGCAGCTCGATCACCCGCGAGCTGGAGCTGGCCGAGGCGGCCGGCGAGAAGGACAAGGCGGCCAGGCTGCGGCTCAAGCTGTCGAAGCTGCTCGAGGGCTCCTCCGACCGCGGGCAGGCGGTGGCCAACTACGCCGCGGTGCTGGCCACTCGCCCCAGCGACCCCGAGGCGCTGGCGGCGCTGGAGCGGCTGCTGCAGGACCCGGACTCGAGCCTGGCGGCGGCCCAGGCGCTGGCCCCGGCCTACGAGGCCACCAAGGAGTACCGCAAGCTGGTCCACGCCCTGGAGCTGATGGCCGAGGGCGCCCCGGACGCGGCGGAGAAGGTCCAGGTCCTCAAGAAGGCGGCCCAGATCCACGCCGTCAACCTGCGCCAGCTGCCGCTGGCCTTCGCCACCCTGGCCCGCGCCCTGCGGCTGACTCCGCTCGACGCCCAGCTGCGGGTGGCCACCCGCAAGGCCGCCGAGGAGTGCGGCGAGCTGAGCACCTACGCCGAAGTCCTCTCCGAGCTGGCCGACGGCGCGAGGGCCGAGAAGGCCATCCCACTGCTGCGCGAGCTGGCCGAGGTCAGCGAGCGCAAGCTGGGGCAGCGCGAGCAGGCCATCGCCTACTACCGCAAGATGCTCGACGCCGAGCCCGACAACATCGACGGGCTGCGCGGGCTGCACCGGCTGTGCCGGCTGGCGGAGCACTGGGAGGAACTGGCCGGGGCTTGCCAGCGGCTGTCCAGCGCGATCTACGACGAGCAGGAGAAGGCCCAGCTGCTGCGCGAGGCCGGCTCGCTCTACGAGAACGTGCTCGATCAGCCCGACCAGTCGGCGAGCTGCTACCGGGCGCTCTCCGAGCTGGAGCCGCTCGACCGCGACTCGGCGCTGGCGCTGGACCGGCTCTACCAGAAGCTGCAGCGTCCGGCCGACCTGGCCTACGCCCTCGAGCTGCGCCGTTCCCAGGAGGGAAACAGCGCCGCCGGGCGCGAGGCGGCCTTCCGGCTGGCCGAGCTCAAGCGCAACCAGATCAACGATCCCAACGGCGCGCTGCAGCTCTACGCCAAGATCCTCGCCGACGACCCCTCGCACGCCGGGGCCCGCGGGGCGCTGGAGAACCTGGCCAAGTCCGCGCAGCAGGGCAGCGCCGAGGCCCTCAAGCTGCTCGACCCGGTGTTGGAGCGCGCCGGCGAGCACCCGCGGCGAGTGGCGATGCGCGAGGCCCGGCTGGCCAACGCCGCCGGCGCCGAGCGCGAGGCGCTGTTCGCCGAGATCCGCCAGATCTACGAGCGGGACATGGGCCGCGCCGAGCTGGCCTTCCTCGCCGCCTGCCGCTCGTTCCAGGACGGCGTGGACCGGGAGAAGGTCGCGCCGGAGATGGAGCGGCTGGCCCGCGACAGCGGCAGCTTCGAGGAACTGGCCGAGGTCTACGAGCAGGTGGCCGAGGGGGCGCTGCCCGGCGACGAGTGGGGTCAGCGCTCGCTGCGGCGCGCGGCGCAGCTGCGGGCGCAGCTGGGCGAGAACGAGCGCGCGGTCGGCTTGCTGAAGGATCTGCTGGTCGAGGTCCCCGGCGACCGCGAGGCGCTGGAGGCGCTGGCCAAGCTGCACGAGCGCAGCCAGAACGCCCGCGAGCTGGCCGACGTCTACAAGGCCCAGGCGGCCCAGGCCCAGGACCCAGCGCAGCGGGCGCAGCTGCTGCTGCAGGCCGGGCAGGCCAAGATGCAGATGGGCGAGGACGCCCAGGCCGCCGAGCTGGGCCGGGCGGTGCTGGCGCTCAGCCCCAAGAACCGGCCGGCGCTGGAGCTGCTCGACCGCGCCTTCGAGCGCATGAAGATGCCGCGCGAGCAGGCCGACGCGCTGCGCACTCTGGCCGAGCTGGCCGAGGATCCGCCCGCGCGGAGGGCATTGCTGCTCAAGCGCGCCTCGCTGCTGGAGAAGGAGGGCGAGGCGGTCGAGGCGGTGGACGCCTACGCGCGGGTGCTCTCCGAGAGCCCGGGCGAGACGCTGGCGGTGGCCGGGCTGGAGCGGCTGTTCCAGAAGGAGCAGGCCCGCCCGGTGGCGGCCAAGGTGCTCGAGCCCTTCTACCGCTCGATCGACGACGGCCGGCACTTGTGCGACGTGCTCGAGGTCAAGGCGGCGCAGTCGTCGAAGGAGGAGCGGCTGCCGCTGCTGCAGGAGATCGCCCGGCTGCGCGAGTCGCTCGGCCAGCGGCCGCTGGCCTTCGCGGCCATGCTGCGCTGCTTCCGCGACGACCCGGAGAGCAAGCCGGTGCGCGACGAGATGGAGCGGCTGGCGGCCGAGACCGGCGCCTTCGAGGAGCTGGCGGCGGCCTATGAGGACGAGCTGGAGCGCGAGCCGTCCGCGGCGCTGGAGCTCGAGCTGTGGCGGCGGCTGGGATCGATCTTCGGCGACCGGCTGGGGAGGCCCGACCGCTCGGCGCAGGCGCTGGAGGAGGTCTTCCGCCGCCAGCCCGACGACCCCTCGGTGCTCGAGGTGCTGGCGCAGATCTACCGGCGCGCCTCCAGCCTGCGCGAGCTGTCGCAGGTGCTGTGGCGCCAGGTCTCCTTCGCCCAGGATCCGGCCCGCAAGCGCGAGCTGCTGATGGAGCTGGCCCTGCTGCTCGAGGAGAAGCTGCAGGACCAGGAGGGAGCCGTCGGCGCCTGGAAGGAGATCCGCAAGCTCGATCCTGCCGATCCGCAGGCGATTCCCGCCCTGGCCCGCCTGTTTGCCGAGACCAATCGCCACGAGGAGCAGGCCGAGCTGCTGCTGGCCCGCATCGGGTTGGTCGAGCAGCAGGGCAAGTCGGAGGAGAGCCTGGAGCTGCAGGTGGAGCTGGGCCGGCTCAAGCTGACCCGCCTCGGCGACCCGCGCGGCGCGCTCACCGCCTTCACCGACGTCCTCGCCAAGCGCCCCGGCCACCCCGGGGCGGTGGCGGCGCTGGAGGAGATGGCCCGGGGCGAAGGCGCCCTCAGGGCCGAGGCCGCGCTGGCCCTGGAGCCGGTGTTCAGCGGCGCCAACGACTACCTGCGGCTGGTGCAGGTGCTCGACGCCCGCGCCCAGGCCGCGCCGCCGCTGGAGAAGTCCTCGCTGCTGCGGCGCATCGCCGGCCTCTACGCCGGCCCGCTGGCCAACCCGGAGATGGCCTTCGTCTACGCCACCCGCGGTCTGGAGGCGGCCCCCGACGACCCGGAAGCGCTCGCCAGCTGCCTGGCGCTGGCCCAGCAGGCTGGCGCCCAGGAAGAGCTCGCCGAGCACCTGGCCGACATGGTCGACCGGGCTCGCACCGACGAGGCGCGAGTCGCTCTGCAGCGGGCGCTGGCCCGGCTGCTGTCGGCGACCGCCGAACAGGCGGAGCCTGCGCTGCGCGCCTGGCGCCGGCTGCTGGAGCTGGCCCCCGCCGACATCGAGGCCCTCGACGGGCTGGCCGACCTCTACCGGGAGGGCGGCCACTGGGACGAGCTCTTGGAGGTGTTCCGCAAGCAGCTGGCGGCGGCCAACGCCCCCGGGCAGCGCGCCGAATTGCTCAGGCGAATCGGCGAGCTGCAGGACGAGCGGCTCTCCGATTACAACGGCGCCATCGGCACCCTGCGCCGGCTGCTGGAGCTGTCGCCGGAGGAGCTGCCGGCCCTGGAGCGGCTGGATCGGCTCTGCCAGCGCGCCGAGCGCTGGGCGGAGCTGGCCGACTGCCTGGCCAAGCAGATCGAGCTCGCCGCCCGCGACGGCAAGCGCGATCTCGAGCTGACGCTCAAGTTCCGCCTGGCACAGGTGCGCGAGTCGCGCCTGCTCGATCGCAGCGGAGCCATGGCGCTCTACCGCGAGGTGCTGACCGAGCGCCCCGGGCACGCCGAGGCGGTGGCGCGGCTGGAGGCGGTGGTCGCGCGCGAGCCGACCTACGACGAGGCCAGCGACATCCTGGCCGACGCCTTTAGGGCCCAGGCCAACCACGGCAAGCTGGCCAAGCTGCTCGAGGACCGCGCCGCGGCGGTGGGCGAGGGCGACCGGCGCAAGCGCTACCTGGCCGAGCTGGCCCGCATCCGCGCCGAGCATCTGGAGCGGCCCGACCTGGCCTTCCTGGCGCTGTACAAGGCCTTCCACGAGGACCCCACCGATGCCGAGGTGCGCAAGTCGCTGGAGCGCGCCGCCGAGGCTGCCGAGACCCACGAGGAGCTGGCCTCGCTCTACGAGGAGGAGCTGCCGCGGCTGTCCGGCCCCGACGCCGGCGAGGTGTGCTTCAAGCTGGCCCAGCTGAACGAGCAGAACCAGTTCGACTCCGAGTGGACCAGCCGGGCGATCGAGTACTACGAGAAGGCCCGCGCCTTCGATCCCGCCAAGGCGCCGCAGGCGCTGACCGCCCTCGACCGGCTCTACCGCGAGCTGGAGGACTGGGCGCGGCTGGCCGACGTGTTGGGCGCGCTGGTCGAGCTCTCGGAGGATCCCGCCGAGAAGACCGCGCTGCTGTTCCGGCTGGGGCAGCTCGCCCAGGACAAGCTCAACCCGCCCTCGCCCGACCGCGCCGCGCGCGCCTTCGAGCAGATCCTGCTGGTCGACGCCGTGCACCTGCCGGCGGCGCGGGCCCTGGAGAAGCTGTACGAGGCCGTCAATCGCCACGACCGGCTGTTCGCGGTGCTGGAGCTGCAGGCTTCGCAGGCCGCCGGCCCGGAGAAGGAGCGGCTCGCCTCGCGCATGGCCGAGGTCGCCGCCAACGGGCTGGGCGACAGCGCCAAGGCCATCGAGCTCTACCGCCAGGTGATGACGGCCAACCCGCGCGCCGAGGCGGCCTTCGCCGCCCTCGAGTCGCTCTACGAGCAGACCGGCAAGACCGAAGAGCTGTGCGAGCTGCTGCGCGAGCGGCTGGCGATCACCGTCGATCCCCGGGAGATCACCCGGCTCTCCGAGAAGCTGGGCCGGGCCCGCGATTCGCTGGGCAAGCAGGACGAGGCGGTCGCCGCCTTCCAGGCGGCCCTGGAGCGCGACCCGCGCAACCGCCGGGCGTTGGACGCGCTGCGCGAGATCTACGAGCGCGGCGGCCCCAGCGACGAGCTGGCCGGAGTGCTGCGCCGGCTGATCCCGCTGGCCGATGACGCCGCCGGGGTCAAGGTCATCCGGCTGCGGCTGGCCGAAGTGCTCTCGGCGCTCGGCCGGCGCGAGGAGGCCATCGAGTCGGCCCGGCGCGCCATCGAGCTCGAGCCGCACCAGCCCGAGGAGCTGCTGCGGGCCGAGGAGCTGTTCCGCCAGCTGTCCGACTTCCCGGATCAGATCCGGGCGATGGAGGCCCGCGCCGAGCTGCTCCACACCCGCGGCCAGGGTGCCGAGGCGGCGGCGGTGCTGTACGCGGTGGCCGAGGTCCACGCCGGCCCGCTCGGCAGGCGCGAGGCCGCGGCCTCGACCTACGAGCACCTGCTGGAGTTCGCCCCCACCGAGCGCCAGGCCTTCGACGCCCTGCGCGAGATTTACTCCGCGACCAACGACTGGCGGCGCTACGCCGCGGTCTGCGAGAAGTTCCTGCCGTCCTCCCAGACGCCGGGGGAGCGGGTGGACATCCTCAAGGACCTGGGCGCGGTGCAGGAGCAGCGCCTGGGCCTCAAGGAGGTCGCTTTCCTCTCGTACTGCCGCGCCTTTGAGGCGGCCCCCAGCGAGGAGGACGTGCGCCAGGCGATGGAGCGGCTGGCCGAGGAGAACGGCAGCTTCGAGGAGCTGGCCACCGTCTACGAGACCGTGGTCGAGGATCAGGAGAAGGGCCCGCTGTCCGAGCGGCTCTACCTGGCGCTGGCGCGAATCCACGACGAGAAGCTGGACCAGGCCGAGGAGGCGGAAGGCGCGCTGCGCAAGGTGCTGGAGTTCGATCCCGCCAACCGCGCCGCCCTCGAGTCGCTGGCCAAGATGTTCTCCCGCCGCGGCCGGGACACCGAGTACGTGGTCAGCCTGGAGCAGAAGCTCGAGGCGGCGGCGTCGATCGAGGAGCGCAAGAGCATCCTGCGCGAGATCGCGCTGACCTACGACACCCGGCTCAAGAACCCAGAGGAGGCCGCCGCGGCCTGGCTGCGCTCGATTCAGCTCGAGGCCGACCGCGAGACCTTCCGCACCCTGGCCGACCTCTACCGGCGCGAGAAGAAGCCCCAGGAGGCCGCCGAAACCCTGATCCGCGCCCGCGATTTCGAGAGCGAGCCGCAGCTGCGCAGCCGGCTGCAGGGCGAGGTGGCCGAGATCTACGAGCGCGAGCTCTCGGACGACGAAGCGGCGGTGGCCGGCTACCGGCTGGCGCTGGAGTTCGACCCGGAGAACCGAGACGGGCTGGCGGCGCTGGAGCGGCTGTACACCAAGCTCGACCGGCCGGCGGAGCTGCTGGGGGTCTACGACGCCCAGCTGCGCGTGGCCGACGACACCCGCGAGCGGGTGAAGATCCTCTTCAAGACCGCCGGGATCTGGGAGGACAAGTACCAGAACCTGGAGAACGCCGACGCCTGCCTCGAGGCGGTGCTGGCGGTCGATCCGGATAACCTGCAGGCCATCAAGGGGCTGGAGCGGCTGCGGCGGCTGGACGCCGAGACCCGCAACCTGCCCGCGCGCTGGGAAGACCTGCTGCGCGCCTACGACCGCCACCTGAGCCTCAAGCCGGAGGTCTCCGAGCAGGTCGAGCTGCTGGTGGCCATGGGCGAGGTGCAGCACCAGCACCTCAAGCGCACCGACAAGGCGGCCCAGCTCTTCCACTGGGCGCTGGAGCTCGACCCGCGCTCCCGCCAGGCGATGCACGCCCTGGGGCTGCTCTACGAGCGCAGCGGCAACTGGCCCTTCGCCCTGGACATGCTCACCAAGGAGGCCGAGCTGCTCGGGGCCTCCCGCGAGGCGGTCGAGCTGTTCCACCGCATCGGCAAGATCAACGAGGAGATGTTGCTCGATCAGCCGGCCGCCAAGCAGAGCTACTTGAAGGCCCTGCAGATCGAGCCCTCGTACCTGCCCACCATCCGCTCCCTCAAGGGAATCTACGAGGGCGAGAAGGACTGGGACCGCTACCTGCAGACCCTGGTGCAGGAAGCGGAGAGCACCCCCGACCTCGGCGAGCGGGCGCAGGCCTGGCTGCAGGTGGCCCGCTTCCACGCCGACAGCCGCGAGGACCGCGACAGCGCCGCCAAGGCCTACGAAGAGGCGCTCAAGCTGGTGCCCGATCTGCTCGAGGCGGCCCGGCCGCTGGCCGACATCTACGTCGCCGCCGAGCAGTGGGAGGGCGCCGAGAAGATGCTGGACATCGTCGGCGCCCATCTCTCGGAGCAGGCCGCCCGCGACCCCAAGGTGGCCGCCGACCTGTGCCGGCAGATGTACCGGCTGGGCTACGTCTGCGAGAAGATGAAGAAGTCGGAGCGGGCCCTGGGCGCCTACGAGCGCGCCTACCAGCTCGACTCGACCTACCTGCCCAGCGCCGAGGGCTACGCCAACCTGTTGGTGGCCCACAACCGGCTGCCGGACGCGCTGGCGGTCTACCAGGCCATCCTCATCCACCACCGCGAGGACCTCACCGACCTCGAGGTGGTCGAGTACTACTGGCAGATCGGCGACCTGTACAAGAAGCAGGGGCAGCTGGATCGCGCCCAGAAGGAGTTCGAGAAGGCGCTGGCCATCGACGGCAGCCACGAGCCGTCGCTGCGCGCCCAGATCGAGCTGTTCGAGACCAAGTCCGACTTCGAGCGCGCGGTCGAGCTGCGGGCGCGGATGGTGGACCTGCTCGAGGACGGGCCGCGCTTCGAGATGCTGCTGGCCATCGGCAAGACGGCCCAGGAGAAGCTCAAGGACGCCTACCGGGCCATCGACGCCTACTCCGAGGCGCTCAAGATCACCGCCGACTCGGCCGAGGTGCTCGAGGCCCTGGTGGCCCTGTTCCGCGAGACCCGCCAGGGCACCAAGGCGGTCGACGCGCTGGAGAAGCTGCTGGCGCTGCCGGCGGTCTCGGGCGAGGCGGCGCGGGCCAAGAAGCTCTACGCGCAGCTGGGCGAGATCCTGCGCGACGAGCTCAAGGACATCGCGCGGGCGGCCGAGGCCTTCAACAAGGCCCTCGACCTCGACTTCCGCTTCCTGCAGGCCTTCTCGGCCCTGGAGTCGATGCTCGGGGCCAACAAGCAGTGGGACGCGCTGGAGCAGAACTACCTGAAGATGATCCAGCGGCTGCCCAAGACCGACGACACCCACGCCGCGCGCATGACCCTGTTCAAGGCGCTGGCCGAGTTCTACGAGAAGGTGCGCCGCGACAAGAAGGCCACCCGCCAGGTCTACCAGGTGGTGATCAAGGGCAAGCCCGACGACGTCCAGGCGCTGGAGCGCTACGCCGAGCTGTGCAGCGAGGAGGAGGGGGCGGAGAAGGAGGCCATCGAGGCCTGGCGGGCGGCGCTGCCGGTCACCGACAAGCCGGCCAAGGCGGTCCACGCCCTGGTCAAGCTGGCCGCCAAGGCCAAGGACTACGACCTGGCCTGGCTGTCGGCGCAGGTGGCCTCGTTCCTGCTGGGCGACACCGGCCCCGAGGAGCGGGAGATCCTGGGCAAGCTGGGCGCCTACGCCAAGCGCAAGGAGCAGGCCCAGAAGCCGCTCACCAACCAGCTGTGGACCGCCCAGCTCTACCACCCCAAGGTCCGCGGGGCGATGGGCGACATCCTGGCGCTGCTCTACGACAAGCTGGGGGCCTACTACGCCAAGAAGCCCAGCGCCTTCTCGATCGAGCCGAAGTTCGACCGCATCGACCTGGCCACCAGCCAGGAGCTGGCGCTCAACAGCTACAAGTACGTGCTGCGCATCCTCGACGTGGACGAGGTGGACCTCTACTCGCCGTTCCTGGTGCAGACCCGCGAGCGGATGCGCACCAAGGCCGCCGGGATGGCCACCCCCGACCGCGACCTGATGCTGGAGCTGATCCACACCCACCCGGTGGCGCTCAAGGCCGGCGGCAAGCTGTTCGGCGAGCAGAGCCAGAAGGAGCTCTACTTCTGGCTGGGCCGGACGGTGACCTTCTGCCGGCCGGAGCTGGCGCTGGCCCGGGTGCTGCCGGCCGAGCGGCTGGAGGCGGTGTTCCAGGCGGCGGTGGTGGCCGGGGTGCCCAGCTACCGGATCACCGCCGACCCGCGGGCGGTGGACGCCGAGATGGCGATCGTCAACCGGCTCGAGCCGCAGTTCAGGGCGGCGCTCGCCCGGCTGGCCCGCGAGTACGCGCGGGGGGCCACCCCCAACGACGTGCGCGACTTCGTCGAGGGGGCGGAGCTGACCGCCAACCGGGCCGGGGCGCTGTTGTGCGCCGACCTGGAGGTGGCCAAGGCGGTGCTCTCCCGCGACGCCGCCGCCAAGGTCAACCAGCGCGCCCGGGTGCGCGACCTGGTCCTGTTCTGTTTGTCCAAGGACTACCTGGAGCTGCGCTCCGCCACCGGGCTGAAGATCGAGATCAAGCTCCCCGGCGCCGGCCGCTGACCCGGCGCCGACCCCGCCCCGGCCGGCCAATGCCGCGGCGCGCCATGCCCCGCCGGCAGATCGCCGGCGGGGGGCGGTGCGTTCAGCAAGGGGAGCCACCCGAGGGCTGGAATCTTGACCCTGCTGCGCGCGAAGCCTAGGATTTTCCCGGGTTTCAACGAGTTTTTCGGGCCGTCGATTCGCGAGGCAGCAGGGTCGCGCGATGGTGGAGAAAGGTGCCGTCGAGCCCCATGAAGTTCTCCTGCGACAGCTGTCAGGCACAGTACGTCATCAGCGACGACAAGGTCGGACCCAACGGGGTGATCGTCCGCTGCAAGAAGTGCAGCCAGAAGATCATCGTCAAGAAGGCCGCCCCACCGCCCGCCGACGACGAGGCGCAGCCCACCATGGTGCTGCAGAACCCGCTGGCGCAGCTGGAGGCCGCCAAGTCGGCCCCGGT
This sequence comes from Myxococcales bacterium, assembly GCA_037442205.1. Taxonomy (GTDB): domain Bacteria; phylum Myxococcota; class Myxococcia; order Myxococcales; family UBA5297; genus JBBIQS01. The sequence goes on from JBBIQS010000065.1 coordinate 36,372, forward strand.
CGAGGCCACCGAGCGCGATCTGCCGCTGCCGGCGGCGGGGCGCTCGGGCGCGCGGTCGCGGCCGCCGCCGGTGGTCACCGGAGCGGTGATCGACGACGAGCTGGGGCGGGCCTTCGACTCGGTGCTCAGCGAGCCCGGCATCCCCGCGGCCGGGCCCGGCGCCGACGAGCCGACCTCCACCGGCGGCTTCCCGTCGCTGGGCGGCGCCGCCGACGACGAGCTCGACCGGCAGTCGACCCGGGTGGTGGATCTGGCCCAGTTCGCCAATCTCTCCAAGACCGAGGAGAAGAAGGACGCGCCGGAGGAGAAGCCGGAAGACAAGAAGGTCGAGGAGCCGAAGAAGAACCTCCCCGCCGCGGCTGAGGCCCCGGCGGCCTCGGGCGCCACCGAGTGGTTCGTGGCCATCAACGACAGCCAGGTCGGCCCGCTGGACGTGGCCGGGGTCCGCAGCCACTGGGACAAGGGCGAGCTGTCGGCGGACTCGCTGGTCTGGCGCACCGGGATGCCGGACTGGAAGCCGCTGTCGACGGTGACCGAGCTCTCCTCGGTGCTGGCGCCGGTGCCCACCAAGCCCGAGTCCAAGCCCGAGGCGCCGGCGGGGGCGACGGCCACCGGGGTCCAGGCCCCGGCCCCCTCCTCGCTGCCGCCGCAGCAGGACGCCGCCGGCGAGCCGGAGTGGAAGCCCTCGGCCGCCAGCGCGCTGGAGTCGCTGGTCAAGGAAGAGCTGCAGGCCCTCGACAAGCCGGCCCCCAAGCCCGAGCCGGCGCCGACCCCGGAGCCCGCCCGCAGCGGCACCGGGTTGATGGACGACCTGCCCGAGCCCAGCTCTTCGCCGGGCCTGCCGTTCGAGCCTTCGCTGCTGGTGGCGATCCCCAAGTCGATCTCCGCTCCGGCTCCCGAGCCGGCGCCCGAGCCCGCGCCCCGGCGGACCCGCCGCCCGGAGCCGGTGGAGCGCCCGGACCCGGTCATGCCGCCTCAGCCCTACGTGCCCGGGCGCGCCAGCGAGCCCCGCTCGCGGCTGGGGCTCTACATCGGACTGGGAGTTGGCGGCGGCCTGATTGGCATCGGAGCCATTGCCCTGCTGCTGGTCTTCGTGCTCACCAAGCAGCCGAACACGGCGCCGGTCCAAGTTGCCCAGGCGACTCCGCCGACCCAGCCCGCTCCGGCGCCGCAGCCGACCGCACAGCCGGTCGCTCCTGCCGCGCCCAAGGAGCCGGAGAAGGTCGCGGCCCCGGCCGCCGAGGCCAAGCCTCCTGCGGTCGCCGCCGCGGCCGAGCCCAAGCAGCCGGAGCCGAAGGCCGCCGAGCCCGCGCCCGAGCCGAGGCGAGAGCGGGTGGCGATGGCGGAGCCCACCCGGCCTTCGCGCCCGGCCGCGCCTCCCGCCCAGCCGCGCGCCACGCGGCAGGTCCACGAGGAGATCGCCAAGGCGGCCGAGCCTCCGCCCGAGCCTCCGCCGCCGCCGCGCAAGTCCGGCAACAAGGTCGACGACGACTTCAACAAGCTGTTCGGTGGCGGCGGTGGCGAGCCGGCGCCCGAGCCGGCGAGGCCTCAGCGGACCCGGAGCGCTCCTCCCATCCCGCCGGCGCCTGGCGCGGCGGGCAACGGAGCCTCCAAGGAGACGCTCGGCCCGTCGGACATCATGGAAGTGGTGCGAGGCAACGTGGGCGCCATCCGCCGCTGCACCGACGACGAGAAGGCCCGCAGCGGCGCCTCGGGGGCGATCAAGATGAGCTGGATCATCCGCCAGAACGGCTCGGTGACCGCCATCAAGACCCTGACCGAGGAGTACCAGAAGACGCCGCTGTCGGCCTGCCTGACCGGCGTGGTCAAGGGGCTGCACTTCCCGGCCTACAGCGGGCCGCAGATGGACCCGGTCGAGTTCCCGTTCAAGTTCTAGAGCGCTCGTCCCCTGTCGCCTCCGGGCGGCAGGGGACTGAGTGCGCCTCGCTCCAAGAGAGGCCGACCGAGCCTTCGCTCGCCTGGAGGACGGCCTGCCGTCAGCGCCGACGGCGGCGATTTACATCGCCCGCGCGCTGGGATAGACAGGGCGCCGTCTCCATCCGGGACTGGAGCGGACGAGTGGCGGGGAACGATTCCAGCGCAATCGCGGCTGCCGAGCCGATGAAGGCCCAGCTCACGCCCCTCGAGCAGATGGGGCTGCTGCAGCTGGAGAACATGCGGCTGATCCTGCGCGGCGGCTCGGTGATCGATTGGCGGCGGCTGGCCTTCGACTCCCGCGCCGAGGTGGACCAGTTCCTCAAGCTGCACCTGCTCGACTTCACGCAGCCGACCGATCGGGCGCTGGGCTACCGAATCCTCAAGGAAGCGGTGGACTACCTGCGCTCGACCTTCCACTACCGGGTCGCCGACGCGGTGGCCGAGCCCTACGAGATCCAGGACCTGTTCCTGTACGCCAGCGGCCACCACCCGCGCTATCCGCTGCGCTACCAGAAGATCGCCTGCGTGGTGCTCAAGGTGATGCACGTCATCCACCACATGGAGGGGCGCGAGCTGTTGTTCCGCACCCCCATCGCCTCGTCGGCGCTGGCGCGGATGGTGGACGAGCGGGTAATGGCCTGCGCCACCGAGATGCGCCGGTCGAGCTTTCCGATCGAGGAGTTCAGCGGCAGCGTCAAGACCCAGCACTCGATCATCACCAAGCTCTTGGCGAAGAAGGAGACGGTGGCCGCCCAGGTCTTCGACAAGGTGCGCTACCGCATCGTCACCCGGGATCAGAAGGACGTGCTGCCGGTGCTCGAGTACCTGACCCGCACCCTGTTCCCGTTCAACCTGGTGGTGCCGGCGCAGTCGCAGAACTCGCTGATCGACTTCCGCCAGGCGGTGGAGAGCCAGCCGTCCTTGCAGCAGCACGTGCCGCTGCTCCATCTGCCGCTGCCCCACGAGCAGCAGGAGCGGCAGGCGGGCAAGGCCAACCCCTTCAGCGGCGACGGCTACCGGGTGCTCAACTTCGTAGTCGACCTGCCGCTGCGGATCGACGCCTACCTTCCCAGCGACGACTCGCGCCCCGGCCGCCCGCGCAACGTCTTCACCTGGGTCGAGTTCCAGATCATGGATGCCGCCACCGCGGTGGAGAACGAGCGGGGCGAGAACAGCCACGAGCGCTACAAGGGGCGGCAGCGGATCAAGGTGCTGCGCCGGCTGTCGCGCGGGCTGGTGGTGCCGCGGCGCAAGGGAGAGGGCGGGAAACAGAGCTGACCATCGCGAGGCCGGAGGCCAGCGTGCCGCCCGGCGGATCGGGAAAGGAAGAGGTGCTTCATGGAGACGACGTCCAAGCCCGGCAGTCCGCAGAAGCCGGCCAAGGAGAGCACCTGCCAGATCTGCGGCAAGACCGGCGGGGTGGTCTTCGTCCCGGAGAAGTCGCCGCCCAACCGGCTCTGCTATCGCTGCGCCGCCGAATACGGCGCCCGCGACGAGGACGAGGAGCGCTGAACGCGCCCGGCGATCGCGGACAGGCTCTGACGCCTCAAATGAAAAGCCCCCGACCGCAGGGTCGAGGGCTTTTCTCATTGGCGAATCCTCGCCTGCTCAGTCGTCGCGATCGCGGTCGTGCTTGCGCTCGTGCCGATGCGGCGGCGGGGCGGGCGTGGCCTGATGGGCCGGCGGGGGCGGGGCGTTGTAGACCGGGGTCGCGCCGTGGGCCGGGGGCGGAGGAGCGTTGTAGACGGGAGTTGCGGAGTGGGCCGGGGGCGGCGGGGCCGAGTAGACCGGAGCGGCGGAGTGCGCCGGGGGCGGCGGCGCCGCATAGACCGGGCTGGCGGCGTGCACCGGCGGCGGAGCGGCGTAGACCGGAGCCGCCTGGTGGTGGCGGTAGTAGACCTCGGGCGGAGCATCCATCCGGATCCAGGTCCCGCCGTCGTAATAGCTGTAGACGTTGTCCTGGTAGTAGACCGGGTAGCCCGAGTAGTAGCCCCAGTGATGGCCGCAGCCCGGCCCGTGCACGTGGGCCACGATCACCGGCGCGGGCGGCAGCGGCGCCACCATCACCGGCCCGCGGCGGGTGGGCACGATGCATCCAGCCAGGCTGACTGCCGAAATTGCCAGAATGATCAGGCGGTTCATCGACGGTACCTCCACCGTGCTTGCAGCCGAGTGACCTCAGGTTGGACCGGCCCGGAGCTGAAATCAACAAAGCGATGCAGCCCGGCTGCGCCCCCCTTTGACGCCAGGAGGAGGCCGCCTATTCCGAGGCGCTGGGCGCTCGCCCGGAGGGCAGGGGGCTTGGCGAGGGATCGGCGGGCTGGAATACTGGACTAGACCGGCATTCCGCCGGCGGAAGGGGTTCCGCCATGAAGCGCTGCCTGCTGCTCGCCGTCGCCCTGGCCGTCTTTCCCGCCATCGGGTCCGCTCAGACGTCGGAGGCCCGCCAGGCCGACAAGACCCTGCGGAAGCAGTTCATCGACTTCGGCGAGGTCACGGTCGAGGGCGAGGTGGCGGGGCCCCCAGACTGCGTTGTTCCTGGTCTCCCCAGGGCGCGCTTCGCCTCGCTGATCAAGCTGCGCGGCAGCTTCGTGCCGGAGATCCAGCGCTCGGTCGACAACCTCTAGGAGAGCGCCATGCGTGCAATTTCGATGGTCGCGATGGCGCTGCTCGCTCCGTCGCTGGCGCTGGCGCAGGTTTCGCCCCAGCAAACGAAGGAGCTGGTCATCGACGGGGACGAGCTGGTGGTCGGCGGTCTGCCGGCCCCGGAGATCTCCGTGGTCGAGGAGCGGCAGAGGCCGCGGCAGTCGTCGCTGCTCAAGGAGCGCGAGAGCTTCGCCCGCGAGGCGATCGAGTCGGTGTCGGCGCTCTGAGCGCCGGCCAGCGGGCCAAAGCTAGTGTGTTGTCCGAAAAGTTCCTTGGCGACCACCCCGTTCGCCCCGAGCCCTTCGACGGGCTCAGGGCAGGCGAAGTCGAGGGGCCCTCGACTTCGAGGCTCGCAAGCTCGCCTCAACGCTCGGGCTGACCGGTTTCCGCGTCGCTGTGAAGCGTCCGCTCGGACACCGCACTAGCGCCGGTTCTTGCGCGCCTTCTTGCGGTTCTGCCGCTCGCGCTTCTTGCGCTCGCGGGCGGCGTCGCGCTCGCGGTCGCTGACCGTCTTGACGCCTTCGAAGCCAGCGTCGAGAGACATTCCGGCGCGCATGGCCTTCATCCGCGCGGCCTGGCCCATCGGCGGGGTGTAGCCCTTGGGCAAACCCATGGCCTGCATCTGCTGCTGGACCATCGACCGCTGCATGGCCGCGGCGTCGGCGCCGAAGATGTCGTCCATCTTCTGGCCCTTGAGCTGGCGCAGGGCGGCGATCTGCTTGAAGCCGGGGAGCGCGCCCAAGAGTCCGGGGCTCGAGCCGATCTGGCCCATCACCTGCCGCATCATCATGTAGCGGCTGACCACCTCGTTGACCTGCTCCGGCTTGTAGCCCGAGCCCTTGGCGATGCGCTGGACCCGGCTGGCGTTGAGCAGGTTGGTCTTGAGGCGCTCGGTCTTGGTCATCGAGTCGTGGACGGCCTCGATCTTGACGAACTCCTTGTCGTCGACCTGCAGGGTCTCGGTCATCTCGCCGAAGATCGGGAACTTCTCCAGCAGGTCCTTGATCGGCCCCATCTTGCGGACGGTGCGGATCTGGGCGACGAAGTCCTCGAAGGAGAAGGCGCCGGAGAGGATCTTCTGCGCGTCCTCCTCGGCCTGCTTCTCGTCGACCACCTTCTCGAAGTCCTGCATCAGGCCGACGATGTCGCCGAAGCCCAGGATGCGGCTGGCCAGGCCCTCGGGGCGGAACTCCTCGAGCTTGTCGAGGCCCTCGCCCATGCCGAGGTACTTGATCGGCCGGCCGGTGACTTCCTTGATCGACAGCGCCGCGCCGCCGCGGGCGTCGCCGTCGAGCTTGGTGAGGATGAAGCCGGAGATGTCCAGGCGGCGGTTGAACTCGGCGGCGGTCCTGACCGCGTCCTGGCCGATCATGGCGTCGGCCACCAGCAGGATGTTCTCCGGCTTGGTGGTGGCCTTGATCTGCTCCAGCTCGGCCATCATCTCCTCGTCGATGGCGAGGCGGCCGGCGGTGTCGAACAGCACCACGTCGCGCTTCTGGCGGTGGGCCTCCTCGAGGGCGTCGTGGCACATCTTGGGCGGCGCGACGCCGGGGGTGTGGTAGACGGGCACGCCCAGCCGCTCGCCGAGGACCTTGAGCTGATCAACCGCCGCGGGGCGGTAGATGTCGGCGGCGACCAACAGCGGCTTCTTGCCCTTGGAGAGGAGCAGGCTGGCGAGCTTGCCGGTGGTGGTGGTCTTACCGGAGCCCTGCAGGCCGACCATCATGATCCCGGTGGGGCGGGTCTTGCTGTCGGTGAACGCCAGGTTGGTGTCCACCGGGCCCATCAGGCCCTCGAGCTCGTCGTGGCAGATCTTGATGAAGTGGTCCTGCGGAGTGACCCGCAGCTTGCCCTTCTCGGCGCTGACCTTGACCTGGACCACCTCGCCGACGGCCTTGTCCTTGACCTTGGCCACGAAGCGCTTGACCACGTCGAGGGAGACGTCGGCCTCGAGCAGGGCCACGCGGATGTCGCGCAGGGCCTCTTCGACCACCGCCTCGGTGATCTCCGCCTTGCCGGTGAGCCGGTTCTTGGCGGCGCGAAAGCCTTTGGTCAGGGTATCGAGCATGAGCCTTGTTCCTCGTGTGCCCGGGGAGCGAGAAGCCGTTGCCGGGGAGCGCGGGACGATGTGCGCTTGGGGCATTTCCCCAGAAAGATCGGAGGGAAACACCCGAAGGGTCGGGGTTTATAGCATCGCCCTTCGCAGGCCGGCAACGAGGTGCTGAGCGCGCCGCCCTCTGAGCGGACGAGGGAGCGGGGTGGAGCGCTTGGGAAGCGAAGGACCGTGCGCGAACGCTCGATTGCCTCGGGAGAGGTCGGGCGACTACCATGCGGCCCGCCATGACGACTCGCCGCTTCACCCTCGAGGAAGCCGACGCGCTGGTGCCGCGGCTGGAGCTGGAGTTCCGCCAGATCGCCCAGGCGCGGTTGAAGGCGGGCGCGGCGGCCGACGAGTTGGGAGGGATGGAGGTGGCGGTCGAGCTCTTGAGGGGCAAGCAGGTGCCGGCGGGGAAGGAAGAGCAGGCGGAGAAGTTCGCGCAGGCGACGGCGGAGCTGGTCGCGGCCATCGAGCGAGTGAACGGGCTGGGGTGCCTGGTGCAGGACGTCGACCTGGGACACGTCGATTTCCCCAGCGAGAGGGCGGGGAAGGTGGTGCACCTGTGCTGGATGTACGGCGAGCCGCAGGTGGCCCACTTCCACGAGCCGGGCAAGGACGCCAAGCGCCGCGAGCGGCTGTTAGAGGCCGGCGGCGAGCCCTGGCTGCTTCATTGATCTGAGAATTGCCGGAGTGGCGGAGCTGGCAGACGCAGGGGACTTAAAATCCCCATGGGCGCAAGCCCAGCGTGGGTTCGAATCCCACCTCCGGTATGCGAATCCAAGAGCTTTCGGCTTGGCGCCAGGTGCACGGTAGTTCGGGAGCGGAAAAGCCTCAGAAGGTGCGCACCGCAGGGGGACTGAGTGAACAGGGGACGGGCCAAGAAGGTGGTCAAGTTGGTCTTGATCACCACCGCGGTGCTGGTGCTGCTGCCGCTCCTATTCGTGGAGGGGATCTACCGGTACGGCCTTCATCTCATCGGCGACCTTCCTGTAATGCCGGAGGCGCGGGTGCCAGAGCGGTTGCAGCGCGCCATGTGGGCAGGGGTAGAAGGCGGCACGTTCACGGTCGTACCGCGCTATCCCTGGCACACGGTTCTCTGGCTTATTCAGGCCAAGTTCGGCGACAGCAGGGCAGCACTACACGACTTCGCTCCAGGCGAGCGTGCGTGCAACCGAGCCGCACAGTTGTGGCTGGCGCAGCAGCAGGAACATTCACTCAGGAGGATCGCTGCCCGGTGGGCGCTGGTGAAGTGGTGCACGCGGAACTGGACCGCGGCGGAAGTTGCACAGGTTCTTGCCGAGAAGGAGTACTTCGGCCGGGGCCTTCATGGGATTGCCGACGCGGCCCAGGGGTACTTCGGCAAGGCGCCAGACCAACTTGCTGCACATGAGCTCGCTCTTCTGGCCGGCTTGCCGCTCAACCCTGACTGCCATCCAGAGCGTGCCTTGAAACGCCGGGGCTACCTCCTCGGACGCTTTCGTGAAGCAGGGCTTGTCACCGCAGACGAGTACCAGCAAGCGATGCTCCAGCCGCTGGGGCATCGCGCCGCACGATGTGCGGACGGGGACGAGGCCAGCTCCTCGCGGCCCTTCGCCGGAGAGCCGGCCGTATGGGATGTGAGCTGGGGAATGACGCTCGACCAGGTGCGCACGCTTCATCCCGGTGGGATTGAGCGCATGGCGGAGCCGGAAACCGAGTACCGCCTTGTTGTCCCTGCGCTCGGCTATCCGAAGGCAGTCGTCAGGTATTACTTCGAGCGCGGAGCGGGCCTGCGGATGGTGTCGTTCAGCTTCCCGGCCAAGGATGGCAGGGTCGATCCCGCGACGGGCGACGTCTCTCCGATGAAGAAGGCAGAGGCGCGTGCGATGCGAGCGGACCTGCGCGACCGCCTCGCCACGATCCTTGGCGAGCCCACGCTCGAGGTCGAGGGCTCGGACATGGGAATCCAATGGAAGCTTCCGGGCGAGATGGTCGGACTCCTTCTGCCCCGTCGGCCTCAGGCGCCGGATGAGGCGGGAGTCGGAGTCACCTACTTCAAGGAATAGTGGGAAGGGTCAGCCTGCGCTGGGATAGTCGATCGACGGTCGTCCATCGAAGCCGAACCGGAGGGAGCCATGGCACCGTCTCGAATCTCTGGCGGCTACTTCATCACCCGGCGTGTCGAACGACAGCCTGGGATGGATGCGGCCCTCCCGGCCTCGCTGGTGACGCTCTCCGGTTGCCTCGCTCCGTTCATTCCAGATTCGTGGTCCTACTCCTGGTCGAACGACTCAACGGATCAAAGAGCGGCAGCTCGCGCTCGCTTCTCCTTGGACGAACCGACCGCGGCGGCAGCGAGCGCCTGGGCGGACAACGCAATCAACACCGACGCGGTAGGGTGGCCCTCCGTCTTCCCGTCGGCGTCGGATGCCCTTCGGTTTCGCGCCGAGTTCCTGCCGACCGTGAAGGACGCGCTCGTGGTCGGAATCTCGCTGGATCCGCAGAGGGTCGCGGAATTCCTGTCGCGCACGTTGTCCGACGGCTGTGACCCCGGTGGCGTCCATCGCGCGCTTGAACGACGCGCCCAACCGGAAACCGGAGGGCGGTTCTTGGGATTCGACGTTCTCGGGTGGGATTGTTGGCCCTTCCACTCGTACTTGTGCAACGGGCTGGAGAAGGAGTTCGCCTCCCGCTTTGACGCACGTCCCAATGCGGACGGACTCTATGACGACGCCGTGGTCGCCTCGAAATGTGCCGCTTGGGCGTGCGACGAGAGGTCCCACGCCGAGCCCGTCCTCTGGCTGGCCTGGGCAGTTGAAGTCTACGGCTGATGCTGCGTGCAACTGTGGAGAGGGCCTCGTGGAGCCGAAGGAACAGGCGCTAGAGACTTGGCGCGAGTTGAACGACCTCGTCGCCGAGTGGGACCCGCTTGGGCTCATCGGCACGGGGGCGCCACGTGACGAGTACGATTGCCTGGTCGGACACCTCCTTCGGCTTCTCAAAGATGGCGCGACCGAGGACGGCATGGTCGCGTTCCTGAACCAGGAGTTGAGGGAGCACTTCGGGGTGAAAGGACCGCCTGAGTCGGAGCTTCGGGCGTTCGTTGCCCGAGCAAGAAGCTGGTTCGAGCGCTGCTGATGAAAGGCCGTCGCACTTCGAGCACGTCACCGTCCTGGAGGGAGCGACATGGCGTCGCACACGGTCTTGCCGTTGACTGGCAAGATCTGGGAGTGCGAGCAGGGGCCTCGGAGCCTCGCCCTGCAGCTCGATGACCGTCGAAATCTGGAGGAGCGTCACCAAGGCCTCGAAGAACGCCGATAGTCCAGCTCCGCGTTCTCCGCGGCCCCGCTGACACAAGGAAGCACCCGGGCAGCCTGACGCGCGAGCGGCGCTTGCTGGCCAAACCATCGCGTCCCACATGAATGGATGGATGGCGGCGGGGAAGCAGCCCTCGTTAGGGAACCTTCGGGAGGACGGCAATGGCCCAACTCATCCTCGACGAGTTCATGACCCTCGACGGAGTCGTCCAGGCGCCCGGCGGCAGTGACGAGGACCCGACCGGCGGCTTCGAGCACGGCGGCTGGCATATGCGCTACATGGACGACCTCGGCGGCGGCTGGGTGCTCGAGTACTTGCGAAGGGCGAGCGGCTTCGTGCTCGGGCGGCGGACCTACGAGATCTTCGCCTCCTACTGGCCCAACGCGCCGGAGGAGGTGCAGGAGTTCGCCCGGCCTATGAATTCCAAGCCCAAGTACGTGGCCTCGACGACGCTCACCGAGCCGTTGAGCTGGCAGAACTCGCGGCTGCTGGGCCGGGATGTCCTCTCCGCGGTCAGAGCCCTGAAACAGCACGGCGACGGCGAGCTGCACGTCATCGGCAGCATCCACCTGGCGCAGACCCTGCTCGCGCACGACCTCGTCGATGCGCTGCGGATCACGATCGATCCCGTGGTGGTCGGCGGAGGCAAGCGACTCTTCCGCGACGATGGCCGCCTCAGGTCCTTCCGGCTCGTCTCGAGCCAAGTCACGAGCACCGGCGTGATCCTGGCGACCTACGCCACGCCTGGCGCGCGCCTGGCAGACTTCGTCGCGCCCGGGGTGCAGCAGTTTTAGGAACAGGGCCTCGGTGTGCCGAGCCAGAGAGCATGGAGGACTGCTCCTCCATCCCGGCCTGTCGCGGCCACCATCGGCATGCGAAGGCGCGCATCGCCTGCTCGAGCAGCCGCTTCTTCCAGGTGAAGATCAGCGTCGGATGGCCCCCGAACCGCTTTGCCAGTCCGGGGACGGTCTCTCCTCCATGACCGCAGCCAGCGCGACCTTCGCCTTGAACTCCGGGTGATGCCGATTCCGTTGTCGCGACGCTCGGCTCCTTTCGGTCGAAAGCAGAGCCCGATCTTGGCCACCGGTCCGAGGGGGTATCCGGCGCTTGCGTGGCGCTGGAAGTCGGTCGAGGACCTTCTCAAGATCCCCATGGGCGCAAGCTCGGCGTGGGTTCGAATCCCAACTCCGGTATCAGTAAGTTCAAGTTGCGCGGACTGCTCATTCGCGACGCGAGTCGGCGTCGATTGAATGGGCAATTCGCTCGATTTCACGGGCGAAGCCCTGCGGGTCGTCCCAGAACGGAAAGTGCCCGAGTCCTTCGAGGGTGACCTCGTGCTTCCCGCGCGGCGCCTGCAGCTTTCCCAGGAAATCGG
>JBBIQS010000066.1:0-47527 GCA_037442205.1 Myxococcales bacterium
GCTCTTCCGATCTCGCCGGAGGGAGCCGAGGCCGCCGCCCAGAAGCCCGCCGAGGCCCGCCCCGCCGGCGCCCCCGAGCGGCGCGAGAAGCGCGAGCGCCCCGAGAAGCCCGGCAAGAAGGAGGAGAAGCTCACGTTCAAGCCGTTCGCCGCCCTGACTCCGACTGCTCCCGAGGAGGCGGCCGCCCCTGCCGAGGGCGAGCAGGGGCCCTCCGAGCCCCGGGGCAACGGCGACGCCGCCGGCGCCCCAGAGGCCGCCGGCGAGCCGCAGCAGAGCTGAACGCCCCCCATTGTCGCCGGCCCGGGATTTTGACGGGCCGGGCGAGCGCTCACTAGAATCGCCGGACGCGGGGTGAAGCCGCCCAGGCGCCGAGTGACTGGAACCCCAAACGCAGCCAGGGCTGCCGACATGGCCGAACCAAAGAAGCTGGGCGAACGGCTCATCGAGGCGGGGCTGATCACGCGCGAGGCGCTGGTCCAGGCGCTCGAAGTGCAGAAGAGCAAGCCGCAGCTGAAGCTGGGCGAGTGCCTGCTGGCGACGCGGCTGATCTCCGAACAGGCGCTGCTGCGCTTCCTGGCGGCCGAGTACCAGACCCGCTACGTCTCGGGAGAGAAGCTGCGCCAGGTGCAGATCCCCACCGAGCTGCTCGACCGGGTGCCGGTGCGCTTCGCCGAGGCCCAGCTGCTCTTGCCGCTGATCTTCGACGCCGAGCGCCAGGCGTTGAGCGTGGTGATGGCCGAGCCGCAGAACGTGGCGGCCATCGAGGAGCTCAAGCTGCTGGCGGGGATGGCCGAGGTCTACCCGTTCATCGGCACCCGCTCGGCGATCCAGGCCGCCATCCGCAAGCACTACTACGGCGATCCGACCGCCTTCGAGGGGCTGGACGCGGCCAACCCGGCGCCGGCCGAGGTCAAGGCGGTGGCGGCCTTCGTCGAGAACAACCCCGGCTCCAACAGCCGCAGCGTCCCCTCCGCCGCGATGCCGATGGAAGGCCAGAACGCCCAGCGTCCGGCCCGCGATGGGCAGACCCAGGCCAGCGGCGCCAACCCCAGCACCGTGCAGCTGGCAGCCGACCTGCTGCAGCGCTCCTCGCTGATGAGCGAGAACGACTACATCGAGACGCTGCACGTGCTGGTGGGGATGATCGAGCTGCGGCGCAAGGATGCCTTCCGCTTCCACAGCGCGGCGGTGGCCAAGCACTCGCGGACCATCGCCCAGCGAATGGGACTGACGCACCGCGAGGTGAACTTCATCACCATCGCCGCCTACCTCCACGACCTGGGAAAGCGCCAGGACAAGCACCTGACGGTGCTGGCCAACGCCCAGAGCGCCGAGCTCAAGGCCGAGGCCCGGCGCTTCTTCAAGGCCCCGATCCGCCTGTTCGAGACGGTGCACCTGCCGGTGGAGGTCAACTCGATCCTGGCCCAGGTGTTCGAGGCCTACGACGGCACCGGGACTCCGCAGGGGCTCAAGGGCGAGTCGGTGCCCAACGGCGCGCGCATCCTGGCGGCGGTGGACTCCTTCGAGGACCTGACCAAGAACGCCCAGAACGCCTGGGGCCGGCTGTTCACCAAGGAGCAGGCGCTGGATCTGCTGCAGAAGCAGGCCGGCAAGCTGTTCGACCCCGGAGTGGTGGATCTGATGCGCCAGATCCACACCGGCGAGATCCTGCGCGACCGGCTGCTCTCCGACGGCCGGCAGGCGATGGTCTGCCACTCGGACGAGGCGGCGCGCACCGATCTGAACGACGCGCTCGGCAAGCAGGGCGTGTCCTCGACCATGGCGATGCGCAGCGACGCCATCCTCTCGGCGGTCCACCAGCGCGACGCTGACCTGGTCATCGCCGAGGTCTCGCCGCAGAACTACGAGGGCGTGTTCGCGGTGCTGATGCTGATGCGCCAGGAGCCGGCCAGTGCCGGGATCCCGGTCATCCTGCTGATGTCCAAGCGCTCGCCCGAGCTCGAGGACCGAGCCTCGGGGCTGCGCCCGGTGGAGGTGCTGACCGGCGAGCTCGACCCCGAGGTGGTGGCGGCGCGGGCCAAGGCGCTGCTCGACGGCCGGGCGGCGACCGGTGCCCCCGGGCGGCCCGTCTCGGGGCTGTTGGACGAGATGGGCTTCGACGACCTGCTGCGGACCATCGCCCAGGCCCAGCGATCGGGGAGGCTGGCCTTCCGCGGCAGCGGGCAGTCGGGCGAGCTGTACATCGAGAAGGGCCGGGTGGTGCACGCGGTCTGCGGCGAGGCGCGCGGCGAGCAGGCGGTGGAGATGCTCGGCAGCCTGGAGACCGGCGACTTCACCCTCGATCCCAACTTCCTGATCCTCGAGCAGCAGATGGACAAGGACGTCGAGGTCCTGCTGCGCGAGACCAGGCGCCGCAAGCCCGCGGCGCCGGCGGCGGTGCCCGAGCGCACCACCGGGACCTAGACCCTCGCCCAGCTCAGCTGGCCGTTGACCACCGTCAGCACCGGCCTGACGGCGGCGAGCTCAGCGTCAGGGCAGCTCAGCAAGTCCCTGTCAAAGCACGAGAAATCGGCGCGGCCGCCGATCTCGATCCGCCCTGCCCTGCCTTCCTCGAAAGCCGCGAAGGCGGCGCCGGAGGTGAAGGCGGCGAGGGCCTGGGCGCGGGTCAGGCTGCGGGAGGCTTCGGAGCCGCCCGGTCGCCAGAGCGCAGCCGCACCCAGGCCGGCGATCGGGTTGGCGGCCTCGATCGGGAAATCAGATCCGAAGGCCAGCGGGACACCTGCCTCGAGCAGAGCGCGCCAGGCGTAGGCGAATCGCAGCCGCTGCTCTCCCAGGCGATCGCCGGCGAAGCGCCAGTCGCTGACGGCGTGCGTCGGCTGCATCGAGGCGATGGCCCCCAGGCGAACCAGGCGCGGCAGATCGGAGGCGCGCAGGACCTGGGCGTGCTCGACGCGTGGCCGGGAATCCCGAGGAAGGGCGAGCGATTCGAGAAGATCGAGCGCCAGCGCATTGGCTCGATCGCCGATCGCGTGCAGAGCGAGCTGAAATCCGCGCGCGGCGAGCGGACGGAGTCGATCGGCCAGGTCCTCGCCCGCGAGCAGCAGGCCGCGGTTGCCGGGATCGTCGGAGTAGTCGTCGAAGAGTGCCGCGCCCCAAGAGCCCAGCGCGCCGTCGAGGAGGACCTTCACCGTCCGCAGCGACAGCCACTCGCCCATCCGCGGCCCCTGAGCGACGAGCTCGTCGAAGCCCGGCAGGTCGAATCGGGCCATGGCGTAGACGCGGATGGGCAACTCGCCACGGGCAGCGAGGCGCTCCAAGACCTTGAAGCTGGCGAGGTCCATTCCGGCGTCGTGGACCTCGACCAATCCGACGTCGCGGCAGTGTCGGCAGGCGGAGAGGAGCAGCCGCTCGCGCTCGACGTCGTCGGGAGCGGGAACGAGGGACCAGACCTTCTCGGCGGCGGTATCGATCAGCAGGCCGGAGAGCTCGCCGTCGGGCCGGCGCAGGAGTCGGCCTCCCGGCGGATCGGGCGTTTCCCGTCGGAAGCCAGCGGCGTTCAGAGCGGCGGCGTTGGCGAGCGCGGCGTGCGCATCGACGCGCAGCAGCAGGACCGGATTGTTCGGGCAAACCTTGTCGAGGAGCGCGCGATCCGGGAACGCGCCTCCAGGAAAGCGGGTCTGGTCCCAGCCCATGCCGACAATCCAGGAGCCGCGCGGGCGCCTGTCGACTTCGGCGGCGACCTGGGCAGCCAAATCCTCAGTACTTTCGGCCTGGGAGAGATCGAGCTGGACCAGCGTCTGGCCCAGGCCGAGCAGGTGGCCGTGGGCGTCGATGAGGCCGGGGTGGACGACGGCGCCGCCGAGGTCGATCTCAGGCTCGCCTGGGAGCGCGGCCCGGACGTCCTCGAGACTGCCCAGCGCCACGACTGTGCCTTCGCGGATTCCGACGGCGTGGGCGGCTGGGCGCGCGAGAGTCGGAGATGTGCAGTTGGCCAGGATCACGGGCGGTCGGCTACAGCATCCCATGCTTCTTCAGCCGATACCGCAGCGTATCCCGGCTCACCCCCAGCAGCTTGGCGGCCCGGATCTGATTCCCGCCGGACTTGGCCATCGCCTCGCCGATCAGCCGCTTCTCGGTGGCATCGAGCTCCATCCCATGACTCCCGGCCGGCGGCACCGCCGACACCGGGCTGACGAGAATCTCCGCCGGCAGATGCTGCGCCTTCAGCTCGGTCACCGTGGGATGCAGGATGAACGCCCGCTCCACCACGTTGCGCAGCTCGCGGACGTTCCCCGGCCAGCTGTGCTTTGCCAGCGCGTCCAGCGCATCCCCGGCCACTCCCTTCACCGACCGGTTCATCTCCCGGTTGAACCGCGACACGAAGTGCGCCGCCAGCGCAGGCAGGTCCTCCAACCGCTCTCGCAGCGGCGGAATCGTCAGCCGCACCACGTTCAGCCGGAAGAACAGGTCCGCCCGGAAGCGCTCCTCCTGCACCCGCTTCTGCAGCTCGACGTTCGTCGCCGCCACCACCCGCACGTCCGCCTTGAGCTCGTTCAACCCTCCGATTCTTCGGAAGGTCTTGTTCTCCAGCAGCCGCAAGAGCTTGGCCTGTCCGCCCGCCGGCAGGTCGCCGATCTCGTCGAGCAGCACCGTCCCGCCCTCGGCCGCCTCGAACAGCCCACGCTTCTGAACCTTGGCGTCGGTGAACGAACCGCGCTCGTGCCCGAACAGCTCGCTCTCCAGGAGCTGCTCCGGCAGCGCTGCGCAGTTCACCTGCAGGAACGGCTTCTCGGCTCTGGCGCTCTGGGCATGAATGGCCCTGGCGATCACTTCCTTGCCGACCCCGCTCTCCCCCTCGATCAGCGCCGTCGAGGCCTCGCTGGCCGCCACCCGCTGCGCCATCGCCAGCAGCTGCTTCATCGCCGCCGACCGCGCCACGATCTCCGAGCCATCCTCCGCTACCGGCCCGGCCGGACGCATCACCTTCTCGCGCACCAGCGCCGCCCCCAGCGCCTTCCCCACCACCTCCTCCATCTTCTGGAAGGTGAACGGCTTGATCAGGAAGTCGCAGGCGCCCTGCTTCATCGCCTCCACCGCGATGTCCACGGTGC
The DNA here is from genome assembly GCA_037442205.1 of Myxococcales bacterium. Classification (GTDB taxonomy): domain Bacteria; phylum Myxococcota; class Myxococcia; order Myxococcales; family UBA5297; genus JBBIQS01. Next base: position 5,073 of record JBBIQS010000066.1, read on the forward strand.
TGTGCGCCGACATCATCACCACCGCCATCTCCGGCGCCAGCTGCATCGCCCGCTGCAGCGTGGTCAGCCCGTCGATGCCCGGCAGCCGCACGTCGAGCAGCATCAGCTGCGGCGCCCTGGCGACGATCATCTCCAGCGCCTGCTCGCCGGTCTCGGCCGCCTCCACCTCGTGGCCGTTGCGCGTCAGCCGCTCGGCGATCGACCAGCGGATGAGCTTCTCGTCGTCGACGACGAGGATCTTGCCCGGCCCGTTCATTGCGCCTGCTCCTGCCCTGCCCCCGCTCGCGGCAACTCCACTGAGAAGATGGTTCCACCCTTGGCCGGACACTGGAAGTCCAGCTGCCCGCCGTGCTCCTCGACGATGCGCGCGGAGATCGCCAATCCCAAGCCGTTGCCGTCCTTGCGGGTGGTGAAGAACGGCTCGAAGAGGTGCTTGCGCACTTCCTCAGGGATCCCCGGCCCCTGGTCCTCGACCTCGATGCGCACGGCCTCCCCAGCTTCGCTGGTGCGCACCAGCAGCTTGCCCCCGCGCTCCCCCATCGCCTGACAGGCGTTGAGGGCGATGTTGAGCAGCATCTGCTCGAGCTTGCTGGCGTCGGCGATGATCGACGGCATCGGGTCGGCCAGCGACAGCTCGGTCTCGACCCTGGCTCCGCGGCGGCTGCGCTGATTGATCAGGAAGATCACCTTCTTGACCACCAGATTGACGTCGGTGGGCCCCATCACCGGCGGCGCCGGCCGGGCGTAGCCGAGCATGGCATCCATGGTCTTGGCCAGGCGCCCGACCTGATAGCGCATCTCCGCCACCAGCTCGCCCTGCCTGGGGAAGTCGGCCAGATCCTCGGCCAGCAGCTCCAGCGCCCCGGAGATCCCGGCCAGCGGGTTCTTCACCTCGTGCGCCAGGCCCGTCGCCAGCTCGCCCAGGGTGGCGAAGCGATCGGCGCGGTAGAGCCGGTCGCGGTACAGCGTCTCCAGCCGGGCCCGGCTGCTCTGCAGCTCGCTCATCGCCTGATCGAAGCCGCGCGCCACCTCTCCCAGCTCGTCCGGACGGCCCTCGTCGGCCCGCGCCGACAGATCGCCAGAGTGCGCCTTGCGGATCGCCGCCAGCAGCCGCGACAGCGGCCGGATCGCCTCGCGCCCCAGCAAGATCCAGGCGGTGGCCAACAGCGCCGCCAGCGCGATCACCGCCGGAATCGCCAGAATCCTCAGCAATTCCAGGTGCTGCTGCTCCGCCGGCTGGCCGGAAAAGCGCAGGTCCAGCCAGCCGAGGATCTTGCCCTGGCCGCCGTGGCAGCCTCCACAGGCAGCCTCGTTGACCATCGGCAGGAGCAGGGCGCTGGTCCCGTCGAGCGCGGTCATCCTCAGCTCGGTCTCGGGAAGGTCCTCGTAGGGCTTGCTGCCGATCAGCGCCGGATCAGAGGAGAAGGCCACCAACCCGCCCGGCCGCACCACACTCACCGAATCGACGTCGCTGCGATGGGTGCCCACTGCCGACAGCAGCTCCGGAAGCCGGTCCGGAACCCCTTCCAGCATCAGCTTGGTCACTCCGCCGGCGACGATCCCGGCGATGAGATCCGCCCGCTCCCCCCGCAACTTCATGGTGTTCCGGTCGTGGAGGTAGGTGGCGGCGAAGGCCATCCCGGCGAGCGTGGCCGCAAACAGAAAGGCGGTGGGCAGGAAGATGCGAACGCGAAGGCTCCCCGAGAGCGCCTTCACCGCTCTGCTCACCAGCCCATCCGCCACCGGCGACTCCCTTCACTTGCTGCCCCAACCTCGCGAAATCACACCGACAACCCCGCCCGCCCGCCTGCGCCACTCGACTTCTGCCGCCGGCTTTCTTCGACCGTCCGCACCCCGCTTGGGCCACACGGGCTGACGCGGGTAGCCATGTAATGCTAGAACCCGCGACAAAAGTCGATGGCTGTCCGCAGTCGCTGCATTTCTCCTGGTCCTTTTGCCCTTGCCTCCGCTCCATGCCCGGGAACGGAGGTTGCAGCAGCGCCGCCTCCCATGGCCGATCCCATCCCTGACCTGAGTCATTTGACGCACCTCGCCAGCCGTTGGCGTCCCTTGGTGGCGGCGCTCGTCGCGGCGCTGCTGCCGGCGCCGGCCCTGGCCCAGAAGGCCTCCTCCTCGGACGAAGGCTGCCTGGGCTGCCACGCCGGGCTGGCCCAACGCTCGGCGGAGCACCGCAGCTACTCCACCGGCGGCTGCAGCAGTTGCCACCAGCCCGACCGCGGCGCCGAAGGCCCGTGCAAGGGCGCGGCGAAGCACTGGACCACGGTCGTCGGCGACGGCAAGGCCTGCTTGAGCTGCCACGCCTCGGCCCAGAGCGCCGGCGGCGGCGAGCGCACCGTCCACTCCGCGGTCAGGCTGGGACAGTGCCTGGGCTGCCACAGCCCGCACCGGCCCAAGGGCGAGACGCTGCTGGCCAAGGGCGCCGCGCTCTGCCTGCGCTGCCACGGGGTCAACTCCAAGCCCAAGCTCAAGCTCGCGGTCGATCCCCAGGCCAAGGGGACGCACGCTCCGGTCGAGGGCGGCGACTGCCAGGACTGCCACTTCCAGACCCACTCCTCCGCCAGCCCGATGCACCTCACCGAGCCGGTCCCCGGCCTGTGCATGGGCTGCCACGACAAGAAGCTGCAGGAGACCCGCCATCCCCCCGAGGCCAAGGGCGAGTGCCTCTCCTGCCACGACGCCCACGGCAGCAGCCATCCCAAGCTGCTCAAGGAGGAGGGCGACGCACTGTGCCTGCGCTGCCACGCCCAGCCCGGCAAGGTTCCGGCCCGGGCGGTGATCGACCTCAAGAAGCCGGCGGTGCACGCCGCGATCGAATCCGGCGGCTGCGCCACCTGCCACCAGCCGCCCCACGCCGGCACCGCAGTCAAGCTGCTGCTCAAGCCGGCCTCGCAGCTGTGCTTCGACTGCCACGACAAGCCCACCGAGGCCACCCACGCCGCGGTTCGCCAGGGCAAGTGCTTCGTCTGCCACGACCCGCACAGCGGCGAGGGGCCGCTGTTGCGCCAGGCCAAGCTCTCCTGCGTGCGCTGCCACTCCCCGGAGTCGCTGGTTCCGCGCAAGGTGCGCCACGCGCCGGTGACCGAGGGCCGCTGCACCTCCTGCCACTTCGGGCACAAGTCCAAGGAGAAGGCGCTGCTGGTCGAGGCTCCGGGGGCGCTGTGCCTCAAGTGCCACGACAAGAAGTCGCCCGAGTCCCCGGCCGCCGCCGCGGTCGGCGGCCCGTTCCGGCTCGATCTGGCCAAGGCCAACGTCCACCCCGCCCTCGACGGCGGCTGCGACGCCTGCCACGTCACCACCCACTCCGGCGACCAGAAGCGGCTGCTGACCAAGGCCCCTCCCGAGCTGTGCTACGACTGCCACGACCGCAAGGACGCCACCCCCTTCGTCCACACCGCGGTCAAGCAGGGCCAGTGCACCGTCTGCCACGATCCCCACACCGCGGATCAGCCCGCACTTGCTCGGGATTCCGGTGCCGCGCTCTGCTTCCGCTGCCACGCCGACGACCTGACCGGCCGCAACTCGACCCACGCCCCAGCGGCCCAGGGCAAGTGCCTGGCCTGCCACGATCCCCACGGCTCGGCCAACAAGGGCAACCTGCGCCAGGGCAGCGGCGACGCGGTCTGCCTGAGCTGCCACGCCCAGGCGGTGGATGCCGGCAAGAACAAGCACCCGGCGGTGGAAATCAAGGGCTGCACCGGCTGCCACGACCCCCACGGGGCTGGCGGGGCGACCCTGCTCAGCACCACCGTCCCCAAGCTGTGCGGCGAGTGCCATGACCAGCAGGACGGCCTGCACGTCTCGACCATCGGCGGCGGCCACCGGATCAGCGGCGTGCCCGATCCGCGCAGGCCAGGCAAAGAGCTGTCCTGCGCCAGCTGCCACAACCCGCACTCGTCCGACAGCCCCAAGCTGTTCCGCTTCGGCGCCGACACCATGGAGTCCTGCGACGGCTGCCACGGGGACACCACCGGCAAGCACCCCGAGCTCAAAGACCTGGTGCACAAGAACCGCGAGCGCTGAGCCCTCATCTCTGGAGATTCCGCCTTGATTCCCCAACTGCTGGCCATCGCGCTGTGCGCCGCCCCCGAGCCCCCGCTGGCGACGGTGGACGGAGTGGCGATCCCGCCGGAGGAACTGCGCGAGCGCGCCCGCCTCTCCCCCGGCTCGCGCCTCGAGGACCTGCTCGAGGACCTGATCAACGACCAGCTGTTGTCGGTCGAGGCCCGCCGCCAGGGGCTGATGGAGTCGGTGGAGGTGAAGCGGGCCGGCCTGGCTGAGCGCAGCAAGCGGGCGGCGGCGCTGTTCGTCGAACGCGAGCTGAACACCGCGGTCAAGGTCGACGAGGCGACGCTGCGCGAGCTGTACCGGGGCAGCGCCGACAGCGTCCACCCGCGCCGGCTGGTCTACACGACCAAGGACGAGGCGCAGAAGGTGCTGGAGCGGCTGGAAAAGGGCGCGACCTGGGAGGCCGAGGCCCGCTCGTCGATGGATCCGGACGGGGCGGCCAGGGGCGGCGACTTCGGCTGGCGCAGCCGCAACCAGCTGCCCAAGGCGCTGGTCGAGCCGGCCTTCTCCGCCCCGCTGGGCAAGCTGGTGGGCCCGCTGGAGGTGGACCTGGGCTGGGCGGTGCTCAAGGTCGAGGAGCGGACCCTGGGCAACGACGCCGACTTCGCCGCCCGCCGCGAGTCGCTGACCCGGTTCGTCCAGGAGCAGAGCCGGGTCCAGGTCCGCCAGCACTTCGTCTCCCAGCTGCGCAAGCAGTACGCGGTGACCCTGGACGAGGCCTTCCTGACCGGCACCGGGACCGCCACCGAGGCCAGCGCCGAACAGGCCGCCCACGCGCTGGCCACCGTCGGGCAGCGGACGGTGACCTACGGCGAGGTGCTGGCCGAGATGGGCAAGGTGCTCGGCGGCCGCCAGGGGAGCCACTTCTCCGGGACCACGGTGAAGAAGGAGTTCGCCTGGACGCTGATCGACCAGTTGCTGCTGGAGGAGGCGGCGCTGAGCCGGGGCTGGGGCACCAAGCCCGAGCTGGAGGCGGCGGTGGAGAGGGTGCAGCGCTACGTCTCGGTGCGAGTGCTGGCCGACAAGCTGCGGGCGGCGGTGCCGGCCCCCAGCGACGCCGAGGTCGAAGCCTACTACCGCGAGCGCCCGGCCGACTTCGTCCGCCCGCCCTCGCGGACCTGCTCGCACATCCTGCTGGCCACCCGCGAGCAGGCCGAGGGGCTCAAGAAGCGCGCCGCCAAGGAGGACTTCGCCGCGCTGGCCAGGCAGTTCAGCCTCGACGGCGAGACCGGCCAGGCCGGGGGCGCGCTGGGCAACCTGCCCGACCCGCTGCTGGCGCAGATCGAGAAGGACGAGCCGGCGCTGGCCAAGGCCATGCGCTCGGCCAGGCCGGGAGAGGTGAACGGCCCGGTGCAGAGCCGCGCCGGCTGGCACCTGGTGCGCTGCGCCGCCGTCACCCCGGCCGCCGCCGTCCCGCTGGCCGAGGTGCGCAAGAACATCGCCGGGCGGCTGCTGGCCGAGCGCCAGAACAAGGCGGTCGACGCCCGCATCGCCGAGCTGCGCAAGGGGGCCAGGATCGCCGTCGACAAGGGGGCGCTGGAGAAGCTGCGCGCCCCGGCCAAGTAGCGCCTTTCAGGAGAGAACCGTGCGCAAGTGTCTGTTGCTGTTGCTGTTGGCCGTCGGCTGCACCCACGCCAAGCCCAAGCCGGTGGTCTGGCCCGATCCTCCCGATACCCCGCGGATCCGCTTCGTGCGCGCCATCCGCAGCGGCGACGACCTCGACCAGTCGGGCTGGGGCAAGGTCAAGCGGGTGCTGCTGGGCAACGACACCGACACCACCCTCGCCCAGCCGATGGGGCTGGCGCTGTCCAAGGACGGCCAGCGGCTGTACGTCGCCGACCAGATCCGCGGCCACGTCTTCGTGGTCGACCTGGCCGACAACTCGATGCGCCCCTTCGCCCCCGAGGAGCCGATGGGGTCGCCGTTCACGGTGGCCCTCGACGGCCAGGAGAACGTCTACATCTCCGACGGCAGCAGCCGCTCGGTGCTGGTGTTCAGCAAGACCGGCCAGCGGCTGGCGGCGATCGGCCTGGGCAAGCTGGTCCGGCCGACCGGGCTGGCGGTGGACGAGCTGCGCAGCCTGCTCTACGTGGCCGACACCGCCAACCGCGACGCCCCCGACCACCTGGTGCGGGTCTACCGCCTGGACGGCACCCATGTGCGCGACCTGGGGCACGGCAAGGGCAAGGAGCCGGGGCAGTTCTACTTCCCGGTCTACCTGGCGCTCGACGGCGCGGGGAACCTCTACGTCGGCGACACCATGAACTTCCGGGTCCAGGTCTTCTCGCCCGAGGGCGAGCACAAGAAGAGCTTCGGCGAGGCTGGCGACGGCCCGGGCACCTTCAACAAGCTCAAGGGGCTGGCCTTCGACGGCTTCGGCAACCTGTACGCGGTGGACGGCGGCCACTCCAACGTCCAGATCCTCAACCGCGACTTCCAGGTGCTGATGTACTTCGGTGGCTACGCCTCCAAGCTGGAGTACTTCGACGTCCCCAGCGGCATCGCGGTCGACCCCAAGCGCAACCTGATCTACGTCTGCAACGAGTACGTGGCGCGCATCAACGTCTACGAGCTGATCAACACCACCGCCGCCGACACCGGCGGCAAGCCCCCCGAGCCCAAGGGCGAGGACTCCTCTCCCGCCGATGTGACCCGCGTGGGTCCCAAATAAGGGGTGCGCGAGACCTGGGTGCGCCATTTGGCGCAGCCTGCGCCAGATGGCGCACCTCGCGGCCAGATTGAAGTCCGGCCCCCGCCGCTGAGGGAGGCGGGGGTCTGGTCCAGCGCTTGCAGCACGGCTGGCAGCAGTTCACTTTCCACTCTTGCTTGGTTGGGGCATTTCGCCCGAGCCAACGGGCCTCGGAAGCCCAGGAGAAGTCGATGAAATCCTTGCTCAAGCTCGTTCTCGTCGCGGCGCTGCTGCCCACCGCCGCCTTCGCCCAGGGAATCCGCAACAGCCGCCACGACCTGTCGAGCTCGTCGTCGGCGACTGCCGCCAAGTCCACCACCAGCAACGAGATCTGCATCTTCTGCCACACCCCCCACCGCGCCATCTCCACCCAGATGGCCTGGAACCACACCCAGACCGCGGTCGCCACCATCAACTGGGGCACCGACCTGTCGGGCGGCGCGCTGACCTCCACCCTGAGCGGCACCGCGCTGCCCACCACGCTGCGCCCGGCCTCCAAGCGCTGCATGGCCTGCCATGACGGCACGGTGGCCCTGGGCTCGCTGAACAACATCGGCGGCGGCGTGGCCGGGACCATCGCGGTCACCGGCGCCGACGTCGGCGGCACCGGCCTGCTGACCAACTCCGCCTACCTGGTCGGCACCGGCGGCGGCACCAACCTGGGCGGCAACCACCCGGTGTCCATCCCCTACGCCGGCCAGACCTATTACGGCGTGACCAGCGGCGTGTCGGCGGCCAAGGTCGGAGCCGCGGTGCTGGGCGGCTACTACGACGTGGTGGTCACCGGCTGCCAGAGCGCCTCCGGCAACTGCACCTCGGCGGCCACCGCCCCGGCCAACGGCCTGGCCATCAACCTGCTGCCCGACGGCACCGCCGGCGTGCACGTGGGCGTGGAGTGCACCAGCTGCCACGAGCCGCACAACAAGAACGGCCCGATTCCGTTCTTCCTGGTGGTCGACAACACCACCCAGAGCGCGCTCTGCCGCTCCTGCCACAACAAGTAGCCGCCGTCTGACTCGCGAGGGGCGCGGGGCGGCCTTGTTGGCCCCGCGCCTTTCGTCGTCCCTCCCTCCGCCACAATCCAGCGGACAAAGGCGATGAACTCTGCCCACCCCCGCCACAGCTTTCGCGGCCCGGCCGGAGAGCTTCCGATTCTCGACACCGACCAGCTGGCGCTCGATCTGGCGATGCTGGTCGAGGGCGAGACCACCGGGCGCGACCTGGAGCAGGTGCTGACCGAGTTCGGCCGCTCGCGCAGCGCCTACTTCGAGAAGCTGCACCGCTACCGCACCGAGGGGCTGGCGGGGATGCTGCCCCGCCCCTCGGGCCCGGCGCGCCCCTGGCGGCGCAGCCTGGAGGTGCTGCGGCGGGTGGTGGCGGCGCGGCTGGCGGACCCTGAACGCAGCGCGGCCTCGATCGCCACTGAATTGACCAACGACGGATTGAAGGTGAGCGCTCGCAGCGTCGAGCGCACCCTGCAGGAGTTCGGGTTGACGCAGAGAGACAGGTCGCGCGGATGAGGCCGGCTGCCGCCATCGCCGCAGTGCTGTGGGCCGCCGCCGCCCAGGCCGAGCCCTTCCCCTCGCGGACCGGGGGCAGCGGAGTGCTGTCGGTCCCCGAGGCCCAGGCGCTGCCGGCCGGCTCGGCCGAGCTGGGGGCCGAGGTCGGCTACCAGCGCGGCGGCGGGGGCTCGGGCGAGCTGTCCCCCAGCCCGCTGTCGCTGACCATCGGCCTGGGCCGGCGCGTCGAGGCCGGGCTGAGCATGCGCCAGGGGGGAATGGCCGGCGACCCCACCCCCTCCCCGCTCCTGTTCGGGGCCGCGCTCAAGGTCCAGCTGCTCGCCGATTCGCCGCAGCGGCCGGCGCTGGCGCTGCGGCTGTCGGCCGAGCGCTTCAACCTGGCCCCCGGAGCGGCCCTTTCGCTGCTGGCCTCCAGCGGCCGTCTCTACGGCTTCTTGGAGCTCGCCGGCTTCGCCGGGGTGCTCTTCCCGACCTTCAACCCCTTCAAGGTCGGGCCCGAGGGCGGGCTGGCCTTCTCGGCGCTGCACCCTACCGGCTGGGAGCTGGCCGGACAGGCGCTGGCCAGCGTCGAGGGCGGGCAGCTGGGGGCGGCGGTGCGCCGCCGCTTCGGCCCCTACGTCGGGGTCTCGCTGGGCGCGGACTGGATCGTGACCAGCGGCGCCACCCGGCTGTCGCTGGGAGTGGCCTTCGGCGCCCCGGCCCACCCCGAGCAGCCGCTGGCGGCCCCCAACGCCCCGCCCCCGGAGCCGGCGCAGAAGCCGGCCGAGCCGCCCAAGAAGTTCGTGGTCTTCGTCGACCCCACCCCCAAGTTCGCCGTCCACCCGCCGCCCGAGATCCCGCCGTCGACCCGGTCCGAGTCGCTGGAGGGGCTGCGCCCCGGGGACGACGAGCAGCTGCTGCCGGTGGACGAGCCGCGCTCCAGCCGCCCCAAGCTCGGGCTGCCCTTCGAGCCGGTGGCCCTCGACTTCCCGTCGGCGCGCACCCCGCTCACCCCCGAGGGAGTGCAGGAGGCCCGCGAGGCGCTGGCCCAGGCCCCGGCCCGAAAGGACCTGCTGATCTGGATGCTGGCCCCCGCCGACTGGGAGCGGCTGCCCGAGGCCGCCCGCCGCGCGGTGGAGCTCAAGCGGCAGCTGCTGCAGGACAAGAAGCTCAAGCCCGAGCAGCTGTCGATCGAGGTCAGCTCCAACCTCGACGAGGCGGCGGTGCGGGCGGTGCTGACGGTGGCGACCCAGCACGACACCTGCCAGATCCCGCGCAACGAGGCCGCCGGCCCCTGCAAGAGCGCCCCGGAGCGGATCAAGCTCAAGGCCAACAAGCCGCCGGCGCTGGCCCGCCCGGCGGTCGACGCCGCGGCGCTGCAGCTGCCGACCGACAACCAGCCGATGCGCCGCGCCGACCTGGCGGCGCTCAAGGCCATCGCCCAGGGCGCGCGCGCCGCCGGGCTGGAGGTGCTGCTGTGGGCGCGCACCGGCGACGATCTCAACGGGCTGGAGAAGGCCGCGGCCAGGGCCGCCGCCCTCAAGCGGACCCTGGTCAACGAGCTGGGAATCCCCTCGTCGCGGGTGGTGGTCGAGGTGACCGCCCAGCCCGGGGTGCGCGGGACCGAGGTGCTGGTCAGCAGCCACCGGCAGCAGGGAGGTGGCCAATGAGAGCGGCGCTGGCGCTGGCAATCCTGTTGGCCGCCTCGGCCGCCCGGGCCGCCTCCCCGGTGGACCTGACCGCCCTGGTCGGCGGCAGCTACGTGCGCGCCGACTCCTGGACCGAGCAGGGTTACCAGGGCGCTCCCACCTGGAACCTGGACCTGGCTGCCGGCGCCGGCGGCGGGCCGTTCAACCCGGCGGTGCTGCAATGGCGGGTGGACGCCGACTACCACCCGTCGCAGTCGGCGATCCTGGGGACCACCAGCTTCACCTCCAACATCGGCTACCAGGCCAACGCCCTGGCGCTGAGCACCAGCGTGCTGCCGATCAACCTCTACGCCTCGCGGCGGCTGGCCTCGTACTCGGCCGAGGGCGAGGCGCCCACCACCGGCTCGTCGCTGGTGACCACCGAGGGGGCGATCGTCAACTATCGCCCCGGGGACGGGCTGCCGCTGGCCTCGATCGGCCTGCGGCGCATCGACAGCGAGAGCCACAGCCTGGCGGCGCCGGTGGCCCACAGCAGCTCCACCGGGCTGGACCTGGCGCTGGTCCACAACCCCGCCCTCTACAACTACTCGCTCACCTACAGCACCTCCTGGAACAGCAGCGACTACTTCGCCGAGACCAACTTCCGCAGCCACGACTTCGCGCTGCGCGGCAATGCCACCCCCACCGAGTCGACGCTGGTGCGGATCTCGGAGCGCTACTTCCTGCGCGCCCCCACCAGCGACGCCCCCACCAACCCCAGGGTGGACGACTCCCAGACCGGGCTGGGGGTCCAGGTCCTCTCCCGCGACGGCCGCGCCAACACCGCGGTGGACTACGCCTTCCACCGGCTGCTGGTGGTGGCTCCGGAGACGCTGGACCTCAAGTCGACCACCCACTCGCTGACTCCCTCCGAGATCTGGCGCTACAACCAGGAGCTGTCGCTGCTGGGCAACGCCACGCTGGGCTACGCCGACCAGAAGCAGGGCGACCAGGCGCGCCGCGACCTGGGCGAGAGCGTCGGGGCGGGGCTCATCTTCCGCCGCCTGCGCCAGGGCGGCGGGGACTGGTCGGCCACCGCCAACGCCAACGCCGGGGCGGTGCAACGCGACGGCGGGCCCAGCGAGCCGACCTGGGGCGTGGGCGCCGGCGCCGGCCTCTCCGGGTACCTGGGCAAGGTGCGCAGCTCCGCCAACTACGCCGGCGCCTACCAGAACGGCGGAGTCGGGCTGCAGGGCTGGTCGACCACCCAGCAGTTGGAGATGACCGCCGAGTCCTACCTGTGGGCCTTCCACTACTTCCGCGGGCGGCTGAGCCTGCTCTGGTCGCAGCGGGAGGACGTGCTGCTGGGCAGCTTCCGCAACCGGGCCGCCACCCTGACCCTCGACCTGTCGCGGCGCAACCTGTCCGGCCAGCTCAACCTCGGGATCACCGACGGCCTGGCGCCGGCGCTGGCCATCCCCGGGACCACCGAGCCGCTGCTGCAGGCCAGGTACAACACCATCAACCGCTATGCGATCGTCTCGGCCACCGCCCTGTTCGACCGCCAGCGGCTGGCAGTCACCGCCAGCGGCCGGGCGATGTGGCTGACCAGCCCCGGCCGCGCGGACCAGACCGAGACTGGCGCCAGCCTGGCCGCCGAGTACATCCTGGGCCAGGTGGTGGTGACGCTCGAGGACCGCTACTCCTCCGGCTCCACCGGCGACCTGTGGTCCAAGGGAAACCTGCTGTGGCTGCGCATCTCGCGCACCTTCGGAGCCCGCTTCTGATGCCGCGCCTCCTGCCGCTGCTGCTGGCCCTGGCCGCCTGCGCCCATGCCGCCGACCCGGCGGCGGCCCCGGCCCCGGCCCGCCAGTGGCCTCAGGAGCCGGCCCCGGCGCTGGCCAGGCTTTCGGGAGTCTTTCCCGATCCCAGCGCGCCGCTGCAGACCCCGCCGCTGTGGCGGCGGATCCTGGACGCGGTGGTGGGCATCGATCCCGAGAAGCAGCGGCCAGCGCTGGTGCGGCCCTTCGGGCTGCTGGCCGAGCCGGGCGGTTTCGTGGTCGCCGATCCCGACGCTGCCCGGGTGCTGCGGGTGCGGCTGTCGCCGCTCACTGCCCTGGAGCTGAGCTGCCCGGACCTCGAGTGGCAGATGCCGATGGCGCTGGCGGCCGACCCCCAGGGGACGCTGCTGGTGGCCGACGCCGCGGCGGGCTGGGTGGTGGCGCTGGCCGAGGACGGCAGCTGCCGCAAGCTGGGCGAAGGGGAGCTGGAGCGTCCCAGCGGCGTGGCCTTCCTCGACGGGCAGATCTTCGTGGTCGATCCGCCGGCACACGCGGTGCTGGCCTTCGATCGGCAGGGGGCGCTGCAGCGGCGGATCGGCTCGCGGGGCGATGAGGGAAACGAGCTCAACTTCCCCACCGCGGTGGCGGCGGTGAAAGGCTCGCTGCTGGTGGTGGACGCGCTCCACTTCCGGGTGGCGCGCTTCTCGCCGGCGGGCGAGTTTCTGGGGGCCTTCGGCGAGGAAGGCGACGGCGGAGGGGCCTTCGGCCGCCCCAAGGCGCTGGCCGCCGACGAGCGCGGGCGGCTGTTCATCTCCGACGCCGCCCACCAGCTGGTGCTGGCCTTCGCCGGCGACGGCCGCTTCCTCAGTCCGATCGGCGAGCCGGGCAACGGCCCCGGCCAGTTCGACCTGCCGGCGGGGATGGCCGCCGGCGAGGGCCGCCTCTACGTGGCCGACAGCTACAATCATCGGATACAGATCTTCGAGCTGTCGGGAGATGAGCCATGACCGCCGTTCCGCTGGTACTAGCCGTATTGGCCGGGTCGCCCGACAGCAGCAGCATCGTCAACTCCAAGCACAACCTGTCGGCCTCGGGGCCGGGGACCATCAAGTCCACCGACGAGAGTGAGATCTGCAAGTTCTGCCATATCTCCCACGGAGCAGCGAAAGGCCGGGGCCTCAACGCCCGCCCCGACCCGCGCGGCCACACTCCCTACGCCAGCTCGACGATGCGGGCCAACGCCAGCAGCGAAGCCACCGGCGCCTCGCGGGTCTGCCTCTCCTGCCATGACGGCACCATCGCCCTCGGTCAGATCCGGCGCGGCAAGCAGATCCGGATGGCCAATGCCGGACCGAACGAGATGATGCCCCTGGGCTCCAGCAACCTGGGGACCGACCTGAGCGACCACCACCCCTTCTCCTTCCGGCCGCTGAGCAGCGCGAAGCTGCGCTCCCCCACCCCCGACGACTCGGTCAAGCTCGACCACCAGGGGATGATCCAGTGCACCAGCTGCCACGACCCGCACCGCGAGGACGCCGATCCGGTGGAGAAGAAGTTCCTGGTCAAGGGCAACCGCGGCTCGGCGCTGTGCCTGAGCTGCCACGTGCTGCCGGAGTGGGGCGGTTCGCTGCACCAGACCTCGCCGGTGTACTTCGACAAGTCGCACGGGGCCTCCACCGCTTACCAGACGGTCTCCGACAACGGCTGCGAGAGCTGCCACAAGCCCCACGGGGCCCCGGGCGGCAAGCGGCTGCAGAAGGGGGTCGACGAGCAGGTCTGCCTGAGCTGTCACTCCGGCCGGGTCGCCAAGACCGACATCGCCCGGCAGCTCGCCAAACTCAGCTCGCACCAGGTGACCCCGGCCACCGGCCAGATCCACGAGCCGTCGGAGGGGCCGTTCAGCCCCGCCAATCCGCTGCCCGAGACGCGCCAGTCCACGCCGCGCCACGCCACCTGCGCCGACTGCCACAACGCCCACGCCATCGTCCACCGCCGGGCCGAGGGGGCCCAGGTGGCCGGGGCTCTCAACGGCGTGTGGGGCATCGACCGCAACGGGCTCCGGGTGGAGCAGGTGCGCTTCGAGTACGAGGTGTGCTTCAAGTGCCACGGCGACAGCGCCAACCAGCCGCAGGCCCGCGGGCTGCGCTCCGCGGAGCGGCTGCGCCGGGCAGTGACCGAGGTCAACCTGCGCCGGGCCTTCGATCCCGCCTCCCCGTCCTACCACCCGGTGGTGGCACCCGGCCGCGGGACCGACGTCCCCAGCCTGCTGCCGCCCTGGACCACCGCCAGCACCGTGACCTGCACCGACTGCCACAACAGCGACGACGGTCCGGCGGCCAGAGCCCCGGTGGCCAGCTTTCCGGTCGCGAGTGTTCCCGGGGCCGGCGTCTCGGGATCCAACCTCCCGGGGCCCAGCATCCCGGGGATCAACGTCCCGCGAATCCAGCTCGCTGGGGTCGATCGCTTGGAGGTCAGCGGCCTCGGGGCCCGCGGCCCCCACGGCTCGAGCAACGCCCACCTGCTGGAGCGCCGGCTGGAAACCGCCGACAACACGCCGGAGAGCCCGGAGAGCTACGCCCTCTGCTACAAGTGCCACAGCCGCGACGTCCTGCTGTCGGGGAACTCGGCCTTCAAGAGCCACCGCCGGCACGTGGTCGACAAGACCACCCCCTGCACCGCCTGCCACGGCGCGCACGGAGTCTCGGTCCTTCAGGGCAACCCGGCCAACAATGCCCACCTGATCGACTTCGACATCTCCATCGTCCGCCCGAGCAAGACCGGGGAGATCCGCTACCAGTCCCGCGGCTTCCGCAGCGGCAGCTGCACCTTGAGCTGCCACGGCGCCAACCACGTCAACACCACCTACCCCGACTGACGCTCGCGTAGCCGGGCCGAAGCAACCGGTTTTTCTGCTCTTTTTCGCCCAGGGGCGCCGTTGGCCACCGGCGGGCGAGGCGCGATGAACGCCAAAATCCCGCGGAATTGGCGCAAGGATTGCTGATGATTGTCGAAGAATTCGAGTTTCTTGCCGCCCCAACTTCCTGCGCTTTCCCTCTCACGCGCGCCCCCGCCCCGTGCGACAATGATTCGGAATTCGCTTCACCGCGGCCGCTTGCCCCGGCCGCTTGCTCCAGGAGGTCGCTCATGGCCGCCCGCCTTGGCCCGATCCTCGCCGCGTTCGCCGCCCTGACCCCGGCGCTCGCCAGTGCGATGGGAGGGATCTCCCAGCCCGTCGTCGACAGCCTGACCGTGCCCTCGCCGGCGCCGGCCAACTCCCAGGTCACCGTCAGCTGCGCCGCCCATGACCCCGGCGCTCGCCAGTGCGATGGGAGGGATCTCCCAGCCCGTCGTCGACAGCCTGACCGTGCCCTCGCCGGCGCCGGCCAACTCCCAGGTCACCGTCAGCTGCGCCGCCCACGACCCCGGCCCCGGGACCTCGGTGACGGTGCTGCAGGTGACGGTCAACGGCGGCACCCTGGGCACCGGCGGGACCTCGGTGCCGCTGGCCATCTCCCCGGGAGCCAGCGTCAGCGGGAGCATCACCTGGAACACCCCCGGCCCCGGCAGCTACACCGTCACCTGCGTCGCCCAGAACGACGCCCTGTTCCCGGTCAATTCGCAGCCGATGACCGCCAATGTGACGGTGGCGGTGCTCGCCCCGCCGCCGGTGGTCGACGGGCTGGTGGCCACCGACTCGCAGCTGTTCCCCGGCGACCTGGTTCACCTGGAAGCGGCGGCCCACGATCCCTCGGGGCTGGCGCTGACCTACGGCTGGACCGCCGGCGGCGGCACCCTGCTCAACGTCAACGGCTCGCAGGCCGACTGGCTGGCGCCGGCTGGGCTGGGCAGCTACCAGGTGACGGTCACCGTCGACGACGGGGTCAACGGCACCGCCAGCGCCACCCTGTCGCTGCAGGTGGTGCTGGCCAAGCCCAGCGCCGCCTACGCCCTGCCCGCCGGGCGCCCCTTCCTTCCAGGGCGGCTGGCGGTCGACTCCCGCTCCACCCTCTACGTCACCGACTCCCGCGCCGGCACGGTCGAGATCTTCGCCGCCAACGGCCAATGGGTGCGGCGGCTGGCGCTGGGGGGAAGGCCGGAGGGGATTGCCGTCGACGGCCGCGGACGGATCTTCGTCGGCGACGCCCAGCGGCAGATGGTCCACGTCTTCGACGGCCTGCAGCGCAGCGCGCTGGGACAGGGCGCCGGCGAGGTCGCGCTGCCCGACGCCCTGGCGATCGACAACGCCGGTGGCCGGATCTTCGTCGCCGAAGGGCGGGCGGGGACGGTCAAGGTCTATGGAGCCAACCTGAGCCTGCAGGGAACCTTGCCGGTGGGCGGCTTCGTCTCCGGGCTGGCCTACGACGCCGGCAGCGGTCGGCTGTTCGTGGCCGACGGCTCGTCGGGCACCATCCGCGTCCTCGACGGCGCCGGAGCGGTTTCGGCCACCCTGGGCGGCTTCGGCTCCGGCCCCGGGATGCTGACGCGGCTGGGAGGCATCGCCCTCGATCCCTCGGGCCGACTGTTCGCGGTCGACGCCTACCAGGGAGCGGTGTCGGTGTTCGGCCCGGCGGGCAGCTACCTGGCCAGCCTGGGCAGCTACGGACACGGCCGCGGGCAGCTGGCGCTGCCGCTGGACGCGGTGGTCGACGGCTTCGGGCGGGTGCTGGTCTCCAACGGCGACCAGCAGCGGGTGGAGGTCTACTCCAGCCCCGGCACCCCGGCCCAGACCGCCTGCCCCGGCGACGCCGACTGCGACGGAATCCCGGATTCGGTGGAGCTGGCCTGGGGCCTCAACCCCAACAACCCCGCCGACGCCTGGCTCGACCCCGACGGCGACGGCCTGAGCAACCTCGAGGAGTACCGGCTGGGCACCGATCCTCACAACCCCGACACCGACGGCGACGGAATCCCCGACGGCGCCGAGGTGCTGGCGGGCACCAACCCGCTCGACGCCTCCGACAACCGCCCGGTGGCGGTGGCCGAGGGCCCGTCCCAGGTCCGCCCCTCGCGCGTGGTGCTCGACGGCAGCGCCTCGCACGATCCCAACGGCGACACCCTCACCTACTCCTGGCGCCAGGTTTCGGGCCCGGCCCAGTCGAAGCTGCTCGACGCCAGCGCCGCCAAGCTGTCGGTGGTCCTGCGCCAGCGCGGCGACTACGTCTTCGGCCTCAAGGTCAACGACGGCAAGGTCTTTAGCCTCGAAGCCCTGGTAGCGGTGACGGTGGAGAACCTCGGCCCCCGCGCCGACGCCGGGCCGCTGCGCGGCGGCAAGGTCGGGCGCGCGGTGACTCTCGACGGCCGGTTCAGCGCCGACCCCAACCTCGATCCCCTCTCCTTCACCTGGCGCCAGATCGACGGCCCGTCCGCGACCCTCGACGACGCGAAGGCCGCCGCCCCGCGCTTCACCCCTTCGGCCGCCGGCGTCTACGCCTTCGAGTTGACGGTCGACGATGGCCTGCTCAGCTCGGCCCCGGCGCGCGCCAACGTGGTGGTCGACGACGACACCGATCACGTCCCCACCGCCACCTGCCCCGAGCAGTTGGAGGCGCGGCTGGGCGAGTCGGTCAGCCTGTCGGGAGCGCTCAGCGCCGACGCCGACGGCGACGCCCTCTTCTACTCCTGGCGACAGCTCGACGGCCCGGCGGTTTCGCTCAGCGGCGACAACGCGATGGCGGTCTCCTTCAGCCCGCCGGCCGCCGGCACCTACCGCTTCGAGCTGACGGTCTCCGACGGCAGGCACCGCGGGCTGCCCAAGGTGGCCACGGTGCTGGTCAGCGACGGATCGACCGCTCCCGCCATCGCCGAGGCCGGCTATGACCAGCGCGGCCAGGTGCTCAGCCCGGTGACCCTCAACGGATCCGGCAGCTCCGGCGGCAGCCAGCCTATCTCCGCCTACCGCTGGAGCCAGCTCGAGGGCCCGCCGGTGGAGCTGTCCATCTCTGGCCCCCAGGCCACCTTCCTGCCACTCGATCCCGGGACCTACGCCTTCGAGCTCGAGGTGGCGAACGCCCTGGGCGCCGGCACCCGCGACCGGGTGACGGTCACCGTCGACGACGCGCCGTCGGAGCTGGTGCCGCTGCTGGTGGCCAGCGCCTCGCCGGCCATCGAAGGCGACGGGCGCATCGAGCTGCTGGCCCGACCTGCCTCCAGCTATCCTGCCCTGAGCTACCTGTGGACCCAGCTCGCCGGGCCGCACCTGATCCTCGACGGCGCCGACCAGGCCCGAGCCACCTTCCAGGTGCCGCAGACCGGGCTCTACGTCTTCGAGGTGCGCGCCGACGACGGCGCGGTCCGCGGGCCGCCGACCCGGGTGGTCTGGCAGGCCGGCACCCCGGTGGCGCGCATCGGGCCGGACCTGATGGTCCTGCCCGGGCTGCCGGCGATCCTCGACGCCTCGCTCAGCACCGCCTCCGGCGGCGCCCCGCTGCGCTTCGCCTGGCGACAGGTGGGCGGGCCGCGCGACGCCGAGCTCTCCGGCCTGGACAGCTCCAAGCTGACCCTGGTGGCGGCGCGCTCCGGCTACACCCTGCGCTTTGCGGTCTCGGCCAGCGACGGCAGGCTCGAGGGCGCTCCGGCTGAGGTCAACGTCAGCGTGGTCGACGTGCCGCTGCTGCTCCAGGAGCTGGGTCCGGCCGGCGGAACGCTGACCCTGTCCGCCGCCGGCTCGCTCTACGACGGGCTGTCGGTCACCATCCCCGAGGGCGCCCTGGCGGCCCCGGCGCAGATCGCCGTCGGCGCGATCACCCGCGACTGGTTCCAGCGCCCTGGCGCCGAGTCCCTGCAGCCCGCCCTCTTCGTCGGGCCGGTGGGCCAGCGCTTCCTCAAGCCGCTCAACCTCGCCATCCCGCTGGGCGACAAGCCCCGGGCGCGCGGCCTGACCGCGGATCAGATCGACGCCATGGTCTTCGACCACGACGCCGACCAGTGGCTGGCCGGCGCGGCCCAGATCGACCTCGCCAACAACCGGGCCGTGCTGTCGACCGAGAAGCCGGCGGTGGTGCAATTGCTGGCGCCGGAGGCCCAGGCCATCAAGGGCTGCGGCTGCGGCTCCTCGGGCGGGGTCGAGGTCGGGCTGGCGCTGCTGGCCCTGCCGCTGCTGCTGCGGCGACGGCGGCGCTCGGCGGCAGTGGTGGCGGTCGCGGCGGCGATGCTGGTGGGCGGCCAGGCCAGCGCGCTCGACCCGCCGCACGACGGCGCCGCCTCCCGCGTCGCCAACGGCTGCGTGGACTGCCACATCGGCCACAAGGCGCCGGGGATGCAGCTGACCACCACCGCCGGCAACGCCACCCTGTGCATCAGCTGCCACACCTCGCACGGCGCCTTCGCCTGGTCCTCCAGCGACCAGGCCACGCCCGGGGCGATGGGCGCCTCGCACCACTGGGACTCGGCCGCCGCCAACGGCCGGTGGGGCGCGGGCCTGCCGGCCGCCGCCGAGATGGCCAAGCGGCTCGAAGGCACCGCCAAGCTGATGAACTGCTCGGTCTGCCACGACGAGCACAACGGCGCCGCCTTCGGCGGGACCCAGAAGCTGTCGGCGGTGACCAAGGTCGCCGGCACCGGCACCGGAACGCTGACCGTCAACGCCCCGGCCGCGGCCGCCACCTCCAAGTCCTACCTGATCGACGTGGTCGCCGCCGGCGCCGCCGGGACCGCCCGCTTCCGCCTCTCCAACGACAACGGCTACAGCTGGTTCGGCTACAGCGCCGGCTGGGTCGCCTACACCGGGGCCAACGGCCAGCTGACCGGGACCAACGTCGCCCTCAACGACGGCACCAACGTCACCGTCAACTTCGCCGGCACCTTCGCCGTGGGCGACCGCTTCGACTTCTACGTCACCTACCCGCTGCTGCGGGCCGCCAATGCCGACAGCGCCATGTGCGAGGACTGCCACACCGCCCGCAAGATGACCGACGCCCACCTCGGCGCCGACGGGATCAAGGTCTTCAGCCATCCGGTGGGGGTGGCGCTGAGCAACGGCTATGACCGGGCATCCAGCGCGATCCTCGACGCCAACGGCGCGCTGCAGACCACCGGCGACGGGCTCAAGACCAACGACCTGGTGCTGGGCAGCGGCAACAGCGTGCACTGCATGACCTGCCACCACCCGCATGGCGCCGACTCCAACTCGCTGACGGAGGACGCGCGATGACCTCCAGGCCTCTGTCCCTTCTTGGCGGCCCGACTCCCGACAGGCGACCGACGATGACCCTCCTCGACCAGACCTCCCGCTCCCTGTCCCGGCCGGCCCGCCTGGCCGCGGCGCTGGCGCTGTCGCTGCTGGCCTCCCCGGCCCTGGCTTCGACCCTGGCGGTCTCCGATCCCGGCGCCCAGCCGGCGGCGGCCAACGTCGCCGCCGGGGCCGCCGGCATCTTCGTGGGCAAGGTCAGGCTCACTGCCACCGGCGGCACGGTGGTCGTGACCCAGCTGCAGTTGGCCAACGCCGGCACCGCACTGGCCAACACCGACGTGGAATCGGTGCAGCTGTTCCAGGACGCCAACGGCAACGGCACCTTTGATCCGGCCATCGACACATACCTCGGCGCCGCTGCCTGGAATGCCACCGCCTCCCGCTACCAGCTGACCACCAACCTGAGCGTCCCGGCGGCCACCCCGGCCACGGTGCTGGTGGTGCTGGCCACCACCTCCTCGGCCACCGCCACCCGCACCTTCCGCGCCCAGTTCGCCACCGGCGACGTGACGGTCAAGGCGCCGGACACCGTCGGCGCCTTCACCGCCATCAGCAACAACACCTTCACCCTGATCGCCGGGACCAGCGCCGGCAGCACCAACGCCGCCGCCCCCACCGTGCTGATCGTCAATCCCATGAACGGGGGCACGGTCAGCGGCACCTTCCGGGTCCAGGTCCAGGTCTACAACCCCGGCGGATTGGCGGCGCTCACCGCAGTCACCCTGAGCACCGACGGCGGCACCACCTACCCCACCACCCTGACCCAAACCGCCGCCTACAGCGTCGGGACCAACGCCGGCGTCTACGAGGCCCAGCTGACCCTCAGCCCCGGCTCGTACTCGCTGCGGGCCCGGGCGGCCAACAACGTGCCGCTCACCGCCACCTCCACCATCTCGGTGATCGCCGCCAACGCCGCCCGCCAGGGCGACGGGAATCTCTTGGTGCGCGACAACGCCAGCCAGCTGTGCTCCGACTGCCACGCCCTGGCCACCCACTCCAGCCAGGCGGTCGGCGGGAAGTACGGCGCCTGGGCGGTCGGCTGTCGCGACTGCCACGCCGCCCACAGCACCACCAACGCCTACCTGGTGCGCCAGACCATCCAGCCGCCCAACTACGGCACCGCGCTGCCGGCGGCCACCGTCAAGTTCCTCACCACCACCGGCGACTCGGGGGCCGCCAACAACTCCTTCGCCAACAGCGACAACACCGGCATCTGCCAGGTGTGCCACACCCGCACCGCCAACGGAGGGGCAGTGGCCCGCTGGCGGTCGAGCGGCAACTCCGACACCCACTTCACCGCCAGCTCGGCGCAGGGGACCCAGCCCTGCACCAACTGCCACAGCCACGCCAACGGCTTCTCCGGCCGCGAGAGCGACGGCGGCTACGTCTGCTCGACCTGCCACGGCGGCATCTGGAACGAGATGCAGGCGGTGGGCGGGTCGGCCTACAAGCACACCCTGGGGCTGGACACCTTCACCGACGACGCCACCAGCTGGACCAGCCCGCTCAACGCCGTCGCCCCGGCGGCGCGCTCGTGCGTCAACATGTGCCACGACGACCACACCCACACCGCCACCGACGACCCCAGCCCGCTGCTGCACTACAACCTCGCCTACGACGACTCCTCCACCAACGCCAGCCGCGCCGCCACCACCCGCACCGTGGCCACCAAGGCCAAGACCGACTTCGACAACACCCTGGCCAACGGCGGGATGTGCCTGAGCTGCCACCGCAATCCGGTGGACAGCACCGTCCCGGTGCAGCACCCGGCGATCGACAAGGCGGCCTACGCCGCCAGCCCCCACAGCGCCACCACCACCACTCCCGGCGGCGCCTGGCAGTACACCCTGCACGACAGCTCGGTCTTCGTGCGCAACTGCACCAAGTGCCACTGGGAGGCCGCCGACGGCACCACCCCCGCCGTGGCCAACGCCATGGGCCTCGGCGCGGTGCACGGCAACGCCAACCCCTCGCTGCTGATGGGCACCACCAACCCCAACGGCGTCACGGCGAGCTTCATCTGCTACCGCTGCCACGGCAACGGGACGGTGGGGGTCAACTACTCCAACAAGACCGTCTCCCAGGACGGCGCCAAGGCGGTGGCCCACCCCTTCGACAAGGACGCGGTCCACGCCACGCCGGCCGAGACCGCCGCCACCTGGGGCACCAGCCTGGGCGTCGCCGGCCGCCACTCCAACTGCCTCGACTGCCACGACCCGCACGAGGCCAAGACCAGCATGAAGTCGGGCACCGCCACCGTCGCCGGGACGACCACCACCTTGACCGACTCCACCAAGAGCGGGATCTGGTCGACCACCTACCCGGCCGGCTCGCTGGTCCTGATCACTTCCGGGACGCTGAACAACCAAGTGCGAAAGATCGCCTCCTCGACCGCCGCCGGCGTCATCACCATCCTCACCACCCCGGCCCCCAATGCGGCATGGGCCAGCGCTCCGGCAGCCGGAACCAGCTACGTCATCCTCGACAACCACGCCGACGGCGCGCTCCAGGGCGCGATGGGGGCCAAGCTCACCACCTACCCGGCCGCCAACTTCGGGACCACCGCCGCCACCAACTTCACCACCGGCCCTCTGGTCGCTGGCACCGACCTCGAGGCCTCGCTGTGCTTCCGCTGCCATTCCACCTTCTACTGGGGGGCCGGAACCCCGCCCAATGGCATCTCCGCCAACGGCACCCAGGTCACCCCGGTGGAGACCGACAACGCCCAGGAGTTCAACCCGAACAACGCCTCCGGCCACCCGGTGCTGGTGGGCCTGAACAGCTACGGGGCCGCTTCGGTGGCGCCCAAGCCGCTGCTGACCACTCAGATGAAGGCTCCCTGGAACCTCGACGTGGGCAATCAGACGATGAGCTGCTCGGACTGCCACACCACCGACGCCGCCTCCCCTGCCGCCCAGGGGCCTCACGGCTCGGCCGCCCAGTTCATGCTCAAGGGGGCCAACGCCGCCAACTGGCCGAACGTGCTGACGTCGAGCTTCGCCACCTCGTGGTGCGCCAACTGCCACAACGACGCCAATCTGCACACCCGCGACGGCGCCCACACCGGCGCCCAGTGCTACCGCTGCCACATCGTCATTCCGCACGGCGGCAAACTCGGCCGGCTGATCGGCGACGCGCGGGCCACCAGCACCATGCCGGCGCGCTACGCCTACAACGGCGACAAGACCACCATGTACGCCAGCGGCTTCACCAAGACCACCGCCACCGGCTATCAGAAGAGCAATTGCGCCGCCAG
Source organism: Myxococcales bacterium (assembly GCA_037442205.1). Lineage (GTDB taxonomy): Bacteria > Myxococcota > Myxococcia > Myxococcales > UBA5297 > JBBIQS01. The sequence continues at coordinate 28,200 of JBBIQS010000066.1, forward strand.
CTGCTCCACCGGCGACCACCCGCTGACCAACGGCGCCAAGTGGTAGGCAGCCGGCCGAGCGCGGCGCCGGTTCTTTCGGTTAGAAATAGCTGACAACACTCGGGGGCCCCGGCCGACGGATTCGGTCGGGGCCCCCACGTTCTCCGACCCGTGCGCGCCCTCTTCACCAGACTCCGCCGCTTCCTCCGCTCCCCGCGGACCATCACCGTCGAGTTGGTGGGGGTGGGGACGCTGTCGGCGCTGACCGCCGCCGTCCCGCAGCAGGGGTCTTCGAGCGCCGGGAGCTTCCCGGTCTTCGAGCACCCGACCCTTGCCCGACTGATTCAGCTGCTGGGGCTCGACCGAATCCTCCACGGGATTCCCTTCCTCGCCTTGCTGCTGCTGTCGATGGGCTCGCTGCTCTTGGTGGTGGTCGAGTTGGCGCGGCGGGCGATTCGCGAGCTGCCGGTGCCCGAGCCGGAAGCGGTGCTCCGGCGGGCCCAGTTCCGCGAGTCGTTTGCGATCGGCGAATCGGCCGCGAAGCCGCGGGTGGAGATGTCCGGGCGCTTTGGGGCGCTGGGGCTGCCGGTGTTCCACCTGGGGCTGCTGGCGCTGATGGCCGCCGGCGCCCTGCGCGCCCTCTACGGCGCCGAGGCCGGCGACCGCTTCTACGAGGGCGAGCGAATCGACCCCGCGACCAGCTTCTCCCAGCAGAGCCAGGGAGCCCTGGCCCGGCCCTTTCGCCTCTCCGAGCCGCTGACCCTGGGCTCGTTTCGCGTCGAGCGCCATCCCAAGGGAGGGCTCTCCGCCATCTCCACCCCGGTTGCGCCGGCCTCGGCCGGGGCCGAGCGCCGGCTGGCGATCAACGACCCGCTGCGAGTCGAAGACGCAGTCCTGTACGTCGTTCCGCGGATCGGCTTGGCGGCCTTCGTGGTCTTCACCCCGGCGCAGGGCCCGGAGCGCCGGGAGGTGGCCTTCCTCGTCCCGGCCGGAGCCCACCTCGAGGCCGACATGCCGCTCGGCGGCGAGGCAGCGCTGCGGCTGAGCGCCCTGGCGGGAGAACGAAGCCTCCTTCCCGATTCGCTCGAGCTGCGGCTCATTCGCGGCGGGGTCCTCGCCTACGCCGGCGTCTTCTCCCCCGGCGATTCGGTGGCGCTCCCGGACGGCGGCCGGCTGGCGCTGGCCGACCTCCGCCAATGGATCGACATCGAGGCCCACCGCGATCCCTCGGTGGGGCTGGCCATGGCCGGGCTGGCGCTGGTGATCCTGGGAATCGCCGGAACCTTCCTGGTGACCCGGGTCGAGCGAGCGGTGCTGGTTGAAAAGACCGCCCAAGGGCACCGGGTCACGGTGGCGCTGCGGGCCCAGCGTTTCGCCCCCTTGTACGAGGAGGCGTTCAAAGCTTTCCTGGCCCGGGTTCGAGCCGAGATGGCGGCGGGAGCCGAGGTGGCAGACCGATGAAGATCGCGAGATGGGCCCTGTGGGCGGCGCTGGCGCTGCTCGGCTGCCAGCGCTTCGGCGAGAAGGACGCGGTGGCGCTGGTCATGCGCTACAACGCCCAGAACTGCCAGGCCTACCGGACCGGCGACGCCCGCCTCACCGAGGAAACCACCGGCCTGGAGGAAGGCAAGCGGTTGCTGGGGCTGATCGGAGTGCGCCTCGACTCCGGGCTGGTGCTCGACGCCGAGCTCAAGGAGTTCGAGGTGCTGCGCGCCGAGGGCGACGAGAGCGGCTGGGAGGTCGACACCCGCGAGAAGTGGCACTGGGCCGAGCGGCGCATCGGCTCCGGAGCGCAGGTGGGCGCCGACTCCGACGACAGCTACCTGATGCGCTACCGGCTCGGGCGCGAGAACGGGCGGTGGGTGGTGCTGCGCACCCAGTTCGTCGAGGCGCCGCAGGTGGGGCGCAAGGACAGCCTGTGGACCGCCCCCGCCCGCGACATGCACGGGCTCCCCGCCAAACACTCCCCACCGGCCGATGGAGGCCAACCATGACTGGCTTCGCACTGGAAGTGACGCTGCACTGGCTGGCCACCGGGCTGTACATCGTCGCCACGCTGCTGTTGGCGGCGGGGGCGGTGTTCGGCAAGGACCGGGCGCGGCGCCTGTGCCGGCTGGTCTACCTGGCCGGCCTCATGCCCCACACCGCAGCCCTGGCGCTGCGCTGGGTGGAGAGCGGCCACGGCCCCTACATCCTGCGCTACGAGGTGCTGTCGGCCAACGCCTACCTGGCGGTGGTCGGGCTGCTGCTGCTGCTGTGGCGGCGGCCGGCGTGGTCGGCGCTGGGACTGTTCGCGGCCCCGGTGGCGATCGTGGCCATCGCGGTGGGGCTCTTCTCCAACCCGCAGATGCGCGAGCTGCCTCCCACCTTCCGGTCGGTGTGGCTCATCTTCCACATCAGCTTCGCCAAGGTGTCGGCGGTCTCGTTCCTGCTGTCCATGGCCTCCTCGGCGGTGCTGCTGCTCAGGCAGCGCCCGCAACCCTCGGCCTGGATGGAGAGGGCGCCGGCCGGCCCGGTCCTCGACGCGCTGGTGGTGCGCTTCGCCGGCTTCGGGCTGATCTTCTGGACGGTGACCATCGCCGCCGGCTCGGTGTGGGCCAACCAGTCCTGGGGCCGCTACTGGGGCTGGGACGCCATCGAGACCTGGTCGTTCGTCAGCTGGCTGATCTACGGCGCTTTCCTCCACGCCCGGCTCTTCTTCCGCACCCGCCCCTCGGTCACCGCCTGGATGTCGATCGGGGCCTTCTCCCTGTTCGTCCTCACCGCGCTGGTGATCCCCATCGTCCTGCCGTCGATTCACTCGGCCTACATGCAATAGCCCCGGGCGACGCCTTCCCCGGGGCGGGCGCCACCGGGAGGCTTGGCGTAGACAGGGGGCGCGCCCACCCTTGCCTGGAATCCTGCGATTTCCCGGGAGCCAGCAATGGACAACGCCGTCGCCAACCAGGTGCTCCGCTCGAGGGCCAACGAGATCCTCTCCTCGCTATCGGGCGGCCGCGGGCTGATGCCCCGGGCCAAGAACCTGATCAAGCAGGTGGCCCATCAGTCGGGGGTGACCGCGGCGCTGTCGCGCTGGACCGGCCCGCGGGCGGCGGTGCTCATCTACCACAAGGTCGAGCGGCGCGACCGCGGGCCCTTCGGCATCCCCGCCATCGACGTGAACCAGTTCGCCCGCCACCTCGAGCACCTGGCGCAGAATTACGAGGTGATGCCCCTCTCCCGGCTGGCGGATTGCCTGCGCAAGGGACAGGCGCCGCGGCGGGCGGCGGCCATCACCTTCGACGACGGCTATCGCAACAACCTGCTGCTGGCCTACCCTCTGCTGCGGCGCTGGCGGATGCCGGCCACGGTCTTCGTCACCACCGGGCTGGTGGGCACCCGCCAGTGGATGTGGACCCACGAGGTGGCCGAGATGGGGCTGCGCTACGGCCTGGGCGCGCTGGCCCAGGCCGGCGGCGACCGGCTGTTCGCCACCATCCTCGAGTCGGACTCGCCCCAGGCCTGGCGGATGGAGGCGGCGCTGGAATACCTGGTGGGGCTGGGCCCGCGCCGCGACGAGGTGCTCAAGCGGCTGCGCGGCGCCTTCCCGCTGGCCCCCGACGACGAGAACACCTTCCTCAGCTGGGACGAGGTGCGGGCGCTGCACGCCGGCGGGATCGAGATCGGCTCGCACACCGTCAGCCACCCGATCCTCGCCGAGCTGCCGGCGGAGCGGATCGAGCAGGAGCTGCGCGCCTCCAGCCAGGCCATCGCCGACTCCGTCGGGGAGAGGCCGCAGATGTTCTGCTACCCGCACGGCAGCTACAACCTGCAGGTCAAGCAGATCGCCCAGCGCCACTACCGCGCCGCGGTGACCACCCTCTCCGGGCAGAACACCCCCGAGACCGATCCCCTGGAGCTCAGGCGCATCGCCGCCTTCTCGGTGGCCGAGCTCAGCTTCGAGCTGCTGCGGGCCCGCTGACGCGCTAGCCCCGGTAGGCCTCGTCCTGCTCGATGCGCGAGACCACCCAGTCGAACTCGCCGCTGGTGACCCGCGCCTGGCAGAACTGGCACTGGCCGGCCTGGCTGACCTGCAGCGGGGCGCCACAGTTCGGGCACTTCTTCTCCAGCCCGGCCCGGCCCCGGGTGCCCACCCCGCGCACCAGGGTCCAGTACTCGCTGAACTCGCGCCGGGTGCGCGGGCTGCCCGAGACCACCCGCCCGCCGGCGTCGGCCACGTAGTAGTCGAGGCCGCTGGCGAAGATCCGGACCGTCACCGAGTCGAACCAGGCGTCGCTGGCCACCTGCGCCAGCTCGATCCGCTCGATGGCGGTCTGCTCGACCACGTTGCGCAGCCCGCGCCGCTTGAAGGCCTCCATCCAGTAGACCTGGGTCTGGAAGAGGTTGTCGGTGACGAAGGGCCGAGCCCGGCTCCAGTCGCGCGACGACCAGGCCTGCTGCATCTCCAGGAAGATCATGGTGGCGCGGGCGTTCAGTTCCTCCAGCTTGAAGCCCGCGTCCCGCTCTTCCAAGGCGGCGATTCCCGAGCTGGCCTGCGGGTCGACCAGGGTCGGCAGGTCGGTGCCCTCCTCCTCGACCTCCCCGCCCAGCTCCGGCGGCCGCGGCTCGCTGGAGAACAGCTCGACATCCGCCAGCGCCCAGTCGAGCTCGCCGGTGCGGACCAGCGTGCCGCAGTAGCTGCAGCGGTTTCCCTGCATCGCGTCGAGCGCCGCGCCGCAGGACGGACAGCCGAACTTGGCGGCGGCCTGCGGCGGCCGCGAGCGCGCCCCGGCCTTGCGCTCCAGGGTCCAGCGCTCGACCGCGTAGTAGCGGCGATCGGCCTCGCCTCCGTCCTGCTGCCGGTGGCGCTCGGTGTAGTTGGACTCGAAGAGCACTGCCACCCGGGCCCGGCCGCGGTTCTCCGAGGGCAGCCGCACCGCCACCAGCTTCATGGCGCCCACCACCACGTCGCGGACCTCGACCAGCCCGTCCGCTCCGCGCGCCAGCTTCCCGTCGAGCCCCGGCTCGAGCCACGGCGACAGCTCGGCCAGCGCGCCCCGGCCGCGGGCCTGCTGGACCCGGGCGTAGAGGGCGTAAAGGAAGTCCTCGAACACCACCAGCGAGAAGTCGGGATCCTCCTCGCGCAGCCGCAGCAGCTTGCGCTTGGGGTTCTCGCCGGGCGGGGCGCTGATCACCGCGGTCGGCAGGCTCTGCCACTCGGTCGCCCGGGAGTCGCGGGCCTTGGCGGCGATCCAGAAGATCGCCACCAGGATCGCCACCGGGACGCCGATCTGCGGGTGGTTGAAGAGGAGCCAGAACACCAGCGACAGCAGGCCGCTGTCGTCCCCGCCGCCGTGGTGGCCGCCGCCGAAGCTGCGGCCGCCGGAGAAGGTGTCGCCGCCGCCGGCGCGGGCCCAGGCCTCGGCCGCCAGCCCGAGCGTCAGGCCCGCGGCCAGAAGCAGCCAGCTCCGGCGAGACAGCCGCCCAGGCCTCATGGCGCGCTGACCTCGTCCGGCAGCTCGTTGCGGTCGTCGGCCTGGCGCGGGTGGTGCCGGCCCAGGATCGGCCCCAGTGCCTCGAGCGCGGGGATGAAGCGCGCCTCGTCCAGCTCGCGGACCGAGCGCCGCAGCTCCTCGACCAGCGACCGCCACTCCTCACCCATCAGCGCGGTGTTCAGCCCCAGGTCGGCCACCACCTCCACCCGGCGCTCGAGCATCGAGACGTAGACCAGGATTCCCCCGCGCGCGGAGGTGCGGCTGATCCCCATCTCCACGAAGGCGGCGCGGGCGGCACAGAGGACGTGGTGCCGCTGCAGCGCAGCGCCCGCCAGCAGCCGGCGCAGCGGCGGCAGATAGGCGCACAGGCCGGCGCCGACGAGGAAGACCAGCGCCAGGTCGAGCGGGCTGAGCGAGGGCAGGCTCGGCGGGGCCAGGACCTCGACCGCCACCGCCGCTGCCAGGACCAGCAGGACGCCGAACAGGTAGTCGGCGTGGCGGTAGCTCCCAGAGCGCTTGCGCAGCGCCACCACCAGCTCGGCCGAGGTCTGCCGCTCGACCTGCCGGATGGCCTCGACCGCCTTCGCCCGCAGCCCGGGGCTCAAGAAGCCGCGCGCCGACATGAAACCTCCGCCTCCTCGGTCAGAACAGCAGCTTGAAGCGCAGCCATCCGCCGGCGTCGAAGCCCCCGCCCGCCGGCAGCCCGTAGCGCAGCGTCGCGGTGAGCGCCGGGCCGAGGACGAAGCGGTTGCGGACCACCTCGATGTCCAGCGCCAGCTCGCCCTCGCCGAGGAAGATCGGAATCAGGAAGTCGGCCTGGGGGATCGGCGAATTGGCCGCCAGCATCAGCTCGATTCCCCCGGCCAGCCGGGCCATCAGCCGCGGATTGGACCAGGGGCCCATGTTGCGGTTGACGCCCACCGTGCCCCGCAGGCCGAGATAGCCGGGCAGCCCGCCGGCCAGCCCCACCCGCCAGTCGAGGTCGGCGGCCACGAAGTCCCAGCTCAGGCGGAACGAGGCCCCCAGGGCGTGGGCGCGGAAGTCGAGGTCCGGAGTCGAGCCGTGGCCGAGCTTGATCTTCGGGTAGGCGTAGCCGCCCAGGGTGACGATGCTCGCCCCCAGGTCGAGGGAGAAGGAGTTGGTGGCAGGGACGAAATCCTCGGCCGGCAGGCGGTTGGCGCTGCTGGCGGCGGCGCCCTCCGCTCCCAGCGCCGCGGCGGGAAGGAGCGCCAATGCCAGCAGGAGTGGGCGGTGCATGCTCGAATCTCCGGGTCGCGTGGAAGCCCAGTCTTTTACCCGGGCCTCGGCGCGAATGCGAGATCGGCGACACGCCCATCGCAGGGCCGCCCCGCCGCCTACGCCCGGCGGCGGGGGCGATTGCCCGGAGCTGCTACTGCTCGAGCCCGATGGTCTTCAGGAAGGCCTGGTTGTTGGGCTCGCGGCCGAGGAAGTCGCGCAGCAGCTTCTCCGGCTCCTCGCTCTTGCCCTTGGCCAGGATGATGTCCCGGTAGCGGCGGCCGACCTCGGGGCTGAGCACGCCCTTGTCCTTGAAGACCGCGAACATGTCGTCGGCGAAGACCTCGGACCAGAGGTAGCCGTAGTAGCCGGCGTCGTAGCCGCCCATCAGGTGGCCAAAGCTGGCGGCGAAGTGGGTGCCGGCCACCGGGGTCAGGCCGAGGATGTCGGTGTAGAGCCGCTGGTCCACCTCGTCGGGATTGACCTTGGGACCAGCGGTGTGCAGCGCCTGGTCGAAGCTGGCCAGAAACACCTGGCGGGTGTAGCGCCAGCCGGCGTCGAAGGAGCGGGCTGCCAGCAGCTTGTCGAAGGTGGCCGCCGGCAGCTTCTGGCTCGGGTCGCGGAAGTCGCCGCTCATCAGGTCCAGCGCCGGCTTCTCGTAGACCCAGTTCTCCAGCATCTGCGAGGGGGCCTCGACGAAGTCGCGGGCCACCGCGGTCCCGGCCTGGCTGCCGTAGCGGGCGCTGGTCAGGGTCTGGTGCATCACGTGGCCGAACTCGTGGAACATCGTGCGCACCTCCTCGAAGGACAGCAGCGAGGGGCGGTCGCCGGAGGGCGGGTTGAAGTTGGCCATGATCAACGCCACCGGGGCCAGGTACTTGGGGCCGACCTGGCGAGCCATCGTCACCGAGGCACTGGCGGCGTGGCCGTACTTCCCCGGGCGCGGGAAGAGATCCATGTAGAACGAGGCCACGTAGGCGCCGCTAGGCCGGTCGCGGATCTCGTACAGCTTGACCTCCGGGGCCCAGAGGTCGGCGCCCTTCACCTCGCGGATGTCGATCGAGAAGAGGGTTTCGTAGACCTTGAACATCCCCTCGAGCACCGTCTGCGCCGGGAAGTAGTCGCGCAGCGCCTCGCCGTCGAGGGCGAAGTCGCGCTTCTTGATCTGGTTGAGGTAGTAGGCCACGTCCCAGGGATCGACCTTGGCCGACTTGTCGCCCGTCTGCTGGCGCTTGAGCTCGGTCATCTTGCTCAGGTCGCGATCGCGCAGGGGGCGCAGCTTCTCCTTGAGATCAGCGAGGAAGGTCGCCACCGTCTTGGAGGTCCTGGCCATCTGATCCTCGGTGACGAAGTCGGCGTGGTTCGGGTAGCCAAGCAGCCTGGCCTCCTCGTCGCGCAGGGTGAGCGCCTCCTGCAGCAGCGGCAGGTTGCGGGCGGCCTCGCGGCTCTGGAAGGCGACGTACAGCCGGCGGCGGGCCTCGCCGCTGGAGGCGTTCTCCATGAACGGGATGTAGTCGGGGTACTTGGTGGTGACGATCACCCTGCCGTCAGCGGCCTTCTTCAGCCGCTGGACCAGCGGCTCGGGGACGCCGGCCAGCTCGGCCTGGGTGACCTGGATGCTGTCCACGTTCTCGTTCAGGTTGCGGCTGAACTCGGTCGACAGCTCGGTGAGCCGGGTGCGCAGGGCCACCAGCCGGGCCAGCTTGTCGTCGGGGAGCTCGAGGCCGTTGCGGCGGAAGTCGCGCATCGTCAGCTCGAGCAGGCGCTTCTGCTGCTCGTCGAGGGGCTCCTTGGTACCGGCGTTGGCCAGGTAGCCCTTGATGGCCCGGTACAGGTCGCGGCGGCTGGCGATCTGCACCATGTACTTGCCGGCGGTCTCCTCGGCCTGGGCCGAGGCCTCGCGCACCTTCTCGTCGGGATGGATGTCCTTGAGGATCGACAGCCGGCCGGCGGTGTCGCCGTAGCTGTCGAGCGCCAGCTCCATCGCCTCGGGGGTGTTGGCGAAGGTGCGCTGGGCGTCGGGCACCGCCACCAGCGCCGCCAGCGCCTTGTCGCACTCGGCCTGCGCCGCCTGAAGCCGCTCGGCGATCTGGGCCGGGGCCAGGTGGTGATCGATGAGGGGGACTTGGACGCGCTGGGGCATGGCAGGGCTCGCTGCGGGCTCGGCGCCGCTCTTCCCCGCCGGCTTTGCCGTCGCGCAAGCCAGCGACAGCCCGCCGAGCAAGACGGGGAGGACGAGCGAGCGCTTCGGGGTCAACGCAAGTGGAAGATTCATCGGGTCGAGCTCCGTGATGGGAGTTAGACGGAAGGGTCTAATTCGCACAAACGCACGAAGACGCAAGTCTCTTCTCGCCCCCTCCCCGCCCGAATGCCCACTCTGCGGCACAGCCGACGGCCAATCGCCTGCGCCACCCGGCCCGTGGTAGGAGCAGCACATGGAGCGTCGCACCTACGCCCTGCTGCTCTCCTACGACGGCGGTCCCTACAAGGGGTGGCAACCGCACCCCGAGCTGCCGACCGTGGGAGGAGTCGTGCGCGCGGCGCTGGCAAGGTGCGGAGTGGGAGCGACGCCGTTCGGCGCCTCGCGCACCGACGCCGGGGTCCACGCCCGCGCGCAGGTGGCGTCGTTCGCTTCACGGGCCGACCTCGATCCCCAGGTGCTGTTCCGGGCGCTGTCGGCCGAGCTGCCGGCGACGATCCAGCTGCGCTGCTGCCGCATCGCCCCCAAGAGCTTCCACTCGCACTGGTCGTCGACAGGCAAGGTGTACCGCTACCGGATCTCATTCTGCGGAGAGCCGCGCGCGTGGCGCCTGCCCGCCCCTCGCTTCGACTTCTGCGCACTCGACCCGGCGCGGCTGGCGCGGGCGATGGCGGCCATCGCCCAGGCCCCGGATGTCTCGGCGCTGTGCGGCGCCCACGAGCACGGCCAGCGAGAGCGGGTGATCGAGCGCGCCGAGGTCGTCTCGGCGTCGGCGCAGAGCGCGACCCTCGAAGTTCAGGCCGCCGGGTTCGGCAAGTACCTGGTGCGGCACTTGGTGGGCGCGGCGCTGGGGTTCTCGGTCGGCGCGTATGACGACCAGGAGCTACTGGCCATCCTCGCCGGGAAGGCGCCCAAGCCTCCGCGGGCCGATGCCGACGGGCTCACGCTACAGCGCGTCCTCTACCCGGCCGAGCTCGACCCGTTTCCCGATCTCGATCGCCTCGCCGAAGCCGCCTGAACAGGCGTTCCGGCTCCTCCCAGTGGCGATGCGCCACTGGTGCGGCTCCATGTGCCACAATCACGAGCTCGCTTGGCCGCCGGCCGGCCGTCCAGCGATTGGCCTGGGAGCCCACCATGCGCACCCGAATTGCCGTCGTCCTGCTCGCCCTGGCGGCGTGCTCGAGGACCGGCCTCTCCAACCCCCGCGAGCAGATCGTCGCGCTGCAGTTCGATCCCGCCGAGCCCTCGCTGCCGGTGGGCGGCGAGCTGGACGTGGTGGTCCAGGGAGTCAAAGCCAACGGCTCCACCGTCGACCTGTCCGACGCGCTCTGGTTCTCCGACGACGCGAGGCTGATCTCCTTTGACGCTCAGCAGGCCCGCGCCCACCTGCGCGGCCTCGGCCGGGGCGACGCGCTGCTCAGCGCCAGCGCCCGAGGACTCACCGGGACGGTGGTGGTCCACGTCACCGCGCCGGCTCCCGTCAGACTCGAGATCAGCCCGACCTCGCCCACCCTCGCCATCGGCGGAACGCTGCAGCTGCAGGCGACCGCGATCATGAGCGACTCCACGACTCAGACGATCACCAGCCTGGCCGACTGGTCGTCCGCCGATCCCTCCATCGCCAGGTTCACCGATCCCAAAGGCACGCTGCTCGGCGCGGCGGAGGGCCAGGTCCAGGTGCAGGCGAGTTGGTCCGGGCTGACGGCGAACGCCACCGTCAGCGTCTCGGGGAAGGCCCCGGTGCGGCTCGAAATCGATCCGCCCCAGCTGACGATGCCGGTAGGCACCGTGTTCCATCTGCGCGCGATCGCCGTCTACGCCGACGCGGCCACCAGCGACGTCACGGAGGCAGTGAGCTGGAGCAGCGATACTCCGTCGCTGATCACGGTGGCCGACGTCGCCGGGGAGCGCGGAAACCTCAAGGCCTATGACGCAGGCACCGCGACCATCAGCGCCTCGTGGCAAGGCCTGTCCGCGCAGGCGTCGGTGACGGCGGTGGCGGCGACACTCACCTCGGTCGAGGTCGATCCTCCGCTGCTCGAGCTGGCCAAGGGCACCCGCGGCCAGCTCACCGCCCTGGCCCTCTACTCCGACGGCACCCGCATCGACGTCACCGCGGCGGCGACCTGGGACAGCGGCAACAGCAAGGTCGCCTCCGCCGACCCGAAAACCCCGGGGCAGGTCCTGGCGCTTTCTCCGGGCTCGGCCGACCTGACCGCGACCTTCCTCTCGAAGAAGGGATTCGCCCCGGTCCGCGTCACGGCGGCGGTGCTGCAATCGCTGGAGATCCAGCCGAACAGCGCGGCGCTGCCCAAGGGGACCACCAAGCGCTTCAAGGCGGTGGGAACCTACTCCGATGGCGCCACCCAGGATCTGACCGATCAGGTGGTCTGGGCGAGCGCCGACAAGGCGATCGCCTCGGTCTCCAACGCCGCGCCGTCCCAGGGCGAGGTGACCGCGCTGGCGATTGGGACCACGGGCCTGACCGCCACCCTGGGGACCGCCGCCGCGCGAGCATTGCTCACCGTCAGCGCCGCGCAGTTGGTCAGCCTGACCGTCGCTCCCCAGACCGCCACGCTGGCCAAGGGCACCGACCTCGCGCTCAAGGCGACCGCGACCTTCTCCGACAACTCCACGCTCGACGTCACTGACCAGGTCTTCTGGCTCTCGTCGGCGCCGACGATCGCTTCGGTGACCACCCTCGGTACCGGCCGCGGCGTGGTCCACGGGGTCGGTCTCGGCAACGCATCGATCGCCGCGAATTGGCTGGGACAGTCGTCCAAGGCCGCTGTCACCGTCACGCCGGCCACCCTGGTTTCGCTCGCCCTCAAGCCGCTCAATCCGACGCTCTCCGCGGGGGCGGCGCTGCAGATGACCGCCTGGGGCACCTATTCCGATGGCACCTCCCAGGAGGTGACCACGCTGGTGCTCTGGACCCTCGTCGATCCCCGCATCGCCGGGATCTCCAACGCCGCGGGGTCCAACGGCCTGGTCACCGGTCTCTCCGCCGGAACCACCGCGCTGCAGGCGAGCCTCTCCGGAAAGACCGCCCAGACCACCCTCACCGTCACTCCCGCCCTGCTCACCGGGCTGATCGTTACGCCGCCTTTCGCAACCCTCGATTACCAGGCGAACCTGCAGGCCTCGGCCACGGCCTTCTACAGCGACGGCACCTCGGTGGCGGTGACCAACAGCGCCAACTGGACCAGCGACAACCCGTCCGTCGCCTCGGTGGTCACCACCGGCGCGGTGCGCGGCGTCATCACCGGCAATCGCGCCGGCAGCGCCGTCATCACTGCTTCTTTCGGCGGGCTGACGGCGCAGATGAAAGTCGCGGTCAACGGCCCCAAGCCGAACAAGCTGGTGGTCGCGCCGGCCAGCCTCTCCCTCAACCTCGGAGACAAGTCGCAGCTCACCGCCACCCTGCTCTACCCCGACGGCACCTCGAGCGACGTGACCGCCACCGCCAGTTGGACTTCTTCCGCGCCGGCGGCGTTCGTCGGCAACGGTGCCAGCGGCGGGCTGGTGAAGGCGTCAGCGCCCGGAAGCGCAGTCGTCACCGCCAGCGCCAGCGGCCTGAGCGGCACCTGCTCGGTCACCGTGGCCAAGCCCCAGCCGAACCTGTTGACCGTCACCCCGGCCAACGCCGACATCGCCGTCGGCTCGCAACAGCCGCTGACGGTTCGCGCCTTCTTCCCCGACGGCAGCAGCCTGGACGTCACCGCCCAGTCCAGCTTCACCTCGGCCGATCCCGCCATCGTCTCCATCAAGGGCAACATCGCCCTCGGCCTCACGGTGGGCGGGCCGGTCACGGTGACGGTGGTCTACGGGAACCTGACCGCCACCGCCACCTTCAAGGTGGTCGCCACGAGCTACAAGAGCCTGACCATCAGCCCGCTCGGCCTCACGCTGAAGACCGGCCAGACCGGCAACCTGACGGCCACGGTCACCGACGGCACCGGCTTGACGATGGACGTCACCGCCCAGGCCAGCTGGAGCTCCAGCGACCTGAACATCTGCATGGTGGTGAAGGGCATGGTGGTGGGAGTGGGCGCGGGAACCTGCACCGTGACCGTGAGCTACGGCGGGCTCACCGCCACCACCACCGTGGCGGTGACGCAGGCGCCCAGCCTCAGCCGCATTGCCATCGTCCCGCCCAAGGCCATCCTGCGCACCGACCTCATCTATCCCTACAAGGCCTACGCGGTGATGAGCGACGGCACCACCCAGGACGTCACCGGCTCGGCGACCTGGTTTTCGGCGAACCCGTCGGTGGTGACCATGGGCACCTACAACGGCTACTTCGGGGCCCAGACCATGGGCGCCGGCACCACCACCATCCAGGCCAGCTACGGCGGCCAGACCGGCACCACCGACGTCAACGTCCGCACCGCCAGCATCCAGTCGGTGCAGGTCAGCCCGGCGAGCATCCGGGTTCCGGTCGGGGTCAGCGTCAAGATGGCCGGGGTCTACGTCTACTCGCCGGACGGCTGGGCCACCGAGATCTCCAATCCCACCTGGTCGAGCAGCAACCCCAGCATCGTGCGCATCGACGCCAACGGCATGGCCACCGGGATCGGCGCCGGGACCGCGACCATCACGGTCACCGCCTATGGCTCGGGCTTCATGCCGCTGACCGCGACGGCCACCGCCACCGTCACCTCGGCCAAGCTGGTCTCGATCGCCATCTCCGCGCCCAGCACGCTGCCGGTCGGAAACACGGCGCGGGTGACCGCGGCAGGCACCTTCAGCGACGGCTCGGTGGTGGACCTCGGCCCCAGCGGCCAATGGTCGGTGGGGCAGCTGTCGCTGGCCTCGCTGCTTCCCGACGAGAAGGGAGCCGCCCTCACCGGCCTGGCCGCCGGCAGCACCACCCTCGGCTGCAGCTTCGGGACGATCAGCGCGCAGCAGCCGCTGACCATCTCCAACGCCACCCTCAAGTCCCTGGCCTTCAACGTCGCCCAGCCCAAGCTCCCCGCCGGCGCGGCCAGCACCTTGATCGTGATCGGCACCTACACCGACGGCACCACGCTCGACCTGACTGGCTCGGCCAGGTTCGACTCCTCGGCGCCCGACGTGGCCATCGTCTCGAGCGGGATCTGGGGGAACACCGCCCAGCCCTACGTGCTCGCCGAGACGGTGGGAAACGCCACGCTCAAGGCCACCGTCGCCGGAGTGTCGGCCGCGGCTCCGGTGGCGATCTTCGGCAGCACGCTCCAGTCGATCCAGCTCTCGCTCAACGGCGGGGCGCCTTCGTCGAGCCTGACCCTCTCCGGGACCGGGCCCTTCCAGCTGACCGCCATCGGGACCTTCGCCGGCGGGCTGACCGCCGACGTGACGCCCATGTGCAGCTTCTCCCCCGGCTCGCCCGGGCCGGGCGTGGTGGCGACCGTGAGCAACGCCATTTCCGGAAAGGTCACGGTCCTGGGCAAGGGATCCGAGACGGTCAACGTGGTCTACGCGCCCCAGCTCATCGGGCAGCCGACGATCTACGGTGCGGCGACTGTGGTGGTACCCTGAGGCTTGGCCAGCCTCGATGACTCCGTACCGCCAGTCTCGAGATCCTCGCCCGGCGCTGGGGCCGAACTAGGGGTCGCCGCGGGTTGCGCGGCCTGCCGCGGCGGTCTCGAGGGGCGAAGAGGCCTCTGCACGGCGCGCAACGGCAAAAACCGGGCCAAGATCGGCGTTGCACGGCGTGTAACGGCGAAAACCGGGTCAGAATCGGCGTTACACGGCGTGTAACGGCGAAAACCGGGTCAGAATCGGCGTTACACGGCGTGCAACGGCGAAAACCGGGTCAGAATCGGCGTTACACGGCGTGCAACGGCGAAAACCGGGGCGAGATCGGCGTTGCACGGCGTGCAACGGCGAAAACCGGACCGGAATCGGCGCTGCACGGCGTGCAAGCTCCTCGACGCCGGCGAGGGGCGCGCCCGGAGCAGGCGGCTAGAAAGCCTGGTTCTGATTCTGTCCCGGCGGAGGCAGCGGCCCGCCGCCGCCGGCGGGCTGCAGCAGGCCTGCCAGGTAGAGCCGATCCACCGCGGCCTGTACGTCCTGCAGACTGGTGCCGCAGTCCTCGAGCGCCGCCTGGACCTCGCGCGGCAGCTTCTCCTTGGCACTGGCGAACTCGCTCAGGATGCTGGCGTCGGCGGCGACCACCTTGAACTGCTCCGCCCAGCTGCCCTGCACCTTGTCCAGCGAGTCGCGGCTGCGCTCGAAGCCCTGCTGATAGCCCTTGATCGCCTCCTCGTACTGCAGGAGCGCGGCCTTGCCCTGCTCGGTGGCCAGGAAGCGCTGACGCGGAGGCCACCGCAGGCTGCCGGGACGCTTCTTGAGGGAATCGAGCATTGCACTGACCTCGGGAGCGCCGCAGGCGCCGAACCACGCCGGCGCTCGAAACGCTGGGGCACGCTATCTGCCTACCCGGTGGAGATCAAGGTCAGCTGCCGGGCCTCCGACGGCCCAGCGATCGCCCGCTTGGCTTTCGGAATGCCGACCACGATCAGCTCGTGGACCGCGCCGCGCTTGTCGCCCCTGCTGTTGATCGCCCGCAGCGCCTTCACCTGGTGCACCCGATGCCCCTGCGCTTCGTACAGCTTGCGAATGAGCGGCGTATCCGAGTTGGAGAGCATCACGTGCACCCCTGCGTCCGCCAACTCGCCGAAGACTCGGGCGAGCTGGCGCTGCTGCTCTTCGCCGAAGCCGCCGCGGCTGTAGGTGGTGAAGGAGGAGGTGGCGTTGATGGGATGGTAGGGCGGATCGAAGTAGACGAAGTCGCCGGCCTTGGCGTGCTTGACGACGCTGGCGAAGGGCGCCTGCTCCACCTTCACTCCAGTCAGCGCCTTGGAGACCGCCAGCAGGTTCTCGCGGTCGAGGACCTTGGGCCTGGCGTAGCGGCCGTAGGGGACGTTGAACTGTCCCTTGCGGTTCTCGCGGAAGAGCCCGTTGAAGCAGGTCTTGTTCAGGTAGAGCAGGCGCGCCGCCCGCTGCGGGCCGACCATCTGGTCGGGATCCTGCGCGCGGATGGCGTAGAAGTCCTTCTCGCCGGTCCTGCCCGCCAGCGGCTCCAGCTCGGCGATCACCGTCTGCGGCGAGTCGCGCAGCATCTTCCAGGCGTTCATCAGCTCCGGGTTGATATCGCTCAACCGCGCCTTGCGCACCCTGCCCAGCGCCCTGAGCCTGAAGAACAGCGCCCCGGCCCCGACGAACGGCTCGTGGTAGGCGCCGAACTTCTCCGGGACGAGCTCCAGCAGCTGGTCGAGCAGCTGGGTCTTGCCCCCGGCCCACTTCAGGAACGGGTGGGACTCGCCCCCTCCTTCGACATTCTTCTTGCGTCCGGCCATGAGGTACCTACTTGAGCTTCGCCTTGAGGTCGGCGAGGAAGTTGAGCGCCGCCAGCGGGGTCAGCTGATCCAGGTCGCAGGCGCGCAACGACTCGAGCGCCGGGGAATAGGGCGGCGGAGGAGGCTCCTTGGCGGCAAAGAGCCCGAGCTGCGCCGCTGGCGGCTCCCGCCGCTTCGAGCGCGACAGCGACGGGCGCCCCGCCTCGTCGAGCTCGGCCTTTTCGAGATTCGCCAGGATCTGCCGGGCGCGGCCGAGCACCTCGGCCGGCAGCCCCGCCAGCCGGGCGACCTCGATGCCGTAGGAGCGCGAGGCCCCTCCCGAGACCAGCTTGCGCAGGAAGACCACCCGCCCCTGCAGCTCCTTGACGGCGATGGTGGCGTTCTTGACCCGCGCCTTCTCGCGCGAGAGGTCCACCAGCTCATGGTAGTGCGTGGCGAAAAGGGTGCGGGCGCCGACCTGGTCGTGCAGGTGCTCGGCCACCGCCCAGGCAATGGAAAGGCCGTCGAAGGTCGAGGTGCCGCGGCCGATCTCGTCCAGGACCACCAGCGAGCGGGCGGTGGCGTTGTGCAGGATGTTGGCGGTCTCGGTCATCTCCACCATGAAGGTGGACTGGCCGCGGCTCAGGTTGTCGGCGGCGCCGACGCGGGTGAAGATCCGATCGACCCGGCCGATGTGCGCCCGCCGCGCCGGGACGAAGCTGCCGGCCTGGGCCATCAGCGCGATCAGCGCCACCTGCCGCATCACCGTGCTCTTGCCGGCCATGTTCGGGCCGGTGATCACCAGCACCTGCTGCTCCGCCCGGTCCAGCCGCACGTCGTTCGGGACGAAGGCCTCGCCTCCGGTCAGCAGCCGCTCGACCACCGGGTGGCGCCCATCGACGATCTCGAGGACCTCGGAGTCGTCGACCACCGGCCGGACGTAGCCGTAGTCGGCGGCGGAGCGCGCCAGCGCCAGCAGTGCGTCGGCGGCGGCCACCGCGTCGGCGGCCGAGCGCAGCGGGTTGGCCTTCTCCACCACCTTCTGGCGCAGCCCCTCGAACAGCGACTGCTCCAGGGCGTAGCGGCGCTCCTCGGCGGTGAGGACCTGCTCCTCGAACTGCTTGAGGGCCTCGGTGACGAAGCGCTCGCCCCCGGCGGTGGTCTGCTTGCGCACGTAGTCCTTGGGGACCAGGTGCAGGTTGGCCTTGGTGACCTCGAGGTAGTAGCCGAAGACGCGGTTGTAGCGGACCTTCAGGCTGCCGATGCCGGTGCGCTCGCGCTCCTTGGCCTCCAGCTCGAGCAGGAAGTCCTTGCCCTTGGTGGCGATGGCCACCAGCCGGTCGAGCTCGGCGTCGTAGCCCTCGCGGAGGATGCCGCCCTCTTTCAGCGACAGCGGCGGCTCGAGCGCCACCGCCCGGTCGAGCAGCGCCGCCAGATCCTGGAGCGACTCCAGCGGGCCCTGCAGCGACTTGAGCAGCGCGCTCTGGCAGCCGGCCAGCCGGCGCGCCAGCTGCGGCAGCTTGAGCAGCGAGCTGGCCAGCGCGCGCAGGTCGCGGCCGTTGCCCTGCCCCAGCGTGAGCCGCGCCGTCAGCCGCTCCAGATCGGCGATCTCCTTGAGGTGAGCCGCCAGCTCCTCGCGGGCCACCGCGCTCTCGGCCAGCTCGCCCACCGCGTCCAGCCGGCGGTTGATCTCGCCCAGGTCGAGCAGCGGGTAGCTGAGCCAGCGCGCCAGGCGCCGGCCGCCCATGGCGGTGGCGCTCTTGTCGAGCAGCCCGAGCAAGGAGCCGCGCCGCTTGCCGTCGCGGCTGGTCCTGAGCAGCTCCAAGTTGGTCCGAGTCGATTCGTCGAGCGCCAGGCAGCTGCTGGCGCTGTGCAGCGCGATGCGATCGACGTGGGCGGCGGTGGAGCGCTGGGTCTCCTTGAGATAGCGCAGCGCGGCCCCGGCGGCGCTCACCGCCCGCGGCAGCGCGCCCAGCCCGAAGCCCTCGAGGGTGCGGGTGCCGAAGTGGGTGCGCAGGAAGGCCTCGGCCCGGCCGGACTCGAAGGCCTCGTCGTTGAAGGGATTGACCGCCAGCTGCGGAAGCGCCCGGGTCAGGGTCGAAAGCCGCTCGGAGAGCGAGTCGGACTGCGAGACCAGCACCTCGCGGGCGCCGGAGCGGGCCACCTCGTCGAACAGGGCGGCATCGTCGGAGAGCTCGCCGGCGTAGAACTCGCCGGTGGAGGCGTCGAGCAGCGAAATCCCGCCGCCGCTTCCCGACAGCGACAGCGCGCACAGGAAGTTGTTGGACCTGGCGTCGAGCAGGTCCTCGTCGAGGACCATCCCCGGGGTGACCACCCGCATCACCTCGCGGCGCACGATGCCCGTCTTGCCCGGCTCCTCGACCTGGTCGCAGATCGCGACCTTGAGGCCCGCCTCGACCAGCTTGGCGACGTAGCCCTTGGCGGCGTGGAAAGGCACGCCGCACATCGGCACCCGATCGTCGCCCTTGGACCGGGCGGTGAGCGTGATCTGCAGGATCGCGGAGGCCTTGACCGCGTCCTCGAAGAACATCTCGTAGAAGTCGCCGAGCCGGAAGAAGAGGATGGCGTCGGGGTGCTGGGCCTTGGTCTCCAGGTACTGGCGCATCATCGGCGTCAGCGACGCGATGTTGCGCTCGGGGACCTCCGGCGGCGGGCCGTCCTGGGCAGGCTCGACCTGCTGGCGCTGTTCGACTTCGATGGCCACTGCTCGGCTGCCTCCGGGCACGCCCGCACGTTCGGTGGAGGAGCTAGATACCACACGGGGAGGACCCGAGTCGAAGCAGCCAGCGGCCCCGCCACCACAGCTGAAGCGACGAGCGCCGGCGAGTTTCGCGCCGGCGCCGGTCGGTCAATTCGAGAGGCGGATCAGACGGTGGTCTGAGCTTGCTTCTGGCGGGCCTGCAGCTCGGCGGCCTCGATCCGGTCGTGCATCGCCAGCCGGGCCTGGGCCTCTTCCTGGCGCCGCTGCTCGGAGGCGGCGTCGGCCGAAGGAGCCGGTGCGGCCCCGGTGATCTGGGCCGCCAGGGCCTGGGCATCGCGCTCCCGCTCGGCGTCGGTGACCGGGCCGCGCCGCTGCGGTCCGCGCGCCTCGCGCTC
>JBBIQS010000067.1:0-46848 GCA_037442205.1 Myxococcales bacterium
GGGGCGGGCGCGGCCTGCTGGGCCAGCGCCGCCGAGCCGGCGAAGAGCATTGCCGCGCAAGCGGCGGTGAGTGCGCGATTCAGACCCGTCTGCATTGAGTTCCTCTGACCTCGAGCGAGTGTGGAAAGGGCGACAGTATAGAGGACTTCGGGCCGGCCGCGAGGCCGGAGGTGTACGCCCGGCAAATGGGCTGCTGGGCGAGGTGCTGGCCCCTTGCTGGCACCGGGACCTGACCTCCGGCTGGACGGTTTCTGGCCGTGCGGCGCGCGGAGCGGATAGACTCCCGCCCAATGCTCCGAACCGCCCTCGCCATTTCGCTCCTGCTCTCGAGCGCCTGCTCCTCCGAAGCGCCGCCGGTCAGCTGCAGCAGATGGGGAACCGGCGTTGATGCCGGAGCCGAGCCCGACTGCCGGCTCTCCGGCACGCCGCTGGCGCTGCAGGTGCAGGTGGCGGCCTACTCGACCACCGCTCGCGCGATGGGGCTCACCGGCTTCCTCGACGGTGCCGCCTTCACGCCGGTGTCGTTCAAGGTGGAGAAGGTCTTGCGCGGGCAGGCCTTGGCCAAGGTGGACGCGCTGGTGCCCGGGTGCCTCGACCAATCCGGGGTCGGGCTCGAGGGGCCGCTGGGCGGGGAGTCCGGGTACGTCTTCCTCAATCTGGTGGACGACTACTACGTGGTCCAGCACCAGGGGTGGTTCTGGCGCGACGGGGCGCAGCTCAAGAACGCCGGTGCCTACTCGGCGGGGATCGACGAGGCGCAGCTGGTGTCGAAGCTGGGCGGTCCGACGCCGAGCGGGTGCGGCGTAGCCGCCGACGGCGGAACCTGAGGATCAGTGGATCAGCCGAGCGGGGAGTTGTAGCCCGGCGCCCGCCCGCTCCTCCTCCTCTTCCTTGCGGCGCTGCTGCTCCTCGTTCAGCTGGGCGCGCGCCTGCACCACGCGGTCGCGAAGCTCCTGCACCTGACCGACGAGGTCCTTGCAGGTGCCGCGCAGCTTGGAGAAGGTGGAGTCCAGCACCTCGAGGTCCTTGGCGGCCTGCTGCGAGCTGTGGACCAGCGCCCGCTCGCAGGCGAAGGCGTCGTGGATCGCCTGCTCGTAGAGCTCGCAGCTCTCCTCGAGGGCGATTCCCTTCGAGGCAAACAGCCGCTTGATGTCGGCGACGAACCGCTCGGACTGGCGGGACTGCCGCGCCAATTCTTCGATCAGCTCCGCAACGGTCTTCGCACGTTCCGCCATCGCCGCCTCGACCCCTGAGTCTTCAGACTAACCAGCAACTCGGCCGTGCGCGAGACCTCAGTCCTGGGCTCACGTTGGATGCTGCCCGCGAATGAAGGTCGCGGTCGGCCGGGGAGGCCCGAGCTTCTCGAGGAGCGCTCGGGCGGAAGTCACCGCGGTTGCGGACACTTGCCGGCGTTGAGGCGCGGGGAGCAGCGCGGGAGGGTCCAAACGGCCCCCGTCCATCGCCGCGGGACGCGGCCTTCGCCGGAGAGTGGTATTGCTGGCCAGGCCATGGACCTTGCCCATTCCCTGCGCGTCGGAGCTTTGCTCGCCAATCTTGCCCGGTCGCATGGGGGAAGAGGCGGGGATCCGCGGATCGAAGAGCGGCTCGACCAGCGCACCCCGGGGGGAGCGAGCTACGACCTCTATCAGCCGCGAGGTGCGGCGCGCGCCACGGTGGTGGGGCTGCACGGGGTCGCGACCACCGGCCGGCGCCATCCGCGGCTGATCCTGCTGGCGCGCGCCTTGGCCAGCCTGGGAGTGCGATGCGCGGTGCCGCAACTGCCGGGGCTCGCCGCTTGCCGCTGGGATCCCGACGACCTCGGGCAGGTGGTCGAAGTGGTGGACGAGGTCGCAACCGGGACCGGGCAGCGGCCAGGTATTGGGGGCTTCAGCTATGGGGCGAGCTACGGCCTGTTGGCGGCGGTCCATCCCCGGATAGCCGAGCGCGTCCGATTCGTCTTCTGCATCGGCGCCTATGCCTCGCTCCCTCCGCTCCTCGACTGGTACCGGCAGGAGCGCACCCGGACTCCGCGCTCCGAGCTGGAGTGGGATGACACGGTCTACCTCGAGCTCATCCTCGCCTTGCAGTCGGGGGTTCTGTCGGGCGAGGCGCAGCGGGAAGGCTCGGTGCTGCTCCAGCGGTACTGCTCCGAGGCCTCGGCCGTCGAGAAGCGCCAGTTCTATGAGCGCCATCTGCGTGGGCGCGAAGTCCTCGCCAATGCCTTTTCGAACTGCGAGCGGACGGTGCTCGAGGCGCTCTCCCCGGCAGGGAAGCTCTCGGGGCTCCGATGCCCGGTGACGCTGATTCACGATCCGGCCGACACCCTGGTCCCGAGTGGGCACTCACAGCAACTGTACGACGAGCTCGCCAAGCAGCCTGGGGGCGAAAGACACCGCCTGCTGCTCAGCAGGCTCATCAACCACGTCGCGCCCAGCGAGCTCCTCGACTTTCGAGGGCTGTTGGCGTTGGGCTCGGCATTCGCGTCGCTTGTGGATGCCACCTGAGATGGAGCTGACCATGCGCGGTCTCGACCAGAAGCTCATCGACGAGGCCGGCTACCTGGCGAAGGGCGGCCGCCTGCTGCAGCGCTTCGTCGCCGCCAAGCCGTTTCTCTGCAACTGGCAGATCACCTACCGCTGCAACTTCACGTGCGACATCTGCACCTTCTGGCGGCAGCCGCACTCGTCCAGCGAGGAGCTGACGGCCCAGCAGATCTCGGAGATTGGTCAGAAGCTGAAGCCGCTCGCGCCACTGATCATCTCGGTCGCCGGGGGCGAGCCGCTGCTTCGCCGAGATCTGCCCGAGATCACCCGAGCGCTCTCCCGCGACCACTACTTCACCCTCATCACCAACGGCTGGCTGATGACTCGTCCGCTGGCGCGCTCTCTCTATGAAGCCGGCTTGCAGGATATCCACGTCTCGATCGACTACGCCGACGCCAGCAAGCACGACGCGCAGCGGCGGCGGGAAGGCGCCTTTCGCAAGGCGATCGAGGCGGTGGAGATCCTGCGCGACGCGCGGCCCGACCGGCGGCACCGGGTCCACATCATGGGCGTGCTGCTCGACGACAACGTCGATCAGATCGAAGGGCTGGTGCTGCTGGCGCGCGAGCTGGGGGTTTCGTTCGAGCTGAGCCTGTACAGCCATCGCCGCGGCAGGAAGCCGGCCCGGCTGCCGAGGCAAAAGGTTTCGGCGATGCTCCGAGACCTCAAGTCGCGATATCCCGCGACCTTCGTCTCGCTGGACGACTACCTGGCCAATTTCGATCGAGCCATCGAGAACGACGGCCTCCCCGATTGCCACGCGGGGCTGACCTTCTTCAACCTCGATCACCGCGGCGGGGTCTCTCGCTGCATCGACAACAGCGACAAGCCGGCGGGGAACCTGCTCGTCGAGCCGCTCGAGGCGGTGCTGGAGCGGCTTCGCGGGCAGGGCACGATCGATCCCTGCGGCGGCTGCTACACGACGTGCCGCGCTTTCGGCGACATGCTCCCCGGAATTCAGGGACTGGCGCGGCTTCCCGGGTTTCTCAACATGGTTCGGCCGCTCTAGCTGGCGGCGGCGCTGCGGTCACAGCCGGCGCTTGAGCACCTCGCCCGCCAGGTGCACCGCGGACGCGGCGTGCCCGGTCTCGCCGAGGACCCGATCCAGCGCGGCGACGAATCGCTCGCTCTGCTCGCGGGTGACGATGAGCGGAGGCGTCACCTTGAGCACTCCCGGGTCGTTCACCGCCGACTGCGCCAGGATTCGGTGCTCCGCGGCGAGCCGCAGGGCGACACTCTGCACCAGCAGGAACGAGCTGGCCTGGCCGATCCCCTTGAGCGGCGTCTTCTCCAGGAGCCCGCGCGAGGCGTCCTCGAACTTGATCCCCAGCAGCAGCCCACGGCCGCGCACCTCGCGGATCGACTTGTGGCGCTTCGCCAGCCGCTCCAGCTGCTCGCGCAGGTAGCGCCCCTCCGTCTCAGCGCGCTCGGCGAGCCGCTCCCGCTCGAGCAGGGCGAGCGACGCCAGCACCGCCGTCATGGCCAGTGCTCCGCCGCCGAAGGTGTTGTTGTGGTCCTGGCAGGTCTGAGTCGTGCCGTACGCTCGCCGGAAGACCTTGTCGCGCGCCACCAGCGCGCCCACCGGCACCAGCCCGCCGCCGAGCGACTTCGCCAGCGCCACCGCGTCGGGGACCACTCCATCCCACTCGCAAGCCAGCGTCCGGCCGGTGCGACCCATTCCGGTCTGCACCTCGTCGAGGATCAGCAGTGCCCCGTGGCGGTGGCAAAGCTCCAGCGCCGCAGGCAGAAAGCCGGGCCGCGGGGCGATCGCCCCGCCTTCGCCGAGGATCGGCTCCACCACGAAGGCCGCCACCTCGCCGCGCTTGAGCTCGCGTTCGAGCGCCTGCAGGTCGTCGAAGGGCATCTGCTCGTTGCCGGGAAGCAGCGGCTCGAAACGGCGGCGCGCGGCCGGGCTGCCGTGCAGGCTCAGCGCGCCCAGCGTCAGGCCGTGATAGGCGCCCTCGCAGGAGAGCATCCGCCGGCGGCCGGTGGCGGCCCGCGCCAGCTTGATCCCGGCCTCCACCGCCTCGGTGCCGCTGCTGCAGAAGAAGACCTTGTCCAGCCCGGAAGGCAGCGCGTTGGCTAGCCTCTCGGCGGCGAGCCCTTCGAGGGCGTTGAAGTCGACCTGGGCGAAGCTCGGCACCTGCGCCGCGAGGATCTCGGTCAGCGCCTCGCGCAGCGGCGGCGGGTTGTGCCCGAAGTTGAGCGAGCCGTAGCCGGCGACGAAGTCCAGGTAGCGCGCGCCCTCGAGATCCTCGAGCTCCATGCCCTGGGCGCGGACGAAGGTCCGGCCGTAGCCGGCCATGGAGAGCAGCTCAGCGAAGGCGGGATTGACGAACCTCCGGTGCAGCTCGAGGGCCTCGCCCGGGCGGCGGCGCAGGGCCTCCAACAATTCGCTGGCGATGGTCGGGGACATGGGCGCTCGCCTCTTCAGATGGGGCCGCTCTCAGAGGGCAGCTTGACCAACCCGACGAACTGTTACCAGCTTGGTAGGCTTGCATCCAAGCGGGCGAGCGCCCGGGAGCCGACGATGGGATGTGCCTTCGCGATGGTTCTGGCGGCGCTGGCCGGGCAGGCTCCCGCCGCCAATAGTGCCCGAGCCCCGGCCGAGGCTCCCGCGACGCAGACCCGCGTCTCCGACTCGCAGCTGGTCCCGATCATCGAAGCGGTGGAGCGCATGTCGCTGGCGCTGTCCAAGGCCAACGACGGGACCATGATCTTCTACCGACGGGAGTACAAGTCCGGTCAGCTTCCCCAGGTAATCAGCGAGCTGAAGTTTCGCTCCAAACCGCGGGCGTTCTACCTGAAGACGCGGGAAGGGATGGAGGCCATCTGGCGCGAGGGGATCAACGACAACAAGCTGATTGCCCACCCCGGCAGCTTCCCGGACATCACGGTGTCGCTCAAGGTCGATTCCTGGACCGCGATGCGCGGCAACCGGCACACCATCGTCCAGTCCGGGTACCACTTCCTGGTCGGGATCATCGAGCGCGACACCCGCGAGTGCCAGGCCCGGCCGCAGTGCGTGGTCAGTGCCAAGACCGTGGGCAAGCGCGAGGAGTACGGCGCGCAGAGCCAGTGCCTCGATGTCACCTTCGACAAGCGGCGCTGTCCCGACCTGTACGGAGAGCGGGTGGTGTTCTGCCTGCGCGAGGGCCTGGACCTGCCGACTCGGCTGCAGGTCTGGAACGTCGAGGACGGGCAGCTGCGGCTGGTCGAGGACTACGGCTACGAGAACATTCGCATCAACGTCGGGCTCACCGACGCCGACTTCGATCCCAAGAACTACAACTTCTGACGCGGAGCGCGCTCAGCGGATCTGCACGCCTCTGCTGCGGAGGAACTTCCGCAGCTCGGCGACGTCTCCCCGGTGCTGCCAGGATTCGATGCCCGCCGAGCGGGCGCCGGCGCAGTGCTCGCTGCGATCGTCGATGAACAGGCAGCGCGCGGGATCGAGCGCCCAACGCCGCAGCGCCAGCTCGAAGAAGCGCTGGTCGGGCTTGATCGCCCGTGCTTCGAACGAGAGGTGGAGGCCGCTGAGCCGGCCGAGCACCGGCATGCGAGGGAGCAGGTAGGCGAGGTGCAGCGCGTCGGTGTTGGAGAGCAGGTACACCCGGTGCGAGGCCAGAAGCTCGTCGGCCAGCGACTCCATCTCCGGCCACGGGTCGAAGATGTCGCTCCAGGCCTGCGAGAGCTCGCCGAGCCTGGCTTCGGGGACGTCGAGATGCTCCGCCAGCGAGCGCAGGAACGCCTCGGGCTCCAGATCGCCGCGGTTGAAGGCCAGAGCGGCGGGCGCGAGGAAGACCTGGGCCGGATCGCTGATGGCGGGCGCGCCGGGACCGGCCAGGCGAAGAAGGCGGGCCAGGCCGCGCGCGAAATCGAGTTTGACGAGGACGTTGCCGAGGTCGAGCAGGATTACCGGGTCGCGCATGCGCCGCGAAGATGCGGGCAAACCCGCCATCGAAGCAAGCCAATCCATCCTCGCGGCAGCGACGCGGCCAGTGGGCAAGCGGCCCGGAGACTGAAAGAATCCGAGCCCATGTCACCGCCAGCGCTCGCGCCCGTCGCCGCAGCTCCCTATCCCTGGCTCGCTTCTCTGCGCGCTGTCTGGCCGTGGCTCGCGCTGGCGATCGCCTTTCGGTACGCCTGCTATGCGGCGATGACCGCGCTGGCCCTTTGGAACGAGCTGCGCCCCGCGCCGTCGCTCCCCGACCTGCTGCTGGAGCACGTGCCGTATCAGGCCTGGATCGATCGGCTGAACTACGTCGCCTGGCTGGGGCTCTACCTGCCGATCTCGGCGGCATTCTTGGTGCTGCTGCCCCGGCGCTGGGTGCGCTACATGATTACCGGAGGGCTGGTGTCGCTGGCGCGCGGCCTGTGCATCGCCGCCACTGGGCTCGGGCCGCCCGATTCCGCCGGCGCCGGCGCGGGCCTTGGGGGAAGGGGATTCTGGGAGGCCTACCTCGACCTGCTTTCGCCGATCGGCGTCTTTGCCCACGGCTCGGCCCGCGCCTACCTGACCAAGGACCTCTTCTTCTCCGGCCACACCGCGACCACCTTCCTGCTGGTGCTCTACCTGTGGGATCGGCCGCGGCTGCGCTGGCTGGCGCTGGCGGCTCACCTGTCGATGGTCGCCACCGTGCTCTCGGCGCACATGCACTACACCATCGATGTCCTCGGAGCCTGGGCCTTCACCTTCGCCCTCTACGCCGCCCGCGAGTGGCGCCCGCGCGCCGCGACAGCCTCTTGTGCGGAAGGCTCGCTCCCCTGAAGCGCCGCGGCGCGCCTCCCGGTGAGGGACGCGCGCCGCGGACTGCTACTGCTAGATGATTCGGCTACTTGTTGCCCGGGGTGGCGGGCCTGGCCGGCGGAGGCGTTGCGCCGCCGGGGACGGCCGGGTGGCCAGGGGGCATCGCGCCCGGGGCCGGGGCCATCTCAGGGGCGGCCTTGACCTCGAGCAGCTCGACCTCGAAGACCAGCGTGGCGCCGCCGGCGATCTTGGGCGGACGGCCGGAGTCGCCGTAGGCGATGTCCGACGGGCAGACCAGCTTGGCCTTGCCGCCGACCTTGATCTTCTGCACGCCCTCGGTCCAGCAGGGGATCACGCCGTTGAGCGGGAACTCGGCCGGCTCGTTGCGGGAGTAGGAGCTGTCAAACTCGGTGCCGTCGATGAGGGTGCCCTTGTAGTGCACCTTGACCCGGTCGGTGGCCTTGGGCTGGGCGCCGGTGCCGGCGGTCAGCTCCTGGTACACCATCCCGGAGGCGGTCTTCTCGGCGCCCTTCTCGGCGGCGGCCTTCTCGGCGTAGGCCTTGCCCTTCTCCTTCTCGACGGGGAGGTTGGCCTGGGCCTTGGCCTGCTCGGCCTTGGCCTTCTCCTGGAAGCGGTTGCGGGCCAGCTCGCTGATCTTGGGGCCCCACTTGTCCAGCTCGACCTCGGCCTTGGCGCCGCTGAAGCCGTCGGCCATGCCGCGCTTCACCTGCTCGATCTCCTCCGGCTTCATCGAGAAGACCTCGAGCCGCTTCGCCTCGGCGAGGCCGAGCGCGTAGAAGGTCTTGTCGTTGTCGGTGGTGAGCGGGCCGGCCTTGGCGGCGGGCGCGGACGACGACGACTGGGGATTGCAGGCCGCAATCACGAGGACCGCGGCGATGAGAGACTTGCGCATTCGTTTCCCTTTCTATGGGGCCAGAGTGGCCAAAGGCCGCACCCTTATAGCGAATTGAGAGCTTGAGTGCAGATCTCTTCGTGCTCGGCCGCCTACGAGGCATGCCTGTGCCAGCAGCCCGGCAGAACGGGCGGAGGGCAAGTCGTTGAACGGGCAGGGGCTCTATGGTTGCATCAACCTAACTTTGTCGAGAAAGGTGACGCTCGTGCCCAGCCCACTTCCGGAAGGCGAGTCACTGCGCCAGGCAGTCAAGTGGATCAGCGACCGCCGCCTTGACGACGCCAGCCAGCGCCTCTCCAAGCTCATCGAGGAGGCGTCCGTGCGCTATGACCTCTCGCCGCTTGAGACCGACTTCCTCTGGAGGGCGATGAGCGAGGCGGCCAAGAAGTAGGCGCCTTCCAGCAACCCCGGGAGAGCAGCGAGCGCAGGAGCGAGCGAAGGTGACCCGGGCCATCATCCACCTCGACATGGACGCCTTCTATGCGTCCGTCGAGCAGCGCGACAACCCGGCGCTCAAGGGCAAGCCCGTCATCGTCGGCGGCCACCTGCGCCGCGGGGTGGTGCTGGCCGCCTCCTACGAGGCCCGGCCGTTCGGGGTGCGCAGCGCCATCCCCATGGCCCGGGCGGTCAAGCTGGCGCCGCACGCCATCGTGGTGCCGCCGCGCTTCGCCGCCTACGAGGAGGCCAGCGACAAGGTCTTCTCCATCTTCGAGAGCGTCACTCCGCTGATCGAGCCCCTCTCGCTCGACGAGGCCTTTCTCGACGTGACCGCCTCTCAGGCGCTCTTCGGGCCGCCGGCCCAGATCGCGCGCCATCTGAGGGAGCGGATCGCCAGGGAGACCGGCCTGCCCTCGTCGGCGGGGATCGCGGCGGTGAAGTTCGTCGCCAAGATCGCCTCCGACTTCGCCAAGCCCAACGGGCAGAAGGAGGTCCCCGAGGCGGAGACGGTCAGCTTCCTCGCGCCCCTGCCGGTCGGGCGGCTGTGGGGCGTCGGTCCGAAGACCGAGGCCACGCTCAAGGGGCTCGGGCTGCAGACCATCGGCGACGTGGGGGCCCGGGACGTGGCCTGGCTCGAGCGGCGGCTCGGGGACAGCGGACGGCACCTGTGGGAGCTGGCCCACGGCATCGACCCGCGCGAGGTGGTGCCGGACCGCGAAGCCAAGAGCATGGGCGCCGAGGACACCTTCGAGCACGACCTCGAGGGGCAGGAGCCGCTGCTGGCGCACCTCCACTCGCAGGCGCTGCGGGTGGCGCGTCGGCTGCGCCGAGCCGGGGTCAAGGGGCGGGTCGTCCAGCTCAAGATCAAGTTCGCCGACTTCGAGGTCGTCACCCGGCGCGCCACGCTCGAGGCGCCCACCGACGACGGGCAGCAGCTCTACCGGCAGGCAGTGGCGCTGCTCGAACGGGTGCCGAAGGGGAGGGCGATCCGGCTGACGGGCGTATCGGCGCAGGAGTTGCTATCGGCCGGAGCTCAGATGCCGCTGTTCGCGCCCAAGCCCGGGCGCGCCGACCGGCTCAACCGCGCCCTCGACCGCATCGCGGAGCGGTTCGGTACCACCGCCGTCACCACCGCCGACCTGGTCGAGACCGAGCCCGAGGGCGAGGAGGACGCTCGCCGGGCGATCGGCGCGTCTCGCCTGGATGTCCCACCGCCCGTCAAGAAGCCGTGAGCGATCGTCCATCGCCAGCTTTCAGCCGGGATGTCGCCCGAGCTCGCGGTCCTGGCCTTTGACTACGACGGCACGCTCGCCGACGAGGGGCGTGTCGGCGCGGAGCTGATGGATCAGCTGCGCCTCTTGCGCGCCGACGGGCTGCGGCTGGTGGTGGTGACAGGGCGCACGCTGAGCGAGCTGTTGCAGGCCTGCCCGGAGGCCCCTCAGCTCTTCGACAGGCTGGTCGTGGAGAACGGGTCGGTGTTGGCCTCCGGCGACTCGACCCTGCCGCTCGCTCCACCGGTCGATGATCGATTGGCCGCGGCGCTGGCGCGAAGAGGAGCGCGAGTCGTCCGAGGGCGCGTGCTGCTGGCGACGCTCGCGGTCAACGAACCGCTGGTGCGCGAGCTGGCGGCAAATCTGCGGCTCGACATCCGGCTCTCGAGGAACCGCGAGTCGCTCATGATCCAACCGCCGTCGGTGTCCAAGGCGAGCGGGCTCTCTCACGCCCTGGCGGCGCTGGGCGCGGCCTCGGCGCAGACGATGGCGGTGGGAGACGGAGAGAACGATGTCGAGATGCTGCAGTCCTGCGGCGAGGGCGTGGCGGTGGGCGACGCGGTGCCGGCGCTCAAGGCCGTCGCTGACCGGGTGCTCGAAGGTCCGGACGGGCGCGGGGTGCTGCGGCTCCTGCGGCAGCTCCGCGCGCTCAACGCGTCAGCCGCCAGCCGGTGAGCAGGGCCACGCCGAGCGCCAGCCACAGACCCACTCCCGGGCGCCGGTCCGGATTGGCGGAGATAGAGGGCGGCGGCGACGGAGGCCGAGGCGTCTTCTCCGGAATGTGATGCGGGCGCGGCAGCGCGCCCGAAGCTTCCTCTCCGAGGCCGCGGTTGGCGAGCGACTGCGCTTCCACGCGCTTCCCCTTCGGCGACCGGCCCTCGAGGATGGCGTTGATCTCGGCGCCGATCAGCACCACCTGCGAGGAGATCCACATCCACAGCAGCATGACGATGATTCCGCCCAGCGCACCGTAGGTCGCCTGGTAGTTGCCGAAGTGGCTGACGTAGACCGAGAAGCCCCACGAGGCCAGGACCCACACCACCACGCCCACCACGCTGCCGGGGGTGATGAGCTTGAAGGCCTGCTCGGTGTCGGGGAGGAAGTAGTAGAGCAGCGCCCAGACGAACATCATGACCACGCCGGCCACCGGCATCCGCAGCCAGAGGATGAGCGTCCCGAGCGGATGGCCGACGGCCGAGGCGATGGCGGGGAATCCAAGAGCCAGCAGGATTGCCAGCAGCGACAGGGCCGCGGCGGAGAGCGTCGCCCCGAGCGCCACCAGCCGCACCTTCCAGAACGGCCGCTTCTCCTCGACTCCGTAGGCGCGGTTGAGCGCCTGGATCAGCGCCACCACGCCGCTGGACGCGGAGAAGACCGCGAACAGCACACTCATTGTCAGCAGGCTGGTGCTGCTGCTTTGGCTGAGGCTGTGGATCTGCGAACCGAGGATCCGAGAGACGTCCCCGGGTGCCACCTTGCTCAGCTGCTGGATCAGGGCGTCGGCCTCTCTGGGGTCGATGAACAGGCCGGCCAGAGCTACCAGGAAGAGCAGGAAAGGGAAGAGCGCCAGCACGCCGAAGAAGGTCACCGCGCCGGCCACGTTGCTGACCTCGTCGTCTTGGTAGCGGCGCGCGAGCGCGCGGAGGAACTCCGTAAAGCCCATCCCTCTGCCGGGGAAGACCATGGGCAAATACCCCCGTCGACGTTGGGCATCTCGCAGGGGGACTGCATTCGGGACGCTGCTGGACGATCGGGCAGGCGCCTACTCGCCGGGACAGTAGAAGAAGAGATCGGCGTCCAGCGGCTCGGGCGCCTCCTTCCCTCGCCAGGGAAGGACCGAGAGGATGCGCACCCCGGGGGCCAGGGCGCGCAGCCGGCTGGCAATGCCGTAGCCGCGCTCCACGTGTCCCTTCCCGGCGAGGACGACCACCGGGCGCTCGAGCCGGGCATAAGCGCGCAGCGAGACCTCGGCCATCTGCGAGTCCCAGAGAGACTGCACGTAGGCAAACCGCTCCAGGGCCTGTTCGCCATCGCTGATGCCGAGCATCTGCTGGTGCAGCGAGATCTCGTCACTCAGCCGCGCCAGCTGCTCCGGCGGCGGCGGAATCACCGGGTCCGGAACTAGATTGCGCGGGAGCACGGTCTGGGGATCGATGCGGCCCTCGGCGATCATGTGCGCCAGGTAGAAGGGGATGTTGAGGGCGACCACCGGGAGGTCGAAGGCCTCGGCGGTCTCGAAGATCGGCCGGTAGAGGTTGAAGTCGAAGCCCCAGTTCTCGCCCCAGAGCAGCGCGTCGTCGAGCCGGCAGGCCGGGATGCGCCGCTGGTTGAAGAGATCGAGTGCGCGCTGCTGCTCGACGCCCACCATCTCCACTCCCACCGCCGCGCGCAGGCCGCCGAACGCCATCAGCTCGAGCAGCCGGGCTTGCGCCAGGTGATCGCAGCGGGAGGTGTGCTGCTCGCCGACCAGGATGAAGTCGGCAGCTCTCAGCATCTCGAGCAGCCGGCCGCCTTCGACGCGCTTCCCCTCGGCGTCCACCAAGGTCCCGCGCGGGAACTTCTCAGCCGGCGGCCCACCCTGCGCTCCGGCGGCGAACGCGGTGGAAAGGACGGCGACCGCAGCTGCGAGCAGTCCGAACTTGGTGCGCACGCGCGAACCCCTCGAAGAGATCTCTCCTCGAAGGGAAACGCCGGCAACCGCTCGGATGCGGGGCCCTCACATCCCGAACATCTGGCGCACCACCGCCTCGCGCAGGGAGTCGGGGAGGAAGTCGCGCAGCCAGCACAGCGTCCTCGCCCAGCGGCCGACCGGGCGCCTGGCCGGCGGGTTCTTCATCCGCGAGAGCTGGTGCACCAGCCGCCCCACCCATTCCGCGCCCGGGCCTCCCGTCTCCTGGGACTCGGCCACCTTGAGGCAGACCGCCAACTGCTCGGAGTAGGGGGAGTTCTCGACCCTGGGCACCAGCCGGTTGCGGGTGAAGTTGGTGGCGAAATCGCCCGGCTCGACGCAGGTCACCTTGACGCCGTGGGGAGCCAACTCCAGCCGCATGGCGTCGCTCATCGCGGCGATGGCGGACTTGGTGGCCGAGTAGTGGGCCTGGAACGGCATGGCGAAGCGGCCGGCCATCGATCCGATCCAGATAACGCGGCCGCGCCGCTCGCGAAGTCCGGGCAGCAGCTTCTGCGCCAGCTCGAGCGGACCGAGCAGGTTGGCGGCGAATTGAAGCGCCGTCTCCTCGGCGCCGAGCTCCTCGACCGAGCCGAAGACGCCCATCCCCGCGTTCAGGACCAGCACGTCGAGCGGGCCCTCGATTGAAGCCGCCAGAGCGCCGATCTGCCGCGAGTCGGTGAGCTCGAGAGGGCGGAACTCGATCGGCGGCCCGGCCACCTTCGATTCGACGGTGAGAAGCCGCGCTCGCTCGGGGCTTCTGACGGTGCCGATCACCTGATCGCCGGCGCCCGCCATGGTCGCGGCGATGCTGCGGCCCAGTCCGCTGCCTGCTCCGGTCACCAAGACACGACGTGGAATGGCGGATTCCATGGTCCCTCCCATTCGCTCAGGGGATGCCGAAAGCGGGCTGGCATCTTAGGCAGGGCCCCGGCGCCTCCCAAGCCGCGTGAGGGGGATGGCCTTCACTTCAGCCAGTTCCCGCCGGTTTCGGCAGCACGTCCACGAAGCGCACGTCGTCGAAGCCCAGCGTCAGCAGCAGCGCGCGGATGGAGCGCTCGGCCGAATCGCGCGCTCGGCGATTGAGCTGGGCGTCGGCGCTCACCTCGCGCTCGAAGGCGCTCTTGGCCAGCTCGAAGAGGCGCGCGGTCTCCTGGGAGTCGAGGTTCGAGCCGATGATCTCGGTCTCGCCGGGCTTGAGCTCGATCTGGACCCGGATCGGCGGCAGGACGAGGAAGACGGTGCGCTCCACCACCAGCACGCTCTCGGGGCCGAGCTTCTCCAGGTCGAGCCCGAGGTGGGCCTCGGCGAAGACGATGGCGCGGCCCTCGGCGCTGCGGATCGAGTAGCGCGCCCAGGCGAAGACGTCTCCCCAGAAGGAGTCGGTGCCCACCGGATCGGGAGCGAAGCGCACCTTCTTGTAGATCGAGGCGTCGAGCGTCTCGAGCCGCGCGACTTCGCGGACCTTGAGGAGCACTGCCGCGGGATCGGGAAGCGGTTTGGCCCGGGCCGGCAGGTAGCGATAGGAGGCCATCGCTCCGATGCCGATCGAGAGCCCGAGTACGGAGTAGGCGAGGAGGCGGCGCATGGCCAATCGTACCTCGGGCGCGGCCAGAACCCTCAGGCCAGCCGCTTGTGGAAGCGCAGCGTGGCGCTGGTCAGGATGAGCAGCCCGAAGACCGCCAGCGCCATCAGATTTCCCCAGACCTCGGGCAGTCCGGCGCCCTTGAGCAGGGTCTCGCGCATCACAACCACGTAGTAGCGCAACGGATTGAAGAGGGTGATGAGCTGCAGCCACTCGGGCATGGCGCGAATCGGAGTCATCACTCCTGAGAGCAGTAGCGCCGGCATGGCGAAGAGGAAGGCGCCCAGGAAGGCCTGCTGCTGCGTCCGGCTGAAGGTGGAGATCAGCAGCCCAATTCCCAGCGTCGTCATCACGTAACAGAGGGTGGCGGCGAAGACCAACGCCACGCTGCCGCGAATCGGAACCGAGAAGACCCAGGCGCCGACCGTCAGGCCGAAGGCCACGTCGAAGCAGCCGATGGCCAGGAACGGGAGCAGCTTGCCCAGCAGCAGGATCTGCGGGCGCATCGGAGTCACCAGCACCTGCTCCATGGTCCCAATCTCCCGCTCGCGGGCCAGTCCCATGGAGGTGACGATGGTGGTCACCACCACCAGCAACATCGCCAGCACGCCGGGAATCAGGAATGGCGGGGTGGCCAGCCCGGGGTTGAACCAGATGCGCGTGGTCAGGTCGACCGAGCCCATCGGCGGCCGCTGGAGGTCGGTGGCGGCCGCTCGGGAAAGGGCGCGTTCGCGGGCGAGCTCGGCGCCGGTCTGGGCGAAGTAGCGCGATACCGCCAGCGCGGCGCCGGTGGAGCGGTTGGGATCGGAACCGTCAAGCACCACCTGGACTTCTGCCGTCTCTCCGCGGTCCAGGTCCCGCTGGAATCCGTAGGGAAAGATGATCGACGCCGCGGCCTCGCCGGTTTCCAGTGCGCGTCCGCTGACCTCGGGGTTGGGGGCGTCGAGCCGTCGGCGGAGCGTCCCATCGGCGAGAATTCTGCGCAGGTGCTGGCGGCTGGCCTGCGTCTGATCCATGTCCACCACCGCCGTCGGCACGTTGTCGACGGTGAAGTCGACAGCGAAGCCGAAGACCACCAGTTGCAGCACCGGAGCCACCATCAGCATGAACATCACCCGCTTGTCGCGGACGGTCTGCAGGATCTCCTTGCGGACCACGCTGACCAACTGGATGGCTGCCGAGGGTCTGGGGCGCATCGCTCTTCCTCAAGCCAGACGGCGGCGGAACCGGGCGGTCGCCACGCCGAGGACGAAGACCGCGAAGATGATGAGGGCCACCAGGTCTCGGGAGATGTCGGAGAAGGCGGCGCCCTTGAGCATCAGCGCGCGCAGGGCGTGGACCAGGTAGCGGGCGGCGACGATGTGCGAGAGCCCCTGCAGGACCGTGGGCATGTTCTCGATCGGGATCACGAAGCCCGACAACAGCATCGAGGGCAGCAGCGAGCTGAGCGCGCCGGCCTGCGTGGCCACCATCTGGTTCTTGGCGATGACCGAGATGAGCAGCCCTTGCCCGAGCATTCCCACCAGGAACAGGAAGCCGACCAGCAGCAGCAGCCAGACGCTGCCGCGGATCGGCACGTCGAAGGCCCAGGTCCCCAGCGCCAGCACCAGCAGCAGCTGGAGCATCCCCACCGCCAGGTAGGGCAGCAGCTTGCCGACGATGATCTCCAGCCGCCCCACCGGCGAGGCGAACAGCTGCTCCATCGAGCCGCGCTCCCACTCGCCGGCGACCGCCAGCGCGGTCAGCATCACCGCGGCGATCGCCAACAGGTAGGCCGACAGCCCGGGGACCATGAAGAGCACCGAGCGCGCCTGAGGGTTGTAGCGGGTCCACATCTTGACCTGCATCGGCGGCGACGGCGTCCCCGAGACCCCGACCAGATCGTTGGCGATGCTGCGGGCCAGGGCCTCGGTCTTCGACAACACCTGGTTGGCCACCACGCCGTCGCTGCCGTCCACCGCCAGCTGCAGGGTCACCGGTTTTCCGGCGGCGAGGTCCTCCGAGGCGCGCGCCGGGATGGTGAGCAGGCCCAGCACCTTGCCGATGGTGACCAGGTGCTCGCCCTGGGCAGCGGTGTCGACCTCGGCGCCGAGGATCACCTCCCCGGGTGCGACCATCCGGCGCACCAGCTCTCGCGAGGTGGCGCTGCGATCCAGGTCGAGCACCGCGATGGGAATCTGGTCGATGTCGAAGCTGACGCCGTAGCCGAAGATCAGCAGCATCACCACCGGCATCACCAGCGCCAGGTAGAGCGTGCGCACGTCGCGGAGGATGTGCAGGGCTTCCTTGGCGGCCAAGGCGCCGATACGCAGGAAGAATCGCTGGGCGCGGTTCACGGGCTCACCTCCCCGTTGGCCTGGGAGGACTTGCCGACCACCGCCAGGAAGACGTCCTCGAGCGATGGCTCCACCGGCTCGACCGAGATGCCGAGCAACCCCGAGCGCTGGAGTAGCTCCTGGACCGCGACCTCGTCCCACATCCCCGGCTCGGCGCGCACGTGCAGGCCGGCGCCGAAGGGAGTGACCTCCTTGATGCCGACCTGGGTGCTCAGCAACTGCATCGCGGAGGTGATCGCGGGGCCGCGCAGCGCCAGCACGCGCTCGGGAACATGCTCGCGCTTGAGCGCGGCCGGGGTATCGAGCGCCACCAGGCGGCCGTCCACCATCAGCCCGATGCGGCGGCAGTACTCGGCCTCGTCGAGGTAGTGGGTGGTGACGAAGACCGTGGTGCCCGCCTTGGCCAGGTCGCGGATCAGTCGCCAGAAGGCCCGGCGCGCCACCGGGTCGACTCCCGCGGTGGGCTCGTCGAGGAAGACGATCTCCGGCTTGTGGAGGATGGCGCAGCCCAGCGCCAGGCGCTGGCGAATGCCTCCCGGGAGCGCGCCGGTGATGGTCGTGCGCTGCGACTCGAGGCCGGTGAGCGCCAGGATTTCCTCGGCGCGGGCCCGCAGCTCCTTTCGGCCCAGGCCGTAGGCGCCGCCAAAGAAGAGCAGGTTCTCGATGACCGAAATGTCGGGGTAGAGCGAAAACTTCTGCGACATGTAGCCGATGGCGAGCTTGACCGCCTCGGGGTCCTGGTCCACGTCGGCCCCGGCGACGATGGCCTGGCCCGAGGTCGGCGCCAGCAGGCCGCAAAGCATGCGGATGGTGGTCGACTTGCCGGCGCCATTGGCCCCCAGGTAGCCGAAGATCTCGCCGCGCTCGACGTGGAAGGAGACGTCGGCCACCGCGCGGAAGGCCCCGAAGCGCTTCTCCAGGTGCGAGGCGACGATGGCGTGCTCGCTCATGCGCGCCCCTCGGCGCCGATGCGCGCCAGGAAGAGGTCCTCGAAGTCGGGGATGGTCGGCTTGAGGGTGGCGCCAAGAGGCACGAGCGCCGCGGAGAGGGCCCGACCGCCGGT
This sequence comes from Myxococcales bacterium, assembly GCA_037442205.1. Taxonomy (GTDB): domain Bacteria; phylum Myxococcota; class Myxococcia; order Myxococcales; family UBA5297; genus JBBIQS01. The sequence goes on from JBBIQS010000067.1 coordinate 17,568, forward strand.
GCGGGTGGTGACCACGCGCAGGCGATCTCCCGCGGGAGAGGAGGCCAGGATCTCGCGCCGCCCGGCGAGGAGCTGATCGACCGCCTCGCGATCCCCGCCGACGATCTCCCAGGCTTCGCCTTCGAGCTCCTGAATCAGGTTGCGCGGCTCGCCCTCGAGCAGCAGCGCGCCCTCGTGAATCAGCCCCACTCGATGGCAGCGCTCGGCTTCGTCCATGTACGGCGTCGAGATGAGCACCGCCATCCCCGAGCTCACGAACTCGTGCAGCAGCGCCCACAGCTCGCGGCGGCTGACCGGATCGACGCCGTTGGTCGGCTCGTCCAGCAGCAGCACCTGCGGCTGGTGCAGCAGCGCGCAGGCGAGCGCCAGCTTCTTGTACATGCCGCCGCTGAGGGCATCGGCCCGGCGGTCGGCGAACGGGCCCAGCCGCGTGATCCGCAGCAGGCGCTCCGATCTCTCCTCGAAGACCGGCCGTGGCAGGCAGTTGAGGCGGGCGAAGAAGCGCAGGTTCTCGGCCACCGTGAGGTCGCGGTAGAGCGAGTACTGCTGCGGCATCAACCCCAGAGATTCGCGCACCTGGTGCCCGCCCTTGATCGGATCGAGCCCGAGGACGCGCGCCTCGCCGCTGTTGAGATCGATGAGCCCGGTGAGCGCGCGGATGGCGGTGGTCTTGCCGGCGCCATCGGGGCCCACCAGGCCGTACAGCTCGCCGCGAGCCACCGTGAGCGTCAGGCCCCGCAGCGCCTGGGTAGCGCCGAAGCTCCGCTTCATCTGGCGGGCCTCGAGCGCGGGCTCGCTCATCGCTGGCGCTCCGTCCCGGGGATAGTCACCTGCACCGGCATTCCGGCGCGCAGCAGCCGGTCGGGATTGGCGAGCCAGACCTCCACCGGATAGACGAGGCGGTCGCGGTCCGAGCGCGTCTGGATGTTGCGTGGCGTGAACTCCGCCTTGAGGGCCACGGTCTTCACCGTCCCGGAGAAGGTCCGGCCGGGGAAGGCGTCGGCGACCACCTCGGCCTTCGCTCCGGTCTTGACCGCGGCCAGCTCGGCGTTGGGCAGATAGAAGATCGCCTTGACCTCGCTCAGGTCGATCAGGCGCACCAGCACCGCCCCGGGAGCGACCAGCTCGCCAACCTCGAAGGGCAGGTCTTCGACCTCGGCGTCGCGGGGCGCGCGAATCTCGCACTCGGCCACCAGGATCTTGGCGCGGGCGATCGGCGCCTCGGCGGCGCGGGCGTTGCTCTCGGAGGCCTTGGCCTGGAAGACCGCGGCACGCCACTGCCCGAGGGCGGCGTTGGCCTGGGCGTCGGAGACCTTCTGGCTCGCCTCGGCAGCCTCGAGCTGGTGCTCGAGCCCTTCGGCGCTAGAGCGAATCTGATCGCGGCTCGAGACCGCCACGTCGTTGCCCACCGCCTCCAGGCGCTTGGCCTGTCGGCGAGCGGCATCGCGCTGGGCGGCGAGCGCCGCGGCCTGGGCGCGAGCGGCGAGGGTCCCGGCGTTGGCGGCCTGCTGCGATCCCTGCGCGGCCTCGGCGGCGGCGATCGACGCCCTCGCCTGCTCCTGAAGGGCCTCCAGCCTCGACTGGGCCTCGGCCAGCTGCGCACGCGGATCGGCGCAGTCCAGGGTGACCAGCAGGTCGCCCTTCTTGACCTGCGCCCCCTTGGCGACGTGGAGCTGGACGATGCGCGCGGAGAGCTTGGAGGCGACGTTGACCTCGGTGCCCTCGATCTCGCCGCTGCCGCCCGAGGGGCCGCGCTGCTCCGCCGCCTGCGCGCGCAGCTTGAAGGCCAGCAACAGGCTCAAGGCCAGGGTGAGCACCACGAAGATCGCAGCGACGCGTCGCATGGCCAGGATGCTCCTCGGCCGCGGACGGTGCGGCCCAGGGCGAGCCATCGCAATCCCCGTGCCGGCCTTGGCCAACGCAACTTGCCCTGGGAGCTGGGGATTTCGGGATCTGAACTTGTAAGGATTTCCGACAGTGCATTCGGGGCTTCGTACAGTCCCTGGGGCTGGAAAGGCCCCGGCCCCAGCGAGGCCGCGCCCGGGGCGTTCGGCATCAGGCTTGCTCTCGGGGCAGATGGCGCGAGCCGCTCACTCGCGCGGAGGCTCCATGGCTCGAACACTTCTCGTCGCGGCCGCGCTTCTGGTCGGGGCCAGGCCGGCATGGGGGCAGACCGGCCCGCGCACCCTGACCCTCCAGCAAGCGCTCGAGGAACTCGATGCCCGCAGCCTGACGGTGGCCCAGGCCCGGGCCCGCGCCGACGAAGCGCGGGCAATCGTCCGCCAGGCCAATGCGGCGCTGGTGCCTTCGCTGGTGGCCGGCGGCAGCTACTACCGCAACAGCGCCGAGGCCAAGATTGCCCTAGGGCAGCTGTTCGCCCTCCTGCACCTTCCCGAGAGCGGGATCCCGGCCGAGACCATCATCCAGCCGATCCAAGCCCTCACGGCGACCGGCTCGCTGCGGGTGCCGCTGTTCGCGGGGAACGCCTACTCGGACATCGCCGCGGCGAGGAAAGCGGCCGGGGCGGCCGAGATCTCGGTCGACAGCGCGCGCCTCCAGGTGCGAGCCGCACTCCAGAACGCGGGATGGTCCAGCCAGGCGGCGGAGGAGGTGGTCAAGGCGTCGGAGCGGGCGGTCAAGAACGCCAGGGACCTCGCAGAGAGCGCCGCGCGAGCGCTCGAGGCGGGGACTGGAGCGCCGCTCGCCAAGCAGCAGTCCGAGACCGAGTTGGTTCGCCGCGAAGCCGACCTGGTGCGCGCCAAGGCCGAGCTCGACCGCTCGCGACTGATCCTAGGCGTGCTCTTGGGCAGAGCCGAGCTGGTGCGGGTCCAGATGCCCGAGCTCAGTGCTCCCGAGAGCGTGAGCGCGGAGGATTTGGTCCAGGAGGGGCTCTCGCGCCGGCCGGAGATCAAGGCCCAGCAGCTTGCTTCCGAAGCGGCCGACCGGCGGGTCGATTCGGCCTTTTGGAAGGTGGCGCCGACGCTCTCGGCTGGGCTCTCGGCGTTCGCCAGCTCGGTGCCCTTCCCGACGGGCGACAACCTCGGCTGGCAGGCGAGCGTCAATTTGAGCTGGGCGCTCTACGACGGCGGCTTCCGCTACGGCCAGCAGCGGCAGGCGGAGGCCCAGGTGGCGGCGAACCGGGCAGCTCTCGATGCGCAGCGGGTCGACGTCGAGCAGCAGGCGCGCGACGCGGCTCGGGACCTCGAGGTGGCGAAGGAGCGGCTGCGGCTGGTGGTGCGCCAGCAGCAGCTGGCCTCCGAGGCCGCCGCGACTGCCCGGCGCAGCTACGAGGCAGGGCTCGCCAGCTACCTCGAGGTGGTGGACGCCAACGACCAGATCTACCTGTCGGACATCGCCCTGGCGGACGCCCGCGCTCGGCTGGGGGCCGCGCTGGTGGCCGTCGAGAAGGCTTCGGCCAAAGGGCTCTGAGTCGGCTACTCTTGCCTGGCACGGAGCGAGCCGCCCAATGTCGAACCCACTCGAGCGCCTGCGCGAGATCCAGAGCGAGGAGATCGACCGCATCTTCGGAAAGCTCATCGCTGGGCGGCTGATCATCTCGCCGGCGATGGCCGCCTTGGCGATTGGGGTGGCGATCGTCGAGCCGGCTCCTTGGCGCCGAGCGCTGCTGCTCCTCGTGTCGGTGGCTCTGGTGCTGGTGAGCGCCTACGAGCTCTGGCGCTACCGGCGGATCGGGGTCGCGCCCAGCGCAGTGGCCTTCAACCTGGGGCTGGGGACTGCCGGCCAGCTGCTGGTCACGGCGATCTCCGGGGCAATCGAGAGCCCGGTACTGTTGTTGGTCCTGCCGCTGGCGCTCTTCAACGGCCTCTTCATCCGGCCCTTCGCGGTGCGGGCGGCATACGCCGGAGCGCAGATCTTCTGCATCTGGGGAATGGCGGCGGCCGAGATCTTCCGCTGGGTGCCCGATCTCAACCTCGAGGTGTTCGGCGGCGGTCCGCGCGGCGGCCACAACGACCTCCACCTCCTGACGACGGCCTTCGTCGCCACCGCGGTGGTCCTGGTGGCGAACACCGTCGGCAGAGCGCTGAACAGCATCTTCCTGGGCATGCTGCAGCGAGCACTCCAAGCGCGCGACGAGTCGCTCAAGACGCAGGCCGAGCGAGGCCGCGATCTGACCGCCCTGGCCGGCGAGATCGCCCACGAGCTCAAGAATCCGATGGCCAGCGTCAAGGGTCTGGCGGCGCTGCTCACCAAGGATCTGCCGGAGGGAAAGGGGGCGGAGCGGGTCGGCGTGCTGCGCCGCGAGATCGACCGCATGCAGGAAATCCTGGACGAGTTCCTCAACTTCTCCCGGCCGTTGGTTCCGCTGTCGCTGGCCGAGGCGGACCTGAGCGCGCTCAGCCAGGAGGTGGCCGCGCTCCACGAGGGGCTGTGCCGCGACAAGGGAATCGGGATCCAGGTGCGTGGTCGCTGCCCGGAGGTTCGCTGCGACTCGCGCAAGGTAAAGCAGGTGCTGATCAACCTGGTGCAGAACGCCATCGAAGCCAGCCGCGCCGGCGGAACTGTGGAGATCGAGCTGGCGGAATCTGTTCTGGGCGTGCGGCTCGATGTGATGGATCGTGGTCCCGGGCTTTCCGCGGAGCTGGCCCAGCGACTCTTCGCCCCCGGGGTAACGACCAAACAGCGCGGCTCGGGGTTGGGACTGACCATCGCGCGCGCATTGGCGCGCCAGCACGGGGGCGAGGTGACCTTGGAGGCGCGCGATGGAGGCGGGTGCGTCGCCGCTCTCACCTTGCCGCGCGAGCCGAGGGCGGTTGGTGCGGCGGGAGGCGGCTCGTGATCATCCGAGTGCTGGTCGTCGATGACGATGCCGGCGTGCGCTACACGCTGCGCGAGATCCTCACCTCGGCCGACATGGAGGTCGAGGAGGCCTCGGACGGCGCGCAGGCGCTGCAGAAGCTCGAAGGCGGCGGTTTCCAGTTGGTGATCTCCGACCTGCGCATGCCGGGCATCGACGGCCTGGAGCTGCTCAAGCAGGTCAACCGGCGCCCGTCGCCGCCCAAGGTCATTCTGATCACCGCCCATGGCTCGGAGCGGCACGCCGTCGAGGCGATGAAGCTCGGGGCCTACGACTACTTCCGCAAGCCTTTCGAGATGGAGGAGCTGCTGGCGGTGGTCCAGCGCGCCGGCGAGGCGGTGCGGCTGAGCGTCGAGAACGAGCGGCTGGCGGGCGAGCTGAACCTGTCGCGCTCGCTGGTCTTCGCCTCGGAGGCGATGAGCAAGCTGGGCGTGCTGGTGGCCCGGGTGGCGCCGCGGGACGTCACGGTGCTGATCACCGGCGAGAGCGGCACCGGCAAGGAGCGGATCGCCGAGGCGCTGGTGCGGGCCTCGAAGCGCGCCGCGAGGCCCTTCGTGCGCTTCAACTGCGCCGCGCTCACCGCCGAGCTGGCTGAGGCCGAGCTCTTCGGGCATGCCAAGGGCGCCTTCACTGGCGCGGTGCATTCGCGCCCCGGACTCTTCGGAGAGGCGAACGGCGGGACCATCCTCCTCGACGAGGTCGCCGAGCTGGCGCCGGCGCTGCAGGGCAAGCTGCTGCGAGTGCTGCAGGAGGGGGAGATCCGGCCGGTGGGAGAGGAGCGCGCCCGCAAGGTGGACGTCCGGGTCATCGCGGCGACCCATCGTGATCTCAAGGAGCGGGTGGGGCAGGGCGCCTTCCGCGAGGACCTGTTCTACCGGCTGAACGTGGTGCACCTGCACATCCCGCCGCTGCGCGAGAGGCCGCAGGACATCCCGGCGCTGGCGCACCACTTCCTCGACAAGTTCGCCGTGCGGTTTGGCGTCGCGCCGCTGCGGATTCCCGACGGGCTGATCGAGCGGCTGCGCGCCTATCGCTGGCCGGGCAACGTCCGCGAGTTGGAGAACACGCTGGAGAGCATGGTGGCGCTGTCCGCGGACGGCCAGCTGGACCTCGGCCTGCTCCCCGACGGCGCCACCGCCTCGCCGTCGCTCGCGCTCAAGCAGCGGGTGGAGGCCTACGAGCGCGGGCTCATCGTCGAGGCGCTCAAGGCGGCGCGGGGGAATCGCAGCGAGGCGGCTCGGGCGCTCGGGATCAGCCGCGTCACCTTGCACGACAAGCTCAACAAGTACGGGCTTGCGCGCGGCAGCGATTCAGCCGAAGAGCAGGGCTGAACCCCAACCTTCGAGGAACAAGAGATGCCCAACACCGAGCTGGTGCTGCACATCCTCGCCGTCAGCGACCTGGCGCGGTCGGCGAAGTTCTACCGCGAGGCCTTCGGCTGGAGGGCGCGGGTCGAGGTTCCGGTCTACGTCGAGTTCGAGCTACCCGGCGGCGGCGGCTTCGGCGTCTACCAGCGCGAGGGATTCGGCCGAAACATGGGGCAGACCCCGTTCGCCGTCCCCAAGGGCGAGCTGGTCCCGCACGAGGTCTACTTCCGCGTCGACGATCTCCCGGGCGCCATCGACCGGCTCAGCAAGGCCGGGGCCCGCGAGCTCGATGCCCTCCGGGCCAGGGACTGGGGCGACGAGGCGGCCTACTTCGCCGATCCCGACGGGCACGTGCTGGTGGTCTCTCGGCCGCTGTCGAAGCGCTGATCCTCACAACGGTTGCAGCTGCGACAGCCCGAGCAGCGCCGGGATCACCTTGCCTTCGGTGATGATCTCCATGTGCCCGTATTGCGAGCGCAGGAACAGCACCTGGGCCTGCCGCTCGCGGCGGGTGAACTCGCTGGGCAGCGCCGGGATCTGATCGCGCACCAGGGCGCCGTCGATGCTGGCGACCATCTGTTCGGTGCGCTCGCTGGTCTCAAACCCCACCAGCACCATCCGGTGTTCCTTGACCCCGGGGTTCTGCACCCAGGCCTGGAAGTCGCCGGTGTTGTTGTAGAGCCCGTCGAGCAGGATCACCTCGTCGAGCACCGGCGAGGTGAGCCAGGGGACGATGGTCCGGAAGGCGCCGCTGTGGCCCATCGCCACCACCGGGCCCTCGGGGATGCTCACCTTGGCGAGCGAGCGCACCCGGTCGAACAGCTGGCTCGGATCCTGCCACTTGACGGTGTCGGTGTTGCCGACCGGCGCCTCGGGGCAGATGAAGAGCGCGTTGCGTCCGCTGTCGCGGAACTGCTCCGGCAGCGCGTGCAGCGCCCAGGCCTCGTCGACGTTGGTGAAGTAGCCGTGCAGGTAGATGACGACGCCGGCGGTCTCCGGGACGAAGTTCGCCGGGCGCCAGACGTGGACCGGCCCGCCGCCGGTCGACAGCCGCCAATGCGTGCCTCCGGCGACCTGGTCTTGCACGGTGAGCGTACCTTTGCCGTTGGGCTGGGCCTGCGCCGGCCCAACCCCGGTCAGCGCCAGAGACAGCGCGGCGACGGCGGCGATCAGGGCGCCGGCGCCGACGCGGGCTTGGCCGCCTTGCGCGCGATCATCATGTGGTTGCCGCCCGAGGCCTCGATGTAGCCGTAGCGGAAGGGCAGCGGGCGGACGGGATGGGCGTTCCAAAGCTCGCGGAACTCCTTGTTCAGCTCGTCGCTCGCCTCGAGGAACGAGCCGGTGAACTTGCCGAAGGTCTCCGCCTCGAACCCGGACTCGGCCAGGAAGTGCGGCGGGATGCCGGTGCTGTCGGAGATCATGATCTCCATGTGGCCGAGAAGGTAGTCGCGGATCTTGGAGAAGTCATTGCGCCACAACAGATAGCTGGCGGCTTTCGTCATGGCGCAGATTCTTCCCTTGGCCTCCAGGTACTTGGCCAGCGCCGGGCTCTTGTCGAAGCCGTTGTTGCTCAGGTCGGCGGCGAAGTGGCGGTGCACGCGCAGCGGGGCGTTGGGGTTGCCGCGCTCGCGGAAGGTCAGCTCCATGTTGGAGAAGGCCACCGACTGATCCGGCGGGCTCCACTGGCCGCGCAGGGTCTTGGCCATGGTCTTCTCCTGGGCGGCGATCTCCTCGGCGGTCAGGTAGTGCGGGGTGCCGTCCTCGTTGAGCTGGAAGTAGCGCAGCCCCACCGGCTCGTAGCCGTGGACCGACAGCGCCAGCAGGAAGAACGCCAGCTCCCCGGGGATGTCGTTGCGCTGGCCCTTCTGCAGGTTCTCGGTGGTGCTGTTGTCGGCCATCAGCAGGCCCCAGCTGGTCTTGCGCACCAGCAGCAGGCTCTCGGCGAAGCGCTTCTTCTCGATGGTGTTGATCCGCCGCGGGTCGCCCACGTGCTCCAGCGACAGGGTGGTGAGGTCGGTGGCGTCGGGATAGGTGGTCAGCGCCGAGATCAGGTCGCCGCCGCCGAAGGGATAGACCACGGTGGTCGGCAGCCCGGCCGGCCGCAGCCCGCCGATGAACTGCTTGGCGGCGACCACGTACTTCTCCTTGTAGCTCTTCATCTTCGGCGCCAGCGCCTTGCAGTACTCGGCCGCCTCCTTGGCGTCGAGGTGCGCGGGCAGCGGCTCGTCCCCGGTGCAGGTGACGACGCGGAAGAGGAGCTTCACCTCGGCCGAGAAGTCCTGGCCGGCGGCCGGCTCGGCGGCGGCGCTGGTGGTCAGCAGGGCGGCGAGGAGGAAGAGGGCGGGTCGGGCGATCATCGCGTCACGCTCGTTCGGTGGGAATTCGGCAGTGAAGAGGCAGGCTTGCGGCCCGCCGCGCGGGAGACTATGCCAGCGACGGCGGGGCAAGACGAAATATTTTCCGAGCGAAAGGGCAGGTCCATGGCCGGTCTCCAGTTGCCCAAGCAGACGTTGGGGCGCAGCGGTTTGTTCTGCTCCCGCCTCGGCCTGGCCGGCTCCTTCGGCATCGACGCCGACGCCGCCGAGCGCGCCTTCCACGAGCTGGGCATCAACTACTTCTTCTTCGACGGCCGCAGCAAAGGCGTGCAGGAGGGAATCCGTCGGCTGGTGAAGGCGGGCCACCGCGACCAGCTCGTCCTGCACACCGGGCCCTTCATCCCCACCGCCGCCAGCCTCCAGCGCACCTGGGAGCGCTACGCCCGGACACTCGGGGTCGAGACCATCGACGTCTTCCAGATCGCCTGGGTCCGCTCCCGCTGGTACACCGGCGGCAAGACCTGGCCGGCCATGCGCCGGCTCAAGGAGGAGGGCAAGGTCAAAGCGCTCTCCATCAGCTCGCACGACCGCTCGCTCGCCCGGCAGTTGATGGAGGAACTCGGGCTGGACGTGGCGATGCTGCGCTACAACGCCGCCCACCGCGGCGCGGAGGAGGAGGTGTTCGCCTCCCTGGGCCCCGATCGGCCGGGCATCGTGGCCTACACCGCCACGCGCTGGGGCAAGCTCCTCAAGCCCAAAGCCGGCAAGGGGCCGCTCTCGCCCGCAGAGTGCTACCGTTTCCAGCTCAGCCATCCGAAGGTCGATGTGGCGCTGTGCGGCGCCCGCGGCTGGGAGGAGCTGGCGGCCGATGTCCAGGGCGTGCTTGAAGGCCCGCTTCCTCCAGAGCGTATGGCCGAAGTCCGCGCCTTCGGCGACCTCGTCCACGGCTGAGCGAGGGCACGCCCCAACCCGGCAGTCCTGAACTGAGTTGCAGGAACGACCAGCTCAAGATCACGCCCGAGCTGAACTGCCTTTCAGGGTCGAGGCGGTCCAGACCTGCCTGGAGGTCAAGACCTTGGCCCTCGAGGAGGTTCCGACCTGCCTGGAGGTCAAGACCTTGGCCCTCGAGGAGGTTCCGACCTGCCTGGAGGTCAAGACCTTGGCCCTCGAGGAGGTTCCGACCTGCCTGGAGGTCAAGACCTTGGCCCTCGAGGAGGTTCCGACCTGCCTGGAGGCCAAGACCTTGGCCCTTGAGGATGTTCCGACCTGCCTGGAGGCCAAGATCTTGGGCATCGAGGAGGTCCGGAGATGCTCGGCGGCCAACAACTCGGCCTCGGACGAGGTCAGTTGCGGGTCCGAGGCCAATGCGAAGCGGGGTTGGAGGTAGAGCACCTGCCTCGGCCGCAAGAGCGAGAGGCCGAGGCTGGTCGGGACCTCCTTCATCCTTTGACCACAGCCGATTCTTGACCGGGATCGGGCTCGCCCCTAGCATCCGGCCGATGAACGCCAATCTCTTCGGATTGTTGGCCGCGATCGCGACGCCCGTCGAGGCGCTGCGCCGTCTGACGCTCGGCCTGGTGGGGGACAACGTCGAGGTCGACTTCGACACCTCGTGGTTCGAGCGCAACATCAATCTGCTCTACCCGGTGCTGGGGCTGGGGACGCTGGCGCTGGTGGGCTGGGCCGTCTGGACCATGGCCCGCACCCAGGAGCTGACCACTCAGGCCAAGGGCGCCTTCAAGCTGGAGATCATGACCATGCTGCGCCGCTTCCCGGTGGGCGCCAGCGCCGAGAAGATCGGCGAGGCGATCAAGCTGCCCACCATGAAGACCGCCCAGCTCCTCGAGGAGATGCGCGAGGACGGTCAGGTGCTTCGCGACGAGACGCGCCAACCGGTGATCTTTCGCCTCAAGCTGAGCGACTGAGCCTCGCGCCTGCGCCTAGGCCGACGCCTTCTCCTCGATGAAGGCGATCATCTGCTCGGGCGCGAAGTAGCGGACCTCCAGCTCACCGAAGCGCAGCGAGGCCCGGGCCGGCAGCGGCTCGGGCACCCGGGCCTGCAGCCGCTTGCCGTCGAGCGAGGTGCCGTTCTTGGAGTCCGCGTCCACCAGCAGCAGCTGCTCCTTGCTGCGCTGGAAGTAGGCGTGGAAGCGCGAGACCAGGTGGTGGCGCAGCACCACGTCGTTGTTCTCGCTGTGTCCCAGGGTAATGCCGAAGGGGAAGCCGTTGGGCTGGTCCTTCTTGACGACCTCTATGGCGGTGGTGACGCCGCCCGACTCGAGCGGTGCGCCGGAGGCCAGTCTGTCCTCGTAGACGTCGGTGTGGAGGATCTCGCCCTGCTGCGAGGCCGCTGGCGGCTCCCAAAGCAGCCACGGATTCGTATAGACGTTGCGGAAGGCGGTCGGGTCGATCAGGTACTGCCGCCCGAGCATCAGCAACGTGTACGAAGCCATGAACTACCCCCGGTCCGAGTCGCTCGAACTCTGCGTCCTGCTCGATTAGAGCGCCACCGAGGGGGTCCCGTCGAGTGAGGGGGGCGGTTCCTCGGACGAGAGCGCCTCCTTGCCGTGGGCCCAGAGGATGGTCTCGGCCCGGCGCAGCAGATCCTCGAAGCCCTGCCGGTTGAGCGCGCTGATGGCCACTCCGCCGTCGCGCATCGCCAGCACCTGGGCGGCACCGGTGGCGCGGTCGGCCTTGTTGAAGACCAGCAGCCGCGGCGTGGACTGCAGCCCCAGCTCCCCGAGAATGGCCTCCACCGCCCGGATCTGCTCCTCGGCCGCCGCGTCGGAGGCGTCGACCACGTGCAGCAGCAGGTCGGCGTCGGTTAGCTCCTCCAGAGTGGCGCGGAAGGCGTTGACCAGGTCCTTGGGCAGGTCGCGGATGAAGCCCACGGTGTCGGTGATGATCACCTCGCGGTCGCGCGGGAAGCGCAGTCGGCGGCTGGTGGGATCCAGGGTGGCGAAGAGCTTGTCCTCGACCAGCACCTCGCTCTGGGTCAGGGCGTTGAGCAGGGTGGACTTGCCGGCGTTGGTGTAGCCGACGATCGAGATCACCGGCAGGTCGCGGCGGTTGCGCTGGCGCCGCCGCACCGCGCGCTCGGCGGCCAGCCGCTCGATCTTCTGCTCCAGGCTGGTGATCCGGTCGCGCACCCGCCGGCGGTCGATCTCGAGCTTGGTCTCGCCAGGCCCGCGCCCGCCGATGCCTCCGGCCAGCCGGGACAGCGAGTCGTCGCGCCCGGTCAGCCGCGGCAGCAGGTACTTGAGCTGCGCCAGCTCCACCTGAAGCTTGCCGTCGGCGCTCTGCGCCCGCTGGGCGAAGATGTCCAGGATGAGCTGGGTGCGGTCGAGGATCTTGAGGCTGGTCTCCTCGGCGATGTGCCGGGCCTGCGAGGGCGAGAGATCGGAGTCGAAGATGATCATCGAGGCCATCGACTGAATCGAGCGCAGCACCAGGTCCTGCAGCTTGCCGCGGCCGATCAGGTAGCGCGGGTCGACGTCCTTGCGGCCCTGGACCACCGCCTCGAGGATCTGAACTCCCGCCGAGCGGGCCAGCTCCTTGAGCTCGGCCATCGACTCCTCGGCGGCCTGGCGCCCCCGGGTGCTCATCCCCACCAGGATGGCGCGCTCGGCCCCGTCGGTCTTGCGCAGCGCCGCCTGGCGGGAGAACTCGCCTTCCAGGTCGGCGAACAGTCGGTCCACGCCGATGTCGGCGTCGTGGACCTGGCGCAGGGTCTCCAGCCTCCACAGGTCGCCCTGGGGGTTGATGGCCAGCAGGTGGGCAAAGTGGACGACGCCAGGCAACCCGTCCTCGGTCACCGTCAGCGCCGCCACCAGGTCCAGGCGCAGCAGCGCCAGGTCGGTCAGGTCGTCGCGGGTCAGCTGCTCGCCCTTGAGGTGGGTGTGTACCAGCCGCAGGCCGCGCAGGCGGATCTGGCCGGCGCGGGCGCGGCCGATGTCGGGCAGCTCGAGCCGGGTGGCGTCGCCGACGATCACCTGCTCGACGTCGCCCTTGCGATCGAGCAGCACCCCGATCTGCCGGTTGGTCTCTCGAGAAAGCTCGGTCAAATGCCGGGCGAGCTCCGGGCTGACGATCTCCCCCTGGCCTACGCGGCGCCGGTAGGTGTGGCGCAGTCGCTGTAGCTGGCTCTGCTTGAGCCCCAGCGTGTTGCCGAACAGGTCTCGCTGAATGGTCGTCTCTCCTTCGAGTCGCCCCAAGGGCGGGCGGAGTATATGGGCCTCGCTACGGCTGTAACAACGCGGCCAATGGCCCGCCTCCCGGCGCCGCCGAGCCGGTTGCTCCTCTGGGCGCAGCGCGTCTATCGTTGCCGATCGGACGTGCCCGCGCACCGCACCCGGGAGCTCACCGCATGGCCAGGCCGCCGCAGCCCGAGCGAGTCGCCTACCTGACCGCGCTCTGCAAGGCGCTGCCCTACACCCTGGTCGAGGCGGTGCTCGCCGATCCGACGGAGCATTCGGTCGCCTCGCAGTCGTTCCGCGGGGCGGTTCTGCAGGCCGATCTGGTGGGGTTCACGCCGCTGTGCGAGGGGCTGGCGGCCCAGGGCACGGCGGGACTGACCAAGCTCGGCGCAGCCCTCGACGCGCTGCTGACCCGACTGCTCGAGGAGGCCTTCTTTCCCTACCGCGGGTACGTGGTGGTCTTCGGCGGCGACTCGGCCACGGTGGTCTTTCGCGGCGAGCGGGCCGAGCAGCGGGCAGCGGCGGCCGGGCTGGCGGCCCAGGAGCTGATGCGCGGATCGCTGCGGACGCTGCTGGCCGAGGACGGGCGCGACCTGATGCTCCGGGTGGGGATCGCCGGCGGCGAGGTGCGGCTGCCGGTGGTGGGCGACGTCACCCAGCGGGTGCTGGTCTGCGCCGGGTCCACGGCTCACCGGGCGGTGGAGCTGCAGGAGCGGGCGGTGCCGGGAACGGTGCTGGCCGACCTGGCGGTGGTGAAGGGGCTCGGCCCGGACAGCAAGGTGAGCGCCGCCGCCCAGGACGCCTGTGTCATCGAGAGCCTGGGGGCGATGCCCGTGCGCGTGTCGCCCAAGGTCCCGCTCGAGGGCCGCATCGAGCGCGAGACCGAGGCCAAGATCGCCCTGCTCGAGCCGTTCGTTCCCCCCGCGCTCGCCAACCGCCTGCGCACCACGCCCAGCGGCTGGCGCATGGAAGGCGAGCTGCGGGAGGCGGTGATCCTCTTCGCAGAGATCGAGGGGCTGGACGACGACCTGTTCGGCTGGGAGATGGCCCGCGACCTGTCGCGCTCGCTGCTGCGCGCCTACCGCAAGTACGGGGCGCTGGTGGCCAAGGCCGACCTCTCCGACCGCGGCCACCGGGTGATGGCGCTGTTCGGCCTGCCGATGCCCGCCGGCAACGACGCCGAGCGGGCGGTCCTGGCGGCGCTGGAGGCCACCGCCCGGCTCAAGGGCTACAGCGCCACCCGGGCCACGCGCATGAGCGTGCGCCACGGCATCCACGCCGGGCAGGTCTACTTCGGGGCCTTCGGCAGCGACCTGCGCCACGACGTGACCGCGCTCGGCGACTCGGTCAACACCGCCGCCCGGATCTGCCGCGCCGCCGGGCCCTACGAGGTGCTCGCCAGCGAGAGGGCGATGAGCCAGCTCGACAGCGAGTTCCAGACCGCGGAGCGCGATCCGGTGCGCCTCAAGGGCAAGTCGGAGCCGATGCCGGTCAAGGTCATCCGCTCCTCGTCGCCCTCGGCCGCCCACTACGTGCTGCTGCGCGGGCGGCGCCGCTTCCTGGCCGGGCGCGACCGCGAGCTGGAGCGGCTCTCGGCCCTGTCGGAGAAGGCGCTCAAGCGCCAGAGCCAGCTGGTGGCGCTCACGGGTGGCCCCGGCTCGGGGAAGAGCGCGCTGCTGTCGCGGGTGATCGACGACTGGGTGGCCCGGGGCGGGATCGGGATGGTCGGCCGCTGCCGCCTGAGCACCAGGGGCCAGCCGCTGGCGCCCATCCTCTCGATGTTCGAGGCCTACCTGGGCCTGGCGCCGGGGGACAGCGACCGGACCCGCCGCGAGCGGCTGCGCGCCGGGCTCGAGCCGCTGGGGCTGACCGAGGAGGCTCCGGAGCTGGTGGCGCTGCTGCAGCCGGTGCATCGCCCGGACGGCGCCCCGGAGGCGGCCATCGACCTGACCGATGCCGACGCGCGCGAGAAGGTGCTCTCGGGGATCCTCAAGTTCCTGGAGCGGCGCCCTGAAGACTCGATCCTCTACGCCCTCGAGGACCTGCACCTGGCAGATAGCCTGACCCTCGACCTGGTGGGCCGGCTGTCGGTGACCGCGCCCAACCGACCGTTCCTGTTCGTCTGCACCTACCGACCGGACTCGGCGGTGGCGGGGCTGCGGCGGATCGTCAGCCACGAGGTGTCGCTGGCGGATCTGCCCGGTCCCCACGCCGAGGCCCTGGTGCGCCACGAGCTGGAGGCCGCCGCGGTCGCTCCGGCGCTGCTCGACTTCCTGCTCAAGCGCACCGGCGGCAACCCGGGGCATCTGGTGGAGATCATCCGCTTCCTGCGCGAGCGCGGGCTGGCGCCGGTCAAGGCCGGGCTGGCGGTGGTCCCGGAGGGAGGCGTGGCGCTGCTCGACGAGGTGGTGCCGCAGAACGCGGCCACCGTCGCCCTGGCGCGCCTCGACGGCCTGGGAGAGATCGAGCGGCGGGTGGTGCGGGTGGCCAGCGCCATCGGCTCGAGCTTCCCGCGCGAGCTGCTGGCTACCGCTGGGTCGCCCGAGATGGATCCCTCGCTGCTCGACTGGGCGATGGAGAGCCTGGAGCATCGCCACCTGGTGGTGCCGGAGCGCGCGGCGGGCGGCTGGAGCTTCCGCGACGAGGCGACGCGCGCGGTGGCCTACGGCACCCTGCCCGAGCCGGCGCGGGCCGAGATCCACCGGCGCATCGCCGACACCCTCGAGGCCCGCTCCTCGCTCGACCCGATGCGCGATGCCCCGGTGATGGCGCTGCACCGGGAGAAGGCCGGGCAGCTCAAGGCCGCCGCCCGCTGGTACCAGCACGCGGCCTACGGCTCGCTCAAGGCCGGGCTGGACGAAGAGGTTCAGCGGTATGTCGAGCGCTGGGAGCGCTGCAACCTGCGACTCCCCGACGACGAGCGGGTAGAGGGGCGGCCAGCGGCGCAGATGCACTTGCTGCGGCTGGTGGCGATGGGCCGGCGCAAACAGCACGCCGAGGCGCTGCGCCTGGCGCGCCAGCTGAGCAGCCAGAACGTCGAGGTGCTGGAGGAGCGAGAAAAGCTGCTGCTCGACTTCTGGCTCGGCTGCTCGCTGGCCGGGTTGGGCCAGGCCGACCGGGCCCGCGCCAGGCTGCAGCACGTCTTCTCGCACTCGCCGGACCCGTCGCTGCGCTGCGAGGCGGCACTGCGAATCGGCCAGACCTACGAGTGGGCGATGGACCTGCGCCAGGCCCACCGCTGGCTCGACGAGGCCGAAAGGCTGAGCGACGGGACCTTCTATCGCCAGACCCGCCTCGCCCTGCAGCGGCAGAACCTGCGGCTCGAACCCGAGGAGCTGGGCAAGTCGCGCGCCGAGTACCTGCGGCTGCGCGACGCCTCGCGCAAGCACGGGCACTTCGACCTGGCGGCCCGGGCGGCCAACTCGGCGGCGCACTGCGCGCTGCACCTGTGCGAGTTCGAGGAGGCCGAGGTCGGCTTCGAGGAGGCGCTCAAGCTCGACCGGGCGCTGGGCAACTGGATGGAGCTGGCCAACGAGCTGGTGAACCTGGGCCAGGCGCAGCTGTGGGCCGGCCATCCGAATCCGGCGCGCCTGACCCTGGAGAAGGCGCTGCGCTACGCCCAGGAGCAGGCCGATTCGCTGACCGTGGCCGAGGCCACCGTCCACCTGGGCGCGGCGGTGGGGCTGTCGGACGACCTGGCCGAGGGAACGGCGATCTGCAACTCGGGAGCTCAGCTTGCGGTTCAGGTGGGCCTGCGCGAGGCGGAGGTGGCGGCCCACCTCCACCAGCTCCACCTGGCGCTGGTGCGCAAAGATCTCGAGGGCGTGCGCAGCTGCCTGGAGCGCTGCCGCGACGACTCCGCCGACCACCGAACCCCGCTCTTCCAGCACGCCATCGCCGAGCGGGTGGCCCAGGCGCGCCAGCTGCTCAGCGGCTGAGGCCAGGGCTCGCCGAGGGGCCAGGCGGCGACAGTGTCGACTACCCCTCTTTTCCCGGGAGGCGGTTTGCGGCAGCATGCGCCGCCATGGCAACCCGCAACCTCGGCACGATTCGCCGCCTGGTGGTCAAGATCGGCACCGGCGTCCTCACCGATCCCAAGGGCCGCTTCGACGCGGTCCACTTCGCCCGGCTCACCGCCGACCTGGCCGACGTGGCCCGCGAGCGCGAGCTGGTGGTAGTCAGCTCGGGGGCCATTGCCCTCGGGGTCGAGCGGCTGGGCCTGGCCTCGCGCCCCAAGGACATCCCCGGCAAGCAGGCCGCGGCGGCGGTGGGGCAGGGGGCGCTGATGCACCGCTACGAGAGCGCGCTGGGGCCCGCCGGCTACGCCACCGCCCAGGTGCTGCTGACGCACGACGACTTCGCCAACCGCACCCGCTACCTCAACGCCCGCCGGGCTCTCGAGCGGCTGCTCGAGCAGAAGGCAGTGCCGATCATCAACGAGAACGACACCGTCTCGGTGGACGAGATCAAGCTGGGCGACAACGACAACCTGGCCGGGCTGGTGGCCGGGCTCATCGGCGCCGATCTGCTGGTCATCCTCTCGGACGTTGCCGGGCTCTACACCGCCGACCCGCGCAAGGACGCTGCGGCCCGAAAGCTCGACGAGGTGCCCGAGGTGACCGCGGAGATCGAGAAGCTCGCCGGCGGCTCGATCTCCGGGGTGGGGACCGGCGGGATGATCACCAAGGTCCGGGCGGCGCGCGTCGCCGGCGGGGCGGGAACCCCGACCATCATCGCTCCCGGCAAGAAGGTCGGCGCGCTGCTGGAGATCCTGCGCGGCGAGCCGGTGGGGACCATCTTCACCGCCGGCGCCGAGCCCCTGAGCTCTCGCAAACGCTGGGTCGCCCATGCCCTCAAGCCCAAGGGCTCGCTCATCGTCGACGAGGGAGCGCGCAAGGCCCTGCTCGCCAACAAGCGCAGCCTGCTGCCCTCGGGCGTGCGCGAGGTGAGCGGGAACTTCAAGATCGGCGACGCGGTGGACATCACCGACCCGAGCGGCGCGGTTTTCGCCCGCGGGCTGGCCGGCTACAGCGCCGACGAGCTGCGGCGCATCGCCGGCCACAAGACCAGCGAGATCGAGCAGCTGCTCGGCTACAAGTACCTCGATGAGGTCGTCCATCGCGACGACCTGGTGGAGCTGTGATCGTGTCGACTCAGACCAAGGCCAAGGAGCTGGCGGAGCGGGCGAAGGCGGCGTCGCGGGCGCTGGGAAGGGCCACCACCGCGCAAAAGGACCGGGCCCTGGAGGAGATCGCCAAGGCGATCGTGGCCGACGCGCCGGCGATCCTCGCCGAGAACGCCGCCGACCTGGAGCAGGGGAAGGCCGCCGGCCTCTCGGCCGCCATGCTCGACCGGCTGGCGCTCGACCAGGAGCGCCTGTCCGATCTTGCCCAGGCCGTCTCGGCCGTCCGCTCGCTGCCCGATCCCGTCGGAGAGGTGACCTCGACCTGGCGGCGCCCCAACGGCCTGCAGGTGCAGAGAGTGCGCATCCCGCTGGGCGTGGTGCTGATGATCTTCGAAGCCCGGCCCAACGTGACCTCCGACGCCGCCGCGCTGTGCCTCAAGAGCGGCAACGCGGTCATCCTCCGCGGCGGCAAGGAAGCGCTGCGCTCCAACCTGGCGCTGGGGCGGGCCATCTCCAAGGGCCTGGCGCAGGCGGGGCTGCCCGGCGACGCGGTGCAGCTGGTGGAGACCGCCGACCGCGAGCTGATGCTCGGGCTGCTGCAGCAGGACGAGCTGATCGACCTGGCCATCCCGCGCGGCGGCGAGTCGCTGATTCGCTTCGTCGCCGAGCACGCCCGGGTGCCGGTGGTGAAGCACTACAAGGGCGTCTGCCACGTCTACCTGCACGGCAGCGCGGACCCGAAGAAGGCGGCGGAGATCGCGGTCAACGCCAAGGCGCAGCGGCCGGGGGTCTGCAACGCCGCCGAGTGCCTGCTGGTCGATCGCCAGGCGCTCGGGCTGCTCGAGCCGGTGGCCAAGGCATTGGTGGCCAAGGGCGTGGAGCTGCGCTGCTGCCCGGTCTCCAAGGAGGCGCTGGCCAGGGCGAGCGTGTCGGCGCGGGCGGCAGAGGAGGGCGACTGGGGCCGCGAGTTCCTCGACAAGATCATGGCGGTCAAGGTGGTCGAGAACCTCGACGACGCGATGGACCACATCGCTCGCTACGGCAGCAACCACACCGAGGCCATCGTGGCCCAGGACCTCAGCGCCGCGCTGCGCTTCACCCGCGAGGTGGTGGCCTCGGCGGTGGTGGTCAACGCCTCCACCCGCTTCAACGACGGCGGCGAGCTCGGCCTGGGCGCCGAGATCGGCATCAGCACCACCAAGCTGCACGCCTTCGGGCCGATGGGCCTGAGCGAGCTGACCGCCCAGAAGTTCGTGGTGATGGGCGACGGGCAGGTGAGGGGTTGAGGAGCCGCCGACCGGCCGCTCTCGCGGCCGGAGGCCGCCTGCGCTAGAGTCCCGCGCCGCTCGAAGCTGTTGAATAAGAGGAATTGTCCGCGGGTGTATCGCCCGCCTGTCGAGGAGCTGCATGGCCAAGAAGCCCGCCGTCCCCAGCAAGAAGCCCGCTGCCCCCAGGAAGAAGAGCGCCCCCCGGGCCACCCAGAGGCCGAAGAAGGTCCACGTCCCGGCCGAGCTGCCGGATGAGGCGCGCCAGACCGCCATCGACATGGCCCACTGGGCCCTCGACAAGAAGGCCCTCGACGTCGTGGTGATGGACGTGCGCGGGCTGGCCTCCTACGCCGACTACTTCGTGGTGATGACCGCCGAGTCCGACCCCCAGCTGTCGGCCATCGCCGACTACCTGGCGCAGAAGATGAAGGAGCGCGGGGTCCGCGCGCTGGGCAGCGAGGGCCAGGGAACCGGCCGCTGGGTGCTCATCGACTTCGGCGACGTGGTGGCCCACGTCTTCTACCAGGAGACCCGCGAGTTCTACGACATCGAGGGCCTGTGGGCGGATGCCCCGCGCCAGCGGGTCGAGGACGCGCCGGTCAAGCAGGCCGGGCGCCGGCCGACGGCCTGAGCGTGATGGCAGAGCGTGAGGGCTGGCGCAGCCGGCCGGCCCTCCGCTAGAGCTTGAAGCGCAGCCCCAGGCTGAACAGCACCGCCAGCTTGCTCTTCTGGGCGTCGGGGCCATCGGTGAGCGGCTTGAAGTAGTAGCGGCCCTCGACGTCGAGGAACGGCGCCAGCCAGTCGGCGACCGCGAAGTCGAGCCCGGCCGAGGCCAGCCCGCCCACCGCCACGCCGCTCTGGGTGAACACCGCCGGCACCCCCAGCGAGAAGTGCAGCCCCATCACCGAGGCCAGCTCGGGGACCAGCGCGGTGGCGCGCAGCGTCGCCCCCGGGGCCTTGGCGGTGTAGGCCCCGCTCAAGGTCGCGCCCAGGTTGATACCGGAGACCCCGATTCCGACCTCGCCTCCAAATCCCAGGGTGGAGCTGGAGATCGGATCGGCGGCGCCGCGGCCCTCGACGACGAAGTGAACCGAGCGCGGCTCCTCGTCCATCTCCTCGGCGGTCTTGTCGGCGTCCTTGGCGGACTTCCCCGGCGCCTTGTGCTCGTGCAGCCCTTCGCTCCCGGCGGGCGGCTGCGCGGCGGCATCGAGGTCATCCCTGGCCGCGGTCTCGGCGGCGGCCAGCTTGAGCTTGATCTCCTGGGTTTCGTTGGCCTTGACCACCAGCTTCATCTTCTGGAGCGTGGCCCCGTCGGCGTTGCGTACCTCCAGGGTGTGCTTCCCGATCGAGACCTCGGAGCTGATGGGGGCGGTCCCCAAGGTCTGGCCGTCGAGCAGCACCAGCGCCGAGCGGTCGGACTTGACCTTGATGTGGGCGCGCAGCGTCTCGCGCAGGTTCTCCAGCAGCTCGACCACCGAGGGGCGGACCTTGGACTTGTCGAGCTGGGCCAGCGGATCGTGCTCCAGCGCCGCGGTGAAGGCGTCGCTGGCCTTGGCCTGGTCGGGCAGGGCGGCGAAGCACTGGCCGCGCAGCAGGTGGATCTTGGCGAGCAGGTCGTCGTCCTGGGTTTGCTGCGAGGCGGCCTCCAGGTGGCTCAGGGCGCCGTCGAAGTCGCCCTCGGCGAAGGCGGCCTGGGCCTGGCTCAGCCGGCTCTGCCCCGGGGCCTGGCCGTCGGAGGCGGTCAGCGCGAGCGCGGCGAGAATGGGCAGGAGGATCATGACGTTCCTCGTCGAAGAGGGGGAAGGTCCTGGCCAGCGACACTGGCGCCGGCCGCGACTATACGGCAACTCGCGGTCCGGCCGAAAAACCAAAGCAAACAGAGCCGGATAGGGCGCAGTGCGTTAATCTGCCCACTGTGAAGATTCGCCTTCTGTCGGTCGGCCGGGATCGCTCCGGCCTCTTCGAGCCCGCGGTGCAAGAGTACGCCGGGCGGCTGGGGCACTACTGCCGCTTCGAGCTGCTGGAGCTGCCCGAGGCCGCCAAGTCCCGCGGCCCCGAGCACGCCAAGCAGGAGGAGGGGGCGGCCCTGCTCGCCAAGCTCAAGCCGGGCGAGGTGCTGTGGGCCCTGGACGAGCGGGGAAAACCCTTGTCCAGCGCGGGGTTAGCCCAGGAGCTGGCCAAGCTGCTGAACCAGGGCCGGGACCTGGCGCTGGTGATCGGCGGAGCGGAAGGCCTCTGCGAGGCGGTGCGCGGCAAGGCGCAGAAGGTGCTGTCGCTGTCGGCGATGACCCTGCCGCACCGGCTGGCGCGGGTGGTGATCGCCGAGCAGCTGTATCGCGCCTTCACACTGTTGCGCGGCGAGCCCTACCACAAGTGACCCCAAAGTCGCTCCCGGGTTGAGCCGGGAGTACAATCGACGGGTTGTCGCACTCGCCGCCGTCCTCGGCGCCCGAGGCCGTTCGCGGAGGTAGGACCGTGCTGCTCGCCACTCGTTTCGCCCGGACCCTCGCGCTCACCGGCGCCCTGGCCGCCACCTTCGCCAGCGGCTGCACCCGGACCTCGCCGTGGTTCTGCGCCGTCGACGACGAATGTCCCGAGGGCCAGGTCTGCCGGAACGGCCGCTGTCAGGACCCGCTCCCCGCTGCCTGTCCCGCCGGCCGGACCCAGTGCGGCTCCAGCTGCGCGCTGCTGGGCGAAGATCCGAAGAACTGCGGCGCCTGCGGCAACGCCTGTGGCGCGTCCCAGGTCTGCTCGCTGGGCGTCTGCGCCGACGGCTGCTCCCAGGGGCTGACCGCCTGCAACGGCGCCTGCCTCGACACCGGCAGCGATCCCAAGAACTGCGGCGCCTGCGGAGCGACCTGCGGCGAGGGCCAGACCTGCCAGGGCGGCCAGTGCCAGTGCCCGCCGGGCAAGACCCGCTGCGGCAGCCAGTGCCTCGACGTCCAGACCGACCCCGCCAACTGCGGCGCCTGCGGCGCGGCCTGCCCGGCGGGACTGTCGTGCAGCGGCGGCCGCTGCGGCTGCCCGGACGGCTGGGGCAGCTGCAATGGGACCTGCGTGCCGCTGCAGTCCGACCCCGCCAACTGCGGCGCGTGCGGCAAGGCCTGCAATGCGGCCGACTTCTGCCAGGCCGGCACCTGCGTCAGCCAGTGCCAGCTGCCGTTCACCGCCTGCGGCCACTCTTGCGTGGACCTGCAGGTCGACGCCGTCCACTGCGGCAGCTGCCAGGCCTCGTGCGCGCCGGGCCAGAGCTGCAGCGGCGGGAAGTGCGGGTGCTCGACGGGCAGCAAAGACTGCAATGGCGTGTGCGTCGATCCGCTGACCGATCCTGCCAACTGCGGCAGCTGCGGCAAGAACTGCGGAACCGGCAGCTGCATCCTGGGCACTTGCGTCTGCGCGGTGGGCCAGCTTCCCTGCAACGGCACCTGTGTCGATCCCATGGTCGACCCGGCCAGCTGCGGCGGCTGCGGGGTGGCCTGCGGCGCCGGCCAGGTGTGCAGCCAGGGGAAGTGTGCCAGCTCCTGCGCGCCGGGGCTGAGCGCCTGCGGCCGGTCCTGCGTCGATCTCCGGAGCGATCCCGACCACTGCGGCAGCTGTGACAAGGCCTGTCTCGCCGGCCAGGCCTGCGTCGGCGGCGCCTGCAACTGCCCGGCGGGCTCCGCCTCTTGCGGCGCCAGCTGCGTCACCACCGACAACGACCCGCTGAACTGTGGCGGCTGCGGCAAGGCCTGCCAGCCCGGCCAGATCTGCTCGAAGGGCCAGTGCGGCTGCAAGAACGGCCAGCTCTCCTGCGGCAGCCCGCCGCGCTACTGCGCCGATCCTCTCACCGACTCCCAGAACTGCGGCGCCTGCGGCAACGCCTGCGGAGCCGGGCAGACCTGCACCAACGGAAGGTGCCAGTGCGCCTCCGGCTCTTTCTGCAACGGGGCCTGCACCTCGCTGCAGAGCGATCCCAAGAACTGCGGCGGCTGCGGGAATGTCTGCGCCAACGGCCAGGTCTGCGGCAATGGCGCCTGCCGCGACACCTGCCCGCCGCCGACCACCAACTGCGGCGGCAGCTGCGTCGACCTGAGCAGCAATCCCCAGGACTGCGGAGCCTGTGGCGCCGTCTGCGCCGGCGGATTCACCTGCTTCCAGGGCCGCTGCGACTGCCCTTCGCCGACCTCGATGTGCGCCGGCGGCTGCACCGACCTTCGCTCCGACGCCCGCAACTGCGGCAGCTGCGGAAGCGCCTGCCAGGGCGGCCAGAGCTGCGCCAACGGCCAGTGCAGCTGCCCGGGCGGAACCCAGGACTGCTTCGGCATCTGCAGCGCCACCGCCTCTGACCCGCTGAACTGCGGCGGCTGCGGCAAAGCCTGCCTCCCCGGGCAGCTGTGCACTGGCGGCACCTGCTCCTGTCCCAACGGAACCACGCCGTGCAACGGCCGCTGCGTCGATCTGAAGACCAGCAACTCGAGCTGCGGCAGCTGCGGCAATGCCTGCCCGTCGCAGTCCAACTGCATCAACGGCACCTGCGTCTGCCCGTTCCCGGGCGAGAAGATCTGCTCCGGCGTCTGCACCAACGTCACCAGCGATCCCGGCAACTGCGGCGGCTGCGGCTTCCCGTGCGGCCCGGGAACCAACTGCGTCAACGGCCAGTGCCTGTGCTCGGGCGACCTGCTCTCCTGCTCCGGCAAGTGCCTCGACGGCCAGAACGATCCCGCCAACTGCGGCGCCTGCGGGCATGCCTGCCTCGCCGGCCAGCGCTGCGCGATGGGAAAGTGCGTCGACGCCTGCTCCGCTCCGCTGACCCCGTGCGGCAGCAGCTGCTCCGACCTCTCGAAGGACCCGTTCAACTGCGGCAGCTGCGGCAAGGTCTGCCCGGCGGGCATGAGCTGCGTCAACGGCGGCTGCAGCTGCCCGGCGGGCCAGAGCCAGTGCAACGGCCGCTGCGTCGACACCCTGGCCGATCCGACGAACTGCGGCGGCTGCGGCAAGGCCTGCGCGCCCGGCCAGACCTGCTCCAACGGCATCTGCAACGGGTGCGTTGCCGGCCAGCTCTCGTGCTCGGGCAAGTGCGTCGATCCTCTGACCGACCCGGCCAACTGCGGCCAGTGCGGCAACGCCTGCCTCTTCGGCATGTCGTGCAACAGCGGAGTGTGCGCCTGCCCGGGCAAGCAGATGGTCTGCGGCGGCCGCTGCGTCGACGTGCTCAATGACGCCGCCAACTGCGGGGGCTGCGGCAACGCCTGCGCGCTCGGGGCCTCGTGCAGCGGCGGGGTCTGCGGCTGCGCTCCCGGAGCCCAGTCGTGCAACGGGGCCTGCATCGACGTGCTGAGCGACCCCAAGAACTGCGGCGGCTGTGGCAGGACCTGCTCCGCCGGCCAGCTCTGCAGCAACGGACTCTGCACCTGTCCCTCCGGGACCCAGGCCTGCAACGGGGCCTGCATCGACGTGCTGAACGATCCCAAGAACTGCGGCGGCTGCGGCAAGACCTGCGCCGCCAGCCAGACCTGCTCCGGCGGGGTCTGCAGCTGCGCCACCACCTGCAACGGCCAGTGCGTCGACTTCACCTCCGACCCGGCGCACTGCGGCTCGTGCACCACCGCCTGCGGAGCCGCTCAAAGCTGCTCCGGCGGCCAGTGCACCTGCCCGGCCGGCACCACCACCTGCGGCGCCAACTGCGTCGATCTGATGACCGACCTCTTCAACTGCGGCGGCTGCGGCAACGTGTGCGGGGCCAATGCTTTCTGCAACAAGGGCACCTGCGCCTGCCGCGGCGGGCTGCGCGACTGCAACGGCACCTGCACCAACGTCACCAGCGACCCGGCCAACTGCGGGGCCTGCGGCAAGGCCTGCACCGCCAACCAGGTCTGCAGCTTCGGCACCTGCCGCCGCCGCTGCCAGGCGGGAGCGGTGGACTGCAACGGCTCCTGCGTCTTCACCCAGGCCGACGTCAACAACTGCGGCACCTGCGGAAACGTCTGCGGTGCCAGCGCGGCGTGCGCCAACGGCGCCTGCCAGTGCCCGGCGGGCGAGACCTCGTGCAACAATACCTGCGTCAACCTGTTTACCGATTCCGCCAACTGCGGCGCCTGCGGCCTCGCCTGCGGCCCCGGGCAGGTCTGCGCCTCGGGCAAGTGCCAGCTCTCCTGCGGCGTGGGAATGACCGACTGCGGCGGCTCCTGCGTCGACCTGACCCGAAGCGCAAGCAACTGCGGCACCTGCGGCCACGCCTGTGCCACCGGCCAGGCCTGCCTGGCGGGGATCTGCAGCTGCCCCAGCGGCTTCAGCCAGTGCGGAGGGCGGTGCATCAACACCAGCGCCGATCCCAACAACTGCGGCGGCTGCAACCAGCGCTGCGCCCCTGGCCAGGCCTGCAGCGGCGGCAAATGCGTTTGCCAGGTGGGCCAGACCAGCTGCAACGGCACCTGCACCTACCTGTCCAACGACGCCCGCAACTGCGGCGCCTGCGGCGTCAGCTGCCCAGGCAACCAGGTGTGCGCCAACTCGGCCTGCACCTGCCAGGTGGGCACCAGCTGGTGCGCCGGGACCGGATCCTGCTCCAACCTGACCGCCGACCCCGCCAACTGCGGCTCGTGCGGAGTGGCCTGCACCGGCAACCAGGTGTGTGCCGGGGGCAGCTGCGCCTGCCAGGTCGGCCAGACCTGGTGCGGCACCGCCTGCGCCAACCTGATGTTCGACTCCACCAACTGCGGCGGCTGCGGCAAGACCTGCAACGCCGGCCAGGTGTGCGCCAACGGCGTCTGCTCTTGCCCGGTGGGGGCCTCGCCCTGCGTCGACGCCGCCGGAAACTTCACCTGCAGCTACCTGCTCTTCGACCCGGCGAACTGCGGCACCTGCGGGACGGCCTGCCCCACCGGCCAGTTCTGCTTCGCCGGAGTCTGCATGTAGATGGGCGCGCTGCTCGACCTCTTCTTCCCGCCCCGCTGTCCCGGGTGCCGGCAGCTGCAGCCGCGCCCGGGGTTTTGCCGCCCCTGCCGCGAGACGTTTACCGAGCTGCCAGGGCAGCGCTGCCGGCGCTGCAGCGAGCCGGAGGCCGACGGGCTGTGCGCCCACTGCCGGCAGTCGCCGCCGGCCTTCGAGGCGGTGGCGGCGCCCTTCCTCTACGGCGGGGCGCTGGCCGAGGCGGTGCACCGGTTCAAGTACGAGGACGCGCCGCACTACGCCGCCGATCTGGCAGCGGTGGCCGGTGGCGCGGCGGCGTTCGAGCTGCAGTGGTGCACGCTGGTGGCGCCGATCGCGCTCCATCCCAAGCGGCTGCGGGAGCGCGGCTACGACCAGGCGCTGCTGCTCGCCCGCGCGCTGGCCAAGGTGAGCGGGAAGCCGGTGGCGGCGCGGGCGCTCCGGCGCATCCGCGAGACCGCGCCGCAGGTCGGGCAGGACCGGGCCGCCCGGGCGAGCAACCTCGCCGGCGCGTTCGCCGCCGATCCCGGCCAGGTCAGAGGGCAGCGGGTGCTGCTGGTGGACGACGTGGTCACCACCGGCGCCACCGCCCACGAGGCGGCCCTGGCGCTGAGGAACGCCGGCGCCGAGGCGGTGCGCGTGGTGGCCCTGGCCCGCGCCGGCTAGCACATCGCAAACGGTGTGGCTTCCCGGGCGCCAGTCGAGCTATCAAAGGTGGTCTGTCCCACAGGGGGTTCCATGTCGCGTTCGCACTCTGCCGTTCGCAACCTCGCGCTGTCCTTGGCGCTGCCGCTGGTGTGGCTGGCGGCTCCCGCCCAGGCCCAAAGCCAGTGGATCGACGGAAGTCCGTCGCGGGTCCAGCACCGCTGCGTGATCGGCACCATGATCGACACCATCGAGGACCTGTCCTGGACTTGGGTGGGGTTCAACGGGCTGCCGTCGACGGGGAGCGTGTACTACTCGCGCATCGTGGTGGGCGGGCTGGGCTGCAGCGGGGTCTACGCCAAGCCGGAGCTCAAGCTGCCGCGCGACACCGTCCTGGCTATCGACGCCAGCCACCCGGTGCGCTGCATCTGGACCCCGGCCACGCCGCCGCAGACCCCGGTGGTGCTCACCGACGGCTCATGTCCGGTGCAGCCCGGCGCCGGGCAGTACGGCTCGGGCTACCTCGACCTCGGCCCGGCCACCCAGGCGATGTGGCCGCTGGCCGCCGGGGCGGTGATCGAGATCGACGTGCCAGTGATCTCCAACTCGGTGCTCAACGGCATCGCCTCCAACGACTTCCTGCTGGGCGCGGTCTATCTCGGCGATCCGAACAGCGGCGCCTTCCTCTGGGACGCTCCGCCGCTCAGCTACAACGGCTATGGGATTCCGAGCTCGGGCGCCTACGAGGGCGTCTTCGTCTCCGCCGGCCAGGACCGGACCCCGCGGGTGATCTACCCCGAGCCGACCGCGGTGGACGTGACCACCACCACCGCCGGCACCCGCGCCCACGTCTTCACCTTCGGCTGCACCGGACAGATCAACTACGAGATCCTGCCGGTGGATCCCAACGTCCCCGACACCACGGTGTGGGTCCCGGGACAGCCCAACGACTGCGTCCCCAACGCCAGCGACTCCGGATACGACTGCATCGCCCGCTGGACCAAGATGTTGCCGGGCAAGCAGTACCAGTGGCGGGTGACCGGGTTCACCGCCAACGCCGGCCAGGAGGCGCGCTGCAGCACGGCGATCGTCGATCCCGGCTACCGCTACCTGACGACGCTCTCCGACGGCACGCCGACCAGCTACCCGCTGGTTGCCTCGGCCGAGACCGGCGGCTCGGTGGCGCTCAACCCTCCGGGCGGCGCCTATCTCGCCGGCACCAGCGTCACCGTCACCGCCACCGCCGAAGCCGGCTATCACTTCACCGGCTGGCGCCTGGACCAGCAGGACCTCTCCGGTCCCAATCCCTACACGCTGACCGTGAATGCCTCGCACACCATCGTCGCCCTCTTCGCCTCCGACAATCCCAGCGGAGGAGCCGACGGCGGCTCCTCGGGTGGGGCCGGCGACGGCGGCAGTGGCGGCTCGGCGGGCGGCGGAGCGACCGACGGCAGCGGCCAGACCAAGGGTTGCGGCTGCTCCTCCGGCGCCGCGCTGTTCCCGGGGCTTTCCTGGCTCGGGCTGGCGCTGCACCGCCGCCGCCCGCTCATGAAGCGGCGCTGACCGCGACCTCGGGGAAGAGCACCGGGTTGAGCGCCGAGTCCTTGAGGTTGCAGACGTCGATGACCCTGACGAGGACGTCGTAAGTGATGGCGTCCTCGCACTGCACGGTGATGCTCTGCTGCTCCGGTACCCGGTCCTTGAGCTTGCGAAGGGCGGCGACCAGCGAATGCTCGTCGCAGCGGTCGTCGATGGCGTCGGCGCCTGAGGCGTGGCAGTAGACGAAGCGGCCGTCGCGCTTGGGGATCTCGGTCACGTTGCCGCCGGCGGTGATGGAGAACCCGCGCTCGGCGATCAGGAGGTAGATCGGCAGGGCGGGGCTCGGGGGGGCCTTGCTCTCGACCGCTGTGCCTGACTGCGAGATCTTCAGCCGGGCGATCTGATTCCAGACCGCTGTCATGATCAGGAAGCTGATGGTCACGGCCATCAGGTCGATGAAGGGGACCAGGTTGATCGCCGTGTCGAGGGACTTCTTGCCGCCCGCCTTGCCGGCCTCGAGGTTCATCCCGCCCGCCATGCGCCTCTCCTTCCGAGGGTTCCGCGGCGAGCCGCGCTCGAGCTCGAGCGAGCGCTCCGTCGCGGTTCTCAGGGACAGACAGCGGGATTGACCGGCGGTTCTGCGCGGCCTTGGGGGAGTTGCTCGGGCTCAGCCAGCTCGCCGGTTGCGGAGCAGGACCACCACAGCTCCGAGCAGGGCCAGAGCGCCTCCGCCGACCAGTCCAAGCGCCAGCGGCCTGGGAGGAGTCTCAGGCTCCGCGGGCAGAGCTCGAGGAGCCGAGGGAGCGGAAGCCGGAAGGGTCGCCGCCGGCGCCGCGACAGGCGGGGCAACCTGCGAAGGTGCTGGGCCCGGCGATTCGACCGGCTCGGAAGGAGTCGGCGCCGCCGGGACTGTCGCCTTGGTCGTCGCGGGCGCAGCCCTGGAATCGGCGCGCCTGAGCAGCATCACCTCGGTCTTCAGCCTTTTCTTCGAGCCCTTCTGCTTCGGGGCGGCGGCGAGAGGATGGGGGGTGGTCTCTTTCAGCGGAGGCTCGGCGCCGGCGGCGTCAGGCTCTGGGGCCGCTGCCGGCGCCGGCGCCGGCGGCG
>JBBIQS010000068.1:0-46661 GCA_037442205.1 Myxococcales bacterium
GTTCCAAGGGGCCTACGGCATCAGTCAGACCGGCTTCTGCAACGGCCAGAACGTTCCCGGGCACACGCTGATCGACATGGACGGCGACCGCAAACCCGACCTGCTGGTCACCACCTCCTGTACCGACAGCGCGGTCGACAAGAGCAAGTGGCTGCTTTTTCGCAACACCGGAAGCGGCTTCGCCCAGCAGCCCACCTCCCTCGCACTGCCGCCCGGCTACACGGCCTTCCAAGGGGCTAGAGGCACCTCCCAGACCGGTTTCTGCAACGGCCAGAACGTCCCCGCGCACACCCTCCGGGACATGGATGGCGACGGCAAACCAGATCTGCTGGTCACCAGCTCGTGCACCGACAAGACGGTCGACAAGAGCCGGTGGCTCCTGTTCCCGAACTCCGGGAGCGGCTTCGCGCAGCAGCCAGCGAGCTTTGCGCTGCCGTCGGGCTACACGGAGTTCCAGGGCGCCTACGGCATCAGCCAGACCGGCTTCTGCAACGGCCAGAACGTCCCCGGGCACACGCTGATCGACATAGACGGCGACAAAAAACCGGACCTGCTCCTCACCAGCTCGTGCACCGACAGCGAAGTCGACAAGAGCAGGTGGCTCCTCCACCGTGCAGCATGCTCTCCCTAGGGCGGGAGCCAGGCTCGCTCTGGGCCAGCCACGCCTTGGCTGCGACGCGGCCCGCTAATGCGTGACGTGCTCGCCGCTGACCTCCGGCCGCTCCGGTGACATCGCGGACGGGGCGACTTCCTCGCCTGGGCGCTCCTCGGGCGCGGGCTGTTTCCCTAGCGGGACCGAGAGGATCAGCTTCGCCACCTGCCGCGGCTCGTCCAGTTGCACGAAGTGCCGGGCTCCGCGGATGAGGAAGAGGTCCGACTTCGGGAAGAGCCGATGGAAGCGCTCGGCCACGCCGGCGTTCAGGTAGGGGTCGGCGTCGCCGAAGATGATTCGCACCGGCCGCGGGAATTCCCTCAGCCTCCCGGCCGCACGGGTGCGCGCCGCGACGGTGGACAGCAGATCCTCGTTCAGGCGCAAGAAGGCCGGCCGCGCGCCAGGGGAGGCCTCGAACTGCCGGTAGAGGAGCGGCACGAACTGGTCCCTGGTGTCGCGATCGCGGAAGAACCTGCCCACCTGCCAGCGATACATCCGGCGGAATACCGAGTGGTGGAACAGCCCGGAGAACGCGCGGGCGACGGTCCTCACGCCAGGGGTCGAGAACAGCCAGATCGCCTCTGGTGGCCGCAGGCTGGACATGGCGCAGTAGTAGGTGTTCAGCAGCACCAGCGCCGCCACCCGGTCCGGATGGTCCAGCGCCCAGTCGATCGCCGGCGGGCCCGAGGCGTCGTGGGCGACGAGGACCACCCGCTCGAGCCCCAGTTGCTGGATCACCGCCTCCAGGTCCCCGGTCTGATTCGCGGCAGTGTACGGATAGCCGGACGGCTTGTCGGACTCGCCCCAGCCGAGGAAGTCGAAGGTCACCACCCGCCGCGGGGGCGAGAGGCAGGGGACGAGCCGGTCGTACAGGTGCGCGTTGTCCGGGAAGCCGTGCATCAGCACGATCGCCGGACCCTCCCCGGGATACTCCCAGGTGCAGAGGCGGTGCGCTCCCCTCGCGACGTACCGCTTCATGCCCTCTTGCGCGCGCTCGCCCATGGCCGTCCCCTCGGAAAAGTCTAAGCAATCGCGTTCCGGGGGGAGCCCGAGCGGCCGAGAAGGCCTGCGGCAGGCATCCGCCAGGTGCCTCTGCGAGATGCCGTTCCCTTGCTCCGGGCCCGCCGACTGGATGGGCGCGTATGCGGCCGACCCAGGTAGTCGTGCTCGATCTCCGAAACGGCGATCGGCGGCTTCACCAGCGAAGTCTTGCGCTGGCCGCTCAAGGAGAAGTGCGTCCACGAAACGTGGAAGAGCGGCAAGCATTGGGGACGGCTCTTCACCGACTACCAGCGGCTGGGGGGAGCTGGCCGCGGAGCTGGAGACGAGGGCAGAGAAGACGGCCGGGGACTAGCCCGCCCGCGCTACTTCACGCAGCGGACGAGGGCCTGCGCGGTCTTGGCGATCGCTTGCGCGCTGCCGTCCTTCAAGCTGACCGCGACCGCCTTCTCGCCGCCGGTCTCCGAGGTCCAATAGCTCTCGGCATCGGCGCCGAAGAGGTCGGCGCAGGCGCCGCTCTCGCCGCAGGGACGGCACTTGGACTTCCCGGCAGCGCCCTTGTCGCATTGGAGCAGGCCGAGCACCTCAGCCCGCGTCGGCAGCCGATAGCCCTGGGGACAGGCTTGGCTGGCCTGCTGGAAGTTGAGCGCCGAGGCGGTTTGGGCGCAGCGGTTGGCGGCGGCCAGCTGCTGGCCGACCGGGCACTTGAGCCATTCGCGCTCGCTGCCCTCCTGAGGGAAGGAGTCGTAGCGGCCGTGGATGGCGCTGCTCGGCAGGCCGTGCTCGTGGCAGGTCTTGCAGACCGAGAGCTTCTTGTTCACCTGCTCCTGCAGCTTGCGGTGGCAGTCGAGGCAGTACTTGTGGAAGAGGATGGTGCGGAAATCGATCGCCCCGTCCGGCTTCAGGCCCGCCAGCGGCGCGGCGGTCTTGCCCTCGATGACCTTGGGAGTCTCGCCGATCCCCACGTGGCAGGCCTCGCAGCGCATCAGGGAGAGCGGCGGCTTCTCCTCGCCATCCGGGAGCATGTGATGGCAGTTCTTGCACCGCAGCGGAGTGCCGTCGGCCAGGTGCCGGTTGTGGGCGTGCTCGGCGTGGGCGAACTTCACCGGGTCGAGCTTCCCTGGAATGAGGTGGATGACCAGCGTTTCCTTGCCGGGCGGGACGTCGATGGCCAGGTCGGCGGCAAGCACCAGCAGGGCAAAGGTCGCGAGGGCCATTCCTAACGATATCCCACGGGGTCGGGCGCTCGGCAAAGTCCCGGGGCTGCGGTTTTCTCGCTTGTGCGCGCGTGCGAGACTGCTGCCGCTTGCGACCCGCGACCAGCCACTCCCGAGCCCACCTGAGCGCCCTGGCGGCGCTGGCGCTGTGGGGCTCGCTGGCGGCGATGGTGCTGCGGCTGCGCTCGGTCCCGCCGTTCTTCCTGCTCGGCACATCGTTGATCATCGGCGGGCTGGTCGGCCTGCGGCGTCACTCGTTTCGCGCGCTGACCCCGCGGCTGGTGCTGCTCGGACTGTGGGGGCTGTTCGCCTACCACCTCTGCCTCTTCCTGGGGCTGCGGTGGGCGCCGCCGGTCGAGGCGAACCTGCTCAACTACCTTTGGCCATTGCTGATCGTGGTCCTCAGCCCGGTCTTCCTGACAGGAGTGCGGCTCGCAGCGCGCCATCTAGCCGGAGTCGTGCTGGGCTTCGCGGGCGCGGCATGGCTGGTGGCTGGCGGTTTGGCGAACTTCTCGCTCGACGGGTTTGGCGGCTACCTGCTGGCGGTGGCGGCGGCGGTGATCTGGGCGACCTACTCGCTGCTCACCCGGCGCTGCGGAGGCTTCCCCACGGCGTCGGTTGCGGTCTTCTGCCTGCTCTCCGGGGCGCTGGCGTTGGCCGGCCACGTGATGCTCGAGCCTCGCTATCTGCCGGGTTGGGATGAGGTCCCGTTCCTGCTGGTGATCGGCCTGGGGCCGCTGGGCGCCTCGTTCTACCTCTGGGATTACGCGCTCAAGCGCGGCGATCCGCGCACCATCGGCACGCTCTCGTACCTGACTCCGCTGCTGTCGACGCTGCTCATCTGGCTGACTGGGCAAGGGCCGCTGACCGGGCGCACGGCGCTGGCGGGGGTGCTGATTGTCTCGGGCGCGCTCCTCGGAAGCTGGCGCTCGAACGAGCCGAGCGCCGCCGGGGCTAAGGCGCCGGCCTCCTCGCCACAGGCCTGAGCGCGCTGCCAGTCGCTGGCGTCGGCCTCGGAAAGCTCGCTAGCATCGAAGGCCATGAGCCAACCGACCGTCATCCTGCGCCGCTGCCCCGAGTACGACTCCGACAAGATCCGCGGCATCCTGCGCGAGGGAATCCAGGCCCTCGGCGATCTGCCCGGCGGCAAGGTGCTGCTCAAGCCGAACGGCGTGATCGCCAACAAGAAGCTCTTCCGCGACGCCTTCACCCGGGCCGAGTTCCTCGACGGCGCCCTGGGCGCGGTGCGCGACACCGCCAAGGACCTCAAGGAACTGGCGGTGGGCGAGCGATGCGGCATCACCATGCCCACGCGGATGAGCTTCAACGAGGCCGGCTGGAACCCGGTGGTCGGCAAACACGGCGCGAAGGCCTACTACTTCGAGGAGGAGCCGCAGGTCGAGGTGAGGCTGCAGAGGGAAGGGCGGCTGCGCGACTACCTCTACACTCCACAGCCGGTGGCCGAGGCCGACTTCCTGGTCAACCTCCCCAAGTTCAAGGCCCATCCCTGGACCACCGTCACCTTCGCGCTCAAGAACTTCATCGGCATCCAGCACGACCCGCACCGGCTCATCGACCACGACCACCGGCTCGACCAAAAGATCGCCGACCTGCAGGAGATCGTGCGGCAGCGCTTCATCGCCATCGACGCCATCGTCGCCGGCCAGGAGCGGATGCTGACCCCGACGCCGTTCCCGCTGGGCCTGATCATCATGGGCAACAACCCGGTCTCGGTGGACGCGGTCTGCTGCCGCATCCTCGGGCTGGACCCGCTCTCCATCCCGCACATCCGCTACGCCGCCGAACGCGGAGTCGGGACGCTGGAGGCCGGCAACATCAAGATCGACGGTGACGTCACCCTGGACCAGGCGCAGGGGATGGCCAAGGGCTTCAAGGTCGGGCTGGTGCGGGTGGAGAAGTACTTCGAAGGGACGCACCTGCGCGCCTACGCCGGTCCGCCGCCCGAGGAATCGCGAATGGACTATTGCTGGGGCGGCTGCCCCGGGGCCATCGAGGAGGCGATCGAGATCGTCCGGCGGATGGACGAGAAGGCCGATCAGAAGATGCGCCCGATGACCGTGGTCTTCGGCAACTACCAGGGGCCGATCGAAACGCGCGACGGGGAGAAGGTCGTCTTCATGGGCGACTGCGCCCGCTGGAAGGGGACCATCCGTGGCGAGGCGGTGCAGGTCGAGTCGATCTACCAGTCGGCGCGCGAGCCGCACCGCGCTCACGCCGAGGGCATCTTCACCAAGATGGCCAAGGTCTTCTGGATGCTCTTCCAGCGCCGCAAGCAGCAGGTGCTGACCGTGCGCGGCTGCCCGGTCTCGGTGGCCGAGCACACCTTGCTGCTCTCGGGGCTGGGCGGCACCAAGAACCCCTACTTCGCACCGGTGTCGGTCATCCCGTTCATGCGGGCCTACGTCGCCAGCGGCGTGGTCCGCTTCTTCAAGCGGTTGTTCGGAATGCCGGCGCAGATCAAGGCCGGGAACCGGCCCTGAGGCAGAGGAGCGCGGCGCACCGCTGGCCCCGGCTACCTGGGGGTCGCCTCGCAGCGGCTGTTGACGCAGACGGCCATGACGGCGTCCACGCAGGGCGCGCACATGCTCTTTCCCATGCGGCAGCCCTTCGAGAGGCTCTCGCGGTCCGACTGGGCCTTGGCCAGGTCGGACTTGGCGATCGCGCCCTGCGCGCAGCCGCAGGCGCAGACATCGCCGGTGGAGATCAGCACGCAGTCGGCGTCGGCGGCGCAGGAGCGGTTGTAGTCGGCGGTGCTGATCGTGGTCGAGCAGGCGCTGGCGAGGGCGAGGCTGGCGGCGAGGAGGAGGCGCTTCATCGAAGGATCCTTTGATTGGCGAACCCCGGCCGGACTCGCGGCGCGAGGGTAGCACGGTCGAGTGCTGGCTTGACAGGCGAACGATGCTCAATGCCGTGCTAAGACCAGCCCCATGCGCGGATGGCTCCAGCGAGCGGCCCTGGCCTTCACCAGCTTCGCCGAGCGGTGGATCCCTGACGCCTTCGTCTTCGCGCTCGGAGCCACGGTCATCGTGTTCATCGCCGGGCTGGCCATCGGGTCCGGCCCGCTCGAACTGGTGTCGGCCTGGGGCCAGGGCTTCTGGGATCTGCTCTCCTTCACGATGCAGATGGCGCTGGTCATCGTGACCGGCTACGTAGTCGCGGCGGCGCCGGCGATCCATCGGCTGGTGGTGCGGATCGCCGGCTGGCCCAGGAGCGCCAAGGGCGCGGTGGCTCTGGTCGCCGCCTTCTCGATGCTCTCGGCCTGGTTCAACTGGGGATTCAGCCTGATCTTCTCGGCGGTGCTGGCCCGCGAGATCGCCCGACGGCGCCCCAAGGTTGACTACCGCGCCCTGGGGGCGGCGACCCTGCTCGGCCTGGGCAGCGTGTGGGCCCAGGGGCTCTCCGGCTCGGCGGCGCTGCAGATGGCCACCCCGGCGGCGCTGCCGGCACGCATCCGCGAGATCGTCGCCGGCGGCGGCGTGGTCCCCGATGGGATCATCCGCTTCGACCACACCATCTTCCTCTGGCAGAGCTTCGTCTCGGTGCTGGTCGAACTGGTGGTGGTCACGCTGGTGATGTACCTGGCCGCACCCTCCGAGGAGAACGCCCGCGACGCGGCCTCGATGGGCATCGCCATCCCGCCCGGGGAGCCGCCGGCTGACTCCGCTCTCGCCTCGACCCCCGGCGAGCGGCTGGAGCGGTCGCGCCTCCTGAACGCGGTGGTGGTCGCGCTGGGGCTCAGCTACGTGGGCTACTCCCTGCGCGGCGGCCTGACCGCCCTGACCCTGAACACCATCAATCTGGCGTTGCTGATGCTCGGCATGGCGCTGCACGGGACGCCGGCCCGACTGATGAAGGCGGTCCGCGACGCCACGCCCGCCACCTGGGGCGTCCTCCTCCAGTTCCCGTTCTACGCCGGCATCGCCGGAATCATCGTCAACACCCATCTCAACGAGCGCATCGCGCATCTCTTCGTCAGCCTCTCGTCGCAGAGGACCTTTCCGGCGCTGATGTCGATCTACTCGGCGGCGCTGGGCGTGTTCGTTCCCTCCGGCGGCTCGAAGTGGATCATCGAGGCGCCCTACGTGATGAAGGCCGCCCACGAGCTCAAGGTCCACCTGGGCTGGGTGGTGGCCTGCTACGACCTGGGCGAGGCGGTGGCCAACCTGGTGCAGCCGTTCTGGATGCTCCCGGTGCTGGCGCTGCTCTCCCTCAAGGCCCGCGACGTGATGGGCTACACCTTCCTGGTCTTCCTGGTGCTCCTGCCGCTGGTGATCGTCCTGACCACCGCCCTGGGCGCCACGCTGCCGTATCCGCTCTGACCGCGCCCGCCGGCGCGAGGGGGTGAGGCCGGGCAGAGGCCGACCGTTTCGCGGCAAAATCGAATTGCCGACACCCGGGGCATCCCCTATCTTCCCGCCCGCCGGTTGGGGCGAGGAGTCTCCCGATGTCTTCTGCACTCTGCCTCGCAGCTACTCTGGCGGCGCTGACCGCCGGCGCCGCAGCGCCCGCTCCGCGTCCGGCCGAGGTCCAGGCCGCAATCCAGCGGGCCCAGCACAACGCCCTCGAGCTGATGGTCGAGGGAAACCGCTGGAACTTCCCCTCGTACATCGGAACTCACTACGTCTCTCAATACTCGCTGATGCTGCGCTGGCTCGGACGAACCGAGACCAGGCTGGATCTGGCGGTGCTGCGCCAGCGGCTGTTCGAGGAGCAGCTGCCCGATGGCTCCTGGTACGCCATCCCCGACCGCAACCTGCGCTCCGGAGAGCTCAGCGCCTCGGTGTGGAACTACTGGGCGCTCAAGGCGATGGGCGAGTCGCTCGACTCGCCGCGGATGTCCCGGGCCCGAGAGTTCATCCTCAGCCGCGGCGGCCTGGAGAAGGTCAACGCCTTCACCAGGATCTTCCTGGCGATGTTCGGCAACGGGCGCTGGGACTTCCTCCCCGAGATCCCCTACCTGCTCTTCAACGTCAACCTGCCGTTCAGCCTGGACAGCTTCGCGCAGTGGGTGGGGCCGCACCTGATGCCCATCGCCTACCTGCGGGCGATGGAGCCCTCCCGCGAGCTGGGGCCGCAGTTCCAACTCGACGAGTTGATCTTCGATCCCAAGGCGCGCGAGAGGCTCGCCGAGTACCGCCGCGAGCACCGCCGCCGCGTGCCCGACGCAGGCGAACTGGACCTGATCCGCTTCACCCTCGGCCGGCAGCAGCCGATGGGCAGCATCGGGGCCTACGCCGTGTCGACCATTCTCTCGATCGCCGCCTTCGACGACTTCGCCCGCTTCCGGCCGGCGATGGCCCCGCGGCTGCGGGCCGCCATGGACAAGGGCTTCTCCTTCATCGAGCAGGGCCACTTCGGCTCGGGTGACGGCAACTATCACGGGGTGGTCGACGACGGGCACTACTGGGACACCGCGCTGGTCGGCATCGGGCTTCAGGACTCGGGCGTCCCGCTGGCGAAGCTGAAGCCGGCGGTCGACTACCTGGTGCGCAACCAATCGAGTAACGGCGGCTTCGCCTTCGGCAATGACTTCTGGTACGCGCCGGACACCGACGACACCGCCGAGATCCTGCTCTTCCTGCGGCCGCACGCCTCGGATCCCAAGGTCGAGCGCGCCGGGCGGCTGGCGCTGCGCTGGCTGGAGCAGATGCAGAACTCCGACCACGGCTGGGGCGCCTTCTCCAAGGACAACGAAGGCAACTGGCTGCTCAAGTCGGCGGCCAGCGGGCTGGCGGACTCGGCCGATCTCTTCGACGAGAGCTCGCCGGACGTGGTCGGCCACATCCTCGAGGCCTTTGGCGCCTGGGGGCAGACCAGGCTCAACTCGAAGACCGTGCGCCGCGCCATCGACTACCTCAAGCAGACGCAGCAGCCCAACGGCACCTGGTGGGCACGCTGGGGCATCAACTACGTCTATGGCACCGAGGCGGCGGTGGTCGGGCTGGTGCGCGTCGGCGAGGATCCCAACCAACCCTACCTGCGCCGGGCCCTCGACTGGATCGAGCGGCACCAGAACCCCGACGGCGGCTTCGGCGAGACCAGCGCCTCCTACGACCATCCGGAGCTGGCCGGGTTCGGCATGAGCACGCCCTCGCAGACTGCTTGGGCGCTGATCGCTCTGGTCGAGGGCGGCCGCGGCCGGTCGCCGGTGGCAGCGCGGGCGGCGGCCTGGCTGGAGAGCTCAATCCGCGCCGAGGGCCGGTGGGTCGATCACTCCTGCGTGGGGACAGGCCACCCCGGGATCATCTACATGGTCTATCCCTCTTACCCCTACGCCTGGCCGCTGAGCGCCCTGGCGCGCTGGGCCCGGGCCAACGAGCTGGTCACCGCCCAGCGATAGCGGGCAGCCGAACTGGCGCCCGTGCGCAAGTGTGCCGAGCGCTTCCCTTGAAGTTTCTTTAAGCAGAGAACTTCCCCCAGGCGCCGCGCCAGGGGAGAGCGGACCGGCACGCCGATTGCTCAGCAGTAGGGAAAATGCGTGCGACCGCAATCATTTTCCTCTGTGTGACCGGCCTGTTGCCGGGCCTGGCGCGGGCTGAGGCCGCTGGGGCGGAGGTCCCTTCCGTCGAGCTGCCGGCGCAGCTGACCCTGGCCCAGGCGCTCGAGCTGTCTCGCAAGCACGGTCTCGACCTGCTCCTGGCCGAAGCAGCGGTCGAGAGCGCGCGGGGGGATCTGCTTGCTGCCTCGGCGATCCCCAACCCTTCGGCCAGCCTCGGCGGGCTGTGGTCTGTCCACGCCGGGCCGTGCCGGGACCTCTCGGGAGCGGCCGCCGACTGCCCGGCGCCGACCTTCTCGGTGGGCCTGTCGGACTCCAACGCCGTCGAGGACTCGCTGTCGGGGAAGCGGGGGCTGCGCCAGCAGGTGGCGCGGCTGGCGCTCTCCGCCGCCGAGCTGGGGCGCGGCGAGGTGGAGCGGACCTTCGAGTTCCAGGTCAAGCAGCAGTTCGTCCAGGCGCTGGTCGCGCAGGAGGCGCTCAAGCTGGCGCGCGACGTGGCCCAGACCTCGACCCGCGCCGCCGAGCTGACCGAGACCCGCTACCAGGCGGGAGCGGTCTCCGAGGCCGACGTGGCCCGCGCCCAGACCGCCAGGCTCCAAGCGGACCAGGCGGTGGACGTGGCAGTGCAGAACGCCGAGCAGGCGAGGTTCGCGCTGGCCTTCCTCCTCGGTGTGCGCAAGCAGCTCCCGCCGTTCGAGGTGCTGGGGGGCGAGCTTCTCGACGCCAAGGCAGAGCGGCCCAAGATCGAGGCCGGTCCCGGCCCGCTGATCGCCGAGGCCTTCGAGCGCCGGCCGGACCTCCGCGCCGCCCGCAAGCAACTGGAGCGGGCCGAGGCCCAGCTGCGGCTGTCGCAGCGGCTGCGGTTCCCGGACATCGGGCTGAGCGCCGGCTATGCGCAGCAGCCGGGCCTCGCCCCAGACATCGCCCCGCCGACGCTGTCGGTCGGGCTGACGGCCACGCTGCCGGTCTTCTATCAGCAGCAGGGCGAGATCCAGCGGGCGGAGGCCGACGTGCGCGCGCAGCGGGTCGGCATCGCCAAGTCCGAGAGCCAGGTGGTGGCCGACGTCCAGAGCGCCTGGGCCGGGTATCTGAGCGCCCGCCAACTGCTGGCGCGGATGGAGAGCGGGCTGTTGGAGCGCGCCCGGCGCGGGCGCGACCTGGTGCTGATCCAGCTGCAGAAGGGCGCCACCTCGCTGCTCGAGTACCTCGACGCCCAGCGGACCTTCACTTCCACCAACCTGGAGTACCTCCAGGACCTGACCGCCTACTGGACCAGCGTCTTCAACCTGGAGCAGGCGGTGTCGAGGGAGCTGCGATGAAACGGCTGATCGCGGTGCTGGCCGGTGCGATGGCGATCTCCTGCGGCGAAGGGGTCGCGGCGACGATCGAGGAACCGCCCGACGACGAGGTGTGGCTCACTTCCGAGGCCTCCAAGAACGCCCGCCTCGTCCCGCTGGCCCGGCAGAAGCTGCCGCAGGCGCTGCGCGCGGCGGGCCGGGTAGCCTTCGACGACCTGCGCGTCAGCCACGTCTTCACTCCGGTGACCGGCCGGGTGGTCAAGGTCCTGGCGCAGCCCGGGCAGCGGCTGCAGAAGGGCGCGCCGCTGGCGGTCATCGCCTCGCCCGACGTCGGCAGCGCCTTCTCCGACCTGCTCAAGGCCCAATCCGACCTCGAGGCGACCCAGAAGGAGCTCGAGCGGCAGCAGCGGCTGCTGGCGGCCCAGGCCGGCACCCAGCGGGATCTCGAGACCGCGGAGGGAAATTTCCGCAAGGCCTCGGCCGAGCTGGAGCGCGCCCGCCAGCGGGCGGCGCTGCTGCGCTCCGGCACGGTGAACGACGTCACCCAGGAGCTGACCCTGCGCAGCCCCATCGCCGGCGACCTGATCGCGCGCGCGGTGGGCCCGGGGATGGAGGTCCAGGGGCTCTACTCCGGCGGCAGTGCCGTCGAGCTGTTCACCGTCGGCGACACCCAGCAGGTCTGGATCTACGCCGACGTCGCCGAGTCAGACCTGCACAAGGTCAGGCTGGGCGCCAAGGCCTCGGTGAAGGTCGCCGCGCTGCCCGACCGCACCTTCGAGGGGAAGGTGGAATGGATCTCCGAGACCCTGGACCCGGTGCTGCGGACGGCGCGCATCCGCTGCCTGATCCCCAATTCCAGCGGCGAGCTCTTCCCCGAGATGTACGCCTCGGTGAGCATCGAGACCGAGCCCCGGCAGGCGCTGGCCATTCCACGCGAGTCGGTGGTTCCGATCAGCAGCCAGAACTTCGCCTTCGTCGCCGCCGGCAAGCGGAGCGACGGACGGATGATCTGCAAACGCCGGGCGATCAAGATCGCCGACAGCGGCGTGCCCGAGCTGGCCGAAGTGCTCGACGGGCTGAAAGAGGGCGAGCAGCTGGTCATCGAGGGAGCCGCCACCCACCGCGATGCCAACGACGAGGCCTGGGTTTCTCAGGCGCAGCTGCAGGCGGCCGGAATCCGCCTGGCGGTGGCCAAGCAGCAGGATGTCGAGGACGCAGTGACCATCGGCGGCCGGCTGTCGTTCGACGAGCTGCGGGTGACCCATGTCTACGCCCCGGTCACCGGCCGGATCTCGAAGGTCCACGCCGGCCTCGGGCAGCGGGTGCGCAAGGGCGATCCGCTGCTGAGCTTGGCGTCGCCCGACGTCGGGAGCGCCTTCTCCGACGTGGTGAAGGCCAGGGCCGACCTGACCGCCGCCGAGCACGAACTGGAGCGGCAGAAGGAGCTGTTCGAGGCCCACGCCGGAGCCCGGCGCGATCTGGAGGTCGCCGAGAACGCCTTCAAGAAGGCCAAGGCGGAGTTCGATCGCGCCGAGCAGAAGAAGCTGCTGCTGCGCTCCGGCGCCGCCGACGGGGTGAGCCAGGAGTTCACCTTGCGCAGCCCGATCGACGGCGAGGTGGTGGCCCGCAACGTCTTCCCCGGGCTCGAGGTGCAGGGGCAGTACTCCGGCGCCGGACAGGCCGTCGAGCTCTTCACTATCGGCGACATCGACCGGCTGCTGGTGCTGGGCGAGGTCTACGAGATGGACCTGCCGCAGGTGCGCGACGGTGCCCCGGTGACCCTCAAGTTGCCTTCGGCGCCCGACAAGCTGTTCCGCGGCACCGCCGAGTGGGTGGCCGACGTGCTGGACCCTCAGTCGCACACCGCCAAGGTCCGCTGCATCTTCGACAACTCCGATCACCTGCTGAAGCCGGAGATGTACGAGATGGTGTCGGTCACCGTGCCGGCGGCGCACCTGCTGGCCCTGCCGCGCACCGCGATCCTGCGCCAGGGGGCGGAGACGGTGATCTTCGTGCGCGACGGCACCGCGCCGGACGAGCGGATCGGCTTCAAGCGACGGGTGGTGCAGGTGGACGAACAGCGGCCGGGCGGCCTGGTGCCGGTGGTCGGCGGCCTGCACGAGGGCGAGACGGTGGTGGTGGCCGGGGGCGTCTTCCTCCTCGGGATGCTCTAGCCGCGAGGTCAGGGGTTTCCATGGTTCAGCGTCTGGTCGGATACGCGCTCGCGAATCGAGTGGTGGTGGGCTTCCTGGCGCTGGCGGCGACGGCCGCCGGGCTGTTCGCCTACTCGCGCCTGCCGATCGAGGCCTATCCCAACCCGGTGCCGCCGCTGGTGGAGATCATCGCCCAGCCGCCCGGCTGGAGCGCCGAGGAGGTGGAGCGCTACGTCACCGTGCCGCTGGAGATCGGCCTGGCGGGGATGCCCGGGCTCGACCACATGCGTTCGCAGTCGCTGTTCGGGCTGACCGACGTCAAGTGCTACTTCAAGTGGGGCGTCGAGTACAAAGACGCGCGCCAGGAGGTGATCAACCGCCTCCAGTTCATCCAGCTGCCCCAAGGGGTTCAGGCCGACATCTCGCCCTGGAACGCCATCGGCGAAGTCTACCGCTACGTGCTCAAGGGGCCGGGTTACTCGCTGATGGAGCTCAAGTCGGCGGCCGACTGGATCCTCGAGCGCCAGTTCAAGCAGGTGCCGGGCGTGGCCGACGTGGTGACCTTCGGCGGCGACACCAAGGAGTACCACGTCGAAGTGGACCCCTACCGGCTGCGGGCGCGCGGGGTGCAACTGACGCAGCTGATGAGCGCCATCGCCAACGCCAACCAGAACAGCGGCGGCCAGCGGGTGGCGCTGGGCGAGCAGGCCTACACCATCCGCGGCATCGGCCTGATCCGCTCGCTCAAGGACATCGAGGACGTGGTGGTGCTCGAGCAGAAAGGCGTGCCGGTGCGGGTGCGCGACGTGGCCGACGTGGTGCTCGGGCACGCCCCGCGGCTGGGGAAGGTGGGGCACGACGAGGACCCGGACGTGGTCCAGGGCACGGTGCTGATGCGCTACGGCGAGGAGACCCGTCGCACGCTCGAAGGCATCCACGCCCGGGTCGAGACCATCCGCAAGAACCACCTGTTGCCGCCGGGGATGACCATCGAGGCCTACTACGACCGCGGCAACCTGGTGCAGCTGACCACTCACACGGTGATGGAGAACCTGCTGGTGGGCATGGGGCTGGTGACGCTGGTGCTGCTGGCTTTCCTGGGCAGCGTGCGAGCGGCGCTGGTGACGGCGATCAACATCCCGGTGGCGCTGCTGCTGGCCTTCATGGGAATGGTCCTGTCGGGGACGCCGGCCAACCTGCTGTCGCTGGGCGCGGTGGACTTCGGCATCGTCATCGACTCCACCGTGATCATGGTCGAGAACGTCTTCCGCCACCTGTCGCACGGCAAGGGGACGGTGCTCGAGCGGATCCACGCCGCCGCCGGGGAGGTCGGGCGGCCGATGGCCTTCGCCACGGTGATCATCGGGACCGCCTTCCTGCCGCTGTTCACCATGACCGGCGTCTCGGGGGTGATCTTCTCGCCGATGGCGCACACCTACGCCTTCGCCATCGGCGGGGCGATCCTGCTGGCGCTGACCCTGACCCCGGTGCTGCTGTCGAAGGTGATGCCGGAGCACGCCGAGGAGAAGGACACCCTGGCGATGCGCGGGTTGCAGCGGGTCTTCTTCCCGCTGTTCGAGAAGGCGCTGCGCCGTCCGGCGCTGGCGACCGCGGCGACCGGGGCGCTCATCGCCTGCTGCTTCGCCATCTTCCCGTTCCTGGGCAGCGAGTTCATGCCCAAGCTCGAGGAGGGCAACCTCTGGATTCGCGCCACGCTGCCGATGTCGATCTCGCTCGAGGAGTCGTCGAAGCAGGTCGAGCGCTTCCGGCAGATCGTCAGCCGGCGGCAGGAGGTGGTGTCGGTCAACTCGCAGCTCGGGCGGCCCGACGACGGCACCGACGTCACCGGCTTCCATAACATGGAGCTCTTCGCGCCGCTCAAGCCGGCCGGCGAGTGGCCCAAGGGGATGACCAAGGCCAAGCTGACCGAGCAGCTCACCCGCGAGCTGGAGGCCGCCTTCCCCGGGGCGATCTTCAACTTCTCCCAGTACCTCTCCGACAACGTCGACGAGGCGCTGTCGGGAGTGAAGGGCGAGAACAGCATCAAGGTCATCGGGCCGGAGATCGAGAAGAACGAGGCCACCGCCGACGCCATCGTCGATCAGCTCGGCGGGGTGAAGGGGGTGACCGACCTGGGGCTCTATCGGTCGATGGGGCAGCCGAGCATCAAGATCGTCCCCGACCGCGCGCTCTGCGACCGCTACGGCCTCAACACCGGGGACGTGGCGGCGGTGGTGTCGGCGGCGGTGGGCGGGCAGGTGGCGACGCAGGTCTACGAGGGCGACCGCAGCTTCGCGCTGACGGTGCGCTGGAAGGAGGAGTACCGGACCAGCGTGGCGGCGATCCGCAAGATCACCGTGGCCTCGCCCGACGGCAGCCAGATCCCGATCGGCCAGCTGGCCACGGTCACCGAGGAGGACAGCCCCTCGGTCATCTACCGGGAGGACGGTCAGCGCTATTCGCCGGTGAAGTTCTCGGTGCGCGACCGAGACCTGGGCTCGACCATCGCCGAGGCGCGCGAGCGGGTGGCCAAGCAGGTGGCGCTGGCGCCGGCGACGCACCTGGATTGGGCGGGGCAGATCAACGAGCTCAATGAGGCGATGGGGCGGCTGCTGCTGATCATCCCCTTCACGCTGCTGGTGATCGGCTTCCTGGTCTACAGCGCGGTGAAGAGCTGGCTGGACACGGTGCTGGTGCTGCTGTCGATCCCGCTGGCGTGCAGCGGTGGGCTGCTGGCGCTGCTCTTGGCGGGAGAGAGCTTCTCGGTGTCGGCGGCGATGGGGTTCATCTCGATCTTCGGGATCGCCATCCAGGGCGCGAT
The DNA here is from genome assembly GCA_037442205.1 of Myxococcales bacterium. Lineage (GTDB taxonomy): Bacteria > Myxococcota > Myxococcia > Myxococcales > UBA5297 > JBBIQS01. The sequence continues at coordinate 15,658 of JBBIQS010000068.1, forward strand.
CCTGGTGGTGACCTACGCCCAGCGGCAGTGGGCCGAGGGCGCCAGCCTCGAGGAGGGCGCGTTGGCGGCGGCGCGGCAGCGCTTCCGCCCGGTGCTGATGACCACCCTGGTGGCGACTCTCGGTTTGCTCCCGGCGGCGCTCTCCAACGGCATCGGGGCCCAGGCCCAGAAGCCGCTGGCGATCGTGGTCATCGGTGGGTCGCTGGCGCTGGCGCTGCTGAGCCAGGTTCTGCTGCCGCCGGTGGTCATGCTGGGCCACAAGCTCTTCGACCGGCCGGTCGCGCGTCCTCAGACCGCCGGCGAGCCGAAGGCGCTGACGGGGTAGGGCAGGCGAAATCGCCAGAGGCCGGCCGGCATCAGACCGATTCAGTCCCCATGCGGCCCGACGCACGCGAGCTTGGTTTTTCGAGACGTTTGCGTCGCCGAGGCGAAGCACCCCCGTTTTGAGCCTCGCAGGCAGGCCGCCGGTGCAGCTCGAGCTGGTACCAGTAGATCGCTCTCCACCTGCGCGCTCCAAGTGCTGGCACGGCATTGCCCCCGCGCCGGATCTCCGGTACCCGGTTCGGACGATGAGGCAGGCGAGGGGAGCCCGCAGTTGAGGGATGGTCCCCCGAAGCAGCGCGCCTTAATCCCCCGAGGCCTTGGGAAGTTCCCAAGCCCCGCCGAGTACGGGCCAACCTCGAGCAGCCAAAGGGGGACGGTATGAATCGGGCGAATGTCGAGCGCAGGGGGCCGGGCGGCCTCCAATCCGGGCCACCATCGTTCCGATTGGGAGCGCGGATTGCCGCCGGGTTGGCGCTGGCGAGTGCCTCGCTCGTCGGCGGGCAGGTTCGCGCCCAAGAGGTGCTCCCGAGCCCTCCGCCGCCCTTCAAGGGGCAGATCGGGCTGAGCGCCAAGGACTCCAAGCCCGACTTTCCGCAGCCGGTCCACGCGCCCAAGGGCGCACCCAACGTTGTGCTGGTCCTGCTCGACGACGTCGGCTACGGGGCCTCGAGCGCGTTCGGGGGGCCGATCAGCACTCCCACGCTGGACCGGCTCGCGAAGAGCGGGCTGCGCTACAGCCAGTTCCACACCACCGCGCTCTGCTCTCCCACCCGAGCCGCCTTGCTGACCGGGCATAACCATCACTCGGCGCATACCGGCGTGATCATGGAGATGGCCACCGGATATCCCGGCTACGACAGCCTGATGGGCAAGGACACCGCCAGCGTCGGCGAGATCCTGCGGCAGAAGGGGTGGAATACCGCCTGGTTCGGCAAGAACCACAACGTCCCCGACTGGCAGAGCAGCCAGGCCGGGCCATTCGACCTCTGGCCGAGCGGATTGGGCTTCGAGTATTTCTATGGATTCGTAGGCGCCGAGACCAACCAGTGGCGTCCGGCGGTATTCGAGGGCACCAGGCCCATCGAGCCGTACCTCGGCAATCCCGAATACAACTTCGACTACGACCTGGCCGATCAGGCCATCAAATGGGTTCGCAGCCAGAAGGCGGTGGCGCCCGACCGGCCGTTCTTCATCTATTACGCTCCGGGAGCCACTCATTCTCCGCACCATCCGAAGAAGGAGTGGATCGCCAAGTACAAGGGCCAGTTCGACCAGGGCTGGGACCGGGTGCGCGAGCAGACCCTGGCGCGGCAGAAGCAGTTGGGCATTGCTCCGGCCAACACCCAGCTCACCCCGCGCCATCCGGAGATCGCCGCCTGGGACACGCTCAGGCCGGAGGAGAAACAGCTCTATGCCTACATGATGGAGGTCTACGCCGGCTATCTGTCGCAGACCGACTACAACGTCGGCCGGGTCCTGGATGCCGTCGCGCAGCTGGGCCAACTCGACAACACCCTGGTCATCTACATAGTCGGGGACAACGGCGCCAGTGCGGAGGGGAACTTCCCCGGGTCACTCAACGAAATCGCCACGGTCAATGGAATCCAGGAGAGCCTGCAGCAGGTTCTCCAAAAGAAGGACGACCTGGGGACCTGGAAGGCGCACAACCACTATCCGATCGGTTGGGCACACGCCATGGATACGCCTTTCAAATGGGTCAAGCAGGTCGCCTCCCACTACGGCGGCACTCGCAATGGGCTGGTCATTTCCTGGCCGGCGCAGATCAAGGAGCGCGGCGGCATCCGCCCGCAGTGGCACCACACCATCGACGTTGTTCCGACCATCCTCGAGGTCGCCGGCCTCGAGCAGCCGTCCGCGGTCAATGGCGCGGAACAGCGGCCAATCGAAGGGGTGAGCATGGCCTACTCCTTCAACAATTCGAAGGCCGCTTCGACCCGGCAGACGCAGTACTTCGAGATGCTCGGCAATCGCGGCGTCTATCACGAGGGCTGGGTCGCCTGCACGACGCCGATGGCGAAGCTGGGAGAGACCCGCGATCCCACCGCGGACGTGATCAGCGGCCCGAAGTGGGAGCTATATCACGTGGCGGACGATTTCAGCGAAGCGGTCGATCTCGCCGACAAGAATCCGGACAAGCTCCATGAGCTGCAGCTGCTGTTCTATGCCGAGGCCGCCAAGTACAACGTCCTGCCGCTGGACGCGCAGCGGATCCCGCGCATGGACGTCTCGATTCGCCCCAGCCTCACCCGCGGTCGAAGCGAGTTCACCTATCTCGGGCCGATGGCGCGCATTCCCGAGGGCGCCGCGCCGGACCTGAAGAACAAGTCGTTCCGGATCACCGCCGACGTCGTTCTCCCCAAAGGCGGCGAGCAGGGCGTCATCGTCACCCACGGCGGGCTCAGCGCCGGCTATGCCCTGGTATTCGAAGGCGGCAAGCCGGTGTTCCACTACAACATGGCCAACCTCGCGCACTACGACGTCGCCGCCAAAGATCCGCTCGCGCCGGGCAGGCATTCGGTGGTCTTCGACTTCAAGTACGACGGCGGCGGCCTCGGCAAGGGCGGCACCGGCACGATCAGCGTCGACGGCCGGCAGGTGGCCCAAGGGCGGATCGAGAAGACCGTGCCGGTGCGCCTCTCCTTCGACGAGACCTTCGATGTCGGCGAAGACACCGGCACTCCGGTGACCGAAGGCTACGACGTGCCGTTCAGGTTCAACGGCACGCTCGAGAAGGTGGTGGTCCGCCTGGGCGAGGCCAAGCTCGGCGCCGCCGACCAGCAGAAGCTGGATTCGCTGCAGCGGGCCGCCGACCTGGCGGCGCAATAGGCTCGGCGCTCGCCCCTCTCGCCCGTCGGGGCGAGAGGGTGCCAGCGCGCTCGTCCCGGCCTCACACGGGACGCGGACGCCGGGCTGGTTGCCCGCAGTGCTGCCCCTCGCCAGGCGGGCCGAATCCCCTGGGCGGATTGGCCGAGGAATCTAGAGGGCGGCCACCTGAGCGAAGCCTCCGACAGGACGCATCTTCTCCGGGTCCAGTCGCCCATTGGCTCCAGCCAGAGAGGCCGACCAGTCGCAACCTTGTCGCGCGCCCGCCCGGGCCGCCGCACCGGAGGAGACATGCTCAAGAGCGAAGATCTGCAGACCAGTGGCCAGACCCTCGAGCTTCCGACTGGAGTGGAGCTCATCGGCCCGCTCCCCCCGGGCGCGGCCGAGATCCTGACCCGCGAGGCGCTGGAGTTCGTGGCCGACCTGGTGCGCCGCTTCGACTGGCGCCGCCGCGAGCTGCTCGAGCGGCGCCGCGAGTTGCAGGCCAAGTGGGACTCTGGCTGGCGGCCCGCCTTCCTGCCCGACACCACCTATTTGCGCACCGCCGACTGGACGATCGCCCCGCTGCCATCCGAACTGGAGGACCGCCGCGTCGAGATCACCGGCCCGACCGACCGGAAGATGATCATCAATGCCCTCAACTCCGGGGCCTCGGTCTTCATGGCCGACTTCGAGGACTCGAACTCGCCGACCCGCGACAACGTCTTCAACGGCCAGCTCAACCTGCGCGACGCGGTGCGGCGCACCATCCGCTACACCGCCCCCGACACCGGCAAGCTCTACGAGCTCAACCCCAGGACCGCGGTGCTCTTCGTCCGCCCGCGCGGCTGGCACCTGCTGGAGCGCCACCTGCTGGTCGACGGCACCCCCGCGCCCGCCTCGCTGGTCGACTTCGGCCTGTTCGCCTTCCACAACGCCCGCGAGCTGCTCTCCCGCGGCAGCGGGCCCTACTTCTACCTCCCCAAGCTCGAGAGCCACCTCGAGGCCCGGCTGTGGAACGAGGTCTTCCTGCGCGCCGAAGAGCGGCTGGCCCTCGCCCGGGCCAGCATCAAGGCCACGGTGCTGATCGAGACCCTGCCCGCGGCCTTCGAGATGGACGAGATCCTCTACGAGCTGCGCGAGCACTCGGCCGGCCTGAACTGCGGCCGCTGGGACTACATCTTCAGCTTCATCAAGAAGCAGCGCGCCGACCCCAACGCGGTGCTCCCCGACCGCGATCAGGTGACCATGGACCGCGGCTTCCTGCGCGCCTACGTGCAGCTGCTGATCAAGACCTGCCACCGGCGCAACGCCCACGCCATGGGCGGGATGTCGGCCTTCATCCCGATCAAGGACGACCCCTCCGCCAACCAGGTGGCGCTGGAGAGGGTGCGCGCCGACAAGCTGCGCGAGGTTCGCGACGGCCACGACGGGACCTGGGTGGCGCACCCGGGCCTGGTCGGGGTGGCCAAGGCGATCTTCGACGAGAACATGCGCACCCCCAACCAGATCCACCTCAAGCGCGAGGACGTGCGCGTGTCGGAGCGCGAGCTGCTGGCCATCCCCGAGGGCACCCGCACCGAGGCCGGGCTGCGGCACAGCGTGTCGGTGGCGGTGCAGTACCTGGAGTCGTGGCTGCGCGGGCAGGGCTGCGTGCCGCTCTACAACCTGATGGAGGACGCCGCCACCGCCGAGATCTGCCGGGCGCAGGTCTGGCAGTGGCTGTACCACGGGGCGCGCCTCACCGACGGCCTGCCGGTCACTCCGGCCCGCTTCCGCCGCGTCCTGGACGAGGAGATGGAGCGGATCGGCAAGGAGGTCGGCAGCGAGCGCTTCAGCTCCGGGCAGTTCCAGGTCGCGCGCCGGCTCTTCGAGCAGCTCTCCACCGCCGCCGAGTTCGAGCCGTTCCTGACCCTGCCGGCCTACGACCTGCTGGTGGGCGAGGCCGGCGCCGCCGCCGAGGAGCGGATCGCCGCGGCGGCGGCCCCGGGGCAGGAGATCCCGGCGCCGTACCACCCCGACCCCAGCCGCTGGGACGGAGTCGAGCGCCCCTACGGCAGGGCCGAGGTGGAGCGGCTGCAGGGCAGCGTGAGGGTCGAGCACACCTTGGCGCAGATGGGCGCGCGCAAGCTGTGGAAGCTGCTGCGGGAGAAGCCGTACCTGCCCACCCTGGGGGCGCTCACCGGCAACCAGGCCGTGCAGTACGTGCGCGCCGGGCTGGAGGCGCTCTACATCTCGGGCTGGCAGGTGGCCGCCGACGCCAACAGCGCCGGCCAGACCTATCCCGACCAGAGCCTCTATCCCGCCGACAGCGTCCCGACGGTGGTCCGCCGGGTCAACCGGGCGCTGCAGCGCGCCGACCAGATCGAGAGAGCCGAAGGAGCGGTGCAGCGCGACTGGTTCGCGCCGATCGTCGCCGACGGAGAGGCCGGCTTCGGCGGCCCGCTCAACGCCTTCGAGCTGACGAAGGCGATGATCGAGGCCGGCGCGGCCGCGGTACACTTCGAGGACCAGCTGGCCGCGGAGAAGAAGTGCGGCCACATGGGCGGCAAGGTGCTGGTTCCGACCAGCCAGTTCGTCCGCACGCTGATCTCGGCCCGGCTGGCGGCCGACGTGATGGGCGTCCCCACGGTGCTCATCGCCCGCACCGACGCCGACTCCGCCAAGCTGCTGCTCTCCGACGTCGATCCCTACGACCAGCCGTTCATCACCAGCGAGCGGACCGCGGAGGGCTACTGGAGGCTCAAGGGCGGAGTGGAGTGCGCCATCGCCCGGGCGGTGGCCTACGCCCCCTACGCCGACCTGCTGTGGTGCGAGACCACCAAGCCCGACCTCGACGAGGCCCGCCGCTTCGCCGAGGGCGTCCACCGCAAGTTCCCGGGCAAGATGCTGGTCTACAACTGCTCGCCGAGCTTCAACTGGAAGAAGAACCTCGACGACGGCTCGATCGCCCGCTTCCAGCGGGAGCTGGGGGCGATGGGCTACAAGTTCCAGTTCGTCACCCTGGCCGGCTTCCACGCCATCAACCACGCCAGCTACCAGCTGGCCGAGGGCTACCGCGACCGCGGGATGGCGGCCTACACCCAGCTGCAGCAGGCCGAGTTCGGCGCCGAGCGCACCGGCTACACCGCCACCCGCCATCAGCGCGAGGTGGGGACCGGCTACTTCGACCTGGTCACCGAGGTGGTCAGCTCGGGCACCGCCTCGACCAAGGCCCTGGCCGGCTCCACCGAGGCGGCCCAGTTCAGCGACGCCGACCGGCTGGCGGCGGCCCAGCACCTGCTGGACCAGGACCACGCCAACCTGAGCCGCATCACCCACCGGCTGCAGGCGGCGCGGGAGATGGGGGCCATCCTCTCCGCGCTGCAGGAGATGCAGTCGACCCTGGGCGGCCACTTCTCGCGAGAGGAGTCGCCGCAGGGGCTGCACGGCCTGGTCCACGCCCGGGCGCCGGAGTTCCAGGGCGCCTTCGACCAGCTGATGGCCGAGCACAGCGCGCTGCTGGCCTCGGTCGACCGGCTGATCGAGCGGGTCCGCCGGGGCGACGTCGGCAGGGTGATCGAGGGGGTCTCTCAGCTGGCGGACCAGCTCAGGGACCACGAGCTGCGCGAGGACGAGATCGCCCGGTCGGCGCTCGACCCGACGCGCCAGGCTCCCAGCGCCTGAGCGGAGCTAGGGAAGCACAAGGCGGGAGTCTTGCTGCCAGAGCGCCGGGATTCCCGGGGTGGCGATGTACTCGCCGGCTTCGACCTGGGGGGAACTCGGCGGGCCCGCGTCAGGCTGGGTGGAGCCCGGGCTTGCCGGGCCCTCCGGATTGTCGCTCGCAGGGGCGGTTCGAATCTGGAGCATCTGCGATTCGCGCTCGATCTCCCTGGTGAACTCGAAGATCACTGGCGTCGGGCCGACCGGGTGGACGACCGTCTCGGCCGGTTGGCGGTGGAAGTCCAGGCGCGAGATCGAAACCGACAGCGCCTGCTCGGCTCCGATGACGGTACAAACCCGCCTCGCGGAGCTGTGGTTGGAGCAGGAGATCGTGAGCTTGGGCGGTTTGGGGGCCTGCACGGTGTAGCTCTTCGACCAGGGCTCCTTGACCGTGCCAAGAGCTGGGATGTCTACGTCGGAGAGTCGCTGGCCCTTCTTGAAGAGCTCGAATCCGCGCGCCACAGGTCCCACCGCCACTCGCAGGCTCCCGTCGGAATCGATGACGAACACGCCCAGGCGCGGCTGGAGGGCGCCGGCATAGGCCACCGTCGTTTCCGACATGGCGTAGTCGGCGATCAGCGAGGCCGGCTCGAAGGCCGACCCCTTGTCGGGGAAGAGCTCGAAGTACCAGCCGTCGTAGGCCGAGTCAGGCGGGTTCGGTCCGTAGCCGCCGCCGAGGTGCAGGGGCATGGTCTCCACCACCATCGCCAGGAATTGGCGCGCCTCGACGCTCAGCGGCTGGCCGGCGAGCTCCTGGTTGGCGATGGACCGCAAGGCCTTGAGCACGCGGAGCATGCGCCTCGGGTATCCCTTGAGGCTCTCGTTCTCCTGACCGGGCAGGTGTCGCGCAGTCTGGTCGAGCCGCTCCACGAATCGGATGAGGCCCTCGAAGAGCGCCGGCGCTGGCTCGACGTACCCGCTCGGGATCTCGCAGCCGGCCACGATGTAGGGCTCGGCAGCGATGAGCACGTAGGCGTGCCGGAGCTGGCCAAATCCGGCGGCGATGGAGCTGATTCTCAGATCGGAAAAGGCGCCGGTGCGCATGAAGGAGGGGAGCGCTCCCGGAGGCCTTTCGCCCAGGCCCCGCAGGGCGGCGAACCAGTCGTCGTAGAGATTGTCGCCGGGGCGAAACGCCGAAATCTGCGCGCGGATCCGGTCGAGGCGTGGCGACAGACCTCTCCAGCGCTCGAGATCCTTGGCCAGATGCTGCTTGGCCCGGTCGTTGCCGAAGGCGTGGGCGAGGTCAGCGACGGACGGGAGAGGTCGGAGCGGCTGGACCACCTGAGGGAAGATCGACACGTCGGGAACCAGCCGGGCGCCCAAGGGGCTGGCGACCACCGGCAGGTCGGCAAACGCATCGGGCATCGGCTGGGTCGCGACAGCGCGCCGGTACCCCTCGCCCACCGCCGCCTTGAGCTTCTCGAAGGCATCGGCGTCGGTCAGGGAGACGCGCCCCGCCTTCTGGCGCAGCGACATCAGCTCGTGGAGCGAGAGGCCGTCGCGCTTGCCGGCCAAGAGGGAGAAGAGCTCCTCGACGCGACGCAGCTCGTGAGCGGCTCCAGAGGCCTCGGCGAGGTCGGCGAAGGCAAACGCGTCGATCGCCTCGCGCGGCGTCTCGTGCACGTCCACCTCGGGCGCCGAGACCCGGCAGTCGCGCGAGACCAGGTTGAAGACGATGCGCGACAGCCACATCACCGAGCGGAAGTAATGCTGCAGGCCGGCGGAGATGTAGTGCCCTCGGGGCTTGAACGCCGAGAAGTCTACGACCCGCTCGCGTCCGAAGAGCTCCACCGTCTGCCACCCTCCGGGCGCGCCGATGGCGAGCATCGCCAGCTTCCACGCAGCCTTAGAGCTCTCCGGGAAGACGGGAGTGACCAGCAGCAGCGTCTTCGTCGTGTCGGGATGGGTGAAGTCGTTTTCGTCTTCGGCTCCGCCCGCCGCGACGAGCAGGCTGCGGGCCACGGTCAGGTAGAGGTCGAGGTCGCGCGCCACCTCCGCGGGGTATTGGCCGGCTCGACCCGGCAGAGCCCGGTGCATCCGCCGAAGGCTCTCGGACAGGCGCACCTGCAGCACTTCCTCCGATCTCTCGATCACCTGCTCAGTGCCCTTGAAGACCGCATGGAGAATCGAGTCGACCGAGACGTAGATGGGCAGCTGGGACCGATGGAGCTCGTGGTAGGCGTTCGCGTAGTCGGGCTGCTCGAGGCGCGCGCTGACCAGGAAGCCCAGCTCGTCCAGTTTCGCCCGCTCGGCGGTGGTGAGGCCGAACCGTTGCTCGATCAGTTCGAGGTGCCGGGGGGCGGACTTGCGGTCCCAGCTCTGGCCAGGATTCGTCGCCGGGGAGGAGGGCGGGAGGGCTGCCAGCCGCTCCTTGAGCTCCCGCAGTGACGGGATCGGGCCACAGCCATCCTTCTGCGGCGCGGATCCGGGGGGGCCTTCGACCTCCGGCGTGAGAGCCCACCCAAAGCTGGGGGAGGCGAACAGGAGCGCCGAGGCGAGGCAAGGGGCGATGACGCGGTTGAAAAGGTGCATGGATCCATCTCCTGCGAGGATGGGACGAGGAACCAAGGGCAGGGCCGGGCCGGAAGGGCAGAGGGGTGTTACTTCCCTTGTCGAACCGCCAAAGCGTTTGTCGTCTGGGGGGCCGCAGACGGGGAAGCGAGAGAGGGAATTCGCGGGAGCGCCGGATGGATCCCTCCCGCTGGGTGCATCCAATGGGCAAGCTCTCGGATCGCTTTGGAGATGCGGCAGGCGACGCGGGCCGGAGGACCGATGCTGAAGCCATCGGCTCCCCAGGCGACACCCCGGAGGGCGCGAAGCTCGATTCCAACGACCATGCCCAGCGCTGGGCCATGGAGATCGCAGTGGCCTACGAGCGCTACCGGCACCAGTTCGACGAGGTCACCCGCCGCGCGCGCGGCCGGTTCGAGGCCCGCCAGTTCCGGGAGCTGCAGGCCGACGCGCGCGAGCGGCTGGACGTCTATCAGCGCTCGCTCGACGAGGTCGTGGCCAGGCTCAAGCTGGCGCTGGGAGGCAGCTCCCGCGATCGCGCACTCTGGAAGCTGATTAAGCGCCGCTACTGCGCCCTGGTCGGCGAGCGCGACGACTCGGAGCTGGCCGAGACCTTCTACAACTCGGTGACGCGCCGGATCTTCACCACCGTCGGGGTCGATCCCGAGGTCGAGTTCGTAGACTGGGAATACCAGCCGGTGGCCCACCACCGCGGGCCGCCGATCTACCGCGAGTACCCGCGCCAGCGCAGCCTGAGCGCCCTGGTGGAGCAGATCCTGGCGCGCACCGGCTTCCGCTTCCAAGACCCGGCGGGCGAGGCGCAGCGAGTGGCCTTCGAGCTCGAGCGGCAGCTGGCCGAAAGGAGAGCGGCGAACTTCGAGGAGATCCAGGTCCTCGACAGCATCTTCTTCCGCAACCAGCTGGCCTTCCTGGTCGGCCGCATCTGGACCGAGGACGAGGCGATCGGGCTGCTCATCTGCCTGGCCCACCCGCCCGACAGCGGGGTGGTGGCCGACGCGGTGCTCACCGACCGCCAGGCGATCAGCGGTGTCTTCTCGCTGAGCCGCAACTACTTCCACGCCGACACGCCCTGCGTCCGCGCCACCGTCTCGTTCCTGCTGACGCTGATGCCGCACAAGTCGGGCGCCGAGCTCTACACCACCCTGGGCCACAAGCGGCACGGCAAGACCGAGACCTACCGCAACCTGATCCAGCACCTGAGCCGCAGCGCTGAGACCCTGCGGCTGGCCCGCGGCGAGCGAGGGCTGGTGATGCTGGTCTTCACCCTGCCGTCGCTGGATCTGGTCTTCAAGGTGATCCGCGACAGGCCGAGCTACCCGAAAAGCACCACCCGCGCCGAGGTGATGGAGCACTACAAGATGGTCTTCCAGCGCGACCGCGTCGGGCGGATGGTGGACTTCCAGGAGTTCGAGCACCTGCGGCTCGACCGCAGCCGCTTCTCGGACGAGCTGATCAACCAGCTGCGCGAGGCGGCTGCCGGCACGGTCGAGGTGGACGAGGACGCGGTCGTGCTGCACCACCTCTACAGCGAACGGCGGGTGGTGCCGCTCGACCTCTACGTTCGCGAGCGCGACGAGAAGGCGGTGATGGCGGCGCTGCTCGACTTCGGCGACGCGATCAAGGAGCTGGCGGCCTCGAACGTCTTCCCCGGGGACGTGCTGCTCAAGAACTTCGGGGTCAAGCAGGACGGACGGGTGGTGTTCTACGACTACGACGAGCTGTGCCTGCTGAGCGAGGTCAACTTCCGCCAGCTGCCGCCGCCCAGCGACTTCGAGGACGAGATGGCCGGCGAGCCCTGGTTCTACGTCGGGCCGAACGACGTCTTCCCCGAGGAGTTGGAGCGCTTCCTCGGCATCGCCGAGCCCTACCGCGAGCGGTTCCGCGCGGTCCACGGCGACCTGTTCAAGGTCGAGTTCTGGCACGCCATGCAGCAGCGGCACGCCGCCGGCGAGCTCATCCCGCTCTTCCCCTACACCCGCCATCTCCAGCGCGGGTGAGGCGGGCGGTCAATCGCGCGCGGCGCGCGCCTGCAGCGGCAGATCCAGCGGATCCTCGACGTTGGTGGCCGCCTCTTCCTTGCGGCGCCGGTAGTACTCCTTGACGAACTCGACCAGCTTGGGCAGGTAGCTGGCGATCGGCGGGCAGCGCACCTTGGTGCCCTCGAGCAGCTCGAGAGCATTCTGGCAGTTGTAGAAGACCAGGTGGTTGATGTGGCCGAGTGCCTGCCGCTGTGAGCGGGTGATCTTCTCGAGGAACGGCAGGCGGAACAGGGCGCCGGCGGCCCGCGCCGGCACGCTCAGCCGCGGCACCTTCCGCTGGACCAGCGCCGCCACCATCTCGTAGATCCGCCGCGAGCTCAGCGGCGAGGGGTCCACCAGGTGGAAGGTCTTGCCCAGTGAGCGCGGGTCCTCGGCGATGGTCAGCGCCGCGTCGACCACGAAGTCCACCGGCACCAGGTGCAGCGGCGCCAGGCCCTCGCCCGGCATCGGCAGCGGCACCGACAGCGGGCTGGTCACCAGCAAGACCGCAAGAGAGTAGGGGCCGTCGAAGCGGTCGATCTCCCCGGTCTTCGAGTCCCCGACCACGATCGACGGCCGGAAGATGGTGATCGGCAGGTCCTTCATCGCCCGGCGCACCAGCTTCTCGGCCTGGAACTTGGTCTCCTCGTAGTCGCTGCGGAAGGACTGGCCGGCGTCGAGCTCGTCCTCGCACACCACCCCCAGCCGATCGCCGGAGACCAGCGCGGTCGAGAAGTGCGAGAAGCGGTGCAGCTGCCGGCAGTCGCGCGCCAGCTCGAGCAGGTTGCGCGTCCCCTCGACGTTGACCTTGCGCGCGGTCTCCTTGGGCACCCCGAGGTAGTAGACCGCCGCCAGGTGGAAGACGTCGGTCACCTCGTCGCACAGCCGCGCGTACTCGGCCCCGGAGAGGCCGAGGTGCATGTCGACGATGTCGCCCTGCAGCAGCTCGAAGCGCGAGGGCCGGGGCAGCGTCCGCACGTAGCGGCGCGCGTCGTCCATGAACTTGGGCTGCACCAGGAGCGAGATCTGGCTGTCGCGGCGGACCGCCGCCAGCCGGGCCACCAGCCGCTTGCCGATGAACCCGGGAAAGCCGGTGACGAAGTAGGTCGATTTCTGCTTGGCGGCCAAGGTCCCCTCCCGCGCTCGTGAATCAGGCTTCGGTCTCGATCCGTTCCCACAGCCGGCGCAGCTGCTGCTCCAGCTCGGCCTCGGTGCCCGAGTTGTCGAGCACCCAGCGCGACCGGCGCACCTTCTCCTCCAGGGGAAGCTGGGCGTTCAGCCGTTGGCGCGCCTGCTGGTCGGTGTAGCCGTTGCGCGCGACCAGCCGCTCAATCTGCACCTGCGGCGGGGCGCTGACCAGCAGCACCCCGTCGACCAGGCCCTGCCAGCCCTCTTCGAAGAGCACCGCCGCCTCGAAGACGCACAGCCTGGCGCCGCGCTGCTGCAGCCGCGCCCGCTCCTCGAGCATGAGCTCGACGATGCGCGGGATGACGATCGCGGTCAGCTCGGCGCGCTGGGCGGCGTCGGCAAAGACGACCGCCCCGAGCGCGGCGCGGTCGAGGCTGCCGTCGGCGCAAATCACCTGCGGCCAGCGCTGGCCGATGCGCGCCAGGGTGGGGCTGCCGGGCAGGACAGCCTGGCGGCTGAGCTGGTCGGCGTCGATGACCGGGACGCCCCACGAGGCGAGCAGCCGCCCGACGGTCGACTTTCCCGAGGCGATCCCGCCGGTGAGGCCGATGACCTTCATGGCTGGGGAGGGCTACTTGGAGGCGGTGGCGCTGGCCGGGGCGTTGTAGATGAGGCTCTGCACGGTCTTCTTGTCCTCGTTGAAGAAGACCACCAGGCCGCTGCGCTTGTACCAGAAGTAGGTGCGGAAATCGTCGGTGAGCTGCTTGTGGTAGCAGGGGGCTCCGCTGCCCGGCTTCTCGGTGGCGCAGGAGCGCCCGAAGCTGTCCTCGATCTCGGTGATGTCGAGGGTGGAGGCGGGGAAGACCACGATCTGCTCCACTTTGCCGCTGGCGATGATGAACTGCGCCTGCGCCGTTCCCTTGATCGCGTGCTCGCCGACGTAGGCCAGGATCTCCTTTCCGTCGGCCTGGGCGACCTTCTTGGTCGGCTCGCCGAAGCGTTTGAAGACGTCCTCCCGCGAGGACTCGGCGGGAGTGATCCCCATCCACGCCTTGGCTTGGGCGAGGCAGGGAAGCAAGAGGATGGCGAGCACGAGCAGGCGGGACATGGAGATCCTCCAGGAATTTCGAATACCTCCGGGATCTGGCGATGTCAAAGGCCGAGGCTCAGCGCGGATTCTCGAGGAGGCCGCCGAAGGTCTGCGCCTCGAAGGTGCAGCGCTCGGTCCACTCCTCGGCGAAGGCTCGATCCGCCAGGGACGCCGCGTCGGAGGCCAGCGCCTGAGCGGCCTCGCTCGCGGTCGCGCAGTCTCCGGCCAGGTAGCCCGCCTGCTCGAGGAGCCTCAGGTTCTCCATCTCGAGCTCGGACGGAGCGAGCTTCAGCTCGCGGGCTCGGCGCAACAACCCGATGGCGGCGAAAGGATCGCCGCGCTGCACCAGCTGTCGTCCGACGAGGTAGCGAGTGAGCGCATCGTCCGGATGGCCGTCGGCGAAAGCCTGCAGCGCCACGACCTCCGGAAGATCGGCGGAATGGGCGAAGAAGCGGCGCAGGAGGGCGCCCAGGGAGGGATCGTCGAGCCCTTGCAGACGCGCCGCCGCGGCGCGGTCGGTGGCGCGATCGCGGTGGAGCGCGAGGACCTCGAGGAAGCTCGAGCGCGCCGCGTCCGACTGCCCCTCCTCCCAGGAGAGATCGCCCAGCTCGAGCAGCACCTGGGCGCGCGCTCCCGGCGACCCCTGGGAGAGGGCCAGCGCCTTCTCCAACAGCGCCCGCGCCCCGGCGAAGTCGCGCCGCTGGCGCAGCACCTCCGCTTCGTAGCGGGGGTAGGCGGGATTCTTCTGCTCGATGGCCGAGCAGCGCCGGTAGAGACCGGCGGCCTTCATCGGATCGGCGAGCCTGAGGTGGTCGGCCTGCTCGCGCAGAGCGGCGACCTCCCGGGCGCAGGGACGCTCGAAGATGCTGCCGGGCTCGAAGCGAACCTGGGCCGCGTGCAGCGCGCGCTCGTCGAGCGGCACGGTGTCGAGGTGCTGCTCCCACTGGCTGGCGAGAGTCTCCAGCGGCTCGCCATAGGCGGCCTGGAAATCGCCGTGTGGATAGAGGGCGCGCAGCCTGGCCGAACCGTACTTGTCGGTGAGGAAGCGCAGGAAGCTGCCGACCAGGGTGTAGGCGCGCGCCGCCGGCTGGCGATAGAACCCGGCCGGGCCGACGATGCCGCGGATGTCGGGGGCCAGCTTGAGCTTGCGCATCGCGGCCGCCCACTGATCGACGGTGAGCTCGTCGGCGCGGTTGTCGGCGGCCACCGCCAGCCCTTCCACCAGGCCGATGTTCACGCCGACGATCCAGCGAGCCGAGACTCGCAGCAGCGGCGAGCCGAAGGCCGAGGCCAGCACGTGGGCCAGCTCATGGCGGGCCACCGGGTGGGGGAAAGCGGCATCCTCGACGTGGAATTCGAGCCGCCAGGGCTTGGCGTAGTCGGTGCCGGCGGCGCCCACCCGCTGGCGCTTGGACTCGGAGCTCTCGTGGAACCAGGCGTGGATGAGCCCGGTCGGCGCCGCCCCCAGGAACGAGACCACCTGGGCGTACTTGAGCTCGAGGTCGCGCTCCAGCCGCTTGACGTCGATCTCGGGCTTGGAGGCCGGGTAGTGCAGCACGAAGTGGGTGGTCTGCGTGCGGCCGCCCAGGGCGTTCTCGAGCTCGTCGGCGGTGGTCTCGAGGCCCAGCCGGAAGGCCGACAGCCGGATGCCGAGCACGGCGAGCAATGCCAGGCCGAAGATCGCGAGAGCCCGCGCGCGCGACCCCTGGATCGGCCGGCGTGCGAGCAAGGTCCCCGAGCCGAGATCGAGAAGGGCGATGCAGGCGGCGAGGATCGCCACCGTCCAGAGCCCGGTCTCCAGTCGATACCAAAGGAGCCGGCCGTCCACTGGCAGGGCCTCGTCGTAGAGGGGACCGGGGAAGTAGCCGAGGAAGTGGTTGAGGGCGAAGACCTGCGGCCCGGCCCACAGCGGCCAGAGCGAGGCACCGAGCGAGGCCAGCATCAGCAGGCCGTAGCAGAGGCCGGCGACCCAGCCCCTGCGCGTCAGAAATCCCAGTGCCATCCCGGCAGCGGCGGCCAGCAGCGCCGATGGGACGGGCAGGAAGAAGTAGAAGCCCGCGGACGACCAGGGATCGCAGCGGGTCGAGAGTACGGCGCCGAGGACCGCGGCGAGCAGGGGAGGAACCAAGGCCGCGAGGCTGAAGCTCGCCGCCGCGGCGAAGGGCAGCGCCACCCCGGCGGCCGCCGAGGGGGCAGTCGGCAGGCTCACTTTCCCAGTGGCGACGGCGCGCTCGAGGCGGGCAGAGGCGATCCCCGCCCAGCCGCCGAGGACCGCCATGGCGATGGCCAGGGCGGCGCCCAGCTCGTAGCCGGGGACCTCGAACAGCGGCAGCCGCGTCAGCGCGGCGCCTCCCAGTGCGATCGCCAGCCAGGCGGCGAGCAAGCCTTTCGATCGGGCATGGGCGCGCAGGCGGGCGAGGAGAGAGCGGGTCATCGGCAAGTCCGGAATCTTCACCCTGCGGGCGAGTGCGCTTCCACGGAGAAGACAGGCTCGCCGGTTTGTGGACCGTCGGGCGGAGCACACTATAATCGTGGAAATCGCCAACGCTGCGGCGAGGACACCCGGAGGCCGACACCGTGACTGAAGAGCAAGGGGCAGAGTCGCGCAACAGCCCCCGGGCGCCCATCGAGCTGAAGGTGGAGTACCGCAAGGTCAACAGCTTCTTCGCGGACTACACCAAGAACATCTCCAAGGGCGGGACCTTCATCAAGACCCGCAAGCCGCTGCCGATCGGCACCCAGTTCCTGTTCAAGCTGACCGTGCCCAACCGCTCAGCGCCCTTCGAGCTGCTGGGCGAGGTGGCCTGGGCCAAGTCCGACGGCGACGAGCCGGGGATGGGCATCCGCTTCATCTACTCCACCGACACCCAGCGCTCCGACTTCGAGGGCGTGGTGGAGAAGATGATGGTCGACAGCCTCGGGCCCCTGCTCAGCGAGAGGCTGCTCGAGAAGAAGTAGCGCGCCCGGGACCTTTCTTCGTCGGTCCGAGAATCCGGATTTCGAGACCCAACCCGAGCGCCAGCGGCGCGACGTGAAACAGCCACGCCCCAGGGGTCCCGCGGTTCTCGAATTCCGCCCCGAACTCTCCCCCTCCGAAGGGCATCACCGCCCCGAACGCCCAGGGCAGGAGCGCCAAGGCCGCGGCGAGCACGAACAGCGCGCACCCGATCCGAATCCAGCGCGCGTCCTTCGCCTCTCCGCGAAGCCTCGCCAGGTGGATGCGGACGACGCCGACCCCGATCGCAACCGCTGCCAGTCCGAACAGTGGAGCGAAGGAATAGCGGCTATCCCAGCGAGGGCCCTCGATGGCCATCAGCAGGGCGAGGAGCGGAACCGCGGTCGTCATCCCGGTGCCGATGGACAACCCGAACCACGACCTCAGCAATGGCGCCCGGTGCTCGGGCTCGAGAAGGAGCATTCCCGCCGCGACGATGGGCGTCGCCAGGATGCTCGCCAGGAAGATGAGCGAGACCAGGAGCGTGACCAGCATCAGCGAATTCCAGCAGATGGCGGCGCCCGCTGGAAGCGAGCCGGCGTGAGACCGGGAAGCAGATCAACTGGCGGCGCCCGCCAGTTCCCCCAGCTCCAGCGCTCCGGTCCGCGGCGGCTGGCAGGTCTGGTTCCGGCAGAGGTAGCTCGTCGCCATCCCGTCGAGAGGCGACTTCCCCTCGAGAGTCGGGCGCAGCAGCTGCGGCACCGGCTTATCGGTAGCGCTCCAGGCCACCGAGAGCGTCGGCGCCCAGCGGCGGTCGAGCTCCTCGAGCGCTCGTCTCACCTGGCTCTCCTCGCCGGCGAGCACCAGCGTGGCGGCGCCGTCGAGCCAGGCGTCGGCGGCGCACCACAGGTGCCCGAAGCCGAAGGGATTTCCGGTCATCGACGCGCTCAGGTGAGAGAGGTAGTCGCCGACGATCTCCAGATAGCGCGGCCGCGACAGCAGCCCGGAGAGCGCGACCAACGCGGCGCACAAGGTCGAGGCGCCCGAGGGCCAGGCATTGTCGTGGATGGCGTAGACCGGCACCGCCAGCTTCTCGCCGCCGCGCGGCGCCGCCAGGAACGCCGATGCCGACGGCTCCCAGAACTGCTCGAGGCCGCGCTCGGTCAGAGTCGCGGCGGCCTCGAGGTAGCGCGGCTCGAGGGTCGCGCCATAGAGCTCGACCAGCCCCTCGCACAGGTTTCCGTGGTCCTCGAGCATCCCGGCGATCGACGCCTTGCCGCTGCGCCAGCTGCGGAGCAGCTTCCCGTCCTGCGCCAGGTTGCCGAGGACGAAGTCGGCGGCGCGCGCCGCCAGTTGCGCCCACTCCGGGCGCGCGAAGGCCCGCGAAGCCTTGGCCAGCGCCCCGATCATCAGCCCATTCCAACCGGCGAGGATCTTGTCGTCCCGCGACGGCCGCGGCCGCTTCTCGCGCGCGGCCATCAGCGCGGCCTTGCCCCGCTCCAGCTCGGCTTCGATCTGCTCGACCGGAATCCCATGCTCTTCGGCAAGCTCCTCGGCATCGCGGACAATCGAGAGAACCGTCCGCCCGCCCTCGAAGTTGCCTCCCTCGTCGATTCCCAGGTGCTGGCAGAGCAGCGGCGCGCTCGGCCCGCACACGGCGGCGATCTCCTTCGGCGTCCAGACGAAGAAGCGCCCCTCCTCGCCCTCGCTGTCGGCGTCCTGGGAGCTGTAGAAGCCGCCCTCGGGCGAGGTCATCTCCCGCTCGAGCCAGGCCACGGTCTGCTCCGCCACTCGCCTTTGCTCGGGCCGGCGCGACAACTGGAAGGCCTCGGCGTACAGCCGCAGCAGGAGCGCGTTGTCGTAGAGCATCTTCTCGAAGTGCGGCACCTGCCAGCCTTCGTCCACCGAGTAGCGATGGAACCCGCCGCCCAGCTGATCGTAGACCCCGCCGCGGGCCATCGCCTCCAAGGTGTGCAGCAGCGGCGGCAGCACGTCCTTGGCCCCGCGGCGGTGCGAGCGAAGCATCAGCAGCAGGGTGTCGGGGTTGGGGAACTTGGGGGCGTCACCGAAACCGCCGTGAACGGGGTCGATCTCCTGCGCCAGCGCCACGCCGGCAGCGGCCAGATCGACGGCCGAGAGCTCTTTGGGCTGCGGCGCCACCCCGTGCAGCGAGAGCATCCGCAGGCCGCGCTCCATCTCCTGGGCCGACTCCAGCAACTCCCTCCGCCGGTTCTTCCAGGCGTCGTCCACCGAGAGCAGCACTCGGGGGAAGCCGGGAATCCCCAGCCGATCCCGGGGAGGGAAGTAGGTGCCGGCGAAGAACGGCTTGCCGTCCGGGCTCAAGAAGACGGTCAGCGGCCAGCCGCCGCCTTTCCCGGCCAGCAGCGCGCAGCCCTGGTAGAGCTGGTCCACGTCCGGCCGCTCCTCGCGGTCCACCTTGACGCAGACGAAGCGCTCGTTCATCGCCCGGGCGATGCCGGGATCCTCGAACGACTCCTCGGCCATCACGTGGCACCAGTGGCAGGCCGAATAGCCGATCGAGAGCAGCACCGGGCGATCGCTGCGCCGCGCCTCCTCGAAGGCCTCGGGACCCCAGGGGTACCAGTCGACCGGGTTGTCGGCATGCTGCAGCAGGTAGGGAGAGGTCTGGGACGCGAGTCGGTTGGCCATGGTCGCCCTCGGCGAAGAAGGCGAAGTTATGACCGGGCCGGCGCTGCCGCCGCCAGCCAATCGGCTTCCGGCGCGCTAGATGGGCAGCCGCGGGCTCAGCGGCGCCAGCGCCTTGAGCGCCGCTCGCTCGATGGCCTCCCAGTAGAGGTGCAGATACTGCCCGACCATCCGCGTCATGCCGAAGCGCTCGATCGCCCGCTGCCGACACGCCGCCCGGTCGAACCGCTCCGGGGCCGCCGGCCCGCGGATCAGCCGCGCCATCTCGTGCTCGTCGTGCGCCAGGAAGCCGGTGAGCCCCTCGTCGACGATCTCCGGCACCGCGCCGCGGGGAAAGGCCAGCACCGGGCAGCCGCAGAGCATGGCCTCGATCGCCGCCAGACCGAACGGCTCCTCCCAGCCGATGGGGAACAGCAGCGCCCTCGCCCGGGACAGCAGCTCCACCTTGGCGTGGTGGCCGATCTCGCCCAGGTAGCTCACGTGGGGCTGGCGCAGCCGCGCCTGCACCTTGTCGAGGAAGAACTCGTGGTCCTGCTCGTGGGGGCGCCCCGCGACGCGGATCCGCAGCCTGGCCAGCCGGGCGACGTCGATGGCCCGGTCCGGCCCTTTGACCTCGCTCAGCCGCCCCAGGAACGCCAAGTGCTCCGGGTCCACCGCGCCCAGCCGGTAGCGGCCGGCGTCGATGCCGTGGTGCACCACCGCCCCGTGATTGAACGGGCCGCACAGCTCCAGCTGCCGGGCGCTGATGCAGGCGTACGTCACCTCGGGATGGCGCGAGTAGAGCCTGCTGAGCTGATCGACCACCTCGTGGTGCAGCGTGTAGACCACCGGCTGAGGCAGCAGCGGCGCCAGCGGCAGCAGCTCGGGCAGGTGGGCGTGGATCACGTCGAAAGCGTTCCCGGCCTGCGCCAGCTCGTGGAAGGCGAACGCCGAGTGGTCGGCATCGACCCAGTGCGCCGGCGGCCAGCTCGGATCCTCGAACAGCGAGCGAACTTCGCAGCGGTGCCGATAACCGCCGCGCGAGTCGCCTGATGCGAACAGCGTCACCTGCGCCCCCTGCTCCACCAGGCCATCGATCAGCTCGGCGACCACCAACTCGGTGCCTCCGTAGCGCCTGGGGGGGATGCGCACCGAGGGCGGGGCGACCATCGCGACCCGCAGGCGGCGCCCCGGCTCCCCGGTCTCTCGCATCGCTGGCTCCCCCGCGCCGACGGCGGCCGCACGCTCGCCAACAAGCTAGCGCCGCGGAGTGAGCCGGCCAGCGGGCCTCGGTGGGATGGCCTCGGCGTGGGAGAGGCGGTGAAGAAAGATCTCGGAGGCGGGGATGCTGGGAAGCAGTCGCTCGCTTGCTGGAGCAGCAGCCACTCAGTCGAAGGCTTCCTCGCCTTCCTGGCCGCCGAGGGCCCAGGCTGCGAGGCGCAGGAAGTCGGTCTCGGTGATGATGCCCACCAGATCCCCGCCGTCGCCCACCACCGGCAGCGAGCCGAACTTGTTCTCGAGCATGAGCCGCGCCGCCAGCGCGGCGGGCGTCTCCGGGGTCACGGTGAGGACCTCGGGGGTCATCGCCGTGGTCACCGGCCGATCCAGCTCGCCCTCGGAAAGCGAGCGCAGGATGTCCCGGTCCGAGAGGATGCCGACCACCCGGCCGCCGGAGTCGACCACCGGGATGTGCCGGACCTGCGCCGCCTTCATGCTCATGCTCGCCTGCTCGAGGGTGTCCCGCTCGTGCAGGTAGAGCAGCGCGGTGCTCATCAGGTCGCCGACCGTCTTGACGCGATACATCTCGGCCTCCGCTCTGCAGGCCGCCGCGCCCGCCTCGAGCAGGCGCATTCGCCCGCGCGAGGGCGCCCAGGGGCGCGCGCCGGGCGCGACCACCTCTGCGCCCCCGCGAGGAGAAGTTGTGCTTCGCCCGGCGCCGGCGCCGAGTGCAGGCCGGGGAGGGCGGGGACGCGGCCCTCCGCGAGGCGCCCTGCTAGCTGCGGCGGCGGCGCATGATGAGGGCGAGCGAGGCGAAGGCCGCCAGTGAGCTCGCGGCCCCGGCGCTGGAGCAGCCGCAGCCGGCGTTCGCCACGCCGCTGCCCGAGCCCTTGCCGCTGCCCGAGCCGCCGTCCGCGCCCGGGTCGACGATCAGTCCGCCGCCGTCCTCCTGGCTGGCAAAGGCGTAGCAGTTGCCGCCGAACGCCGAATCGCAGAACGGCGCCGAGGTCGGGCACCGCACTCCCCCGGTCTTGGTGCCGCAGGGGTCGTCGATGCACCGCCCGGCCTGGCAGATGAGCCGCCGGTCGCATGCCGGAGAGCAGGTGCTGGTGCCCGGATCGGCGACGCAGGCGCCGTCCTTGCACACCTCGCCGAGGTTGCAGCCGCCGGTGCAGGTGGCGATGCAGTGCCCGCCGCGGCAGGCCTGATCGGCGCCGCACTGCACGCTGAGGCAGGGGTCGGCGACGCACTTGCCCAGGTTCATGCTGACGCCGCCGAAGGTGACGAAGCTCTGCTGGCAGAGCTGCCCGTCGGGACACGGGTTGGCGTAGCAGGAGTCGTCGCAGACCTGGCTGCCCATCTCGCCGGCGGCCACCTGGGCGATGGCGTCGAGGGCGGCGTTGAGGCTGGTGGTGTCGGAGGCCACGTAGTACTTGGTGGCGCCAGTGCGGGCGGTGCCGCCGGCGGTGGCCATGTCGTCGAGCAGGACCGGGTCCACGCCCGAGCCGAAGCCGATGACGAAGGTCTTCACCCCCTGGGTGAACAGCTGCTGGACCATGGTCTGGGCGTAGAGGCCGGAGTCGCCGTAGCCGCCGCTGCCGCAGGTCGGCTGGCCGTCGGTGATCAGCACCACGAAGCGCTTGCGCCCGGTGCTGCCGGAAAGCCAGGTCAGAGACTTGGACGCCTGCAGGGTCTCGCCCATGGGAGTGGAGCCGCCGGTGGGCTCGTAGGTCGCGCCGGCCAGGGCGGAGTTGATGGCGCTCGCGGTGTAGTACTCGCAGGCCACCACGTTCTCACCGACGCTGCACGCGTCGGCGCTGTGGTTGGGGAAGACCATCAGGCCGAAGCGCATGGTCTGCTGGCGCGGAAGGTTGGGCTTGGCCTGGCCGGAGGTGAAGGTGTTGATGGCCGAGACTGCCGCCGCCCAGTTGGAGCCGGGGCCGGGGCCCATCGACCCCGAGCGGTCGAGGATGATGTAGACGTTGGGGCAGGGAATCGCCTGGGCGGCGGCACCGGCCAGCAGGACGATGGCAAGGGCGGTGATTCGGCAGAGGGCTCGCATGCGGTCTCCAGTGTCGGGGAGGGCAGGATAGTCCGAGGCTGGTAGGCCTTGCCAGGGGCTCCAAGAGATTTTGGCGGCGGGGCTGATCCGGCGGCGGCGCAATCCTTTGCCTGGGGGCGGCCGGGCCCCCTACACTTGCCGTCTTCCCTGGCTGCGGAGGCGACATGCGGTGGGCGGCGGCAGTGCTGGCGGCGGCGTTCTGTGCTGGCTGCAATTGCGGCGGGTCCTCCGGCCCCGACGCCGGCATGACCGCCACCGTCGGCCCCGAGGGCGGCACCCTCTCGATCGACGGGCTGACGCTGACCTTCCCCTCCGGCGCGCTCTCCAGCCAGACCGAGATCCAGGTTTTCCCCTCGGAGCTGGGCGCCCCCGAGGTCACCGATCGGGTGCGGATCAGCAAGGTCTACCTGGTCCTGCCCGACACTCTGCAGCTGCTGATCCCGGCGACGGTTTCGATCCAGTACCTGCCCGAGGACCTGCCGCGCGGGATTCCCGCCCGCTCCTCTGACGTGCGCCGGCTGAGCTTCACCCGCGCCATGGAGCGGCTGAGCTCGATCGCCGTGGACAGCGCCGCGCAGGTGGTCAGCGGCGAGACGCTGGCGCTGGGGACCTTCTGGGCGACCGCGCCCGCCGGCCCGCGCCCGGTCACGATCAAGGTGACGCCCGAGAGCCAGGCCGTCTCTCAGGGAAGCACGGTCCAGTACAGCGCCGAGGTGCGCGACCAGAACGACCGGCTGATGCCGGGCTACCAGGTCGACTGGTCCACCAGCGACCCCAGCGCCGCCACCATCGACCAGACCGGCAAGGCCAGCGCAGTGGGGGCCGGGGTGGTGACGGTGACCGCCAAGGCCGGCGCCGCCCAGGGCAAGGCCACCCTGATGATCGCCAGCACCGATCCCTTCCCGAGCAACTTCGTCTGGGAGAACCCGCTGCCCCAGGGCAACGCGCTGTACGCCGCCAAGGCCGACGCCACCCGGCTGGCCATCGCCGGCGCCGGGGGGACGCTGATGGTCCAGGACGGTCCAAACTGGACCCCGCTCTACAGCTCGGCGGGGCTGGTGCTGACCGACGTCTCGCTCGTGCCGGGGCAGGTGGTGGCGGTCGGCTCGCGCAGTGGCCAGGGCGCGTTGGTCCGCTGGGACGGACAGCATGCAGCCGAGCAGGCGATCCCCGACACGGCGTTGAAGGGGATCTGGTCCGACGGGACGCTGGGGCTGGCGGCCGGGGACGGGCCCAACGTGGCGCTGCTCGAGGGCGGCGCCTGGACCGTCGCGCCCAGCCCGGTGACCGAGCCGCTGCTGGCGGTGGACGGAACCTCGGGCGAGCTGGTGGTGGCCGGGGCGCGCGGGGCGGTCTACCGGCGCCAGGGAAGCGCCTGGATCGCCCTCAACGACGCCCCGCTGCCGCAGTGGCAGAAGGCGGCGGCGGTACGTGGCCAGCAGGCCTATGCCATCAGCGAGACCTCGCTGCGCCATTTCGACGGCAGCAGTTGGAGCGTCGTGGCGCTGCCGGCGACCCCGGTGCTGACCTTGGACGCCGTGGCCACGCCAGGGACGGCGGTGGCGGTCCTCGGGCACGACGCCAGCGGCAAATACTTCGCGCTGGTCGATTCGGGCAGCGGCTTCCTGGCGACCCGGATCGCAGGCGAGGTCCTGCACGGAATCTGGGGGCGCTCGGCCAGCGATCTCTACGCGGTGGGCGAAGGCGGGGCGCTCTACCACTACGGCGGCGCGCTCTGGAGCAATCTGGTGCAGGGGCTGCGGGGCGCGGTGGTGGCGGTGGCGGCCTTCGACGGGCCGGAGGTGGTGGCCGCGGTGCGTACCTGTCCCGACTCCGCCTGCACCGCCATCCAGACCGACGTGCTCCACCGCGGCGCCGACGGCAAGCTGCTGCCGCTGGCGGCGGCCATTGACGGGGAACCCCACGCCATCGCCGGCAGCTCGGCTTCCGACTTCGTGGTTGGCACTGCCACCGGCGCCTGGCACTACGATGGGACGAACTTCAGCCAGATCCCGATCATGGCCAGCGACGCCATCTCGGCGGCGGCGCAGTGCGAAGGCGGGCTCTACCTGGGCGGAACCTCCCTCTTCAAGGGCAGCGCGCTCTCCTACAGCATGCTGTCGGTCGGTTTGAATTCGCCGGTCCAGGCCATCTCCTGTTCCGGGCAGACGGTATTCGCAGTGGGGAGCGGGACGGTGATCCGCCTGAAAGGCAGTGGCGCCACCCGGCTCGATCCGGCGGCCGACGGGCTGCGGAGCGCGCCGTGGAAGGCGGTCTTCGTCATGCCGGACGGCCAGGCCTTCGTGGGCGGCGACGCCAGCTACCTGCTGCGCTGGAATGGGGCCAACTTCGAGGCCATCGACCGGCCGGCCGGGCTGGCGATCGCCAGCCTGCACAGCTTGTGGGGCACCGGCCCCGGCAACATCTGGGGTGCCGGCCTGCTGCAGGACGGCCGCGGCTTCCTGATGCGCTTCAACGGCGCCTTCTGGTCGCCGGTGTCCGCCGGCTACGACGGGCCGATGAACGCGGTGTCCGGGCTCAAGTCGGGCGAGCTCTGGGTCGGCGGCGCGATGGGCACCCTGCTGCACGGAGTCCTGCCTTGAGGGGTGCGCTGGCGGCGGTCGCGATGGCGGTCGTCGGCTGCGCCGGCCGCGGCGCCGGGCTCGCCGAGTACCGAGGACAGCTTGCGGGCGAAGGGCCGCTGGAGATCGTGCAGCTGGACCTGGACCGGCCCGATCCCGAGAGCGTGCTGCGCAAGCAGGCCGCGGCGGTCGACTCTTTGGATCCGGAGATGCCGCAGCTCGTGGCGAGGATGAGCGCGACCCTGGAGAAGAGTGGAGGGGTCGGGCTGGCGGCGCCGCAGGTGGGAGTCTCGCGGCGGGTGCTGCTGGTGCGGCACGGCACGCGGCCCAAGGGACAGCCGGTGCACGTCGAGGCCTACGTCAATCCGGAGGTTTCGTGGGCCTCGGCGCAGACCGAGGAGGACTACGAAGCCTGTCTCTCGGTGAGCCGGGGCGGCGGGCTGGTGCCGCGCGCCAAGGCGGTGAGGATCCGCTACCAGCGTCCGGGGGAAGCAGGCTGGCATGAGCTGGACCTGACGGACTGGGACGCGCGGATCATGCAGCACGAGCTCGACCATCTGGACGGGAAGATGTTCGTCGACCGGCTGGTCGGCGAGCTGATGTCGATGGAAGAGATGCGCAAGCGGCGCGATGAGAAGCACCGGGCGATGGGATGGCTGCCGCCGGCGCCCTGACCCTGATCGCAGGGAGAGGTCGGTGCGATCGCCGAAGGCCGCGGCGGTCGGTGAAGCTACCGCGCCGCCCGGACTAGAGCAGGAAGAGCGCCCGAACCCGAACCTCCGAGATCCATGAGCAGCTCCCTGCGGAAGCGGGTCAGCTCCTCCTGAGGCAGATCGAGCGCGCGTCCGTGGGCGACCGGATCGCGAAGCTGGACGCGGGCGCGATCGACGAAGGAGGCCAGCGTATCGAAGAGCGGGGGCGGGGCGTCGAAAGACGCCTGGAGGAACTCGCCGAACAGGGCGAGCGATGGCTCGCTGCGATGGGACAGTGCCCGCGAGACCTCTCCCAGCGAAGGCGCCTTGGCCTTGCGGGAGCGGTCGAAGGCCTCGGCGAAGCGGTCGGCGTACTCGACGCGGCCGGGCTTGAGCTCGCGGGCCGCGCTCTTGAGGAACTGCTCGCGGCGGCTCTCGTCCAGCCAGGCGTCGAAGGGGCGGACCAGGAGCAGGTAGAGCGCGCGCTCGAGCGCGCCTGAGAACAGCACCGCTACCGCCGCCGGGTGGAGCTCGGTGTAGAGCGCGGTCTGATAGGTGTTCTCGGCGACCAGCAGCGCCTGCCAGAGCGGGGCCGGGCACTTGGCGGCGGCAGGGCCGAAGGCCTGCTCGAGGACTTCCTGGGCGCGGTCGGCGCTCTCGCGCTCGCGCTCGGCGAGCTCGGCGCCGGCGCTCTCGGTGCGGGCCTTCTCGACCTCGGCCCTGGCCGCGGCGGCCTCGTGCTCAGCTCGGCCGGCGGTGTGCTCGAGCTGAGCGAGTCTGACCTTGAGCATCTGCATTTCGCGCTCGCGCTCGGCGAAGGCCCGGCGGATGGCCTCGGCCTCGGCGCGGGCCGAGTTGATCTCGCTCTGGGCGGCGGTGCGCCAAGCCTGTCGCGACCGGGCCAGCTCGAGTCCCGAGAGCGCCTCGGGTGACTCCGGGTCGAGGTTGAGCGCCTTCTGGAAATGAGCGGCGGCCTCCTCGTGCCGGCCGGCGTCGCTGTCGATTCGCCCCAGGTCCACATGGACCATCGCCGCCAGCGGCCCGTCCACCGATTCGCCCAAGGGCACGAGAATCTCCCGGGCCTCATCGGCGCGACCGAGCATGCGCAGCGCCCGGCCGCGGGTCGCTCTCACCATGACGTCGATCTCGGCAGCGCAAGCCGGAGCGTGGTTCAGCGCAGTCAGCGCCTGCTCGGCCTTGCCCAGCGCCAGCTCCACTCGCGCCTGGGCCAGCATCGCCACCGCTCCGCCGGGCTCGAAGGCGCGAGCCAGGGCCGCGCGGGCCGCTTGCTCGTCGCCATGCGAGGCTTCGGAGAGCGCCAGGAATTCGGCAAATCCGATGGGGAGGCGCGAGCGCCGGTCGAGGCCCCTCCACAGCTCGAGCGCCTGGCGGGTGTCGCCGCCCCAGAAGTGCGCCAGGGCGA
Organism: Myxococcales bacterium; assembly: GCA_037442205.1. Taxonomy (GTDB): domain Bacteria; phylum Myxococcota; class Myxococcia; order Myxococcales; family UBA5297; genus JBBIQS01. Next base: position 42,833 of record JBBIQS010000068.1, read on the forward strand.
GGGCGCCTTCGGCGAGGTCTCGAAGGGCGTCGTCGAGGCTGTGCGAGGAGCGCTCCAGCGCTTGCTGCGCCTCGACGAGCTTGCCCTGGGCGAGCGAAGTGAGCCCGTACATAAGCGCCGGCGCGCCGCTCGGCTTGAGGCGATAGGCGTGGCTCGCCTGGGCGTGGGCTGCCTGCTCCCGGCCGATGGCCAGCAGGGCGTGGGCGTAGTGGGAGCTGATGTCAGGATCGTGGCGGTCCTTGGGCGCCACGCTGCCGAAGGCCTGTGCCGCGGCTTCGTACTCCTGGCGCTGATAGCGGATGATCCCGGCCCGCAGGCTGACCGCGGGGTCGCCTGGCATTGCGGCATGAGCCTGGAAGATCGCCTCCTCGGCTTCCTGGGTGCGGCCCAGCTTCTCGAGGCAGTCGGCGAGGAGCTTCCAGCCGACGAGGCTGTCCAGCCGAGGCGCCAGCGGGCGCAGGAGCTCGACGGCGCGCTCCCGCTGGCCCGATTGGATGAGAGCCGCCGCGGTCGTCAGCTCGGCGTGCAGCTTGCGCGGAGAGGTCTTCTTCTCTTTGGGCAAGGCAAGGCCTCCGGGGGAGTGGGCAATCCTACCGCGTCTCTCCGCGGGCGCAGCGCCGATCGGCCGAGGAGCGACCTCCCGCGCCGCGGGTAAATCCCGGGCGCGGATTGTCCCGGCCGCCGCCGCGCCTGCAGCTTCTCGAGGGAGGTTCGCGCCCCGCGCGCTGCGGAATGTTCCGCAGCCGGCGCCTTGGGACTGCGCGCACCGGGCGCACGCCCCTTCTCAGAGAAGCCTTTGCGGAGGTGGGGAATGGAGACGGTCCGCGAAGTGAGAGCCGTGCGGCCGAGCTTCCCGTTTGGCAGGCTCAAGCCGATCGGTCGGGAGCCTGCCGAGCGCTGGCCCGCTCTGGCGGCGGCCTTGGGATTGAGCGCCGGCGGCCTGGCGATGGGGCAACTGGCGCGGCGCCGCCGTGGCCCTCTGGCCATGCTCTTGAAAGCGGGCGGGCCGCTGCTGGCAGCGAGTTCGCTCGGATACCTGCTCGCCAGGCGCTGGCACCTGCGCTGGGGAGCCACCGAGGAGGAGATCCGCCGCCCGATGCCCGGCGACGAGCTGGTGCCGCGCGTGCACCTGGAGACCACGCGCGCGGTGACCATCGAGGCGCCGCCGGAGTCGGTCTTCCCGTGGCTGGTGCAGATGGGCTACCAGCGCGGCGGCTGGTATTCCTACGACCGGCTCGACAACCAGGGCGTGCCCAGCGCCAGCCGCATTCTGCCCGAGCTGCAGAACCTCAAGGTCGGCGACCAGCTGGCGCCGATCCCGGGCGGCTTCATCGTCCACGCGCTGGATTCGCCGCGCTCGATGGTGCTGGTGTCGAAGAGCAAGGAGGGTCGCATCTTCGTGAGCTGGACGTTCCAGGTCGAGCCGATCGGATCAGGGCACTCCCGGTTCATCGAGCGGCTGCGCTGCCGCTATGAGCTGAGCCCGGCGGGGATGTTCTGGTTCCTGTTCGTCGAGCCGGCGGACTTCATCATGATGCGCAAGCAGATGCTGAACATAAAGCGAAGGGCCGAGTACGCCTTCGCCAGCGTCTGACGAGGCCGGCTCGGCCGAGCAGCAGCGTCCGGTACCGGGGCGCTGCCGAGCATCGAGCGCCCGATTCGCCCCTGGGAGGTAATGGCCGCGCCGGAGCGGCTCAAGTCGAGAGGATTCTCCAAGGGCAGACCTGCTCAACCTGCTCGACTAGGGACTGCAGGGCGCGCAGGTTTCTCTTGTGGCTTCTTTCCAGGCCCTCCGCCGGCGGCCGTGGTTGGCCCTGGACGCGCCGCGTCACCGCGATTGGCACTGCAGCCGAAGGCCCGGCCGACAGGGACGCCGTCAGAAGCCGATGACCTCGACCGGAAGGTGCCGATTGACGCTCGTTCCGTCTCCGAGCTGGCCTTGGAAGTTGTACCCCCAGCAGAAGACCTTCCCGCTGGTCGTCAAGGCACAGTTGTGCCGGCCGTCCCCGCCAATGGAGAGGGACGCCACCCCCGACGACAGGCCGCTCACCGCCGTGGGCACCGGACGGTCCACGGTAGAGCCATCGCCGATTTCGCCGTCGGAATTGGCGCCCCAGCAGAGGGCGGTGCCGGCGGCGGTGCGGGCGCAGACGCCGTAGCGGGTGGTGCTGAGATCCGCCACTCCCGACGGCAGGCCCACCACCGGCCCAGGGGAATAGCGGTCGGCGGTCGTTCCATCGCCGAGCATTCCGTACGAGTTGGAACCCCAGCACCAGGGTGCTCCGCCGGAAGTGAGGGCGCAGGTGAAGGAGCTCGGGCCGGAGGCGACGGCGATCACGTCGGCGGGGAGCCCAGGGATGAGCAATGGGGTGGGACAGGTCGAATTGTTGTAGTAGCCCCAGCAATAGACGCTGCCGGCTTCGGTCAGCGCGCAGGTCTGCCGGCCAGCCGTGGAGATGGCCTTGACCCCCGAGGTCGGGCGGAGCACCGGCCCCGGCGAATAGCGGTTGAGGGTGGTCCCGTCGCCGAGCTCACCGAAGGAGTTGGCGCCCCAGCACAGCACGTTGCCGGCTGCGGTCAGGGCGCAGGCGTGCTCCCGACCCACCGAGATGGCGGTCGCTCCGGACGAGAGGCCGGTGACCGGCGTGGGCACGTTGCGGATCCTCGGCGTGCCGTCGCCCACGTTCAGCCCCCAGCACAGGACGCCGCCCGAGCGGTTGAGCGCACAGGAGAGAAACCCGCCGGCGGCGATCGCCGTGATCCCTGAGGTGAGCCCCGTGACCTGGGCCGGAGCGGACTTGTTGATGACGGTGCCGATGCCGAGCTGGCCATTGCCGTTGGCACCCCAGCACAGGACGCCGCCCGAGGTGGTGAGCAGGCAGGTGTGGTCCTTGCCGGTCGCCACCGCCTGGCCCACCGGGTCGGAGCAGATCCCGGCGGAACAGGTCCCGCTGGCGCAGTCGCTCCCAGAGTTGCAGCCTCTGCCGTTGACGCACCCGGGGCAGGCGTCGCCGCCGCAATCCTGATCGGTCTCGTTGCCGTTGCGCATCCCGTCGCTACAGGTCGGCGCCTGGCACAGGCTGCTCGCGCAGATCCGCGACGCGCAATCGCGCTCCGACTCGCAGGACATTCCCGCGGCGCAGGCCGGGCAAGTCCCGCCGCCGCAGTCCACGTCGGTCTCCGCTCCATTCTGAATTCCGTCGGCGCACAGCGTGCCGGGGCCGCCTGTGACGTCTACCGGGGCGAGGCTGCACGCGGTCAGGGCCAGGAACACCACCGCGCTCGAATGGCCCCAGCTCGTCTGCATCACTCTCATCCTCGTGCCGCAGCCGCCTGCCCGGCCGGACTTGCCATCCCAGCCGTCAGGGCTGGGGCGTCTCCAGGCGCTTGTCCTTCAGCGGCCCCGTCGCCGCCTCGAGGGAGGCGGAGAAGAGGCTCATCGGCCGCAGGCGCTTGAACCTCTCGAAGGCCTCGAGCGCCTCGTCCTTTCGCCCGAGGGCGACCAGGGCGAGCACCTGCAGCGCGTCGGCCTCCTCCACGAACTGCCCGCCGCGGTACTGCGCGCGATGGCGCTCCAGGACCTCCAATGCCTCCTGGGGCTGGCCTCGCTGCAGGGCGGTCCGGGCGGTGGTGACCAGGGCGCTCTCGGCAAGGCTTCCGGTGGGCCGCTCGGCTGCGCTCGCCGGCTGGGCTTGGGGCGTCGGCGGCTGGCTTCCCCTCGCGCTCCTGCCGCTCGGCGCCGGCCGGGCGGGAGCGGGTGGGGCGGCGGGCGGCGGGAATTCGGCCGGCGGTGCTTGGACCGGCAATGGCGCCGGAGACGGAACGGCCG
>JBBIQS010000069.1:0-44486 GCA_037442205.1 Myxococcales bacterium
CGCGCCGCTCGATCGCCAGCAGGGCGCGAGCGCGCAGCAGCTGCGACTCGGCCGACGCTCCCTGCAGCAGCTCGAGCGCGCGGGCCGGCTCGCCCGCCTCAAGCAGTACCCGGCCGGCCAGCTGGCGCAACCCGTCGGGCTCCAGGGCGCTCAGCTCGCGCTCGCGCAGCAGCTCGGCGGCGCGGGCGAAGGCCTTGCGTTGAACCAGCTCGGCCAGCAGCGCCTGCAGCAGCGGAAGGTTCTGGGGGCCGGCGCGCAGCGCGCCTGCCAGCGAATCGAGAGTGCTGTCGTCCATGAAGGTGGCAGTCTAGCCGGAATCGATCCGCCGGCGAGCGGAGCGCCGTCTTCCACTTCGCTCTGTCCACCCGCGGACGCTCGCGGCTCCTTCGGCGGCGGGGTGCTCCCGCCGCCGAAAGAGAAGGGCGCCCGCGAAGCCCGCGGACGCCCTCTGGCACGGCCTGCGGCTGAGGCGCTACTGCTTGACCAGCTCGACGCGGCGGTTCAAGGCCCGGCCGGAGTCGCTGTCGTTGGAGGCCACCGGCGAGTAGGGGCCGGCGCCGAAGGAGCCGAGCCGGTCCTCGGCAATCTTGTGCTTGGTGACGAAGGCATTGACCACCGCCGCCGCCCGGTCCTGGGAGAGCTTGAGGTTGGAGGCCGGGGAGCCCACGTTGTCGGTGTGCCCGACGACGTAGACCTTGAGCGTCGGGTCCTTCTGCAGCAGCTTGACCACCTCGGCGATGGCGGCGTCGGACTCGGCCTTGAGATCGGCCTTGCCGGTGTCGAAGAAGATGCCGCCGACCGCGGCGTGGCCGGTGGTCGCCAACCCGGTGGCCAGGACCTCGGCGTTGGCCACCACCGACTGCACCATCTCCTCCTTCTCGAGGACCAGCAGCCGGTACCAGCTGTAGCCGGGGGCGTAGACCTTGACCCAGGTCTCCTTGCCGCCCGACTTCAGCACGATGTGCGACTCGCCCTTGTTGTCCTTGGTATCGAAGGTGACCTTGCCGCCCAGCTTCTTGGCGGCGTTGGTGTAGTTGCGGCGGACCGCCAGCGGGCCGGGCTCGACCCCGGCGTTGGGCCGGTAGTCGATCTGGCACAGCTTGCCCTCCTGCGCCTTCTCCTTGCCCTTCTCGTCGATGAACTTCTCGGCGGCGAAGTCGGTGCACGAGTAGTCGGCGATGAAGAAACCCGGCATACGGGTGAACAGCGAGGGGTCCTTGCTGTCCTTCAGATCCTCTCCCGCGCCGGCCGCCAGGGGCGCCAACGCAATCGAGAGTGCGGCGACCACGGTTCGCACGTGCATGTTCTTCCTCCGGTGTGAGAGGCGAAACTAGAGCCGACGCGGCTGGCGAAGTAAAGGTGGCACAGCGGCCCGCCGCTAGACTTTGCGCTCTCCGACGTCAAGGCCAGGGGCGGCAGGTCCAGAACAACAACAACCGTTAGCGAACCTCAGTAAGCATAAACCAACGCACCGCGTCGGCCAATGCGAATAAAACCGTTGCACGCCAGCCTTTCGATGATGGATACTCCCGAACAGTCGATCTCGTCGACAGGGAGGAATCATGACAGATCATAAGACACAATCGGAAGCGTCAGCGACCACTGCAGCCAAGCCCCTGGACCGCAGGGAGCTAATTACTAGCCTGCTGGGCGCCGCGGGCGTGGTTGGCCTCGCTTCGGCTTGCGGGCCCGCGCCGGAGACTTCATTAGGACAATCCAAGCAAGCACTGATCGGAAGCATTCTAACTTGCGACTCACTCGCCGAGCTCAGAACCATCTCTCCCAATTTCACCTACACGACGAAGACCGTCGTCGTTACGGCCCACACCACGGAGGGCGACGGCGGCGGGGGAGTGTTCACTTGGGATTCCACTCTCGGCACTGAGGACAACGGTACCACAGTTGTCCCAAACCCCAACCCTTACAATGGCTGCTGGAGGCGGATTTTCAGCGGCGACATTGACGTTCGGTGGTTTGGAGCCAAGACAGACACTGCCCCCAACGACACAGCAGCTGCGGACGCCAATACCGCAGCCATCCAGGCAGCCATCGACTCGGCAAAACCAAATTCTACGGTCCAGATTAGAGGATTCAAAGGGCCGAGGCGCATAAGGCTCTCTGGCATCTACACCATCAGTGGGCCCATCAAGCTCTACTCGGGCATCCATCTCCTCGGAGATTGGGGAACCACGCTCAAGACGTCCAGCGGCTTCACCGGGACCTGCATGATCCAGGGCTCCTCAGAGGGAGTTCCCGGCGAAGCAACATTCTGCGATCCCTTCATCATCGAGGAGATTCTGTTCGACGCCCCCGCAGGATCGGGAATCTGGGTTTACAAAGGGATACAGATACCCAACAGCGTGACCGCCGGAATCTTCAAGAATATCGGCTTTTTCGGACCGTATGGTCTCGATTTGGCGAGTTCTTATGCCCAGGGTTGCCACGTCAATGGGCTTCAAGCTCTCGGCGAAGTCGAACAACTTCTTCACATCAAAGGCAACTGGAACCTGTTCGAACGGATCGACAAGGAAGGCTCCACCGGACACTCTAACGAACCCTATATTCTGATTGAGGGTCACGCACTGGGCCCAAGCGACTGCAACACATTCCGCTGCGTGCTAATTGAACAGGCCACCTCTCCAAACAAGACGGCATTCAAGGCCGACAATACCTATGGCTTGACGATCGAAGACTTCTGGACGGAAACAACACAAACCGACGGCTACGCCCTCCGCCTTAACACTTGCCAAGGCTTCGAGATTCGCGGAAGATTCGGAATTATTGGGACAACTTTTGGACTCAAAGTCAAGGTTTCGGGAGGCAGCTGGGGACACATCGAGACCTTCAACAACAACGGAGAGAACGCTCCGTACCTAGAGGCCTTGGAGGTCGAACCGTCGTCGTCTGTCGAGATTGGGCGCGTCGTCAGTCGATACCTCGCTCGGTCATTTCCTCTCGACAGATCTCACAGCATCAAGGCCAACACCCTCATTGGCGCTTCAGTTTTTGGAACAGCAGCGGCGGGCTCCGTCCCCGCTCTACGACCGAGGAACTCCCGTCCCCAGAACCTTCTGCCAAATCCCTCTTGGGAGGCTGGGGCTCAAGGCTGGATTGCCTGGGGAGGTGGGAGCTTCCAATCATTACGATCGCCCGATTTCCTTGCATCAGAAGTCGCCCCGGGGCAGATGATGCATTACAAGCCACCGGCCCAGGATTTTACCCAGCAAGCCATCACGATCCCCCCTCAATGGATCGGTCGAACGATGACGTTCTCCTTCCTCGGAAATGTCGTCGGCGCAGGCCTTCTTAGCCCTGGCGTCCTTGGCTGTGGCATTGACTCCGGATGTGGATACAGCCAGTCGCAGCAGGCCGACGGGTGGACGCTGCAATCTTTCTCATTCCAGCCCCAGACCGCAGGGACTCTATATGTTGGATTCTGGGTTAACGCTGCCGCACCCGGCGTCACAGACGTCTATATCGACGAATGCTGCCTCGCATTCGGCGACGAGGCTCATCCCGCCGGCGGCCAATTCCAAGAGCTGATGCTGGGAACCCAGACCGTCCTCAGCGCGACGTCCGCGCCAACCACCGGCACCTGGAAGGCAGGCACCGTCGTCTTCAATCCCGCGCCGACAGCCGGCGGATTCCTAGGCTGGGTCTGTGTTTCTCCCGGCACCCCGGGTACCTGGAAGACGTTCGGCCCAATATCGGCATAGCTGGCGTTCACAGGCTGCTTGCCGCCCTGCTGCCTGGACGAATCCCAGGCAGTAGGGCGGTTTCTCTTCTGGCAGCCGATTTCCCTCTCCCCCGCCCTACCTCGGCGGCTACGCTCACCTCAAGCCATGCCCGCCGCCGCCCCCACTCTCCGCTCCCGCCTCGCCGCTCCGCGGCTGGACTTCGCCAGCTTCCGGCGCCAAGAGAGCGTCCAGATCCTCCTCAACCTGGCGGTGATGGTCGGGCTGATGAGCCTGCACGCCCTCTTCCGCCCGATCGTCGGCAAGCTCTCGCTCGGGGCCAGCATCGCCTTCGCGGCGCGCTTCGCCATGCAGCTCGCCGAGCTGGCGCTGCTCCATCGCCGCCGGGCCAGCCTCTCGCCGCGCGCCGTCTTCGGGTACGCGCGCTTCTCCATCGCCGCCAACATCGCCTTCGCCCTGCTGGTCTCGGCGCTGGCCAGCGGCCCGGAGAACCACTACGTCGTGCTGATGGTGATCCCGGTGATCGCCGCCGCCTTCCGCCTGTCGCTCCCCGGGCTGGCGCTGGTGGTGGCCGCGGTGATCACCCTCACCGTCCGCCAGGTGTGGGTCCTGCTGCCCCGGTTGCCGCAGGCCGAGCTGGTCGAGTCCTTCGAGGCCACCACCGTCTCGCTGATCTTCCTGGTGGTGGCCGCGGTCTGCCGCTTGATGGCCGAGCTGGTCTGGCACCGCGAGCGCGAGCTGGAGCGCAGCCTCGACGAGCTGGCCGCCGCCCGCGACAAGCTGGTCGCCGAGGAGAAGCTGGCCGCCGTCGGCCGCCTCGCCGCCGCCATCGCCCACGAGATCCGCAACCCGGTCGGCCTCATCGCCAGCTCGGTCGCCGCCGCCTCCCGCCCCCAGGCCTCTCCCGAGCTGCGCGAGGAGGTCTTCGACATCCTGAAGAAGGAGTCGGCCCGGCTGCAGAAGATGACCGAGGACTTCCTCTCCTACGCCCGCGCTCGCCCGCCCGAGCGCCGCCCAACCCTCCCCGCCGATTGCCTGGGCCTGGTGCTGGGACTTGCCAAGGCCAAGGCCGCCGACGCCAGCATCGCCCTCACCGCCTCCCCGGCGCCCGAGAGCCCGGTCGCCCTCGATCCCTTCCAGATCCAGCAGGCCCTGCTCAACCTGGTCCTCAACGCCCTCGACGCCACTCCGCGCGGCGGCGAGGTCCGGCTGTCGGCCCGGGTGGAAGCCGAGGTGCTGGTCCTCGGGGTCGAGGGCACCGGCGAGCCGATCCCTCCCGAGGTCGTGGGGCGGCTGGGCGAGCCCTTCTTCTCGACCAAGCCGGCGGGAAGCGGGCTGGGGCTGGCCATCGCCCGCAAGGTGGCGCTGGCCCACGGCGGCGAGCTGCGGCTGGCGGAGAACTCCCGTGGCCGCGTGCGCTTCGAAATCTCGGTGCGGCAGTAAGGAGAGGCCATGAGCACCATCCTGATCGTCGACGACGAGGCCAACCTGCGGCGGCTGCTGTCGCTGGTGCTGCGCGAGGAGGGCCACCAGGTCCTCGAGGCCGATTCGCTGGCCCAGGCCCGGGCGGTGCTCTCCGAGCAGGCCCCGGAGCTGGTGATCACCGATCAGAAGCTGGGCGACGGCGACGGGCTGGCGGTGCTCAAGGCGGTGCGCGAGGCCGGGCTGCCGGTGCCGGTGCTCTTCCTCACCGCCTTCGCCACCGTCGAGCTGGCGGTCTCGGCCATGCGCGCCGGGGCCTTCGACGTCATCGCCAAGCCGTTCGATCCCGACGGGGTCAAGGCGGCGACCCGCCGGGCGCTCTCCCACGCCGGACTGCTGCGCGAGAACGAGCGGCTGCGGGCAGAGGTCGGACGGCTGGGCGGCTCGGCGGAGCTGATCGGCGACAGCCCGGCGATGCAGGCGCTGCGCGAGCTCATCGCGCGGGTGGCGCCGACCAACGCCACCGCGCTGATCACCGGCGAGACCGGCAGCGGCAAGGAGCTGGTGGCCCGGGCCATCCACCGCCAGAGCCCGCGGGCCGAGGCCTCGTTCGTCCCGGTCAACTGCGCCGCCCTGCCCGAGCCGCTCCTGGAGAGCGAGCTCTTCGGCCACGAGAAGGGCGCCTTCACCGGCGCCGACCGCGCCCGCCCCGGGCTCTTCGAGACCGCCGACGGCGGCACCCTCTTCCTCGACGAGGCCGGCGAGATGCCGCCCTCGCTGCAGGCCAAGCTCCTGAGGGTCCTGGTGGATTCGACGGTGACCCGCCTCGGCTCGCGCACCTCGCGCAAGGTGGACGTGCGGATCATCGCCGCCACCCACCGCGATCTGGCGGAACGGGTCCGCCAGGGCGCCTTCCGCGAGGACCTCTACTTCCGGCTGGCGGTGGTGCCGCTGGCGGTGCCGCCGCTGCGCGAGCGAGCGCAGGATCTGCCGCAGCTGGTGGTCCACTTCCTCGCCACCTCGGCGCGAGATCTCAAGATCGCCCCCAGGCGCATCTCGCCCGGCGCGCTGCGCCGGCTGGCCGGCTATCCGTTCCCGGGAAACGTGCGCGAGCTTCGCAACCTCATCGAGCGGGCCCTGATCCTGGGCCGCGGAGAGGAGCTGACCGACGCCGACTTCCTGCTCCCCACCGGGCAGCCTTCCGGAGACGAGCTGAGCACTTTCCTTTCCCGGCTGCCGGCATCCTTGGACATGCCGGCGCTGCTCGAGCAGATCGAGAAGGCGCTCATCGCCCGCGCCCTGGAGCAGGGCGGCGGCGTGCAGGCGGAAGCTGCGCGGCGGCTCGGGCTGTCGCGCAGCGACCTGAACTACAAGCTCAAGAAGGCGCCGCCGCGCGGCAAAGACTGAGGCTCAGTGGCGCTTCGCCCGGCGCCCGCGGGATTACGCGGACGCCGGGCAGACGAACCAGCTACAGCCCGGGCACCTGCTGGTAGACGGCCACCACTCGAGTGTTGCCCAGCTCGGCCGCATCCTCGGCCAGGCCCAGCTTGGAGTTGGAGTTGTAGCCGGTCGCCCAGACGGTGCCGTCGGACTTGAGCGCGATCGCCTGGCGCCAGGCGGCGCCGACCCCGACCACCTCAGTGAGGTTGGCGACCTGCTTCGGGGCCATCTGCGTGTTGAGATCGGTGAACTGTTGGTTGCAGGTGGTGCTCACCCCGGTGGTGCCGTCGCCCACGATCCCGGAGCTGTTGTCGCCCCAGGCCCACATCGTCCCGTCGGCCCTGGCGGCGACCCCGAACCGCGAGCCGGCGGCCACCGCCACGACCTGGTCGAGACCGGTCACCGCGCCCGGGGTCCGCGGGCCGTCGTGGCAGACGCCGTTGCCCAGCTCTCCGCTCATGGTGTCGCCCCACGAGGTCAGGGTCCCGCCCTGGTCGATCGAGTAGCCCTGGTCCATGCCGGCGGCGATGGCCTTGGCCCCCGGCGCGCCGACCGCGGTGGGCGTCAGGTAGAAGTTCGCTGCCGGCTGCGGCTGGCCGATCTGCCCGCCGCGGTTGTAGCCCCAGGCCCAGACCGTCCCGTCTGTCTTGAGCGCCAGCGACCAGTTGGCGCCGCCGTCGAGCGCGGCGACGCCGCTCAGCCCGGCGATCTCCACCGGATCCTTCTGCGGAGTCGCCTGGTCCCCGCTGCCGGCCTCGCCCCAGCCGTTCTTGCCCCAGCCCATCACCTTGCCGTCGCTGCGCAGCGCCAGGGCGTGGCTGTCCCCGGTGGCCACCGCCACCACCTGCACCCCTGCCGGCAGGGTGACCTTGCCCGGTTCCAGGGCCGCGCCGCTGGCGGTTCCCCGGCCGCACTCGCCGTTCACGTTGCCGCCCCAGGTCCAGACGCTGCCGTCCTCCAGGGCCGCCAGGGCGAACTGATAACCGACCGCCATCGACACCACCTTGCCGCCCAGGTCGAGCTTCTCGGGGATCGTCGAGTCGGCCTTGTGGAAGATGGCGGCATTGAGCGGGTCGCCCCAGGTCCACAGCGTGCCGTCCTCGTCGCGCGACAGCGACAGCCCCTCGCCGGTGGCCACCGCCACCGTCTTGGACTTGGTGGTGAAGGTCACCTGGCAAGCGGGGATGGCCGTGCCGCCCGGACCGACCAATCCCTCGACGGCCAGGGTGTAGCTCGTGGTGTAGGCCAGCTGCTGCGCGGGCTTGAACTTGAAGGTCGTGGGGTTGCCGCCGCAGCTCGCCGGGCCCAGCGCGATCGCCTGCCCGCCCTGCCAGAGCGTCAGTTTCGGGGCGGCGTTGGCGGCGCAATCGGTCTGCCCGCTCAGGGTCACCACCATCGACATCATCCGCAGGGTCCGGGCCTCCTGGTCGGCGGGCGAGACCGACTTGACGTACAGGCCGGCGGCCGCGGGGACTCCGCAGGCCGGCAGCGGAATCCCGGCATCGGCTCCGGCGTCGGCTGCCGCCGGATTGTCTTCGCCTGGGCAGGCGCACAGCAGGGCAAGCGAAAGGCCCAAGAACGGCCCGAGGACGGACGTCTTCATGATCTCCTCCGCGGCTGGAAGTGCCGCCAGGAGTAGCGCACGCCTCACACCGTCTGTGTTAGTCACTTTCTCTAATAGGCAAGAGAACTTGGGCTTGGACGCCCGCCGGCTGTCGGGTCCTCGCATCGCGCGGCGCGGTTAGCACGAGGGGCACGCGCAAGGACGCCACGGCCCACTGCGCCTCTTCCCCGTCAAAGCCTCCGGACGCCGCGTCCGAGAATTCGGACGCCCCAGCTCCCGCCCGAGGGCATCTTCCCTCTGGAAGCGCGGTGGCACGCCGCCCGCACCAGCTCCTCGCGAACCCTCACGACTGGAGCTGAAGATGAAGATTCTCGCGCTCGCTGCCGCATTCGCCGTCGGCCTGGCCGGTTCCCCGGCCTTCGCCGCCAGCACCCTCGACAACCTGCAGGCCGCCTTCAACGGCGAGACCAACGCCCGCGCCAAGTACCTGCTCTTCGCCAAGAAGGCCGATCAGGAAGGCTATCCGCAGGCCGCCCGCCTCTTCCGCGCCGCCGCCCGCGCCGAGCAGATCCACGCCAACAACCACGCCGCGGTGATCGAGAAGCTGGGCGCCAACCCCAAGGCCGAGGTCAAGCCGGCCGAGGTCAAGTCCACCAAGGAGAACCTGCAGGCGGCCATCGCCGGCGAGAGCTACGAGCGCGACATCATGTACCCGGAGTTCCTGGCCCGGGCCCGCAAGGACGGCAACGCCGACGCGGTGCGCTCCTTCAACCTGGCCAAGACCGCCGAGGCCGAGCACGCCAAGCTCTACCAGGAGGCGGTGGATAATTTGGAGGTGATGAAGAAGGCCGACACCTCGATCTACGTCTGCGGCGTCTGCGGCTACACCACCAAGACCCTGCCCGCCGAGCGCTGCCCGTCGTCGTTCAGCGCCAAGGAAAAGTTCGAGTCCATCCAGTAGTCGTCTCCATCCCGAGAGGCCCCTGACCATGCTCAACGGCATCCATCCAATGGTGGTGCATTTCCCCGTGGCGCTGCTGCTGACCGCCCCGGTGTTGTTGGTGATCGCGGCAGTGCTCAAAGGGCACCGCAGCTGGATGCTGGCGGGGCTGGTGGTGATGACCCTGGGGACCGCTGGGGCCTGGGCCGCGGTGGCCACCGGGGAGGCAGATGGCGAGCTGGCCGAGCGGGCCCTCCCCGGGGTCAAGGCGGTGCTCGAGCAGCACGAGCAAATGGCCGAGACCACCAGCACCATCTTCACGGTGCTGGCGCTGGTGCTGGCGGCGCTGATCGCCATCCCGTGGGTCTTCAAGAAGCAGCTGTCGACGGCGATGAAGGTCGCGCCGCTGGCGGTGTTCCTGGCGCTCTACGCCGGCGCCGCCGGCTACCTGGCCAGCACCGCGCACCAGGGCGGAAGGCTGGTCCACGAGCTCGGAGTGCGCACCATGATGGCCCCCACTACCGGTGCGCCGGCCGCGGCTCCGGCCGGGGAAGCGGGCGCCAAGGGCGGCGACGGGGACGGCGACGGCGATTGAGCGCCCGCCGCTTGGGCTAGGGCCAGCGCACCGGCGCGGGCTCCCAGCGGTCGGAGGTGGTGGTGTCCCCGAGCTGGCCCTGGCTGTTGGCGCCCCAGCAGCGGATGGTTCCGTCCTCCATCCGCGCGCAGGCGTGGGCGCCGACCAGGCCGGCGGCCACGCCGATCGCGGTGGCGCCGGCGTTCACCAGGGTCGCCTTGGGCTGGGTGCTGGGGACGTCGGTGCCGTCGCCCAACCGGCCGCGGTCGTTCGAGCCCCAGCACTGCACCGCTCCCGAGCTCATCAGCGCGCAGGTGCTCTCCAGCCCGGCCGAGACCGCGATCACCCCCGACTCGATGACGCGCACCGGAGCGGGGCGAGGGTCGGTCGTCGTCCCGTCGCCGACCTGCCCGACGTCGTTGGCGCCCCAGCAGTACACCGCGCCCGCGTCGGTCAGGGCGCAGATGTGTCGGCTGCCGGCGCTCGCCGCCACCACCTTGCCGGCGATCCCGGAGACCTTGACCGGCCGGCTGTGGGCGTTCTTGTCCGTGGCGCCCTGGCCGAGCTGCCCGGAGAGGTTGCTGCCGAAGCAGTACAGGTCGTTCGAGGTCCAGGCGCAGGTGAAGTCGTGCGCCGCGTTTCCGCCGCAGGCCATGCCCGAGACCTGCGCCAGATCGACGACCGCCGTGGGCCGCGAATGCCAGGTGGTGCTGCCGTCCCCGAGTGCGCCGTCGCCGTTGGGACCCCAGCAGTAGAGAGTCCCCGCTTCGGTGAGCGCGCAGGTCTGCACCGCGCCGGCGGAGATGGCGACGACCTTGGCGGTGACGTCGACGATCTGCTTCGGGGTCGAGGTCCAGCCTCCGGTGAGCCCGTCGCCCAGCTGGCCACTGGGCCGTCCGCCCCAGCAGAGCACGGCCCCGGCGCCGGTGAGGGCGCAGCTGTGGGGTCCACCGGCGGCGACCTGGACGACGTCCGAGAGCCCGCTGACAGGGCCGGGCGAGGTCACCTTGTCGCCCACCGGCCCGCTCTGGTCCCAGTCGTTGATGCCCCAGCACTTCACCGTGCCGTTGGCGGCGATGGCGCAGCTGTGCTCCTCGCCGACAGCGAGACCGGTTCCGACGCAGCAGCCGGCGCCGCAGCGGTAGGCGAGCGGCTCGCAGACGAAGTCGCAGCTGCCCGCCGAGCAGACCGGCCGGGCATGCGCCGGGGCGGTGCATTTGGCGCAGGCGTCCGCACAGCTGCCTCCCGGCGCCAGGCAGAGCGAGCCGCAGAGCACCTCGCCCTCCTTGCAGGCGCAGCTGCCCGAGCTGTCGCAGGTCTGGCCCGGGCCGCAGCTGTCGCAGCCGCCGCCGTCCGGGGAATCCTTGGAGCCTGACAACAGGAACTCGCAGCCGCAGTGCCCCGCCAGGATTGCCGCGACCACCAGTCTCCGAATCAAGGCCATCGCTTGCTCCTGAATCGCTCGCCCATCGCAGCCAGGGATTGCGCTCACGGGCCGAACTGATTGGGATGACGAAGATACCTGGGCTCAGCCGGCCACCGCCAGCCGGGGCCAGCCATCGTTCTACGAGAGGCGGAAGATCTCGCCGACGGCGCGCACCAGCGCCTCGGCGTCTGCGCGCGTGTTGTAGCCCTGCACCGAGATGCGCACGAAGAGCCGGCCCTGGTGCGAGGTGACCGGCACCTCGATCCGGTAGCGCTCGAACAGGGTCTGCTTGAGCAGGTTGGCGTCCATCGCCGGCACGGGGATCGCGACCATCTGGCCGAAGTCGGCGTCGGCGCAGATCGGCGGCAGGCCGGTCAGCTCGCAGATTCGACCCAGCGTCTCGGCGGCCAGGGCGTGGCAGTCGCGGCGCACGCTCTCCCAGTGGTGGCGCGCCTGGAACTCGATCGCCGCCGGCACGGTGAGGAACGCCGACAGGTCCCTGGTGCCCTGCCACTGCAGCCGCCGCTCGAGGGGCGTCGAGCCGGTGTAGGCGTCGAAGCCGGTGTGGCCGGCGATCTCGGCGCTGTAGCCCCAGCTCACCACCGTCGCGTCGAGCGCCTGATGCTGCTCGGGCCGGGCGTGAAGGAAGGCCGCGCCCTTGGGAGCGCAGAGCCACTTGTGGCAGTTACCGGTGTAGAAGTCGGCGCCCAGCTCGTCGAGGTCGAGCGGGATGTGCCCGGGGGCGTGGGCGCCGTCGATGACGGTGAGAATCCCCGCCTGGCGCGCCCGCCGGCAGAGCTCGGCGAGCGGAAAGATCAACGCGGTCGCCGAGGTGATGTGGCTCAGGTAGAGCACCCGGGTGCGCGGCGTGACCTTCGACCAGACGCGCTCGGCGAATTCCTGCGCGCGGAAGGGCAGCGGAATCTCGGCGCGCAAATACCTGGCGCCGGTGCGGCGACAGACGAAATCCCAGGTGTTGTCGCAGGCGCCGTACTCGTGATCGGTGGTGAGGATCTCGTCGCCCTCACGCAGCGGCATCGAGCGCGCCACGGTGTTCACAGCGGTGGTGGCGTTGGGGACGAAGATCAGGTGCTCGGGCCGGGCGCCCAGGTACTCGGCCAGCTTTCCGCGAGCCTGCTCCAGCAGCTTCGCCGAGCGCCGGCCCAGGAACTCCACCGGGTTCCGCTCCATCTCCCGCTGCCAGGCCTGCTGGCGCTCCAGCACCTCGGCCGGGCTGGCGCCGAACGAACCGTGGTTGAGGAAGACGAGCGAGGGTTCGAGGAGGAACAGGTTCTTCATGGGCAGGCTCGAGGACGGGAGCGGCTCCAGGAGACCTACCATCTTGACGACCCGCGAACAGCTTGGGCGGAAGCGCGTGTCACGGCCCGGCGAGCACGACCTGCGCCCATTCCCTTGTCCTTTCGATGAGTTGCACGAGCAACGCCGCTGCGAGCGAAGCCCGCTCAGCGGCCGGAACGGGTGCTCCCGCCAGCCGGCCGCGCCCGGAACCGACTCTTTCGGCGCTGCGCGCCCCTCGCCTTCCCATTACCATCCGGGGGAGCCTGCCGTGCGCTCGGCCGCCTGGAGACGGCAGCGGACGCTCTCGACTACCCTGGAACCGGCATGCGCGGTACCGCTGACGCCCCGCTCCCCATCGACGCGCTGTCTCCTCGCCGACGCGAGCTGCTGGCGCTGCTCGCCAAGGGCCTCACCAACGAAGAGCTGGCCAGGACGCTGAACATCAGCCCCGGGACGGTGCGCTCCCACCTGGCCACCATCTTCTCGCAGCTCGGAGTGGCCAACCGCACCGAGGCCGCGACGCTGTACGTGGCCCGCGAGGCCCAGCCGTCGGCGGTGGCCGCCGTGCTGCAGCGCCCGGCGATCGCGGTGCTGCCGCTGGTGGCCATCGGCGCCGATCCCCACACCCGCGCCGTCGCCGAGGGGCTGAGCGAGGATTTGGCCGCGCTCTTCTCCCGCTGGTGCTGGTTCCCGGTCATCGCCACCCTGTCCAGCGCCGCCGCCCGGGCGCCCGGCCTCACCGCCCAGCAGCTCGGCGCCAGGCTGGGGGCGCGCTTCCTGGTCGACGGGACGCTGCAGCAGCTGGGCCGGCGCTGGCGGCTGTCGGCGCACATCGTCGACACCGCCAGCGGGCACACGGTGTGGAATGAGCGGCGCGACTTCTCGGGTTCGGGGCTGTTCGAGGTGCAGGACGAGCTGTGCCAGGCGACCGTGGCCGCCGCCTATCCGGTGATGATCGCGCGCGCCGCCGCGAGCCCGCCGCACGCGCGGCCGGTGGCCAGGCTGTCGGCCTGGGAGCTGGCGCACGAGGGGATAGCGCTCTGCGCCCGGCGCACCCCGGCCGCCAACGACGCCGCCCGGGAGCGGTTCCGGACCGCGCTGGCCCAAGAGCCCGACCTGGTGCTGGCGCACTTCGGCCGGGGGCTGGCGGCCTACGACGCGGTGCTGAACCAGTGGGGCGAGGGCGAGGAGGCGCTGGCCGGGCTGACCGACGCGGCCGAGGCCTGCCTGCGCATCGCCCCGCACTGCGCCGAGGGGCACTACTTGTGGGGCCGCGCGCTGCAGTCCCGCGGCGAGTGGGCGGCCTCGGTCCCGCCGCTGTTGGCCGCGGTGGGGCGCAATCCCAGCTTCGCGCTCGCCCACGCCACCCTCGCCCAATCGCTGCAGGCCGCCGGCCAGGAGGAGGAGGCGCGGGTGCGAATGGACCACGCGGCGCGGCTGGGGCCGGGGGCGTTCGTCACCAGCATGGCCACCCTGCACTTCATGCGCGGCGAGTACGAGCAGGCGCTGGCGGTGGCTGAGCGCGCGGCCCGCGCCGCCCCGGCCTACACCTACGCCCTGGCCATGGCGGCCAGCTGCTCGTGGTGGCAGGGCGACCTGCGCCGCGGCAGGGTCCACCTGGCGGCGCTGCGCCGGCTGCAGCCTGGCTTCCAGGTGAGGCTGATCCGAGAGACCTTCGGCCGAGACGTCGACTGTATCGAGCGCTTCGCCCGCGGCCTGGATGAGCTGGGCGCGACCGGCTGATTCTCGGGCCTCGGGTTTCCGGCGTGCGACGCCGTCTCCGGCGAACGCCAAAAAAGGGACGGCTGCCTCGCGCTATCGGAGGCAGCCGTCCAGGTCCCCGCCCCGGGGTTTGGCTTGGCCTCACGCCGCCTTCCGGTGAAACGCGGCGGGCAGGAGCGGCGCGGCGAGAGCGAGTCGGCTCATCGAGGATTCAGAGGCCGGCGCGAGGACCTTCGCCCTTGGTAGCAGGAGAGGCCTGTCGAGCACCATCTGACGATCGGCAGATCCGCTCAGCGCTCAGGTCCCGGCCTGCAGCGCGCCGGCTTCGCATCGAGGGCGCCGGACGGCCGAAGAACACTCAGTCGAATCGCGGCCTTGGGCTCCATTCGTCACCGCGCGATGCGCCGGCCACGCATTTGCCGCAGCCGGTCGCGGCGAGCAGCGAGAGACATCCCCAGCCAATTCCTGTATTCGCCAGGGCGTCATTCGCCCGCGCAAGCTCCGCCACTCTCCCAATCGGATCAGCGCCGCCGGATCGCTTTTCTCGCGGCAGGCAACCAAGCCCCAAACCGACGGACGCTTCTCGGGAGGTTTCCAAGTGTTTTCGCGCCTCTACATCGTCGCGGTCGCTGCCTCCCTGGCCGCCAGCGGGTGCCAGGGAATCGAAAATCAGGCGTGCAACGGCCAGGTGACGGTCACTCCGCATCCCCTGGCGGATTTCCAGAAGCTCAGCTTCGAGCTCGAGCTCACCAATTGGGCGCCGGCGGGCACCACGCCTCTGATTGATCAAAACCGGCTCTGGATTTCCGGGATGCTCATGGGCGGCGCGGCCGATCCGGCTGCGACTCCCTCGGCCTGCACCGTGCTTGAAGACGACGCCTCGACCTCGCTCGACGGTCAGGGGCTGCAGCTGTCGCGCGGCGGAGGCAACTGGGGCAAGCCCGGCTGCGACTGCGCCGCTCCCCAAGCCACGGGAGACATCGGCCTCGGCGATCCCCGCGACGGCACCTTCCGGCTGCAGGATCGGAGTGAATCGCTGGAGATCTCGGTGCGAAACCTCTACGCCCGCCGCGGCTTCTCACCGTCGCGAGTCGACGGCGCGCGCGCTGGACAGCGAATCACCTTGCAATGGTCCGTCGACACAGACGCCATCGACTTCGTCAGTGCCAGCCTCAACGTGCCCTCGTCGGGAGCGAATCGGAGCGGCTACTACCATCCTTTCGCCGATGGCGAGCTGAGCGTGAAAGGGTCCCAACTCGAGCTGACGCTCCCGAACGACCTGCCCTCGAGCAGCGTCTCGCTCGATTTCGATCTGGGACTGAAGCCGGCGATCAGTGTGGCCGGCAGCGCCCAGGCGAACACCGTCGCGAGCGCGGGGATCACCTGGCGCGCGACCGTACCTTTGACGGTGCCGTGAGCAGCCGCTTCCGACGACATGAGGCGCCTGGCGATGGTCCGGTCCATCGCCGCGACGGCCTCCGCGGTGTGTGATGACCGAGCCGCCGGCCGGGGTCGCTGGCTGGCGGAGAAAGCCTCGTCCAGACACCCTCGCGCTGCGCAACGACACGCCGGGAATAGTCACCGCATTTCGCTCTGTGCGTCGCCGCCCCGCCTTGAGCGCCTACTTCATGGCCGCCTCGAGATGCTTGGCGATGTTCTGGTACATCGCGGCGATGGCCTCGGAGGCGGTGGTGGCCGAGCCGCCGGCCTGGGTCCACTGATTGGCGGAGAAGACCTCGCCCTGGTCGCGAGCCACCACCTTGCCGCCCGGGCCGACGATGCGGGCCATATAGCGCAGACGCGCCTGTACCGCCGCCGCACCCACCAACTGCTGGCCTCGCGCGTACATGGCGGTGGGAACGTAGTCGAGGTCGGCGCTGACGATCACCAGCTTCCAGGCCGAGCTTCCCTCGGGATCTCCCTTGAAGAACCGCCCGGGGCCGTTCTTGAAGCCGTTCTGGAGCGAGGCGTGCCAGCGCTCGACCGGCACCGGGGTGATGCCGTTCTGCTCTGGAATCACGAACTCGTCGCGAATCGCCTGATCGATCTCCAGCTTCATTCCTTCCTGCGAATCAGAGAGATCGACCAGCGGGCGCGGATCGACCATCCGCACCCGGGCCGCCTCCATCTGCTGCGCAGGCGTGACGCAGGGAGCGGCCCCGAGGATCACCGGGGCCATGAACAGGATGCCGCGACGGCTTCGTCGCTGTTGCGAGAGGCGCCGCGGCCGGCGGAAGCAGCGAGAAGATCGCCGCGTCCGTCGGCAGCGCGGGTTGGCGATCGCAGGCCAGGAGCCCGCTCAGCACTACGAGGCGTAGGAGGCGTGCCATTCAGTCCCCTCGAAAGAACGCAGGCCGATGATAGCTCTTCCCCGAGGGCGAACCTTCTCTGGTCCAAGGAGAGGTACAATCGGCATTTCTCCGTTCCCTTGGAGGCCGCATGTCGTCCATACCCAGGCCCCAGACCTTCCTGCTCGCTCTGTCCCTGGGCACCCTGCTGACCGGCTGCGGCGAGCGCGTCGGGACCTCGACTGACGACGCCGGCTCCGGCCCCGCCTCCGACGCCGACATCCTGATTCCCGACTCCGATGCCGCTGTCGACAGCGGCCTTGACGGCGGCATCGTCGATTCCGGCATCGACGCCGGCACCGATGCCGGAGCTCCCGACTCGGGTCACGACGCCGGCACGCCCGACACTGGCCCCACGCTCCAGACCGGCCAGATCCTCGGCGGCCCCGGACCGTTCCCCGGGCCGATCGCCGGGCTGCACTACCGCTCCAGCGCCGGCGAGGGCACCACCGATTCCTCGGGCAATTACCCGTACTTCGACGGGGTGCCGGTCAGCTTCTCGATCGGCGAGGTCTCGCTGGCGACCATCCCTGGCGCGGCGCGGCACACGCCCTTCGCCCTGGCCAGCGACGCGCCCTGTGCCGCCACTGCCGACCTCAAGCACCTGCTGGTCCTCTTGGAGAGCCTCGACTCGGATCGCGATCCCACCAACGGCGTCACCCTGCCCGCGCTCGCGACCTCGGCAACTCCGACCGCGCTCTCCTCGCTCACCGATTCGACGCTGGCCGCCGAGATCGACAAGCTCGCCCCCGGCGCTCCGGTAGCAAATGCCGATGCCGCGCTGCACCGGTTCATCACCCAGGTCGATTCCGAGGAGTGGGCCGAGACCGGCGTCAGCAGCTTCACCGGCACCGACTTCGCCTATCGCTCGCAGGGCCTGGCCAGCGACGGCACCAACGTCTGGTTCTCCTGGATGAGCGGCCTGCAGCGCACAGACATGAACTACGCCATCCAGGTGAAGAGCGTCTACGACATCCCGCTCACCCTGGCACTCAGCAAGAAGAGCGATCACATCGGCGACATCGACGTCTACAACGGCGTGCTCTACGCACCGATTGAAGACGGCAAGAACGGCTACAAGAATCCGCTCATCGCCCTCTACGATCCCCAGAGCCTCAACTACAAGAACCAGTACTTCGCCATCTCCACCACCCTGCTCACCCAGGGCGTCCCGTGGGTCGCCTACGACGGCCCGCGCAGCCTGGTCTACGTCGCCGAGTGGAACCCGACCCCGGGAATCCACATCCTCGATCCCAGCAACAGCATGGCCTACCTGCGCACTCTGGCGCTGAGCCGGACCCTGACCCGAATCCAGGGCGCCAAGGTCTATCGCTCGATGCTCTTCGCCAACAGCGACGACAGCCAGAAGGGCCTCTACAAGATCAACCTAGAGACCGGCACCGTGATCGACCTCCTGCAGCGGACCACTCCGATGGAGGTCGAGGGCATCGCCTTCTGGCCGGCCGCCGACGGCAGCTTCGTCCACAGCATGGTCCTGCCCACCGGTGCCAACTCCACCGAGCTGCACCACTACCAGCGCTCCCGCGAGCCGCTGCGCGAGCAGGTGTGCCCGGGGGGATGAGCGCTTTGTGAGGGGCCGTTCCAATCAAAGCGCTGCGTCGTCGAGGAGATTCGCCTCTGGCTCGACCGACCGCCGCGGCCGGCGGGACGCCGGCGCTCCCAGGCCCTCTTCGCCCAACCACCCAGCCCTCGTTTCCCGGCCGATTTCCTGGGCGATTCTGCGGGTCAGCGTCCATCCGAAAAGAGCCGCCCGCTCTCCTTGAAACTCCCTCGGGAACGCTCTATGGTCCCGGCCCTTCGGAGGAAACCATGGCCCCGCGCCGCACTGCCCTCTACCAGGCCCACCTCAACGCCGGCGGAAAGCTCGTCGACTTCGCCGGCTGGGAGCTGCCGGTCCAGTACAAGGGAATCATCGAAGAGCACACCGCCGTCCGCACCGCCGCCGGCATGTTCGACGTCTCGCACATGGGCGAGGTGATGATCACCGGCCCCAAGGCGATGGCCGCCACCAACATGCTGCTCACCGCCGACGTGTCGAAGCTCTCCGACATGCAGGCCGCCTACTCCGGCCTGCTCTACGAGACCGGCGGCTTCGTCGACGACGTCATCGTCTACCGCTTCAACCCCGAGAAGTTCCTGGTGGTGATCAACGGCGCCAACGTCGCCAAGGACGTGGCCTGGATGAAGGCCCACACCTTCGGCGCCCAGGTCGAGGACCTCTCCGACAGCTACGCCCAGCTGGCGATCCAGGGCCCCAAGGCCGCCGGCATCGTGCAGCGGCTGACCAAGACCGACCTCTCCAAGGTCAAGTGGTACTGGCACGCCGGCGAGGGCCAGGTGGCCGGGATCAACTGCATCATCGCCCGCACCGGCTACACCGGCGAGGACGGCTTCGAGCTCTACGTCGCCCCGGACAAGGCGATGGCCCTGTGGAACGCGCTGATGCAGGAGGGCCAGAAGGACGGCCTGATGCCCACCGGCCTGGGCTGCCGCGACTCGCTGCGCCTGGAGATGAAGTACGCCCTCTACGGCAACGACATCGACCAGGACCACACTCCGCTCGAGGCCGGGCTGGCGTGGATCGTCAAGCTCGACAAGCCCGACTTCCTGGGCAAGGCCGCGCTGGTCAAGCAGAAGGCCGAGGGCCTCAAGCGCAAGCTGGTCGGCTTCACCACCACCGACAAGGGCATTCCTCGCCACGGCTACAAGGTTCTGAAGAACGGCAAGGAAGTGGGCGTGGTCACCAGCGGCACCCAGAGCCCCTCGCTCAAGAAGCCGATCGGCATGGCCTACGTGCCCACCGAGCTGGCCGCCGAGGGCTCGACCTTCGACGTGGAGATCCGCGGCCGCCCGGTCCCGTCGGTGGTCGTCAAGACGCCCTTCTACCAGCCCGCCGGACGCAAGTAATACCCTTCCCAACTACCCGAAACCTCTCGGAGATCTCATGAGCTACCCCAACAACCTCAAGTACACCAAGGACCACGAGTGGGCGAAGGTCGACGGCAAGACCGCGGTGGTGGGCATCACCGAGTTCGCGGTCCACGCCCTGGGCGACGTGGTCTACGTCGAGCTCCCCAAGGTCGGCGATAAGGTCAAGGCCGGCGCCGCCTTCGGCGCGGTCGAGTCCACCAAGGCCACCTCCGACCTGTTCAGCCCCGCCTCCGGCAAGGTCGTCGAGGTCAACACCCCGGTCACCGACGCCCCCGAGACCCTCAACCAGGATCCCTACGGCAAGGGCTGGCTGATCAAGATCGAGATCTCCGATTCCAAGGAGCTCGACACGCTCATGGACTCCAAGGCCTACGAGGCCCACGCCAAGGCTTCGGCGCACTAGGCGCGCTCCGGCCTGCGGGCGCCGGCTTTCTGCCGGCTCCCTCCCACGGCCGACTCGCCTCATGGCTTCTCGCGCTCCGCGCGGGGCCGGCTGAAAGCCGGCGCTCCACTCCCCACGCCCTCACCTCGCCGGCAATCGACCGCCGCTCTCAGGCCTCTCCCAGGCAACCATGCGCTACCAATCCCACAGCCAGCAGGACATCGAGGCGATGCTCTCGGCCATCGGCGCCAAGAACATCGATCAGCTCTTCGACTCGATTCCCAAGGACCTGCAACTCAAGCGCGCCCTGGACATCCCCGAGGCCCTCGACGAGCACGCGCTGCTCGAGCACCTCGGCGAGCTCGCGGCCAAGAACGCCAAGGCCGCTCCGTTCCTGGGCGCCGGCGCCTACCCGCACCACGTCCCGACCGCGGTCGATCAGCTCCTGCTGCGCGGCGAGTTCTACACCGCCTACACCCCCTACCAGCCCGAGATCAGCCAGGGAACGCTGCAGGGGATCTTCGAGTACCAGACCTACGTCACCCAGCTCACCGGCCTCGACGTCTCCAACGCCTCGATGTACGACGGCGCCACCGCCACCGCCGAGGCGGCGCTGCTCTTCAAGCGCGCCCGCTCCGACCGCAACGCGGTGGTCCTCTCCCGCGCCCTCAACCCGTTCTACCGCCGGGTGGTCAAGACCTACCTCGAGGCCGCCGGAGTCGAGGTCCGCGAGGCCGCCTTCGGCGCCGACGGCAAGACCGACCTGGCCTCGGCCAAGAAGCTGCTCGAGGGCGCCTGCGGCCTGATCGCCGGCTATCCCAACTTCTTCGGGGTAATCGAGCCGATCCAGGAGCTGGCCAAGCTGGCCCACGACGCCGGCGGGCTGTTCGCCACCTCCACCTCCGAGGCGCTGGCCTTCGGGATGCTCACCGGGCCGGGCGCGCTGGGCGCCGACGTGGCGGTGGGCGAGATGCAGAGCTTCGGCAGCCCGATGAGCTTCGGCGGGCCGGGGCTGGGCTTCTTCGCCGCCAAGGAGGCGCTGCTGCGGCAGATGCCCGGGCGGCTGTGCGGCGCCACCACCGACAAGAAGGGCCGGCGCGGCTTCGTGCTCACCCTCTCCACTCGCGAGCAGCACATCAAGCGCGAGCGGGCGACCTCCAACATCTGCACCAACCACGGGCTCAACGCGCTGGCGGCGACCATCCACCTGTCGCTGCTGGGGCGCGAGGGGATTCGCTATCTGGCGCGGCTGAACTGGCAGCGGGCGCGCTACGCCCGCGAGGAGCTGGCCAAGGCCGGGCTCAAGCGGACCTTCAGCGGGCCGACCTTCAACGAGTTCGCGGTGCAGGCCGATCCCGCGGCGGTGCAGAAGAAGCTGGCCGCCGCCGGCATCGACGGCGGGTACGCCCTGGGCAAGGACTACCCCGAGCTCGACAAGAGCGTTCTCTTCTGCGTCACCGAGCTTCATTCCAAAGAGGCGATCGACCGGTTGGCGGCCGCGCTTCGCTAAGCAGCACCAGGGAGGATCCGATGGCCAAGACCACGAAGAAGGCAGCTGGCAAGAGCGCTCCGCGCCGCAAGACCGCCGCGAAGGGAAAGGCCCGCGCCGCCAAGGCGGCACCGAAGGCCGAGCTGCCCGAGGCCGCCCGCAAGGCCGCCGAGTTCCTGGGGATGGACCCCAACGACGTCTCCGCCCGGGCCGGCAAGCTGCGCGAGCAGACCCGCGCCGCCGGCCAGCGCCTCAAGCTCGAGGTGGATCGGCTGTCGGTGCGCGCCGAGGAGCTGGCCGGCAAGTTCGAGTCCGGGATGCAGGACAACGTGAAGAAGTTCGAGAAGCTGGCCGACGAGGCCGCCAAGGGCCTGGGCGTCAACACCGAGCAGTTCGCCAACAAGGTCGAGGCCTCGCTGAACAAGGTGGGCAAGGAAGCCCAGCGGCTGGCCGACGAGGCCAACGTCGAGGTCCGCAAGATGTACGAGCAGGCCCGCGTCCGGCTGAACGACATCCTCAGCCGCCGCAATCATCAGTAACTCGGCTCGCACGCCCGGCCGGCGGGACGCCGGCGCTCCCAGGCGCCCGCAGCCGCAAGACGTCTTCTAAAGGATCACCGCGATGAGCATCCCCGACACCTCCCGCGCCGCCCAGGGCCTGGTCTTCGACGAGCCGCTGATCTTCGAGCGCGGCCAGGGAGGCGCCTGCACCGGCGCCTCGCTGCCCAAGGTGCAGGTCCCCGAGGCGGCGCCGGAGAGCGAGATCCCGGCCGAGTACCTGCGCGGGCCGGTGGAGGGGATGCCGGCGATGTTCGAGCCGGACGTGGTGCGCCACTACCTGCGGCTGTCGCAGCTGAACTACGGAGTGGATACGGGCTTCTACCCGCTGGGCAGCTGCACCATGAAGTACAACCCCAAGTCGGCGGAGGCGACGGCGCGGCTGCCGGGCTTTGCCGGACTGCACCCGCTGCTGCCGGAGGATCGGATCCAGGGCGCGCTGGAGCTGATGTACCGGCTGGAGCGGGCGCTGGCGGAGATCAGCGGCTTCCACACCGTGACCCTGGAACCGGCGGCCGGAGCCCACGGCGAGCTGTGCGGGATGATGATGGTCCGCGCCGCGCACGCGGCCCGGGGCAAGCCGCGCCACAAGGTGCTGATCCCGGATTCGGCGCACGGCACCAACCCCGCCTCGAGCGCGCTCAACGGCTTCGAGGTGGTGGAGCTCAAGAGCGGGCCCAAGGGCGTGCTCGAGCCGCACACGGTGGCGGCGGCGATGGACGAGGACGTCGCGGCGCTGATGACGACCAACCCCAACACCCTGGGGGTCTTCGAGAGCAACGTCGCGGAGATCGCCAAGATCGTCCACGCCAAGGGCGGGTTCCTGTACGGCGACGGCGCCAACATGAACGCGCTGTTGGGGCGGGCGCGTCCGGGCGACATGGGCGTGGACGTGATGCAGTTCAACCTGCACAAGACCTTCGCCACTCCGCACGGCGGCGGCGGCCCGGGCTCGGGGCCGGTGGGCGTGGTCAAGGAGCTGGAGCCGTTCCTGCCGGTGCCGGTGGTGGTCAAGCAGGGCGAGCGCTACCACCTCGAGTTCGACCGCAAGCAGACCGTCGGCCAGCTGCGCAGCTTCTGGGGCAACTTCGGGATCATGGTGCGGGCCTACACCTACCTGCGCGAGCTGGGGCCGGGCGGGGTGAAGAAGGTGTCGGAGCTGGCGGTGCTCAACGCCAACTACGTGCGGGCGCTGCTCAAGGACACCTACCACCTGCCCTACGAGACCCCGTCGCTGCACGAGGCGGTGTTCAACGACAAGAAGCAGAAGGAGCTGGGCGTCACCACGATGGACATCGCCAAGCGGCTGATCGACCACGGCTACCATCCGCCCACCATCTACTTCCCGCTGATCGTCGCCGGGGCGCTGATGATCGAGCCCACCGAGACCGAGTCCAAGGCCAACCTGGAGGCCTTCGCCGAGGCGATGAAGGCCATCGCCGCCGAGGCCCTGGAGAATCCGGACGCGGTCAAGGCCGCGCCGACCCGCGTCTTCCGCGAGCGGCTCGACGAGGTCAAGGCCGCGCGCAAGCCGGTGCTGAAGTGGAAGCCGGGGATGAAGATCGAGTAGGTCTCCGCTTCGATGAAGCGCCGCGTCTAGATCAGTGAGCTCGGGGAGCAGCCTTCGGACCTCGGCTATTGGCTTTCCCGGCCAGTGAGCGAGCGCCTGGACGCCGTGGAGGAGCTGAGGACGTTCGTCCCGGGTACTTCGGAGCCGATCAGGCGAGTGGCGATTGTCACCGAGCTCGACTCAAGGCCCGAGAATCGACGCCGTGGCAGGCGCAGGCGCGCGTAACCGCCGGCACTATTCCCACTCGAGTACCGTTTCGTCGAAGACGACTTCCTCGACCATTCCTTTGGGCCCGAGCTTGAGGCTCAGCCAGGTCGTGTTGACGGCGCC
Source organism: Myxococcales bacterium (assembly GCA_037442205.1). Lineage (GTDB taxonomy): Bacteria > Myxococcota > Myxococcia > Myxococcales > UBA5297 > JBBIQS01. The sequence goes on from JBBIQS010000069.1 coordinate 23,711, forward strand.
GTCCTTCTCGAACGGCTTCTCGCCCGGGAACATTTGCTTGAGAAGCTTGATCGCCTCGGTTTTGGACTTCCCCCTGACCGCGAGATTGCATAGCTCGCTGGTGGCCTTGAGCTTGTTGCCAAGCTCGTAGATGACCGCGTCGCGGTAGCTCAAGGTCACGCCTCGGTCGATCAAGGCGTAGAGCAACGATCCATTGGTGGCGACGAACAAGACACCCAGGATCGCGGTGGCGATCTTCCAGCGCATGCGAGGTCTCCAAGGCGGCGAACTCGGGACGGCCAACGGGCTCTCAAGCACGTGACGCCATGGCAGCCCGGCAGTTGTGGACTATCCCGGCGGAGGAGACGAACCTCGGCGCGCCTCCGGCAAGTCGCCGGCATTTTCTGGTCCCTTTTCGCAGATCGCCATTTCGCTCTCCTCCCCGTCCCGCAGCAGCTGCAGGCAGTGCGGCACGACCAGCCTGACCGAGCGCTCGGGCGCTGGGAGGTGCCGGGATCGACGCCCCGCCCTCTGGGCCGGCAAGCGGTCGAATCCCTTGAACCACCGGCACGCCAGCGTGACACTCCGACCATGCTTCTCGCGCCCGCCACCCGCCTGCTCGCCATCGCCCTCCTCGCCTCCGCCCTCGGCTGCGCTCCCTGCCCCGCGGGCCAGGCCGAGTGCGGCAACAGCTGCGTCGACGTCCAGACCTCGCAGACCAACTGCGGCGCCTGCGGCAAGGCCTGCGGCCCGGTGCAGCACTGCGAGGCCGGGGCCTGCGTCGACGGCTGCGCCACCGGCAAGACCCAATGCGGCAACGCCTGCGCCGACCTGAACTTCGACACCCAGAACTGCGGCTCCTGCGGCAACGCCTGCCCCGCCACCCAGTACTGCGCCAACGCCCTGTGCCACTCGCGCAGCGGCAGCTGCCCCTACCTCTTCCTGCAGCAGGGCTCCGAATACCGCTACCACACCGACCTCTCCGGCTCGCCGCTGGCCTACGGCCTCAACTTCTTCAGGCCCGGCTACTACGGCACCAACATCTACGAGCTGGGCTCCTGGTCCGACGACCACGGCGTCTACCGGATGAAGCTGCGCGAGCTGATCTTCGAGGCCTCCTACTTCGACGAGGCGGCGCTGGTCATCGCCGACGTGCCCGAGGGCTACCAGATCTTCAACGAGTGGAGCTCCACCTCGCAGATCGACCGCGCGCCCTCGCTGCGCTTCTTCACCGTCAAGGATCCGCGCCCGCCGCGCACCGCCATCTCCCAGCGCGGCGAGAACGTGGTCGAACAAATCAGCCGGGCCGACGGCGTGCCCTCTCCCGTCGGCCCGGACGAGATTCCTCAGGTGGTCCTCGACTTCGGCCCGCTCGAGCACCCGGAGCGCGCCAGGCTGGTGATCACCGCCTGGGGCGTCTACTCCGACTTCCGCAAGGGCCAGAAGCCGCCCTTTTCAGCCGGGACCACGATCGAGATTCCGGACGGCAAGGGCGGCTGGCGCGAAAAGCTGGTCTCCGGCAAGACCGCCAGCGACGCCCGCACCTGGATCATCGACCTGGCCGGCGTCCTGGAGAGCCACGACTCGCGGATGCGGCTGACGCTCTCGCACATGCCCTCGGCGATCGACGTCCTCGACTCGGTGCTGATCGATGACTCGCAGCAGGTGGGCTTCCAGCTGACGCGCCTGGAGCCGCGGCGCGCCGACCTCGCCTTCCGCGGCGCGTCCCAGGTTCAGGCCGGCACCCTCGAGCATCGCCTGACGGCCCAGGACGTCACTCGCCCGGTCGACTTCCCCGATGCCTTCGTCGGAGGCCACTACACCCGCTACGGCGACGTGCTGCCGCTGCTCGCCCTCGCCGACGACCGCTTCGTGCTGATGGCCCAGGGCGACGAGCTGTCGATGGAGTTCGACGCCCCGCCGCAGGATCCCGGCACCACCCGCCGCGTCTTCATGCTGGCCGACGTCTTCTACACCTTCAAATACCACCCCTACGGCATCCTCACCGACAAGCTCGAGCCGCTGCCCTACCACGGCATGCCCAGCTATCCGTACCCGGAGAAGCTGTACCCGTATCGTTTCGATCGGAGCTACGCCAAGTACCGGGAGGAGTGGAACACCCGCGAGATCCGCCTGCCGCCGCCGGCCGAGAATTACTGAGGCATTATCCGGGCTCGGCCGGGCGCTGTTCCGCTCGAGTGGGGCGCCGGCGCGAACGAGCCGGCGCGCCCGGCGGGTCGTCGTCAAACAAGCGCGAACGGGCTCCGAAGCCGCTCAGTCCTTCGCCCGCGAGTACCAGGTGCCGGCGATGTTCAGCTTGCCGACGCGGTCGTAGTTCCGGTCCTCGGTGGCGATGAAGTAGCTCCGCTCGGAGCCATCGGGCTTGGTCACGATCAGTTCGCACCCCTCGAGGCGACAGCGGCCGTCGAGCGACGCGCAGTGCGAGCTTCTCCACGATCACGTTCATCCCCTCTCCCAGTGGATGCGCTTCCAGGCGGTGAGTCCTCGGGCTGGCGCGAGGTCTATCGCCGCGTGCTCAGGTCGCGAGTTCGACGGCGGCGGACCGGCGTCGGTTGACGGCGCGGGCGAAGATCGCGACCGCGGCGACGAGCGGAATGGCGCCGGCGAGCAGCCCGGCCTGGAGGATCGCCGTCGCCTCGGCCTCGACCGCCTGCAGGAGCACCATCGCGTCGGGCGGGTTGAAGTGCGCCACCGCATTCTGACCGACGTATTTCGCGCTCCAGAAACCGAGGTTCGCCAGGAGGCAGGTGAGGGCGCCGGAGCCGGCGAGGCATCCGCAGGCCAGCGGGGCCAGGCGAGCGGGATCCTTGCTTCGCCAGCGCATCACCGCGACCGTGCCGAGAGCGACCGCCGCAATCACCGTGGCGACCGCGAGCGGATAGAGCGACCACGGATAGGAATCGAAGTAGTCGAATCGGAAGTGGCTCAGTTCCATGGGGAGACTCCTCGAGGAAAGGGGGATCAGCGCGCGAGGCGCCGGGTGAAGGCCCATCCGAAGAGGGCCGTGCCGATGGAGAAGGGAAGTGCCGCGGCCAGAAGCGTAACGATCATCAGGTTGGTGGCTCGAGACCAACCGGCGGAGCGGAGCGTGATCTGATCGCTCGGATTGACGTGCTCGATGGCCGCTCCGATTTCGTGAGCCGTGTAGACCCGGCTCGCGGCGGCGAGGAGAAGCTGGAGCGCACCGAGCGCGAGCAGCCCCAGCGCGAGGGCGAGAGCGTAATTGCGAAGTCGCTCGCTCTTGATGATTCCCGCCGTGCCGGCTAGCGCCGCGACCGCGCCGAGGACTCCGAGAATGAGGATCGGATACGTCATCGATCCTCCGACAGCGAGTGTGGTGACCAGCAGGTCCATGATTCCCTCCGATGAATGGGATGACGGCTACAGCCCGTGGCGGCGGCGAAGGTTCTCGAGGTACTCGATCTCGGCCTTGGTCGGGCCGCGGCCGACCTCGCCGGTCGAGTCGGCCATCCGGCCCTGCGTCAGGCTGCCGTGCTTGTCGACGAGCCCTTCGCCGGTCTCGCTGAAGCGATTGCCCGCCGCCGAGGCGCGCTCGAAGCGGGCCTTGGGATCGAGCTTCATCTGGATGTCCTCGGCCTTGAGCCGCAGCGCCTCGTCCTTCTTGAGCAAGGCGCCGTAGTTGCTCAGCGCCTCGTGAACGTCGGAGGCGTCCTTGGCGGTGTTGTAGGTCTCGAACGCGGCGCCGAATCCCTCGGCAAACCTGGCCGCCGTGGAGCTGGCGTTCTCTTCGGTGAGGTCTTCGGCGAGGGCCTCCGCCAGCTTCGAGGGGTACTCGCCCTCGGCGGTCTTGGCGTACTCGTTCATCTTCTTGGCGATCCCATCCAAGTCCCCGGTGCTTCCGGCCTTGGCGGCCTCGTAGATGGACCTGGTGGATTCCGAGACCAGGCCGCCCATCGGCACCAGCTTCGGCATCTGCCACAGCGCCTCTTCGCGGGCCTTCTCGATCTCCGGCTTGAGCTCGGCGCGCTGCTGGTTGATTTCCGCCAGCTGGGCACGCAGCGCCTGTTGGTTCGAGCCGCCGCGCAGCTCAAAGGCGCCCTTGGTGTCGATCCTCTCGAAGGTGTCGGTCGCGCCATTCGGGCCGGCCTCGGCCTGCGGTTCGGCCTGCTTCTCGGCCTTGGCGGCGGGGTCGTCGACGCTGGTCTCGGGTTCGAACTGGGAAGCGACCTCCGAGGTCGAGCACTCGTTCACGCGGGCCATGTGTCCTCCTGGGAATTCGGGCTTCCGGGCGCTACTCAAGAACCACGCCACCGGAGTCTCGCGGGCCCAAGTGCGCGACAACGCTTGATGTTTCGATGTCGTCCCGCGGCGGCGCTCGCGCCGGCCTGTTCCAGCGCGCGACAGGCGTGTTCCACCGCGGAACACCCGGGCGTCAGGGCGGGAGGAGCGGCCTACTCCCGATCGCTCGGGTCGCATTTGCCGCGATCGGCACTCCTGCTGAACACATGGGAGGTGATGCTGTCCCCGGCGTTCCGGATGCCGACGAACAGCAACAGGAGCGCTGCGGCGCCGACGCCGAACGGTCTTTAATTGGTGCCGCGAGCCGCGAAGAATGCCGAGCCGGCGAGCACTGCATTGGCCGCCAGAGGCACGGCGAGGCTACTACCTACGCTGAACATGTGCGGTCGGGGGCGCAGTCCTGACCGAATTGCCGTGGGCTAGAACGCCGTCACGCCCTCGGCGCACTCGTTCTCCGGCGCCTGGGCATAATGCGCTCGGGCGAAGTCGCGCAGGCTCGGCGCGTCGAGGCACTGAGCGTGGTAGACGTGCCCCCACGCCACGGCGGCGACCGGGGATTCGATGAGCGGATCGGGCGAGATCACCGCGCGCACCCGGACTGGAGTGCCGGCGCAGAGCGGATCGTCGGAGAGCGCCGCCACTGCGTCGCGCAATCCCTGGATCACCGCGCTGCAGTCGCCGGAGACGAGCCCGCAGTTGTAGAGGAACACCACCGCCCCGTGCTCCTCGTCGTGGACGTAATACCCGCGCGGCACCGGACTGGTGTGCTCCCGGAAGGCGGCCCACAGCGGGTAGTGCTCCCCGCTGGAGGGCGGGTTCGAATTCCAACTGGTGATGGTCGAACCCACCGGGACGTGGACCCCGGGGAGCTGGGGCGGGTCCTCGAGCGTCACCTCGCAGGAGGCGTCGGGGACGGTCCGGCGATGGTTGTCGCTCCCCGCGTCGGCGGCCGGCTTCGAGCCGGTGGTGCAGCCAAAGAGCGACACCGAGAGCGCCAACATTCGCAGCCACATGCCGCAAGTGTAGCGGCGCCCTCCCGACCGCGCACTTCGCTCTCGGTCCATCGTTCCGGTCTGCGAGTTCATCATCCCGATCGATTGAATGCCGCTCCGCCTCGGGCGAGCCGCGGGCCGAACATTCGGAAGCCTGGGAACCATCCGACGGGCGCTCAGGCCACCCGATCGCCTGGCGTCGCGGAACAGTCGGAGCAGGCGCTCCTCCCTCGCCTCGTGCCGTCGTGCCCGCGCCGCCGTTCCCGGCTCGCCCCGCGCGGCCATTCGAGTGCCCACCGGCGCGTAATCCCTCCCAATTCCAGGCACATCCAGTTCGCCAAGATCGCGGCGCGACAATTTCGCGGTGGGCCTGTCCTCCAGATGAGAGGCCCGCCGTGAACCGGCACTGGAGGCGACAATGTCGAACCTCGAAATCACCCTCGGCAAGTGGACGCGTGCGCAGCTGGCCATCGCCCTGATCGCCGCGAGCGCCTGCTCGCAGCCGGCCGCCGGAACCTGCTCCCCGTCGGATTGCGCGGGCTGCTGCAAGGACGATGTCTGCCAGACCGGCTCGGAGAATTCCGCCTGCGGCCTGGGCGGCGAGCTTTGCGCGGACTGCTCGGCCTCGGGCCAGGGCTGCTCCTCCGGCGCCTGCATCGCCGGCGGCTGCGCCAACGGCACGAGCAGGTGCGGCTCGAGCTGCTTCGACCTCAAGACCGACCCCGCGCACTGCGGCGCGTGCGGCATCTCCTGCCAGGTGGGCGAAGTGTGCGCCGGCGGCAGCTGCCAGGCGGTGGGCGACTGCCGCAAGCCCGCCACTCCTTGCACCGGGCTCACCTACTGCGATCTGAGCAGCGGCCAGTGCCTGCACGGGTGCATCGCCGATACCCAGTGCAGCGCCATCGAGCATTGCGATCTCACCGCGCACGCCTGCAAGTGTGGAAACGCCACGGCCGCCTACCACGAGTGCTCGGGGCAGTGCGTGTCGGACAGCTCGCCGTCGACATGCGGAACGAGCTGCACCGCCTGCCCCAGCGCCCCCCACGCGTCGCCCGCCTGCGACGGCACGACGTGCGGCCTTTCCTGCGACACCGGCTACCACCTGTGCTCACGGGAGTGCGTTTCAGACAGCTCGCTTTCGACGTGTGGCACGCAGTGCAGCCCCTGCCCGACCGATCCCAACGGGGCGGCCACCTGCGACGGCCACAGTTGCGGGGTGACGTGCAACTCCGGCTATCACTGGTGCTCCTTCAGTGGCTGCGTGTCGAACTACTCGGTGGACAGCTGCAGCTCGAGCTGCACGCCGTGTCCCTTCGACCCCTACAACTGGTGCACCACGGGCGCCACCTGCGATGGAACCAGCTGCTCGCTGACGGCGGTAGCCGATGGATCGGCTTGCGGCTCGATAGAAAGAGCCTGTCTGGCGGGGACTTGCACCCCCTACCCGTACACGTGCTCGAAGCCGCAATTCGGAGCCCGGTACCTGGAGAAATGGAATTCGGCCACTAGAACTTGGCTGACTCTCCAGTATTCCGTGCAGTGTTCCTGCTCCAGCGACACTCAGCTCACCGCGACCGGGAGCAACGGTTCGACGCAGAGCGTCTCGTGCAAAGCCTGCCGGTATAGCGCCAAGTATGACGAGTACTACTGCTTCTGACGACCCGTCGCGCAGGAACGTGGTGACCAGCAGGCTGTTGAAGAAGGCCGGCCCCCATCGACAGCTGCACGACGGGCCGCACGCCGCCTCTATATTCGCGCCTCCGTTGACAGCACGGTCAGGTGCCAGGCTTCGACGACAGGCGGTCGGCGCCATCCTCGCCAGTGCTGGACCGGTCGCGCCCTCCTTCTCGGCGTTGCGCACCGCCTCTTGCGAGAGGTGATGTGCGCTCTCGCAGCGCACGTAAGGAGCGGTCCCCGACCTTCCTACGGAAGGCAGGTCCCGCCCACGTCGCGCCCGCCGCACTTCGACGAAGCCTTGCAGGTGAGGCCCGGGCAGCACGGGTTCACGAGGGTCCCGGAGTTCGAGAGACAGCCTCCGAAGCCCTCGGGCGCGCAGGAAGCCGGCAGCGAGTAACCGGTCCCCGCGTAGTCCGACTGCGTGATGCAGACCTGCGTCGTGCCGCTGCACGCGCAGCTTCCCCCGGCGCCCAGCGGCACGCAGGCTCGTGTCGAGCCCATCCAACCGCCGGGACAGGTCTGGCCCCCTCCGCCGCCGCCGCTGGTCGGCTCGGTGCAGACTCCCGCATTGCAGATCTGCCCATCGCCGCAGCACTGGTCTGCGCACCACTCCCGGCCCGGCGGGCAGCCACAGGCCCCCGCGACGCAGCTCGCCCCCTCGAGGCAGCACTCGCCGCCGCACTCGACGGGGTGGCCGGCGGGACACTGGCACTTGCCGCCCGTGCAAGAGATGCCCGAAGCGCAGCAACTGGATCCGCAGGCTGGCTCCAGACCCGTGGGCCCCTGGCAGGCGCCGACGCACTGGCCGTCCTGACACACGGTGCCGTAGCCGCAGCAGCTCGCTCCGCAGGGGATGGGCGCGTCGATGAAACAGCCGCAGGAATCGCCCTCGCAGATCTGGGACTCGCAGCACTTCCCCCCACAGAGGGTCCCGGTGGAGGCCGGACAACAGCCAACCCCGCCGGTGCAGACCAGCGAGGCCTCACAGAATCCGGCGCCGCAGGCCGGCCCCGGGGCGTGCGTGCTGGGGACCTTCGCGCCTGGGAGTCTGCACTGGCGAGAGGCGCCGGCAACGCAGGTCGAGCCGTCGGGGCAGCAGGGGCCAAGCCCCGAGCAGGAAACCGAGTTTGGAGAGGTGCAGCTGCCAGGGGCGACCGCGGCGACGCAGGCCCCGTTTCCTGCGCAGAGGGTCCCCGCCGAGCAGCAGCTCCCGTCCCCGCACTCCACCGCGCCGGCCGCCGCACAGGGTCCGGCCGTCGAGCTGGCGATCCGGCAATGGCCGGCGGCATCGCAGCTGCTTCCGACCGGGCAGCAGCGGACCGGCATCCGGTCGTCGAATCGCCACAGGCCCACGGTGTCGGGAGTGAGCGGCAGGTGAGCCGCCGCGAAGCTCGCCTTGACCTGGGCCTCGGTGAGCGCCGAGGCGACGACGCGAACCTCGTCGAGGACTCCGGGGAACAGCTGGGTGCAGTCGCCGGAGGTGCGCCCGAAGAGCAGCCGGCTCTGTGCGGTCCACGGAGGCGCCGCCGTCGGACACGAGCCGATCAACTTGCCGTCCAGATAGATCGTCGACCGCCCCGAGCCGTAGACCCCGGTGGCCAGGTGCCAGGCCTGGTCGTGGGGAGGCGACGGCGCGCCAAACGGATTGCACCCGTTGAACTCGAGCTGGCTCGGATAGAGGTGGAAGAGGAGGAAGAATGGCGAGCTGTTCGGTTCGAGCTCGAGGAACGACGACGCGTTGGGATAGGACTCGCGGTACCAGACCTCCAGAGTCACGTCCCCGCCGACTGGGAAGCCGCCGGTCGGCGCGCTCGCCACCTCGGAGCCGCACGGCCCGGTCGCCGCCAGGTAGGTGAGCCCTCCGCTGCCATTGCCCTCGGTGAAGGTGGCGGGCGCGGCGATCGAGGCGTGGTTTCCCTGAGCGGACTCGTCGAGCGCGGTGCACCCGGCCGAGCAGTCGGGAAGCGCGCTGCAGGCCACCGGCGCCGAGGCCGGGCAGGATTCCAGCTCCGCCAACTTCACGCAGCTCCCCGCATCGAACGCTCCTCCGCCGAAGCAGGTGTTTCCAGAAGGACAGCAGTACTCGCCGCAGGCGACCGGGTGGTCCCCGGGGCAGCTCGGCGGCGCGATCGAGGCCACCGGCGAGCTCGGAGAAGGGCGCGAGGTTCCCGCTTGAGCGGGGTCGGAGACATGGGTGGACCGGTTTTCGGGCGAGGACGACCCGAGGCACCCGCCGCACCCGGCGGTCAGCTGGGCGACCAGCGCCAGGAGGCAGGAAAGGAGCGCTGGTTTCGACGGAAGGCGCATCGGTCACCCTTGAAGCAAGCTCGGCTGAGCCGGTCGAATCCAGTGAGCCTGGGTATTGAATGGCCCGTCGGCGATCCTCTCGCAGGCTGGCGGCCGGTTCGCTGCTCCGGCACCGGCCTCTTCACATTACCTGAGGACCGGCACCGGCGAGGTTCCAGCCATCCCGAAGCAGTCCTTCGCCCAGCCCTGGACTGGCAGACCGCGCCGCGGAACGTTCCGCACCAGCCGCCCAGGGATTGCGGCGCTCCGGGCGCAAATCGCCTCCAGCAGCTTCGCGGCTCGGAGCATCAGCCCGGCCGCCTGGTTGGCGGAGTCGGCGACGCGGCCGAAGGCGCGGCGAGTTCTCTCTGCTTGACTGCTTGACCCGGCGCTGCCGCGCCTACGCGGCTGATTCCTCACGAGTTTGCCGAGCGCGCGGCAACGGTGGTATCCAGCCTCATGCGAGCGGAACTTCCGCGAGGGATTGTCGGCAAGGTGGGAACCTTGCTCCTCTGCGCGGGCCTTCTTTCAGGCTGCGAGTTCCTGATCGGCCCCTCCGGGGAGGCCGGGGATGCCGGCTCGGCGGAGCTGCCCGACGCGGCTGGCTCCGCGGACGGCTCGGTTCCCGACGGCCCCCCACTCAGCGTCAGGGTCGAGACCTGGGCCTCTGGGCGAAGCCGGCCCGGGGCGCGCTCGACGGTCGGATTCCGCGCCTGGCGCGGCGGAGTCGCGGCCTTTGGAAACAAGGTCTACTGGGTCGAGAGTGGCGCCAATCCCGGCCTCTACAGCGCCCCCGCCGACGCCTGCTCCGGCGACTGCGTCACCCAGGTGGCGACCTTCACCCGCCCGAGCGCGGCCAGCGTCAGCGGAAGCCTGCTGCTGGTCGCCGACGTCTCGCGCCTCAAGCGGTTCGATCTCTCCAGCGGCGCTCTGGACACCGTGGCCAGCGACGCTCAGGAGATCGGGTTGGTCGGCGCCGGCCCCGCCTCCGCGTTCTGGACCTCCGGGGACGGCAACGCCATCCAACAGACCCAGTACGGCGGCAACACCAACCTGTTCCTCAACTCCAACGGAACGCCGGTGGCCATGGCGGTGGCGGCCGGGCGGTTGTACTGGGCGGGCGTCGACATGTCCGGGCTGATCGGCAACTTCTACGTGATCGGCACCGACCGCACCGGCTTCGACTTGGTGACCGCTTTCTCGAGCGGCTTCCAGACCGCGGCCGGCAACGCGAGCTATCTCTATTACGCCAAGGACAACCCGGTGACGGTGCATCGGCTGGGGATCGCCAGCGGGCTGGTGGACGACCTGGGGCAGAGCGCCGGAGGCGTGTCGGATTTCTTCGTCGACAGCACCTATGCCTACTGGGTCGAGCGCGGCACCTCGCCCGACTACGCCAACGGCCGGGTGCGGCGCGTCGCGCACGACTCGACGAAGCCGGAGACGCTGGCGGTCTCGGTGGTCCGGCCGGTCGCGCTGAGCGTGCTGGGAAACCAGGTCTTCGTCGCCAGCGGCGGCACCTCGGCGGCCGGCTATGCCGACGGCGCCATCCTGCGCCTCACCCTGGGGCAGTAGCGCGCGGGGCGACGGTCGCTTTCCCTCGAGCGGGGCGAGGGATCGGAGTCGCGGCAGTGACCCCTCACACGAGCAGGCCCCCGCTCCCGGCGGGCGCTGTTCGCGCACCGGGCTCATCGATCCGGGACCTTCGCATTCCGCGGCGGCGGTCATGGAACCTAGAGACAGGTCCGCGAGCTGGACACTCGCGGCCTGGAATGTAGAAGGCGGTCCGCGACGCCACAAGCGAGGAATCCCGCGCTCCGCCGGGTGCTGATGCCCAGGACCAACAGCCACGTCTACTTCTATCTCGACGAGCAAGCCGGGGTACTGTTGGTGCGGGACGCCGCGCGCAAGCGGCCGCCGAAGCTCTAGAACGCCGGCATGCAAGCGAAGGCGTATCTACTTGGCCTTCAATCCTCGCCGAAGGCCGTAGGGATCAAAAACCGGAGGGCAGACCAGTGAGCGTGTACGATCACTACGAGCCCAATCCAGTCGTCTGCCCCGAGTGCGGCGGCGAGATTCGAGGATGGACGGGCCGTGACGGTCCCAACAGGTTCCTCGTCTGGCGCCAAGAGTGTCCCGTACCCATTGAGCATCGGGTTGACGCGGAGTTGAGGCTCGCGGAGAAGGACCTGCTCAAGCTTCGCCTCCCGCCCCGCTTCCTGATCGAAGCCGCTGGCCAGCATCACACCGCAGAAGCTACGGGCATCTGCGACGAGAGAGGCGTGTGGTGCGAGACCCGATTGCACCATGGCAGGTGGACCTGCTCGATCTTGTGATCCGACTGAGCCCGATTCTTCCGGGACCGGTCTCTACCTTGTCCGCGGCGGCGGTCATGGAACCTAGAGACAGGTCCGCGAGCTGGACACTCGCGGCCTGGAACGTGAAGGGGGGGGTCCGCGACGCCATACGTCATCGGCACCGACCGCACCGGCTTCGACTTGGTGACCGCTTTCTCGAGCGGCTTCCAGACCGCGGCCGGCAACGCGAGCTATCTCTATTACGCCAAGGACAACCCGGTGACGGTGCATCGGCTGGGGATCGCCAGCGGGCTGGTGGACGACCTGGGGCAGAGCGCCGGAGGCGTGTCGGATTTCTTCGTCGACAGCACCTATGCCTACTGGGTCGAGCGCGGCACCTCGCCCGACTACGCCAACGGCCGGGTGCGGCGCGTCGCGCACGACTCGACGAAGCCGGAGACGCTGGCGGTCTCGGTGGTCCGGCCGGTCGCGCTGGGCGTGCTGGGAAACCGGGTCTTCGTCGCCAGCGGCGGCACCTCGGCGGCCGGCTATGCCGACGGCGCCATCCTGCGGCTCACCCTGGGCCAGTAGCGCGCGGGCCGCCCGACGAAGCCGCCGAAGCGAACCCAGCCCGCGCCGTCCAGCCGTTGATCCTTGTCCGCCGAAGGAGCTTGGGACTAGGTTGATTCGAACCTCGAACCATCGAGGGATGCACGTCTCGGAGGCCTCCATGATTTCGCGCTTCGGCCCCATGCTCGTGACCCTGGCGTTGGTTGGATGCGGCCTCCTTCCCAACGGGAAGAACGAGACGCCCAAGACCTGCACCGCCAACGTCCTCAACGTGCAGGGGACCCAGCTCGACAAGTCCCCGGTGGCCGTCGCCGACCAGTGCGTGGGCTTCGAGTACCTGACCGCATCGAGCTTCAAGTTCACGTTCAATCCTGCGGGCGCGGTCGACACCTTCACCGTCGAGGGGCGGAACCTAAAGGATCTCGATCTCAACACCGTCGGCGACTACGCCTGCAGCTTCAACGGCGGCGACCTGACCGCGGTCGGCACCCCCACCGATCACAACTCCGCGTACGACGGCGGGGCCATCGTCAGCTACAACCAGAACACCGCGGTGGCTGGGGATTGTCTCCATGCCTCGTGCAAGGTCTCGGTCACCAGCGCCGCGAGCTCCGGACAGCTGAGCCTCCATTTCACAGGCCACCTGGCGCGGGGAAAGGCCGGGGCCGTCCCGCCCTTCTACTGCGACTACGTGGACCTCGCCTTCGACCTGCAGGTGAAGGTGACGCCGCCCCTGAATTGAGCGCGGCTCAATCGACCGCTGACTTTGTGCTGCGATTGGCCTGCGGTGCCGCCCTCGTCGAGGTCCGATACCGGTCTCCGCCCTGTGGGGCGGCGCGGCGTCGCTGCCCTGCCCCACAGGCAGCCCGCACTGCGCCTTCCCGTGCGGCCCTGACGCCGCCAGCCCTAGCAAATCCCCAGTCACTCCGCACCCTTGCCCCGAGCGTCAGCCCCATCGCGTAGGATGCGCCCGGTCGAAAGAAGGGAGCGCCGATGCGGCTCATCCACACCTCGGACTGGCACCTCGGGCACACCCTGCACGACCTATCGCGCCGTGCCGAGCACCTGGCCTTCTTCGACTGGCTGCTCGACCGCCTCGAGTCGCTCGCCGCCGACGCGCTGCTGGTTGCCGGCGACGTCTTCGACACCGCCAATCCCTCGGCCGAGGCCCAGGCCGATTTCTACGAGTTCCTCGCCCGAGCCCGCGCGCGCCTACCCAAGCTCGACCTGGTGGTCATCGGCGGGAACCACGACTCGGCCTCCCGGCTCGACGCGCCCGAGCCAGTGCTGCGCGCCCACGGGGTGAAGGTGGTCGGAGGGCTTCCCCGGCGCTCCGACGGCTCGCTCGACGCCGACCGGCTGCTCTGCCCGCTCACCGACGCCGCGGGGAAGGTCGCCGCCCAGGTGATCGCCGTGCCCTTCCTGCGCCCGGCCGATCTTCCCACGGTGCCGGAGGCGGAGGGAGATCCGCTGGTCGAGGGCGTCCGCCGCCTCTACGCCGAGGCGGTCGCGGCGGCGGAGAAACGGCGCGCTCCTGGGCAGGCCCTCATCGCGATGGGCCACCTCTATCTGGTGGGGACGCAGCTCTCCGAGCGGAGCGAGCGCAAGATCCTCGGTGGGAACCAGCACGCCCTGCCGCACGACCTGTTTCCCGAGTCTCTCTCCTACGTTGCGCTCGGGCACCTGCACCTGCCGCAGAAGGTCGGCCGCGATTCGATCCGCTATTCGGGCTCGCCGATTCCGCTGTCGTTCAGCGAGATTTCCTACCCGCATCAGATTTGCATCGTCGATTTCGAAGGAGAGCAGCTGCGCGAGCTCCGCACCGAACGGATTCCGCGCTCGGTGGAGCTTCTGCAGCTCCCGGCCGACGGGCCAAAGCCGCTCGACGAAGTGCTGCCGCTGCTCGCCGCGTTGAAGGCGCCGGCCTCGGTGCCGGTGGAGCGGCGGCCGATCCTCGAGGTGCAGGTGCGGCTTCCCCAGCCGGAGCCGACGCTGCGCGCCTCGATCGAGAAGGCCCTCGAAGGAAAGGGAGTGCGGCTGGCGCGCATCGCGACCGAGTACGCGGGCACCGGCCAGTCCCTGGCCGACGCCGCGCCGCGCAAGGCGCTGCGCGACCTGAATCCGGAGGAGGTCTTCCGGCTGCGCTGGGCCCGCGAGCACGAGGGCGAGCCGCCTCAGGAACTGCTGGCCGCCTTCCGCGAGCTGATCGAAGACGCCCACGCCAGCGAGGAGGCGGCATGAGAATCCTCAGCATTTCCGGCCGCAACCTGGCGAGCCTGGCCGGCGATTTCACTCTCGATTTCCAGACCAGCCCGCTGGCCGGAGCGGGGCTGTTCGCCATCTCCGGCCCCACCGGCGCCGGCAAAAGCACCCTGCTCGACGCGCTCTGCCTGGCGCTGTTCGACAAGACCCCGCGCCTGTCGGAGGGCAAGTCGTCCTACGACATCGCCGATGGGCCGGAGCGCAGCCTGGGGGTCAACGACGCCCGCAACCTGCTGCGGCGCGGCGCCGCCGAGGGCTTCGCCCAGGTCGAATTCGAGGGCAGCGACGGCATCCGCTATCGCGCCCGCTGGACCGTCCGCCGCGCCCGGGGCAAGGCCGACGGCGCGCTGCAGAACTCCAGCCTCGAGCTGCACAACCTGCTGACCGGGCAGCCCATCGGCAGGACCAAGGGCGAGATCCTGGAGGCGACGTTCAGGGCGATCGGGCTGACCTTCGAGCAGTTCCGCCGCTCGGTGCTGCTGGCGCAGGGCGACTTCGCCGCCTTCCTCAAGGCCAAGGCCGACGAGCGCGCCGAGCTGCTCGAGCGGATGACCGGGACCGAAATCTACGGCTCGATCTCGAAGCGGGCTTTCGAGCGCGCGCGGGATTCGAAGGCCGAGATCGAGTCGCTCGAAAAGGAGGTCACCGCCAGTCCGGTGCTGGCCGCGGTGGAGCGGCTGGAGCTGGGGAAGCAAGCCGAATCACTGGGGATTGAGGTCGAAGCCAGGCAGACGGAGCAGAAGCGCCTCCAGGCCGCCCACGACTGGTACGTCCGCCTCGACGAGCTGCAAGGCAAGGCGAAGGAGGCAGGCGATCTCGCCGCGGCCTCGGAGGAAACATCGAAGGCGGCGCAGGCCCGGCGCGAGGCCGTCGCGGCGATCGAGATCGCCGAGCCGCTGCGTCCGCTGCTCGAGAAGGCCGACGACGCGGCGAAGAAGGAGCAGGAGACCGCGGGCGAGCTCACCGAGACCAAGGCCCGCCTCGGGAACGCGGCGACCGCCGAGGACCAGGCGCGGATCGCCGAAGGCGCGGCCAAAGACCGCCACGCCGAGGCCCGGACGGATGAGGAGAAGCTGCGGCCCATCATCGAGGAGGCCCGCGCGCTCGATCGGCGGATCGCCGAAAAGGCGAAGGACCTGGCCGGGATAGAGGCGCCGATCGAGCGGGCGACGAAGGAGATCGCCGCCCAGGAGAAGGCGCTCGCCGACGGCGAGACGAAGCTGGCGGATGCCCAAGGGAAGCTGGAAGCCGCGGCGGCCTGGCTCGGGAAGAACGGGCCGCTGGTGGCGCTGGCCAAGGTCTGGGAGGCGGTGCGAGCCCAGCTCCAGTCGTTCGTGAAGACCCAGGACGAGTGGAAGCGGAAGCAGAGCGAGCTCCCGGGCCTGGCCAAAGCCGCCGAGGGCGCGAAGGCCAAGGTCGAATCGGCGCAGACGGCAGCGAAGCGCGCCACCGACGCGCGGATGACCGCGGAAGAGAAGGTCCGCGCGGCGGAGAAGGCCGAGAAGGCCCGGCCTGCGTCGGCGCTCGCCGCCCGGCGCAAGGCGGTCGAGGTGCTGCGCCGGCAGCATGACGAGCTCTCCCGCATCCGCGAGTCGGCGACTGAGGCCGACCAGGCCCGCGCTGCCAAGGAGGAGGAATCGGCGGCCTGCACCAAGGAAGCCGAGGAACTGCGCGCACTTGCCAAGGCAAAGGCGGCGGCGCTCGAGGAGGTCCAACGTGCGCTGGAGGAGCAGGAGAAGACCCGCGACCGGATCGATCTCAAGGAGCATCGGGCGAAGCTGGTCCCGGGGGAGCCCTGCCCGCTGTGCGGAGCGACCGAGCATCCGGGAGTGATCGTCAGGAAGACGGTCGAGGCGCTGGAGACCCAGCGCCGCGCGACCGAGAAGCGGCGGCAGACGCTGGAGAAGGAGCAGACCGAGGCCGAAACCAGCGCCAAGGAGCGAGTGGAGCGCGCCGGCCGAGCGAAGGCGGAGGTCAAGGCCGAAGCCAAGGAGATCGCCCGGCTCACCACCTCGTGGAAGGAGAAGCTCGCCGACCGCCCCGGGCCGCGGACGCCGCTCGCGGACGAGGCCAAGGCGTGGCTGTCCGCGCTCGGGAAAGAGGCGTCCAGGGGCGAGAAGGAGCTGGAGGCCGAGGAGGACGCGATCGCGCAGCTGCGCGAGGCGGTGCGCGGCGCCCGCTCCAAGGGCGATGCGGCAATCGCCGCGGAGAAGGAAGCCCAGGAGCAGCTGGCGGCGCTGCAGCAGGAGCTGGCCGAGGCCACCCGCGCCGCCGAGAACGCCGCCCGCGACGCCAAGAACCTGCGGGCGAATCTCGAGGCGACCATCGAGGCGCTGCGGGAAACCTTCGCCCCTCGACACGGGTGGCAGGACGAACTGCAGGCGGATCCTCGCGAATTCGGCAAGCGGTGCGCTGAAGACGTGAAGCGAGCCCAGGAGCAGGAGTCCGCCCGCGACCAGGCGACCAAGGGCATCGGCGAGCTGCAACCTGCGATGGCCTCCACGGCCGCGACTCTGGAGGGGACCCGGAAGGCGCTGTCGGAGCAGACGGCGAAGCGCGCGTCGATCACGGCCGAGTTGGACGGTCTGCGCGGCGAGCGCGGGAAGCTCCTCGGCGGCCGACCGGCGGACGAGATCCAGGCCGAGCTCAAGGCTAGGCTGAACCAGGCGGAAGCGGCGCTCGAACAGGCGACCGGATTCCTCAAGAAATCCGAGAAGGAGAAGGCCCGGCTCGAGCAGAGCGCCGAGGAAGGCGAGCGGCGCGTGGCCGAGTTGCGAACCGCGACGACCCAGGCGATGGAGGCGCTCAGAGCCGCGCTCTCCAAGGCTGGGATCGAGGCGTCCGCGCTCCGGGAGAGGCTGGCCCACGCGCCGGGCTGGCTCGCAGCCGAGAAGGCGCAACTGGCCCAGCTCGAACGCGCGCTGCACGAAGCCAGGACCCGGCTCGCGGAGCGCGAGCGCGATCTGGCGGCGCACAAGACCACGCGAACCGAGGACGGCGACCGGGAGTCACTGGCGCAGGCCCTGGCGCTGATTCAGCAGCAGCTCCAGAAGGCCAGCCAGGATCTTGGAGCCGCCCGGCAGGCGCTCAAGCAGGACGACCTGGCCCGCGAGAAGGTCGCCGGCCGGCAGTCGGAGATCGAGTCCGCGCGCCGGCGGGCACTGACCTGGGAGACCTTGAGCAAGCTCATCGGCTCCGCCGACGGGAAGCGCTTCCGCACCTTCGCCCAGAGCCTGACCCTGGAAATGCTCTTGGAGCACGCCAACTTGCAGCTCCAGGAGCTCGCGCCCCGCTACCGCCTGGCCCGGGTGCCGAAGCAGGACCTGGAGCTGCAGGTGATCGATCGGGACATGGGCGACGAGGTCCGCTCCACCACCAGCCTCTCCGGCGGCGAGACCTTTCTGGTGTCGCTGGCGCTGGCGCTGGGGCTGTCGTCGCTGGCCTCGGAGCGGGTGCGCATCGAGTCGCTGTTCGTCGACGAGGGGTTCGGCAGCCTCGATCCCCAGACCCTGGAGGTGGCGCTGGCCACCCTCGATTCGCTGCAGGCCTCGGGGCGCAAGGTCGGGCTCATCTCCCACGTCCCGGGGCTGGCCGAGCGGATCGGAGTGCAGATCCGCGTCGAGAAGCAGGGCAACGGGCGCAGCACGGTCGAGGTGATCGGCGCGGCGGCCTGAGCGGCGCCCGAATTTCCCAGGCGTTGACCGGACTTGGCCGTTACCAGGGGCCATGCCCTCCACCACCGAAGAGCTGCTGCACCGCTTCTACCAGGCCTTCAACCGCCGCGACGCCGAGGCGATGGCCGGCTGCTACCACCGCGAGGTGGTCTTCTCGGATCCGGTCTTCCCCGAGCTGCGCGGCGAGCGCGCCGGACACATGTGGCGGATGCTCTGCCAGCAGGCAAAGCGCCTGGAGATCACCCACCGCATCGTCTCGGCGACCGCCGACTCGGCCCAGGTCCACTGGGAGGCGCGCTATCCATTCTCGGCGGCCCAGCGCCCGGTCCACAACGTGGTCGAGGCCAGCTTCGAGCTGCGCGACGGGCTGATCGTCCGCCACCGCGACCAGTTCGACTTCTTCCGCTGGTCGCGCCAGGCGCTCGGACTGCCCGGCCTGCTGCTGGGCTGGTCCCCGCTGCTGCAGCGGATGGTCCAGCTCCAAGCCGGCCGCGGGCTGGATGCCTGGATTTCCCGCCGATACAGCGCCGCCTAGCGACTCCCCTGTCGCGGTTTTGCTCCTCACGAGTCCCCATTCGCCTCCGGGCGCGGGCTGGCACTGCCCCTGCATCTGCGCGAAGCTGCTGGAGATTTCGAGCGCAGTTTCTGCAGCGGAGGAGGCGAAATGAGGCTGAGGAATCGAATCGCGGCGGGGGCGCTGCTGGGCGCGAGCCTGCTGCTGGCCGGTCCGGCGGGCGCCGCCGATCGCTGCCAGGATCGCGACGGCGACGGCTACGGCCTCGACTGCCCCAAGGGCCCGGACTGCAACGACCACGACGCCAGCATCCACCCCGGCGCCAAGGAGACCTGCAACGGCCGCGACGACGACTGCAACGGCCTGGTCGACGACTCCCCGGAGTGCCAGACCCCGGCCGTCGATCCCTCGCCGGTCCAGATCCCCTCCGGCCCGTTCACCATGGGCAGCCTCACCGGCGCCGACGACGAGAAGCCGGTCCACAAGCCTGAGATCGCCGCCTTTTCCATCGACCGCACCGAGGTCACCAACCGCCGCTACCGGGCCTGCGTCGAGGCCGGGGCCTGCACCGCTCCGGCGCTGCGCATCTCGCACCGGCGGCCCCAGTACTTCGACGACCCGGCCTTCGCCGACTACCCGGTGATCTTCGTCAGCTGGCAGCAGGCCGATCAGTTCTGCCGCTTCGCCCGCGGCCGGCTGCCCACCGAGGCCGAGTGGGAGAAGGCGGCCCGCGGCTCGGGCGAAGGGCCGCGCGAGTATCCCTGGGGCAACGAGCCTCCCGACTGCACCCGCGCCAACCTCGGCGGCAAAGGCTCCTGCGTCGGCGACACCGACCGCGTCGGCCGCCGCCCCGCCGGCGCCAGCCCCTACGGCGCCCTCGACATGGCCGGCAACGTCTGGGAATGGGTCTCCGACTGGTACGCCCCCGGCTACTACTCGCAGAGCCCGCGGCTCGATCCCCGCGGCCCGGCCCAGGGCACGCTGAAGGTGATGCGCGGCGGCTGCTGGGAGAGCGGGGCCAGCAGCCTGCGCGTCTCCTGCCGCAAGGCCGAGCTCCCCCAAGCCTGGGCGGACAACGTCGGCTTCCGCTGCGTCAACCCGGGAGGTGCTCCGTGAGCGCGCGTACCCTCTCGCTGATCCTCGCCGCGGCCCTGGCCGCCGCGCCCTCGGCGGCGTTCGCCTGCGGCGGATTCTTCGCCCAGAGCGTCGAGGTCTCGCCGGAGCAGACCATCCTGGTCAGCTTCCGCTCGGGCGTGGAGACCTACGTGCTGCGCCCGCACTTCTGCGGCGAGGCCAAGGACTTCGGAGTCATCCTGCCGATCCCCACCGCGCTGGTCAGCGCCCCAGCGCTGGCCGACGATGCCATCTACGGCGATCTGGAGAGCTACACCGCGCCCGAGGTGGTCGAGGTCTGCAAGCCGAGCTCGCCGGCGATGGGCTGCGGCGGCACCAGGAGCGTCGGGGCCATGCCGCCCGACGCCATCGACGGCGGCGCGCGACCTGTGAACGTGGTCGATCGCGGCCGGGTGGGCGCCTTCGAGTACGTGCTGCTGCAGGCCACCACCGCCAACGCCTTCACCGACTGGCTGGATCAGAACGGCTTTCCCCACGGCACCTCGACCGCGGCCTACGACGGCTATGTGGCCAAGCAGTGGTACTTCGTGGCCTTCAAGGTGAGCGCCGACACCGGCGCCCCACCGGCGGGGATGAAGCTGTGTGGCGACCTGGGGCCGATCCAGCTGTCGTTCAACGCCGCCGAGCCGGTGGTCCCGGCGCGGATCGCCCAGGTCAATTCCTCCACCGGCGCCAAGTGGCGGGTGGCGCTGGTGGCGGCCGACCCGATGCAGCTGAGGCCCCAGCAGCTCTCCGGCACCTCGATGGCCCTGACCGGCGAGCGCTACTTCGCCGGAGCGGTGGACCCGGCGGCGATGTCCGCCCAGCCGGCGCTGGCGGGCTTCGTCCGCGAGGGCGAGCGGCTGACCGTCCTCGACGTGCGCTTCCCCTACGGCGCCGGCCCGGCCGACGATCTGATCTTCGAGCGCAGCAGCGACGCCTCCGACTTCCGGACCGTGAAGAACGTCCCCAAGGACTGCACCTTTGGCTGCGTGTCCGGCGGGGTCGGGGCCTCGCAGATGGTGGCGGCCATCGCCCTGCTCGGCGCGTTCGCCGGGTTGAAGCGCCGGCGAGTCAGATGAGCCCCGCGCGTCAGCAAGGGGCGGACGTAGTGCCCTGCGCAACTCCGGC
>JBBIQS010000070.1:0-42855 GCA_037442205.1 Myxococcales bacterium
CGGCGGCCGCCCGGGCCCGGCGCGGGTCGGCGCCGCCGCGCCCCGCCATCCGCCGCGGGGCCACTGAAGAAAACAGCCGGGGCCCGATTTCTTGCCGGGTCGTCGGCCGCGTGTAGAGTTGATACGAGGCGCGCCCAATCCCCGGGGCGCCGACCGCAAGGGGGCCACGATGGCCGAGGGCAAAGGGCTCAGAAGGAGGCGCGCTGGCCCGGCCGGCCGTGCTTCCGGCAAGAGCGCCCCCGCAGCCCGCGGGTCTCAGGTGGCTGGTTGATGGACGGCAGCATCGAGGAAGGGAGAAGGGATGGGTAGGAACCCTACCTCTCGACCTAGCAGGGCGTTGAAGAATGGGCTCGAGCCAGCATCTCAGGGCCCATTTCCGACGAATTTCGCCTTTTCATGGTCGGGCGAGGCTCGGGCAGAGCCCCGTTCGGCCGGCCCGATCCAACGCGCCGAGCCCCTTGGCGTAGGCTTCCGGCCTACGCCGGCTGCAACCGCGCCATCCTCAGCAGGTTATACGCGGCTGCCACCAGGCGCACCGTCGGCCAGATCCTTCACTCAACGGAGCGGGTGATCCTTCGCAACCCGCTCACCGGGCGTCCGCACGCTCAACATCGACGTCTGCATCTCAGGCTTGCCGCGCATGCTCTCCTCCGATGCCGGCAGAAGAGCATGCTCAGGTGCGGGTTGTCGATGGGTCGGTCGAGTTCTTCAACAGCCTGCTAGTGCGAATTCTGCCGCAATCTTAATACCATGGTTGGCACAGTGCGGCGCCGCCGGCCGGCGCGGGGGGGGCATTGAGAAGTGCAGCCGGGGTTCCGATTTTGGCTTACGGGATCCGCTATAAGGGAATCGCTCGAGGCGATCCCTCCCGCCCCCCGCTCAGCAGCGCCCTAAAATAATGAAACCTCAATGACATAGCCGCTCTCGTCCGAGAGATGTAGCCTCGTCGCAGTGATCTCCATCTTGGACGGAAGATTCCATTGTGCTCCGGCGATGGCACTAGACCCTGTCCGCACCTCACAATCCTGGAGCTCCGCGCGTCGTGGCTCCCCTACCCGAGCAATTACCGCACGCACGAAAATGCGGAGGGCGTCGCAGGTTTCCTGTCGAGGAGGGGGGAACACCCCATAGACGACTGTGATTCGCCCAACCGAATCGGTTCCGTAGAAACCCGCCACCAGGCCTGTTTCGCGCTCTTTACATCGCAGCCCGTCTAATAGCCCTCCATCTTCGGGCACGCTGCACGCCCAGTTGCCGCCGAGGCTAGGTGCAACGGCCGACAGGGAGTTCCCTGGCGCCAACCGATAAAACGAGAAACCCTTGGGGCCCGCCTCTAGCCCGGCAGCGAGGACATCGGCCAGCGCCCTCGGAGAAGGACTTGTCCGCTGAATGCCACGATGTGTCACGCAGCCCGCTAGCCACGCCGAACACAGGGCAAGAATACACCAGCTAACCAAGGCCTGGCGGCTACTCATCGAAAATATCCCCTCGTTTCGGCGAGTCGCGAAGTGACCCGTCCGGCGCAAAACATTTCTGCATCGCGCGAAACGCCATTAGTTTAGGGCAGTTGTCGCCAAAGCCCCCACACGCATCGCTATTCGGCTCGTGTCTCAATTCGCCCGACTCATGACCAAGCTCATGGGCAACCAATTCGGCAGCAGGGTCGCAGTTCTTCCCGTCGCTAGCAACTTCAACCTTGGCATCCCCACGCCCTCCGTAGCCACAGGCGTCCGCACTGGAGTGGTCTTTGGCAATGTCACCTTGCGGCCTACACAATACTTCAAAGAGTTTCGACTCGAGAAAGGCCTGTTTTACCTTAAACTTCGTCAACAGCCGCATACACTCGCAGTCAGCCTTCTTGGCTCTTATCGCCTGCTCCATGTTGGCAAGGAGCTTGTGCACGCGGTCGCTACAGCCTGTTCCTGCCTTCACTTTCCATCCATTGTCATCAAAGAACGACACCGGGTTGTCTTTTGCATAGGCAAAGGCGGCTCGCGGGCGCGAACTCTTCGAGAGCATCGGCTCCACTGACAGATACCCACCCTTTCCCGGATCATAATACCGGTGCCAATTCTCGAAGAGATCTGTCTCCTCGTCGTAGTACTGCCCCGGAAACCTCAGCGGAATCCAAGTCGGCTTGGTCACCGACCGGGCGTCATACCGGCGATACTCGCAGCTGTCGAAGCTCACGCCCTGGTAGGTGATTGAGTAGTCCGAGGTGGCGTGAGCGTTCAGCTGCCCCTTGTCCGCCGTCGGCACTGCCAGCCACGGCGACGTCGGATTCGTCGGCGTCAGGTGCTGCCCGGTGTAGGTCGCCAGCCTCGCGCCTCCGAGCGTCTCGAGGTAGAGATAGTCCCAGCCTCCCTCGAGATCTATCATGTGGAACCTGGCCCTCGTCTGCGCCGCCTCGTTCCCGCCCAGCCGCGGATTGCAGAGCGGATAGGTATAGTTCGCGTTGTCCACATACGGGTGCGGCGTCTCCACCGGCGTCGCTTGCCGATTCACATAGCCGAATGGATCGTAGTCCGCCGCTCCTTCCATTCTCAGCTGTCCATCGAGCATCAAGATAGGCTTGGGCAGGTGGTCGGTGACGATGAAGTGGGGGCCGCAGACGCTGGTCTCGCCCGACAGCGGCGAGCCCGCGCCTGCGTTGCGGGTACAGACCGCTCCGCCGTTCCAGTCCTCGATAACCCGCCGCCACGCTCCTCCCGGCGAGCCCACGTAGCTCATCTGCGACCGCAGCACCGCCACCGGCCGGTTGTCCAGCCAGATGTACTCGTCGAGGGAAAACTCGGCGCCTGCGGTGACCGAGGGATTGCCCCGGTCCTCGAGGAGGTTGTGGCCCAGGTCGTAGAAGTACTCGTCCGAGATTCCGGTTGGGTAGCTCTTGAGCCGGCGGCGGCCCTCGGCGTCGTAGAAGTAGTCGAAGAAGCCGCCGTTGGCGATCCTCGCCGCGCGAAAAACCGAGGCCGGCGCCACGGTGTAGGGGCTTGCTGTCCCGCGCGTCAGGATCCTGAACTCGATCGAATATGTCGGCGAACCCGAGGAGTCGTTTTCGTATTGGATGCGCCCCTGCTCGCCGTTCGGAGCGGTTCCTGAGTAGTCCCAAGTCGCATTGGGACTTGTGGCAGGCAGGGTGTGGTTTCGTCTCTTCCACTGCAGCTGGTCCTGGAAGGGGGCGCCCGTCCCGTAGACGTAGCTGGTCGTTTCGCCGTCGATGGTCTCGGATTGGCGATTCATTCCGCTCCCGGAGTACCCATAGCTTCGGCTGGCGTTCAGATAGCCGCTGCCGGAGCCCGTTGCTCTCGTCAACCTCATCCGCTGATCATAGGTGAAGGACTCGCGGCGCGGCAGCACGGTGTTGTCCCAGATGAAGCAGCTGTCCTGGGTCGAGATCTGGTCTCCCTGCCAAGCGTACTTTCTCTTGAGAACATCACCACTTGGCGAGGTGCTGAGCGCGCCGTGCGAGACCCAGATGCCGCGCAGCAGGCCGCTCTGGTCGCTGTTCGTCCAATCCCATGAATCGACCGGCCGGCCCATCGCCGAGCAGGCCGCCAGGGTTGGAACGGTCGAGGCCTTGTCTCCGAGGAGGTACTCCACCGCCGCCACGTTGTTGCTGTTGTTGGGAGAGATCGCCTCATAGGCCCTCAGCCCACCGTACGGCTCCCAGGCAACGTTCTGGAGGAGCGGTACCCAGGTCCACGACAGCGTGTTGGTCCATCGCGTCGCCATGACGTACGAAACGCGGTCCTGCCTGCCCCACGTATCCGTATTTCCGGGGAAGCCGTAGTAAACTAGGCGTCCGTGAGGGTACACGATGCCATACAGGTTTCCATTGGCATCGTAGACGTAGCTGGTGCTCGGCTTGTCGTCGATGTTCGTCGAGCCGCAGGTCGCTCCCGCGCGCAAGCGGCTCTCCTTCACCACTCGGCCCTCGGCGTCGTAGGAATACCAAGTCCACCCGAAGCTGTCGTGCTTGGACCGCAGACGGCCTTGGGTGTTGCCAAGCGCCTCGCAGGACCCAACCGCGTCGAGGTCTCTCGAATCGAAGCTCCAGGCAGACGTAAGGACGCTTGAAGTTCCCGTGACCAGCGCCGACGACGTCTTCCGCCCCATCCGGTCGTACGTGTGCATGTAGTACCAGTTCGGCGCAGCACGGACCGCCTCGTCGTCCTCCTGCACCACATGGCCGGCGGCGTCGTAGAGGAACCTCTGGATACCGGCCGTGGTGCCGTTGCCGGTGTTCGGCAGTGTCACCCTGACCAGGTTGCCAAAGTCGTCGTACTCGTAGCTCTGGCGCCGGGACGCGCACGCTGAGCTGCCTGGATCTACCGGGCAGTCCGCCGTCGTCTCGCATGTGGCAATCACGTCCTTGACGTTCCCCAGGTTGTCGTACCAGAAGCATGTCTTCGTCGGAGTCGTCGAGGTGGCGGACGGATACTCGGTCACGCTGGTGAGCCGCTCCGCCGCGTCGTAGGCCATGGTCGAGCACTTGGTTGAGCCGTTCTCACAGTTGGGCGCCGTGTCGGCCGCGTTGTTGTAGGGCTGGCCGAGAGCCAGGAGCTCATCCGCATGGCCGTACTTGCGGACCCACTCCACCGGCGACCGGTTCCCAGTGGTGTTCGGGGTGCCCAGGCCCTCTCGAATCGGGTTGTGCGCCGAATCGGCGGCGAAGCGCTTGACCTTGCGCAGCTCGCCGGCCCCGGCTGTCCCGCATGAGGTGCTCGAGCAGCTCAGATAGCTCTCCGTCTCCACGTTCCCGGTCCCCGGCCAGTAGTCGTAGGCGATCTTCTCCGACCAGTTCGTCCCGGTGCTGTCCCCTGCCTTCGCCTTCCACAGCAGCTGAGGCGACCAGGCTCCGGCCGCCGGGCATCCGGGCCCTCCCTGGTGGTGGCAGAAGACCTCGTAGTTCCCTCGCGGATGCCGAATCCACGCCAGCTCGTCTCTGTCGTATCCGTAGCTGGTGGTGTTCCCGCCCACGGTGCGTGTCAGCATTTTGTGCCGCGGGCCGTCCCAGGTATACGTGGTCGTCACGCCGTTGGGATCGGTTTCGCTCAGCAGGTTTCCGAAGCCGTCGTAGTTGTCGTAGCTCTGCGTCAGCACTCCGGTGCACCCCGAGCTCGGGTAGCGCAGCACCTGCTTGAGCTGCCCGCGCTTGGAATTCGGGGCCTGACTCGACCAGTAGATCTGCTGGGTCACGGGATAGTCGGTACCCGCGCAATCGGTGCCGGCGGCCACGCACGGTCCGTGGACCTCGACCACCGCCTCGTTCGCGCCTCCAACGACGCAATCTTTCGCGTAGTAGAAGGTGAACGTCCCCACCGACTGCGGCACAATGGCGCCGGCTAAGTTCGTTGCATCCC
Source organism: Myxococcales bacterium (assembly GCA_037442205.1). Classification (GTDB taxonomy): domain Bacteria; phylum Myxococcota; class Myxococcia; order Myxococcales; family UBA5297; genus JBBIQS01. Next base: position 5,364 of record JBBIQS010000070.1, read on the forward strand.
CCCAAGTCCTGGTCTGGCCGGTCTTGATGACCGAGGTCACCCGCCCGAGGTCGTCGTAGGTGTTGGTGTCAGCGACGTCGGCCTGGCCGGTGTAGTTCGACGCTCGGGAGTGCGTCTTCACCACCTGTTGGCTGGCCTTGTAGTCGTAGCTGTACCGCTCTTGCTCGATAATCCCGGCAACGCGATCGGTTCGCTGAACCAGCGTCTTCTCGGTCAGCTGACGAAAGGGCGAGGTGCTCGCCGTCTGGATAGCGACCGTGCCGTGCCCCGCCTTGTCGGTCGTTCCCTTCTCGTACCAGATCGAGGACGTGGTCACGTCGAACAGGTAAGCGGTTGTTCCGGTGACGCAGATCTGCGAACCCGTCGCGCAGTCCTCGGTGACGCTGCTCACCCGCGCCGACAGGTTCCCAGTCGCCGTGCCTGTCTGGAAGGTGCTGCTGACTGGAGCTGAGGCGCCGTACGGACCGTAGACCGCCGAGTTGGTAACCTGCGTCCCTCCATTGGTCCCCCAGCCGCTCACGAGGAGATGGTGGTTTGGCTCGTCGGACACCGTGACCTGACCGCCAGTGTAGGTGTGTGTGACTGTCCCCTTGGGGCCGGAGACAGTGAAGCCTCCGGTATATCCGTATGTCTCGTCACTCGAGGCTGCGGTCGGACCGGCGGTGAACCCTGCAAGTTGCCCGGGCTTGTCGCCATCGTAGGAGTATGATGCGACGGTTGCGGTGCCGGCATCCAGGCCCGTTGCGGTGACGTAGTCGAGGACGCATTCCATGCCATTTGCGCCGATGAGGGCTCTATAGAGGAATTGCAGCTTTGTACCGTTGGAGAGCGTCACGGCGCTGACGTAGGGCGCTCCAGAGTTGCACTCCGACCCGCCATCGCATCCTGAGCCGTAGTTCGGGCAGGTAACTCCGGCGATGTTGGGCATCGAATACTCGATCTTGGCAATCTCCTCGTCCCGGGAGTTCCAAATGGCGCCCAAAAATTTCTTGCTGTCGGTAGCCGCGCCGCGCCAGGGCACGTTGAAGATCAGTTTCCTGCCCTCATCAGTGAAGAGGGTATAGCCGGCACCGGCATCGGGAGTGGAGAGCAGGAGGCGGTCCCGCTCTGCTTCGTCTCCGGGCCCGGAGCAGGCCCACCCGGCGACGCCCCCGTCGCAAGTGCTCGCCGTGAAGCTCTCCAGTCTACCGCCGGGGTCGCGGACAAGCACCAGGGGCGAGGCTTGAGTTCTGGTGACGAGGGTTGCAGATGAAAAGAGGCTGTGCCACCAGTTCAAAGAGGTTGAGTTGGTGCGGCTAACTCCAAACGGGGGAGGGGCGTTGCTTATGCCGGCGCCGGGAATCTCGCTCCACAAGGCGTCTGATCCCGAAAACACGCGGTAGAGGCTGAAACTGCCGACCGCCATGTCGATGCGCAGGTCTTCGCGGCGCAGAAAACTCAAGCCCGAAGCCACGTTGAACGGGTCACCTTGATTAAGTGGCGGGCATTCGCATTCCGGGTCGTTGTCGCCGCATTTTGGTGGCTGGGACATGATTGTGTCTGCCATCAAGGCTCCGTTCCAAGCCGGAGGCTGAATTGGAGGACAGGAGGAGGGACAGGGGTACTCCCTGAGAGTGGAACAATTCACGGCATCGCAAATTGTCGGGACGCCCCAGACCTTCATCGTAATGTCCTCTCCTGTGGGACAATCGATTGTCTTATAGCTCAGACATTGACTGAATGGGGCGCCGCAATTCCCGGCGTGAATTGTCCCGGTGCCAAGGCATGCCTGCGCTGAGCTTGCTTGCGGTGAAAAGAGAATGATGATTGGGATCGCCAGAATGAGTGACTTGTGAGCGCTCACTGCCCGCCTGCCCTTCCCTTGCTGCGGATCTTTGTGCCCGGCTCGGTCGAACGTCTTGGCCGCACAGTGACCGCTTGCGGTACCCGATTCTTGATGGGGACACAGAACATCGAGCCCGGAATCACTGCGCGGCATGAGAACTAACGTGCAGTCGTCGTCGCTATGGCAGGAAACCGTGCAGACGTATCCCACCGCAGGATTCGATTTGTTCATGGAGTTCCCCCGCTCTTGACCTTCAGGGGTGCCCGCGGCCTCACTACGGTCTTCTGCGGCGACCACCCGTCCGGCGGAACGCAGAACGTCGCACCCGGCAGCATCGCCCGGCAGTTCCACGTCTCGGGACAATCATCGTCGCTCTGGCACGATGCTGAACATATGTACCCTTCGGCCGGATGCGGCTTCACATGGTAGCAGACTGCCGTCTCGCACTCACTCTTGCCTGAGACCGTGCAGTCCTCGCCGAGCTTCTTGGTCGGACGATTCGCCGTGAGGAACCGATGCTCGCTGAAGACCTCCCCGCGATCCGAGGGCCGGCCCTCCTGCGAGGTACACGCGAGCGCGACTAGCGCAGCCGCGCCCATGACGTTCAATGACTTTCTCATTTCCCCTCCGAAATTCGGAAGCAGTGTTGGTGGAGCGGCCTCGAAGGCGACGCTTCGAGTGTGCAGTATCACATATTGTCGAGGATTGGCTGCCGGGAAACGTCCCAATGAAGCGTTTTCATTAAAGAAAGAATATTCCAGAGATACGGGAACGTGGAATCTCCGCCCCGCGAATCTGGCTGGCGGAGTCGCCCTTCAACTGGCCGCGTGCAGGCACCGAACGCCAGTGACGGGCCTGCGGTTTGAGAATTGTCGCGAAGCCCCCGCGCCACCGCCAGTACCGGGGCTTTCCAGCGGCCTCTCCGCCCTGGCGCGCTCATGGTCCGCCCCCGGGGGGGTGCCCGGCAGGTGGCCGCCGAGCGCCGAGCCGGCCGCGGCAAGGCTGTCTTGGCGCTGCCGGTGCTGGCTCGCGAAGGGTGTGCGCGGGCAGTCGCTGCCGGTCGCCTGGATGCTCCGCGACCGGCCGATCTTCCTCCCGGTCTTGTTCCGGCCCGGACCAGCCCGGGAGAGCGCTCCACGTCGGCTCCCACCCAGCAGAGGGCGCCGAGGGGTAGGGCTCGCACGGTGCCGAACGCCGCGCCGGGCGAGTACCTCGATGAAAATCCGCCCCGATTTCTTGCCGGGTCGCCGGCCGCGTGTAGAGTGATTCGAGGCGCGTCCAATCGTCGGGGCGCCGACCGCAAGGGGGCCACGATGGCCGAGGGCAAAGGGCTCAGAAGGAGGCGCGCTGGCCCGGCCGGCCGTGCTTCCGGCAAGAGCGCCCGGGCCGCCCTCGGCGAGCTGGAGCAGCGCGTCGCCCGCCTCGAGGGGATGCTCGGCAACATGCTCCCTTCCAAGAACAAGCCGGCCCAGAACAAGCCCGCCCCTCGGCGCGGCCCGCGCTGCCCGGGGTGCCGGCTGGCGGTGGCCTCCATCGGCCGCGGCCGCTGCGAGCACTGCGGCTTCGACTTCGACGCCCTGGCCGAGCTCAAGCGCCCGCGCCGGCGCAGCAGCTAATGGGCCGGTCAGCCCGAGCGCAGTCGAGGGCGAGTGGGGATGGGCACCCGCCCGCGGCCGATCGCCGCTCGACCGGCTGACACAGTTCGGCTAAAGACTGGGTTCGATGGGACGCCGCTACCAACTGCTGGCTCGCAAAGAGGAGAGCGCCCTCGCCGAGCTGTTCCACGCCCGCGCCGACGGCTCGGCCGAGGTGGCGATCAAGCTTTTCCGCTCGCAGTTCAGCGATCAGGCCTACGCCCAGGCGCTGGCCGACGCCGGGGCTCACACCCGCGCGCTCGGGCACCCCGGGGCGCTGGGCTTCGACGAGGTGGGCATCGTCGCCGGCCGGCTGGCGGCGGTGCGGCCCTACGTCGACGGCTACACCTTGGGCGAGGTGCTGCAGCGGCTGTCGACCAAGGAAGTGGTGCTCACCCCGGCGGTGGCGCTCTACCTGGTCGGCGAAGCGGCGCAGGTGCTGGCCGCGGCGCACGCCCGGGAGCTGGTCCACGGGGCGCTGACCCCGGGCAACATCCTGCTGGGCAAGGACGGCCGGGTCCGGCTGGTGGACTTCGGGGCGCTGCAGGCGATGCAGGCCTCGCCCGCGCTGGCCGAGCTGGCGCGCAAGGGGCGCGGAGGCTACCGGGCTCCCGAGCAGAAGGGCGAGCAAGCCGAGCCGGCGGCCGACGTCTACAGCCTGGGGGCGGTGGCCTACGAGCTGCTCACCCTGCGCGCGGTGGCCGACTTCCGCGATGGCGGGCTGTCCACCAAGCGCGACGCGCTGACGCCGCCCTCGCGGCTGGACCGGCGGATCAACCAGCGCATCGACCCGATGATCCTGAGGTCGCTGGATCTCGCGGCCACGCGCCGCTTCAAGTCGGGCGCCGAGCTGCTCGAGGCGCTGCGGGCGACGATGGGCCAGCTCGGCTGGTCGGCGGGCGCCACGGAAGCCGCCCGCTTCGCCGCCGAGCTCTTCCCGTCGGAGGTGGTGGTCCGCGGAGACTCGAGCGCGCTGCCGCTGGCCGGTCCGTTCGAGCTCAACAAGGTCGAATCCTCGCTCACCGCCGCTGGCTTCAAGCTGCCCGAGCAGCGCACCTCCTTCAGCGCCCCGGCGCAGGCCGCGAAGGAGGTGGCCGCCGAGCCGGAGCCCCCGGCGCCCGCGCCGCCGCCGGCCGCGGCACCGCAGGCGACCGAGGAGTGGGTTGCCCCGCCCGGCAAGATGGACTCCGGGCCGCGGCTGCGCACCAAGCAGGCTCGGCAGCGGCCGGAGCCAGAGCCCGAGCAGCCGCCGAAAGCCGAGCAGATCGCCCCGATCTCGGCGGCGCGCTTCCAGGCCCAGGCGGACGACGGAGATCCGTTCCGCGCCCGAGTCAGCGCCAAGACCCTGGTCGACTGGCATCCGCCGCCGATGGAGCCGCCCAAGCCCAAATCGCGGGTGGCCGGGTTCCGCTGGAGCGGCTGGCTGATCGCGATCGCGGCCGCCGCACTGGCCGCCTGGCTGGTGTACTACGCCGCGGGGCGCAAGCTCGGGGTGCTGCGCGAGGCGCCGGAGCACGTCCACAGAACCAAGGTCGAGGCGGAGCCGGCGCGCCAGGCCCCGGCGGAAGAGCGGGGCGAATCGAAGCTGATGGGCTCGCTCACTCTCCAGACCGACCACCGGGCGAAGGTGATCATCGACGGCAAGGACACCGGGCTCAGCACGCCGCTGGTCCGCCATCCGCTGGCCGCCGGCAGCCACGAGGTGCGGCTGGTCGATGGCGACCGCTCGCGCGAGCTCAAGCTGACCATCCGCGCCGGCGAGGAGCTGCATCGCAGCGAGACGCTGTCGCGAAAGCCGGGCAAGTGAGGCGCCATGACTGACGAGCGTCCCCTCGAGCAGCCGGTGCGGGTGGTGGTGGTCGAGGACCAGCTGCCGCTGCTGCGCAACCTGCTCAAGCTGCTCGCCAGCCATCCTTCGGAAGTCGCGGTGGTGGGCTCGGCCATGGACGGGGAGAGCGGGCTGGCGGAGTGCAAGAAGCTGCTGCCCGAGCTGCTGCTGCTCGACCTGGAACTGCCGGGGATCGACGGCATCGAAGTCACCCGCCGCCTCAAGCGCGACCTGCCGCAGATCGACGTGCTGGTGCTCACCAGCTTCGACGACGAGGCCAAGGTCTACGAGGCGATCCAGGCCGGGGCCTCGGGCTACCTGGTCAAGCGGGTGGGCATCGACAAGATCCTCTCCGGCATCCGCGAGGTCAGGGCAGGCGGCACGGTGCTCGAGCCGGTCATCGCCAAGCGCTTCTGGAACTACTTCCAGTCGATCCAGGCCCGGCCGGCCCAGCCTCAGGATCCCTTCGGGCTGAGCCCAACCGAGCTCGACATCCTGCGCTTCGTGGCCAAGGGGCTCTCCAACGCCGAGGTGGGCCAGGTGATGAGCCTGGAGCGGCGCACGGTGCGCACCCACCTCGGGCACATCTACAAGAAGATGGGCGTCAACACCCACGTCGAGGCGGTCACCAAGGCGATGCGGGCCGGGCTGATCGAGGTCTAGGTGCGTTCTTCCGACAGGCGGCTGCATTTCGCGAGTTGGATGTGCCTGGCGCTGGCGCTGCTGGCGCCGCTCGCGGCGCTGGGCGAGAGCTACCGGGCCTACCGGGCGGTGCTGCCGACTGCCGACGGGACGCGGATCGCGCTCTATCGCTACCTGCCGGCCAGCGGCGAGCCGCCGACCCGGACCGTGCTGCTGCTGCCCGACGTCGGCATGACCCATCACCTCTTTGACTACGACGGGCGCGGGCTCGCTCCCTTCCTGGCGCGGCGCGGAGTGGAGGTCTTCGCGGTGGAGTGGCGCGGGGCCGGCCGCTCCGAGGTCCCCCTCGGCGGCTACCAGCTCGAGGAGCTGCTGGAGAACGACGCCGAGGCGGCGCTGGCCAAGGCGCTGACCGGGCGCGGCCGGGTGATGGTGGTCGGCGTCGGGCTGGGCGGCACCGTGGGCCTGGCGCTGGCCGGGCGCCACCCGAGCCAGATCGCCGGGCTGGTGGCGATGCAGACCCCGGCGGTGTTCGACGTCCCCAACGAGCCCCTCGGTCGGCTGATCGATTCCGTCGAGAGCGCCCCGCCCTGGATCCCGCTGCCAAAGTGGTCACAGCAGCTGCTGTTCGGGCGGCGCAGCTGGTTCGAGGTGATGCTCGCCGGCGATGACTCGCTGGCCCGCGACTTCGTGGCGCGGATGGGGCCGCACCTCGTCGCGCCGATCCCCAAGCGCTTCGGACGGCAGCTGGTCGGCTTCGCCCGCGACGGCGCGGTGACGGTCGGCGGGAAGCGGGCGGCTGAGCTCGCCAAGTGCTGGCCGGGCCCGACGCTGCTGGTGGTGGCGCCCCGCGACAACTGGATCCACCCCGAGTTCGCCTGGCCGCTGCGCGACCTGTTGCCCAAGGAGCGCACCAAGCTGCTGGTGCTCAACCGGCTGGAGGGCGCCCACTTCGACTACGGCCACGTGGGGATGCTCCTCGGCTCGCGGGCCCAGGACGACGTGTTCGACCCGGTGCTGCGCTTCATCTGGTCCAAGGGCGCCGACAAGTGAGGGCGCTGGCGCTCATCGCCGCGCTCTCGCTGAGCGGCTGCCCGACGCTGATGCGCATGCCGCTGACGCTCGAGCCGCTCCCACGCGCCGCCGAGGGGATGCGCATCCGGACCGCCGACGGCTGGGAGCTGGTGCTGATCCGCTACCGGGCGGCCGGGCCGGGGCGCGGGGTTCCGGTGCTGCTGGTGGCGGGGATCGGCGCCAACGGCCGGTGCATGGACCTGGACGGCGCCCACAGCCTGGCGCGCTGGTTCAGCGAGCAGGGGCGCGAGTCCTTCGTGCTCAACCTGCGAGGCACCGGTCACTCCGACGCCCCCGACCCCCGCCGCGGCCGGCCCTACGCCGGCGAGACCATGGACTCCTTCGCCAGCCAGGACCTGCCGGCGGCGATGGCCGCCATCCGCGAGGCCACCGGCGCGGCCAAGGTGGACTACGTCGGCCACAGCATGGGCGGGCTGGTCGGCTACATCTACCTGGCGCGGGGAGGGCAGGGCATCAACGCCGCCATCACCCTGGGCTCGCCCGCCCGGCTGAACTGGGGCGGCCAGTTCGAGACCTTCGTCAAGCTGGCGGCCCCGACCATCAGCCCGCTGCGCAAGCTGCCGATGGCCTCGATCGCCGAGCTCTCCTACCTCACCTACTGGCAGATCAACCCGCCGCTCGATCTGGTGCTCTACAACCCCGAGAACCTGCGGCCGGAGACCTTCGACAAGCTGATGGCCATCGGCACCGCCAACATCTACGGCTCGGTGGTGCGCCAGTTCTCGAGCTGGGTCTGGCGGGGCCGGATGCTGTCGGTCGACGGGGAGATCGACTATTTGGAGCGACTGCGCACCCGCCCGATGCCGCCGGTGCTGGTGGTGGCCGGCAAGATCGACCGGCTGGCGCCGGCGCAGGCGGTGCGCGCCGCCTTCGACGCCCTGAGCGGCCCCAAGGACTTCCTGATCGCCGGCGAGGAGAACGGCTTCGAGGCCGACTACGGGCACCTCGACCTGGTGATCGGCGAGCGGGCGGCGGTCGAGCTCTGGCCGCGGCTGCTGCGCTTCCTCGACACCCACGCCCCGGGGCGCGCCAGGGAGGGCTCGAGATGATCGGCGCGCTCCCGCTTCTCTCACGGCTCCTGTTGGCGACTCTGGCTGCCACTTTGCTCGGCGGCTGCCTGATGGCCCGGCTCTACCGCGAGCCGCTGGGCGAGGACTCGCAGATCCTGGAGCTGACCACCGACGACGGCTGGCGGCTGGCGCTGGTCCGCTATGCGCCGCAACTGCCGGCGCGCGGGGCCCCGGTGCTGTTCGTCCCCGGCGTGATCAACAACGGCCGGGCGGCGGACATCGATCGCGAGCACAGCCTGGCGCGCTTCTTCGCCGCCCAGGGGCGGGACACCTACGTCCTCTACCTGCGCGGAACCTCGCTCTCCGACAAGCCCGACTCCCGCGCCGGCCGGGGCGCGGTCTACAACATCGACACGCTGGTGAGCCGGGACGTCGCCGCGGCGGTGCGCAGGGTCCGCGAGCACACCGGCGCCGAGGCCGTGGACCTGGTGGGCCACAGCATGGGCGGGCACCTCATCTACATCTACCTGGCGCTGGGCGGGCAGGGGGTCAACGCGGCGGCGGTCCTCGGCGCCCAGGGGCGCTTCCTGACCGGCGGGCGAACCGAGGCGGCGCTGGTGCGCTTCTTCGTCGGCATGGCATCGATGGGCGAGACGGTGCCCGCACCGGCGATCATGGACGCCCTCTTCCCGATCCACGGGACCTTCGAGGGGCCGCTGGAGAAGATGGGGCGCAGCACGCGCAACGTCACCAGCACCACCTGGCGGAAGTTCATGGCCAACGCCGTCGCCGAGACCAGCGGCCAGGTCTTCGCCCAGCTCGAGAAATGGGCGCAGCGCGACCGGATGTGCAGCTTCGACGGGAGCATCGACTACACCGCGCTGCTGGCGACGGTGCGGGTTCCGGTGCTGGTGATCGCCGGGAAGATCGACGCCATGGCCCCGGCCACCCAGGTCCGCGCCGGCTACGAGATGCTGGGCGGCCCCAAGCGCTTCCTGGTGGCCGGCGAGGAGAACGGCTTCGCCAGCGACTACGGCCACGGCGACCTGGTGATGGCCGACCGGGCGGCGGTGGAGCTATGGCCGCGGATCGAGAGCTTCTTCGGCGAGCATGACGCGGCGCGCCGGCCCGACGAGTCCGGTACTGCCCAGCGTACGGTTCGTGATAGATAGTCCGCGGCGCGCGACGACTGCCCCGGCGCGGCCCTTGGACTCCCAATGAGCGACGCCTGTCAGGCCTGCGGCACGCGCCACGGCGAAGCCGGCTGCCCAGCCGAGAGCACCACCAACGTGCGCGGCCAGTCGCGCACGATGCCCTCGTTCCCGCCCGAGGTGGCGGCTCCCTCGGCGCCCGACCTGGTCGGCCAGATGGTGGGCGAATACCGGGTGACCAAACTCATCGGCGAAGGCGGAATGGGGACGGTGTGGCAGGGGGTCCACCCGCTGATCGAGAAGTTCGCCGCGCTCAAGGTGCTCAAGCCGGCCTTCTCCCACGACCCGGACTCGATGCAGCGCTTCCTGGCCGAGGCCAAGGCCGCTAACCGCATCGGCCACCCGAACATCGTCGACATCTTCTCCTTCGGCAGCCTGCCCGACGGCTCGCAGTACTTCGCGATGGAGTTCCTGGTCGGGCGCAGCCTGGCCGCCTTCCTCGAGCAGCGCAAGCCGCCCAGCTACGCCGAGGTACGGCTGATCCTGTCGCAGGTGCTCGACGGGCTGGAGGCGGCGCACGCCGGCGGGATCGTCCACCGCGACCTCAAGCCGGACAACATCTACCTGTGCGACCTGCCCAACGGCGGCTTCAAGGTGAAGCTGCTCGACTTCGGGGTGGCCAAGTTTCTCGACGGCGCCTCGACGGTGCGCACCACCCAGACCGGCACGCCGATCGGCACGCCGCTCTACATGTCGCCGGAGCACTGCCGCGGCCGGGGCCTCGACCGGCAGTCGGACCTCTATTCGCTGGGGTGCATCCTCTTCGAGATGCTGGTGGGCCGGCCGCCGTTCGACGCGCCCTCGCCGTACGAGGTCATCAGCCTGCACCTGACCGCCCCGGTCCCGCGCCCGGGCAACCTCTGCGAGATGCCCGAGGACCTCGAGGAGGTCATCCTCCGCTTGCTGGAGAAGGAGAAGGAGAAGCGGATCGGATCGGTGGCCCAGCTGCGCGAGGTGCTGCTGCCGATCCTCGATCGGCTGGCGGGCTCGGAGCCGGTGAGACAAGCGCATTCGCTTCCGCCGCGGCCGGCCATTCCCCTGGAGCAGGTGGCGGCGACCAGGCTGTCGCAGCGCGGCCGGCGCCGCTCGCCGATGTTGATCCTCGGCGGGGCCACCTTCGCCCTGGGATTGGCGGGCGCGATCCTGCTCTTCGGACGCAGCCGCGATCCCCAGCTCCCGGCTCCGGTCGCTCCGGCGCCGGCACCGGTCGTCGCGGTCGATCCCAAGCCCGCCCCAGCGCCCGAAGCTGCGCCGCCAGCTCCCGCGCCGCCGAAGGAGGCCCAGGCGCAGCAGGTCCAGATCCAGCTCTTGGTCAGCCCTCCGGTGACTCGCTTTGAGCTGACCGTCGACGGCAAGCCGCACAGGGAGCTCGAGCTCCAGGTTCCCAGGAGCTCGGCCAAGAAGGTCCGCATCCGCCTGACCTCACCGGGCTTCTTGCCGTTCGAGGTCGAGGCGATGCCGAAGTCCGATCTGACGCTGACCGTGCAGCTGACGCGCGCGGCGGCGCCAGCCCCGGCCCCGGCGCCGAAGGCCGATTCGCGGATGAAGAAGTTCGGAGACCTCTGAGGAGTCCATGCCGCCATCCGTGGTGCTGATTCTCACGCTGCTGGCGGCCGGCCCGGCGCCGTCCCGCGGGCGCCAACCCGCCGCACCGCAGGCCGTCGCGGAGAAGTCCTCCGAGCAGGCCGGCAAGGAACGCGCCCGGGCGCTGCTGCAGGAGGGAAACCGGCTCCTCGACGAGGGCAAGTACCTGGAGGCGCTCGCCAGGTTCACCGCCGCCTTCGAGGCGTTTCCCAGCCCCAAGCTGCAGTTCAACATGGCCCAGACCTGCATCGAGCTGGGGCGCACGCTCGAGGCGCTCGACCACTACGAGAAGTTCGTCCAGGGCACCAAGGACGAGGGCTCCTCCGCCGAGCTCAAGCTGGCCCACGAAAAGATCTTCCAGCTGCAGGGGCGCATCGCCACGGTCGCGGTCCAGGCCAACCTGCCCGAGGTGCTGATCTCGATCGACGGCATCGACCAGGGGCAGACGCCGCTGCTCAATCCGATCCGGCTGCTGCCCGGGCCGCACGCGCTGGTGGCCACCAAGGCCGGCTACGAGAAGCAGGTGGTGGAGCTCAAGCTCAAGGAAGGCGAGGCGCTCTCGCAGCGGCTCAAGATGCTGACCGAGGCCGAGTCGGCGGCGACCAAGAAGGCGGTCCAGCAGGCCGAGCAGAAGCGGAAGGAGAGCGAGCAGGCGCTGCTCGAGGCCCGGGCGCGCGAGAGCGCGGCGCGAGCGACCTCCCACCGGCGGCTGCAACTGGCGGGCTGGGGATCGCTGGGGATCGGCGGCGCGGCGGTGCTGGGAGGCGCAGTCGCCGCGCTGGTCGCCCAATCGGACGCGGCGGCGGTCGAGGCCGCGGCTCCCGGGACCTACTGGAGCGACGTCGAGGCCCGCTACTCCCGCGGCGAGGCGCTGCGCAAAGGAAGCTACTGGGCCTTCGGGGTCGGCGGGGCGCTGATGGTCACCGGGCTGGCAATCCAGTCGGTCATCGGCTCTCCGCCCGCCGCGGATCAGGCGGCCAACCTCCCAGAGATCTCTGCCTCGCTGACGCCGGGCAGCGCGGGCCTCAATCTCTCCTGGAGCTGGCGATGAACGCCCGCATCGGCTCGACCCTGATCGCCCTGGCGATTCTCGGCTGCAAGCCCGAGATCGTATCCGGCCAGTTCGCCTGCGATCCTTCCAGCGCCAAGAGCTGTCCCGAGGGTTGGGTCTGCCAGCGCCGGGCGCCCAGCTTCGAGCTGCGCTGCTACTCGGACGAGGGCCCGCACTGCGGCGACGGGGTGCGCAACGGCGGCGAGGAGTGCGACGGCCAGGACTTTGGCGCCGCCAGCTGCACCTCGCACGGCTACTACGGCGGGACGCCGCGCTGCGGCGAGCGGTGCCAGCTCGATCTGACCGCCTGCGCCGGAACCTGCGGAGACGGGGCGGCCAACGGCCCCGAGGTCTGCGACGGAGCGGATCTCAACGGGCTGGCCTGCCAGTCGCTGGGCTTCTACGAGGGGACGCTGGCCTGCGCGCCCGGGTGCAGCCGCGTCGACGCCTCGAAGTGCAGCTCGTTCTGCGGCGACGGCCAGGCCAACGGTCCCGAGCAGTGCGACGGCCTGGATCTCAAGGGCCGGACATGCCAGGAGTACGGCGCGCAGGGCGGGGCGCTCAAGTGCGGCGCCAGCTGCCAGCTGTCGCCAGACGGCTGCGTGCGCTCGCGCTGGAGGCAGGAGGCCGCGGTGCCGCAACCGCTCTACGCGGTGTGGGGCACCGGCGAGAAGGTGTTCGCGGTCGGCGAGGCCGGGTTCATCACCGCCAAGGGATCCACCGGCTGGGCGCCGATGACCTCCAACACCGACAAGACCCTGCGCGCGATTTGGGGAAGCTCGGTGACCGACGTCTACGCCGTCGGCGACCAGGCGACCATGATCCACTTCGATGGCACTTCCTGGAGCAAGGTGACCCTGCCCAGCTTGCCGGCGGGGACCAACCTCACGTCGATCTGGGGCTCGTCGGCCAGCCGCATCTTCGCCGTCGGGGCCCCGGCCCAGGTGCTCCAATACAACGGAAGCAGTTGGAGCGTGCTGGCGACGCCGATCAAGGCGACGGCCATGCCGGTGGGGGTCAGCGGCTTCGGGGATGAAGTCCTGGTGGACACCGCGAACGATGGGATCTGGGCCTTCTCCAGCGCCGGTTGGAGCCAGGTCGCCGGCTCCACCTACATCACCTTGGCCACGAACGGACTGGCAGCCTACGGCCCTCGCCAATTCGTCCTCGCCGGGACCAACACGCTCGCCTTTCACGACGCCGGCAACTGGAGCGCGGTGCAGCCGACCTCGGGAACGATGTGGTACGCCGCCTGGGGGAGCGGCCCCAAGAACGTCTGGATGGCGGGCTCTCTGGGAGCGGTGGCCGCCTGGAACGGGCGAGACTTCGCGGTCTACGCCCTGCCCGCCACCGTCTCGTGCCGAGGGCTCTGGGGAAGGGCGGAGAACGACGTCTACCTGGTAGGGCAGATGAGCAAACCGGCGCCGACGGGCGGGGTCATCTACCATTTCGACGCGGTCGCGAGCCTGGCGACCCCTCGCGACAGCATGCTCGACTTCGACGCGGTCTGGGGAAGCGGGCCCGACGACGTCTACATCGCCGGCAGCGGCAGCGGCACCGGCAACCCCAGCTACCACTTCGACGGGCAGCGGCTGAGCCCCGGCCCGTTTCCCCAGTCGCTTTGGGTCCGAGGGTTGTGGGGAAGCGGCCCGGGCGACCTGTGGGCCACCGCCTTCTGCGACGGCATCTACCACTGGGACGGGACCAACCTGACGGTGTCGCAACCTCCGCTGACAGTCGGCGGCCTCCCGGTCGGCCTGAGGGGGATCTGGGGGCTTTCCGCGACCGAGGTCTATGCGGTGGGAGGCCGCGGCACCGTCCTGCGCTACGACGGCAAGACCTGGAAGCCGCTGGCCAAGGGAACCTCGGCCTCGCTCAACGTCGTCTGGGGCGTCTCGGGGTCGGACCTGTTCGTCGGGGGCGAGGGGATCGCCCAGCACTTCGACGGCCAGAGCTGGAAGACGCTGACTCTGCCCGCCATCCCGGGCTCGCTCCCGGGAACGCCGCCGCAGGTCTACGCCATCTGGGGCAGCGACCCGGCCGACGTCTGGATGGGCGTGGAGGACTCGCTGCTCCACTGGGACGGCAAGGCCCTGACGGTGGAGCGCACGGCCCGGGGAGATCGGGTGGCGGGCCTGTGGGGGACCTCGGCGGTGGACGTCTGGGCGGCGATCATGCAGGCGGGGGTGCTCCACTTCGACGGCTCCTCCTGGACTCGGATGACCGACCCCGGCTTCGACATGCACAATGCGATCTGGGGCCATTCCGTCCACGACTTCTGGGTCGTCGGGGCCTCCAACGTCGTGCTCCACCACTCGGCGGACCTCGAGTCGGTCCCCGACGGCAGCTGCGCACGTCCGGTGTCGCTCTACTGCGAGAGCGCGCTGCATGGCAGCAACCGCGGCCTGGCCTCCTCCTTCGGCGACTATCCGGGCGCGGCGCGGGCCGACAGCGGGCCGGAGGTGGTCTACCGCTTCGACTCGCCGCTCGACGGGGTGCTCTCGCTGACCCTGACTCCCGCCGCCGGCGACCTGGACCTGCTGGCGATGGACTCCGATTCCCTGGGGGCCTGTGCGCCTCGATCGCCCGTGCTGGGCGCGTCCCAGACCGCTGGAAATGGCGCCGAGCAGCTGCGCCTGCCGGTGCAGGCCGGGCGCACCTACTACCTGGTGGTCGATGGCTTCTCCGGGGCCACCACCGGCTATGCGCTCGCCTCGCACTGCGAGAAGCGGCCGCCGCTGGCTGCGCCGTAGGCGCTTCTTGCTCCCGGCAGGCGGATTCGAGGGCCCCGCGACTGGCTCGGGGACCGGTCCTTCCGTGCGCCACGAGAGCGAACTCCACGTCAGGCTGGGCGCCCGGGCAAAGCTGCCGCCGGAGGTGTGGCCCGACGAGCGCGTTGCGAGGCGGGCGATGCGGTCGCTGTTGCGTTCGCCCGAGGGCCGGACAGCCAACCGGGAGGACGGATTGATCAACAACCATAAGGTTGTTAGAAGGACAGGATATGACCTCCCGGGAAGTCATCCAGCGGTTGCAAGAGGATGGCTGGTTCTTGGTCCGAGTTTCCGGCTCGCACCACCAGTTCCGTCATGCAACGAAGGCCGGGACGGTGACGGTGCCGCACCCCAAGAAGGACTTTCCCATGGGGACGCTGCGGTGCATCGAACGCCAGAGTGGGCTGAAGCTTCGCTGAGGAGGACGCCATGCGCTACCCCGCGATCATGACCAAGGAAGGGCGAGCGACGCTTGCCGAGTTCCCCGATTGCCCCGGATGCCAGACCTTCGCCGAACCCGGCGAAGAGGTCCTCGCGCAGGCCGAGGACGCCCTCCACGGTTGGTTGGAGGCGACGCTCGGAGCCGGGGAAGCTCCGCCCCGGCCGTCGAAGCGGGTCCGCGCGCCGAAGGAGGCTCGAATCCTTTGGGTGCCGGTGCCGGCGAAGTTGGCCGTGAAGCTGTCCCTGCGGTGGCAGCGACAAGAGGCGGGGTTGACGCAGGCGCAGGTCGCGAAACGTGCGAAGGTGAGCCAGCAGCAGATCGCCAAGCTCGAAGACCCTGACTCCAACCCGACCATCGAGACGCTGGAGAAGGTCGCCCGGGCGCTCGGGGGACATCTGGAGATTGCCATTCTGCCTTCGCCCGCCTGAGGCTCGACGACTTGGTGGAGGGGCGCGGGTCGGCGCTCGGCCGGGAGGAGCCGGCGGGAGCCGATTGCTGCTGCGGGCATGCAGGTGTGGCCGAGGCGAGGCAATACCAAGGTCGGAGCTTCGCGGACGGCGGTGTCCAAAGACTGGTCCCCGACCGTATGCGCTCACCTCGCACTGCGAGAAGCGACCGCCGCTGGCGGCGCCGTAGGCGCACTCGGGTCCGGGCGGCCGGCTTCGAATCCCCTCGACTACGGGCCTGCGGCCCTACGCTCGGGGCGAACGGGAACCGGCGACGGGCGGTGCATTCAGCCGAATCTTCTGTGGATTTCGAGGGCCGCGGGCCCTAGGTTAGCGCCCTTCGAACGAGGTCCTCCCATGGCGCGGCATCCCACTCATCCGCTCGGCCATCGTCCCCGGCGGCCCTCCGACGCCAAGGCGCGCGGCTTTGCGCTGGCCCCGCCGCGGCCGATCGATCCCCGGCTGTTCGAGGTGCGCGAGCACCAGCTGGCCAACGGCCTGTCGCTGCGGCTGCTGCCCGATGCCACGGTGCCGGTGATCTCCACCTACACCTTCTTCAACGTCGGCTCGCGCAACGAGCGGCCGGGAATCACCGGCATCGCCCACCTCTTCGAGCACATGATGTTCAACGGCGCGGCCAAGTACGGCCCCAAGGAGTTCGACCGGCTGCTCGAGGCCAACGGCGGGCACTCCAACGCCTACACCAGCCACGACGTCACCGCCTACTACCAGGACTTCGCCACCGAGGCCCTGCCGCTGGTCCTCGACCTCGAGTCCGACCGGATGCGATCTTTGGCCATCACCCCCGAGATGCTGGCCAGCGAGCGCGAGGTGGTGAAGGAGGAGCGCCGCTTCTCGGTCGACAACGAGATCCTGGGCCTCCTCGACGAGGAGCTGTACGCGCTCTCCTTCCACGCCCACCCCTACCGCTGGCCGGTCATCGGCTGGATGGGCGACATCGAGTCGATCACCCGCGACGACTGCCTGGCCTTCTTCCGCACCTACTACGCCCCCAACAACGCCTCGCTCTGGATCACCGGGGACTTCGATCCCGACAAGGCGCTGCAGATGGTCGAGCGCTGCTACTCGGACATCCCGCGCGGGCCGGCGCTGCCGGCGCCGGGGCGCACCGAGCCCGAGCAGCGCGGGGAGCGGCGCGGCGAGGTCCGCTTCCCGGCCCAGGCCCAGGCGCTGGCCATCGGCTTCAAGGCCCCCGAGGCCAAGAGCCCGGAGGCGGTGGTCCTCGACGTCCTGCAGTTCGCCCTCGGCGCCGGCGAGGGCGCGCGGCTGGTCAAGAAGCTGGTCTACGACAAGCTGCTGGCCGCCAACGTGATCATCGACTACTCGTGGCGGGTCGATCCCGGGCTGTTCGCGATACTGGTCGAGCTCAACCCCGGGGTCGGCGCCGACAAGGTGCTTCCCATCATCCAGGCCGAGCTCGAGCGGGTCGCCGAGCGCGGGCTGACCGAGCTGGAGCTGGCCCGGGCCTGCGGGCTGCTGCGCTCGCAGCACCTGCGCGAGATCGCCTCCAACAATGGCCGCGCCCACAACCTGGGCAGCCACGAGCTGCTGCTGGGCAACTGGCGCGAGGCGCTGGAAATCCCCAGCAAGTACGCCCAGGTGACCAACGAGCAGATCAAGCACGCGGCGCGCATCTTCGCCGTCCAGCAGCGCACCGCGGTGACGCTGATTCCCGCCCCGGCCGCCGCTGGCCAGGCCCATGGGAGCGAGCATGGTTGAGCCCTCCGGACTGGTGGCGCCGCTGGCCCCGCTGTCGCTGCCCGAGCTGCGCGAGCTGCGGCTGGACAGCGGCCTGACCGTGGTCGCCGCCGAGCGCGGCCGGGTGCCGCTGACCTCGGCCTGCCTGGTTCTGCCCTACGGCTCGGCCCGCGATCCCCGGGGCAAGGCCGGGCTGACCGACTTCGCCGTCGAGCTGCTGCGCCGCGGCACCGACGACCACAGCGCCGACAAGCTCGACGAGCTGCTGGAGCTGATGGGCGTAGACCTGCGGCTGGAGACCGCGCCCGACTCGACCTACGTCATGGCCACCGCGCCCTCGGAGCACCTGCCCAGGGTGCTGGAGCTGATGGCCGAGCTGGTGTGCCGGCCGTCGTTCAAGGCCGACGAGGTGGTCCAGGCCCGAAAGCGCACTCTGGCGCGGCTGCAGAACGACCTCGACGACCCGCCGACCCTGGCCAGCGACGCGCTGTTCCAGGTGGCGCTGCCCAAGCATCCCTACGGCGTGCCGGGGCGGGGGCGGCGCTCGGAGGTGAAGACCTTCACCCGCGCCGACTGCGTCGGGCTGCACAAGGCGCTGTTCCGGCCGACCGGGGCGCACCTGCTCTTGGTGGGCGACGTGCCGCCGCGCGAGGCGCTGGAGCTGGCCGAGGCGGCCTTCGCCAAGTGGACCGGCAAGGCGGCGGTGCGGCCGCCGATTCCCCAGGTCAAGGAGATCGAGGGCCGGCGCATCCTGCTGGTCGACAAGCCCGAGGCGACGCAGGCGCAGATTCGGCTGGCGTCCGCCGGACCGGGCCGCACCGATCCCCAGCTGATCGGGACCCGGGTGGCGCGGCAGGTGTTGGGCGGCGGGTTCACCTCGCGGCTGGTGGAGGCGATCCGGGTCAACCGCGGGCTGTCGTACGGGGTGTCGAGCTTCCTGACCGACACCGAGGCCGGCGGGCTATTCGTGGTCGGCAGCTACACCAAGACCGAGTCGGTGAGCGAGCTGATCGACGTGGCGCTGGAGGAGACGGCGCGCTACCGCGACCAGGGCCCCAGCGACGAGGAGCTGCTGCGCGCCCAGCGCTACATCAACGGCCTGTTCCCGCTGGCGATGGAGACGGTGGACCAGCTGGCGCGGACCCTGGCCGACGTGCGGCGCTTCGGGCGGGCCAGCGACTGGCTGGAGCGCTACCGCGAGCGGGTGCAGGCGGTGACCGCCGACCAGGCCCGGACGCTGGCGCGCCGCTACTTCCTGGCCAGCGGGGTGGCGATGGCGGTGGTGGGCAACGCCAAGGCCATCGCCCCGCAGTTGGCGTCGATGGGCAAGGTCAAGGTGATCAAGGTCGAGGCGCTGGCGTGACGGCGATTCTCTACGAGGACGCGGCGATGCTGGCGGTGGACAAGCCGGCGGGAGTGCTGGCGGTCCGAGGGCGGGAAGGGGCGGCCGAGCCGTCGCTGCTCGACGAGCTGGCGCGCGAGCGCAACGAGAAGCTGTTCATCGTCCACCGGCTGGATCGCAACACCAGCGGGATCCTGCTCTTCGCCCGCACCGCCCAGGCCCACCGCGCGCTCAACCTGGCCTTCGAGGAGGGGCGGGTCGAGAAGCGCTATCTGGCGCTGGTGAAGGGAGTGCCCGAGCAGTCCGAGCTCAGGGTCGAGGTGCCGCTGATCGCCGCCCGGCGCGGCAAGTCGCGGCCGGCCAAGGCCGGCGAGCTGGGCAAGGAGGCGCTGACGATCTTCAAGGTCTTGGAGCGCTTCAATGGCTTCGCGCTGCTGGAGGCCGTTCCCAAGACCGGGCGGACGCACCAGATCCGCGTCCACCTGCGCTACGCCGGCTTTCCGCTGGCGGTCGATTCGCAGTACGCCAACGTCGACCGCCTGCTGCGCGGGGACTTGGGACTGGCGCCGGCCGAAGAGCCGGTGCTGGAGCGGACCCCGCTGCACGCCGGCGAGCTGGTGGTGCCGCATCCGGAAACCGGCCGGCCGCTGGCGCTCCACTCGCCGCTGCCCAAGGATCTCGAGGCGGCGCTGGCGGTGCTGCGCGCTGCGGCAGTAGATCTGAAAAAGTCCCGATGATTCAGTGGGTTGTCGGTTCTGCTAGCGGGTATCCCGGGGACCAACTGGGTCTATCCCAGGGATAGGCACCCATGTAGCCGGTCTGTACCGTCGTATCCCAGGGATAGGCAGGTCGTATCCCAGGGATAGGCAGGTCGTATCCCAGGGATAGGCGGGTCGTATCCCAGGGATAGGCACGTCGTATCCCAGGGATAGGCAGGTCGTATCCCAGGGATAGGCAGGTCGTATCCCAGGGATAGGCGGGTCGTATCCCAGGGATAGGCAGGTCGTATCCCAGGGATAGGCAGGTCGTATCCCAGGGATAGGCAGGTCGTATCCCAGGGATAGGCGGGTCATATCCCGGGGATAGGCGGGTCGTATCCCGGGAATAGCGAGTCGTATCCCGGGGATAGGCGGCGGGAGAGGCGCGCCGGGGCGGCACGCGCCGCGGTCAGGGAGCGGTGCCGTAGACCTTGGCGCCGGAGTGCTGCAGCGCGTTGTCCAGGATGCGCGCCACCCGGGTGTCGAGCCTCAGGCCGCGGTTGAACCAGACCGTGCTCGCCGCGAAGAGGAACGTCTGGCCCCTCTCGTAGAGCACCGCGTTCTGGAAGGTGCGGCCGGACTGTCCATCGACCGGGGAGTTCGACAGCACCACCAGTCCCGACGGCTCGTCGCCGGTGTTGAGGTAGCTGTCCCACTCCATGCCGACGATCCCCGGGAGGTGGTCGCCGTTGGCCAGGCCGGTTCCCGCGTACAGCCAGTGCGACGCGTTCTGCACCACCCAGTCGGCGGCGGCGCTCACCGAGTCGCCGTTGGAGAGCACCCCCAGGAACCGGTTCTCGGGGCGGCTCTGCGGTGGCTTGCGGAAGTGGCCGGTGGCGCGCCGGGGATTGGTCGCGAACAGCGGGTCCTGGTCCGGTACCTCCTTGAAGCAGACCAGGACCTTGTTCCTCCCCGCGCTCGGCGAGTCCTCGTAGCGCACCGCCCAGTACATGGTGTTGCCGGTCAGGAAGGCGAAGCTGGTGCCGCCGGCCAGCGCGGCCTCGAAGCGGTCGACCGCCTCCGGCGAGTGGTACTCGTCGTGCCCGACGCTGACCATGATCCGGTGGTTGCCCAGCCTGCCCTCCGGGGTCCCGGTGTCGTGGCTGGTGAGGTACTCCACGTCGTAGCCGCGCGACTCGAGCCACTCGATCAGCGGGTAGTCCATGTACCGGTACAGCCCCGAGCCGTGGCCGTACAGGTAGCTGTAGGGGCGGTCGAACGAGACGCGGCGCGCCTTGCCGCTCGGCTGCCGCCGGCTCGACTCGTAGAGGCTCTCGCCGCCCCAGTTGTTGTAGGCCTGCCAGGTGGCGGTCGGCAGCTGCACCGCCACCTCGGCGTCGCGGGTGTCGTCGCGCAGCACGAAGATCGCGTACTGCTGCACCCCGTCGGCGCGGGTGAGCACCACCAGGTAAACCCCGCTCGGCCAGGGCGTGCCGTCGGCGTCCCGGGTGGCGATCTCGAAGCTCGGGTGCCAGCGCGCCTCGACCAGGGTCGAGGCCGGATCGAAGGTGGGCGCGGCCTGCTCCTCGCCGTGAAGCGGTCCGCCGCTGGCCAGCAGCCGCCCGCCCAGACCCTGGTAGTAGCCGGTGCGGTAGACGCCCCAGGTGAAGTCGGCGCCGCCGTGCGCGCTCACCGCGATGGGAATGGTCGCTCCCGCCGGCGCGCTGACCTCGAAGGCGTAGCCGGCGATGTCGTCGCTGGTCCCCGGCTTGTCGAGCTTCCAGGCGCGAGTCCCCGGGCGCTGGTTCTCCTTCCAGATGCGGTTCTCGACCAGACCGGCCTGGTTCGCCGGAGCGCTGCTGCTGCCGGTGCCCGACCCGCCGGACTGCGATGGGCTGCCGGTCCCGGCGCCCGGCGCAGGTTGCCCGTCTGGTCCCGCCGGCTTGCCCGACTTGGTGCAAGCGAGCATCGCCAGACCGAGCATGAGGACGGCCACGGTCCGCCGATTGGCGGGATGGGGGCGGGGGCCAGCCATGAGGCTCCTCCGGCCGTGAAGCCGAGTTGCTGCGGCTGGCAGAAACTAGGAATGGAGCCGCGGCGCTGCCCCGAGGCCCCCCTCGAGAATCCGAGAGGCCCGCACCTCCAGAGGGTTCGGCTGCGCCCGCGGCGTTCAGCGCTCGAGGGAGATCAGGGCGCTGCAGGCCTGAGGCAGGCCCGGCCTGCGGACGGCCGCGGTGGCCCAAGTGCACAGGGCGACCACCGGCTGGCCGCGCACCTCGGCGTAGGCGGAGACCATCTCCGAGAACGTGGCCCCCTTCTCGCTCCAGGTGAACTTCTCGCAGCGTGCCGCCGCACCGTCGAGCTTGCACTGCGCCGGCGCACGCACCGGCTTGACCGGGACCATTCCCTCGAGTTGCTCGAGCATCTTCTTGACGAACGCGTCGGCGGCCGCCTCGGCTCCCTGGGCGGGGAGATGCTCCCACACGAGATTGAC
Source organism: Myxococcales bacterium (assembly GCA_037442205.1). Classification (GTDB taxonomy): domain Bacteria; phylum Myxococcota; class Myxococcia; order Myxococcales; family UBA5297; genus JBBIQS01. The sequence goes on from JBBIQS010000070.1 coordinate 27,156, forward strand.
GCGCTCGCAGACGAGCTCCTCGCCGGAGTTCGAGCTGCAGCCTTCGGGGATCGCCAGCGCGCGCCCGGCGAAGCGAGCCTCGACCACCGGTGCCTGCTTGGCCAGCGGGGCCGGGATGCCGGCGGTGGCCAGGTAGGTGACGCCGCGGAAGCAATCCAGCGCGCCGGCAGTGGCCGCCTGACTCAGGCACAGGATCGTCGTCACCTGCCGAGCGTCGAGCGTGCGCACCAGCATCATCCCGTGCCCTTGCTCAACCGCGCCGGTCTCGTCGGAGAGCGAGAAGTCGAAGTCGACGGCGTTGGCGGACGGGACGCCCGTCGCGTGCGGTCGATGTGCGGCGGTGGTCATGCCGTTGTTGCGCAGTTCGCCGAGCGTCGTCTTCAGGGCGAACTCGCGCATGTGAGGGTCGTCCGCGGCATCGGTGCGGATCTGGGAGACGACAAAGGAGACATCGCCGCAGTCGAGGGTGGTGGTCGACTGGTCCGCCTGGCTGGTGCAGCCCTTCACCAGCGCCGCTTCGACGAAAGCGGCGGTCGCCGCAGATTGAATCGCCGGTGGCTTATCCGCGGCTGGCGCCGGGGTCGCCGGCGCGTCGCTGCGGGTGGGGCCGGTGGTGGCGCAGGCCGAGAGGAGGGCGAGAAACAGCGGAAGGGTCGAGCGGGCGGTCTTCATGGCGCGGCACCGTAGGCAAGCTGGCAGGGACCGCAAGTCGCGGAAGTCGAGATGCCACTGCGCGGCCTCGGCGAGCGCGGTCGGAAGATTCGAGCTGTCGGCAGGTGCGTCTCGGCTCGCGAGCGCCAGGCGCGCCCGCGAGCCAGCTCGAGGCCGGTCGAGTCTCAGGGGACGGCTGCTGCCGCCGGAGCTGCCCACTCCGCCCGGGCCTCCTCGATGGCCTTCTTGTACTCATCGCTGGCCAGCAGGTTGTCGGCGATCTTCCTGCCCAGGCGCTGGCCGGCCTCGACGTCGCTGGGCCAGTGGACGCCGCCGATCACCCGGTCGATGCCGATCATCAGGCCGCGGGCGGCCAGCTCGGCGCTCTTCTCCGGGGCCAGCTGGGCGAGGATCGCGGCGAAGAACACGCCGCGGGTGGCGTGGCCGCTGGGGAACGAGGCGCTGGGCTCCAGGGCGATCGCCGGCTTGACCTGCTCGGGCTTGGCGACGAACGGGCGCGGGCGCTCGAACTTCTTCTTGAGCACGTCGGTGACCTTCTTGACGTCGGCGGTGGCCTTCTCGATCAGGGAGAGGGTCTTGGGGAACCTGGCCGGGTCGAGCTCGCGGCCGGCGGCGTCGGCGAAGGCGGCCAGGGTCAGCTTCTCCTCCGACTTGGCGCGGCGGATGTCCTCGGGAGTCCGGCGCTGCTGCTCCCAGAGGATGATCGCCAGGTCGGCCTTGGCCACTTCGCTGTTGGCGGCAGGTGGATTCCCGACCACCTTGAGATAGCTCTCGGCACCGGGCTGGGCGGATGCGGCGGGCTGCTGGGCAACGGGCTGCTTGGCAGCGGCCTGCGCGAGGACCTGCGACAGGGGCGCCAGCGCCAACAGTGCGACGACGAGAGATGAGAGCAGGGGGCGCTTCATGTGTCCTCCGAGGGTGTGGATCGCAACCACTGCGAGCGTCGCGATGCTAGCCGAGGCGGAGTGCGCCGGTCACCTGTCATGCGGAATCGCGGCAGCAGGGGGAGGACCGCGGCTCCAACGGGCCCCCAAGGCGCGCGCAGCTGTGGTAGTCCAATCAGCCTCTTCGTGGAGGAGCGCATGTCGGAGCTGCTCATCGTCAACGGACGCCTTCTCGATCCCGCCAATCGGATCGACGGGGTGCGCCACCTGGCCATCGACGGCGGCAAGGTCGTCGAGGTCTCGGAGAAGCCTTTCGCGGCCGAGCGGCTGCGGCAGGCCGAGGTGCTCGAGGCCAAAGACTGCTGGGTGATGCCCGGGTTCATCGACCTGCACGTGCACCTGCGCGAGCCGGGCCAGGAGTACAAGGAGACGGTGGCCAGCGGCAGCGCGGCGGCGGTGGCCGGCGGCTTCAGCACCGTCTGCTGTATGCCCAATACCAAGCCGGTCAACGACAACGCCTCGATCACCGAGTTCATCCTGCGCAAGGCCCGCGAGGCGGATCTGGCCCGGGTCCATCCCATCGGCGCCATCAGCAAGGGCTCCAAGGGCGAGGAGCTGGCGGAGATCGGCGAGCTGCGCCAGGCCGGCTGCGTGGCGATCAGCGACGACGGCAGGCCGGTCTCCAGCTCGGCGCTGATGCGCCGGGCGCTCGAGTACACCCGCACCTTCGGGATGCCGGTGGTGGCCCACGAGGAAGACCTCTGCCTGGTCGGCAAGGGCGTGATGCACGAGGGAAAGGTCTCGACGCGGCTGGGCCTGCGGGGAATCCCGGGCGCGGCGGAAGAGTCGATGATCGCCCGCGACCTGGCGCTGGTGGAGCTGACCGGCGGGCGGCTGCACGTGGCCCACATCTCCTGCGCCGGCAGCGTGCGGTTGGTGCGCGAGGCCAAGCGGCGCGGGCTGCCGGTGACCTGCGAGGCGGCGCCCCACCACTTCACCTTGACCGACGAGGAGGTGGCCCGCTCTCAGTACGGCACCTCGACCAAGGTCAACCCGCCGCTGCGTGCCGACGCCGACCGCGAGGCGGTGCTGGAGGGCCTGGCCGACGGGACCATCGACGCCATCGCCACCGACCACGCCCCGCACTCCATCGTCGAGAAGGAGCTGGAGTACGACCTGGCCGCCAACGGGATGATCGGGCTGGAGACGGCGCTGCCGCTGTCGCTGGAGCTGGTGCGCCAGAACCGGATCGAGCCGCTGCGGCTGGCGGAGCTGCTCTCCACCGGCCCGGCCTGTTGCTTCAAGCTGGCCGGCGGCTCGCTGTCGGTGGGCGTGCCGGCCGACGTGACGGTGGTCGCCCCCGGCGAGGCCTGGACCTGCGAGCCCGCCCGGCTCCACTCCAAGAGCAAGAACACTCCCTTCGCCGGCTGGCAGCTCAAGGGACGGGCGAAGGCGACGGTGGTCGGCGGCCGGATTCGCCAGCGCGACGGGGCCATTTCGACCCACGGCGGGCGCGAATCCTAGGCGAGGACGGCCGCGCGGATCTGATATGGTCCAGCCGTTCTCGAGCCAGTGAGGTTGCCACCGTGTACCAGCATCAGCTCGACGCGCTCATCGCCTTCGCGAGCGCCGACGCCTACAAGGACGAGCTGCTCAAGGCCAAGGCGCATTACTTCCAGAAGACCGGCGAGATCTTCGAGGACGACCGCTCCTTCGAGATGAGGATGGCCAGCTTCCTCGACTTCTACGTCTTCGACTGGCCGATCCCGCCGCACCAGCGCACTCCGGCCCAGGTCTTCCTCGACCAGCGCAGCCAGGCTCCCGATGCGGAGAAGGAGATCCTGCGCGGGCTGACCAACACCCGCCACTCGCTGTGGGAGGTGCGCAAGCTGGGCAAGGACCAGATCCGGGTGCGCGACCTGTTCGACGGCAAGGACGTCGAGGTGCGGGAACGCCGCCAGCCGGCCGGGCTGCACAAGGGCGACTACATCGAGGCCCGGCTGATCCCGGTCGGCGAGCACCTGATGTTCTCCCAGGCGTTCATCTACCACCCGGAAGACGTCCGCAAGAACATCGCCGCCGAGATCAAGCGGCTCAAGAAGCACGAGCCTGCCTTCGACCGCCGCGAGTTCATCTGGACCTTGGGCAAGATGCGCCTCAAGCTCGAGCGCTACCGCAACATCAGCCCGGTCGACATCTACTCCTTCGACCGCAAGACCATCTAAGAACCCGAGAACTGGCGGGAATCCTCGCCGGGTGCCGGAGCGCCGGGGCCGCGGGGGTGGCCGCCGCGCGGCGGCGCGAGTCTGTCCGCTCCTGCGGCGCCCGGAGCCGGGGACGAATTCTAGAGTTCGCGGAGGAAGCCAGTGTCGAACGCCCTGTACCTCATCCGCCACGCCGAGGCCGAGCCGGCCGGCCCCGGCGGCGACCGCGACCGGGCGCTGACCGCCCAGGGGCGCCATCGCTTCGCCGCGCTGCTCGAGTCGGCGCGGGCCGAGATGGCGGTGAGCCGGGTGGTCACCAGCCCCTACCTGCGCGCCCGGCAGACCGCGCAGCTGGTTGCCGAAGCCTTCGGAGTGCCGGTGGAAGAGGAGCTGGCGCTGGCGAGTGGGGAATCGGAGGCGAGCTCGGTGCTCGCTCTGGCCAGGAGGCTGGGGCCCGGCTGTGCGCTCGTAGGGCATAACCCCGAGATCTCCGAGGCGGTGTCCGCGGTCGCCCGCCGCGGGATGGCGGTGGCCCCGGGGACCATCGTCACGGTGGAGCTGGCCGAGGGCGGCAGCGCGCTGCGCTGGATCCGCTCTCCCTGAGCCGCGGTACACGAATGGGGGGCGCGCCGCCCGGCCCGGCTATACTGGCGGGGATGGCCACTCCCAATCCCAGCCTACCCGCCGCCGCGCCCCCGAAGTTCGTGCAGGAGCTCGACGTGCTGGTGCGGGCGCGCTACCCGCTGATCTACCTGGTGACCTGGGAGGAGCAGCGGCTCGACGCGATCCTGCAGGACCTGGCCGCGACGCACGGCAAGAGCTTCTACGGCTGGTCGGCGACCAAGGGTTTGCGGAAGCTGGCCGGTGGGCGGGCGGTGGCGCCGCTGGAGGACTCGCAGAATCCGCTGGGGGCGCTGGCGGCGGTGGAGCGGCTCTCCGAGCCGGCGCTGGTGGTGCTCAAGGACTTCCATCCCTTCCTCACCGAGGCCCCGGTGGTGCGGGCGCTGCGCGAGCTGGCCCACCAGCTCAAGAGCACCTACACCACGCTGATGCTGATCTCGCCGACGCTGACCATCCCTCCCGAGCTGGAGAAGGAGGTCACCGTCCTCGACATCCCGTTGCCGACCTTCTCCGACCTGATGACGCTGCTGCGCGAGATCGTCAGCGTGGTGCGGCAGGGGAACAAGGCCACCATCGACCTGCGGCGCGACCAGGCCGAGCACCTGATCAAGGCGGCGCTGGGGCTGACGCTGTCCGAGGCCGAGAACGCCTTCGCCAAGGCCATCGCCACCGACGGCCGGCTCGACGCCAACGACGTGCCGCTGGTGCTGGAGGAGAAGCGCCAGGTCATCCGCAAGAGCGGGCTGCTGGAGTACTTCCCCGCCGACGAGAGCCTGCAAAACATCGGCGGGCTGGAGAACCTCAAGACCTGGCTCAACCGTCGCGAGAACGCCTTCGGCGAGAAGGCGCGCCGCTTCGGCCTGCCCGAGCCCAAGGGCTTGCTCCTCCTCGGCGTCCAGGGCTGCGGCAAGAGCCTGACCGCCAAGGCCATCGCCAGCCAGTGGCACCTGCCGCTGCTGCGGCTGGACATGGGGCGCATCTTCTCCGGGCTGGTCGGCTCGTCGGAGGAGAACCTGCGCAAGGCGATCCGCACCGCCGAGAGCGTGGCCCCGGCGGTGCTGTGGGTGGATGAGATCGAGAAGGGGCTGTCGGGGATCGCCAGCTCCGGGTCGTCGGACGGCGGGGTGACGGCGCGGGTCTTCGGCAGCTTCCTGACCTGGCTGCAGGAGAAGACCGCCCCGGTGTTCGTGGTGGCCACCGCCAACAAGATCGAAGCCATGCCCCCGGAGCTGCTGCGCAAGGGGCGCTTCGACGAGATCTTCTTCGTCGACCTGCCCAACTCCGCCGAGCGCAAGGAGATCCTCGAGATCCACCTGCGGCGGCGCAACCGGGACCCGGCCGGCTTCGACACCGCCAGGCTGAGCGAGCTGGCCGAGGCCTTCAGCGGCGCCGAGCTGGAGCAGGCGGTGATCAGCGGGCTCTACGATGCCTTCGCCGAGGAGCTGGAGCTGGAGCAGCGCCACCTGGAGAAGGCGATCCAGGAGACCTTCCCGCTGGCGACCACCATGTCGCACGAGATCAATCGCACCCGGGAGTGGGCGCGCAACCGCACTCGGCCGGCCTCGGCCGCGCAGGCGCCGCGGAAGGGCTAGGCGATGTCCGGGCGACGCTCGCGGTTCCTGAACCTGGAGATGGGCCGCAAAGAGGCCCCCGGCGGCGCCGCGCCCACCGACCCCGGGCGCTTCGACGCCCTGGAGCAGCCGGCGGCCGCCCCGGTGGCCAGCAGTTCCCCCAGCGTCGACCGCTTCCGCCCGCCGGTGGAGCAGCAGGCCTCGCTGGAGCTGAGCCAGAGCCGTCCCGAGGACCAGCCCTTTATCCGCTGCATGCGCTGCGAGGCCGACAACCACGCCCTGGCGACCTTCTGCGCCCAGTGCCACAACGACCTGAACACCGCCGACCAGCGCCAGTTCAACGAGAAGCTGTGGGCCCAGCGCCGGCAGGAGGCCGCCGCCCTCCAGGAGCAGGAGGAGAAGTTCAAGCAGCAGAAGCTGGCCGCCGACGTCCCAGTCCCCGATCAGCGGGCGCTGGGCGAGGCGATCGCCGCCACGGTGGCCCGGGAGACCCGCCAGCGGATGGAGCGCGAGGAATCCCAGTCCTTCTGGACCGGTCACGGCAGCCTCGGGCGCTTCCGCCATCGCCCGGACCTTCTCTCGACGCTGCTCGGGCTGCTGCCGGAGAAGGTCCTGCGGGTCCTGTTCTACGGCGCGCTGACGCTGGGCGTGGTGCTGTCGGTCATCCCCAGCACCCGCAAGGCGGGATTGGTCCTGATGGTCCTGGTGGGGGCGATCTGGCTGCAGCTGTGGCTGAAGTCGTAGCTCAGGTCCGGAACATCCCCAGCATCGCCAGGCTGATGGGAATGCCCAGGCACACCATCGCCGGCGCCAGCACCGCCGTGGTCGCCAGCGCGGCGCTGGTGCGGTGGACGCCCATCAGCCCGAAGACTCGCAGCACCAGCCAGGCCAGCTCCGCCGCGTAGAAGCCGCATCCCGGCACCAGCGACAGGACCGCAGGGCCGCTGGCGTAGCAGTGGGCGCGAACCGTGGCCTCGAAGGGCTCGCGCCGCTGGCCCATCAGCCACAGCGCCAGGTGCTCCAGGCCGGCGAAGAGGAAGGTGCGGGTCAGGGCGTAGGTCGGCACGCCCAGTCCAAAGAGCACCACGCTGCCGATCCCGAACGCACTCACGATTCCGCGCAGGTTGAAGCCGGAATTAGGATTCCACTGGGCGCCGGCGAACGAGGCCACCAGCGCGCTGAGGAAGAAGGCCATCATGACCGCGCCCACCGTCAGCGGCAGGTGGGCGAAGAGCAGGTAGGAGAGCGGGTCCCACCAGCTGCCGGAGGTGGGCTTCATCCGCTTGAGCCGCTGGCCGGGATTGAAGGCCGATTCGGTGAGGGTGCGGCCGAACGCCGACAGCCGGCCGAGCTGGGCGCGGCTCTCCCAGGGCACCGGCCAGTACTGCGGCTGCTCGAATTCGAAGCAGCGGGCGCACAGCGGCTTGCCCTGATCCGACAGGCGCAGGCACTGGTGGCAGGTGAAGGTCCCGCACCGGGCGCAGAGGTCGGCGGCGGGCTGGTCGGGGTGGATTGGGCAGCGCGGGCCGGCGGCGGCGGCGGTCGGCTCGGGCCGGGGGAGGGCGCCGCCGCAGTGCCGGCAGAAGCGGGCCTCGGGCGAGTCGCTGGGCTCCGCGCACCGGGGGCAGATCATGGCCGCCTCATCGCTCCAGCAGCGAGTCGATCAGATCCTGCAGCTGCGAGGCCGCCTGGTCGGAGAGCTCGTCGAACTCCATCCCCACTCCCGACACCGCCACCACCAGGTCGTCGAGGTCCGGGTGCTCGAGGGGCTTGCGGGCCCGGCCGCCGCGGGTGACCTTGCCGACGATCGCCAACTGCTCGGGGCTGTCCGACTCGTCGAGGGGAAGGAAGAGCACCGCGCGCCCGCCAGGCTCGGGCCGCACCTCGGTCTCGAGGAAGGCCCCGGTCAGCGACAGGCTGACCACGGTCACCGGCTGCACTTCGCTCTCGCCGAGGTCCAGGCTGGCCTGCCAGGCGCAGCCGAGCCGGGGCGCACGAGACAGGAAGTCGCGAAGGGGCAGGGGCATGGGGGCTAGAACTTATCGGCCAGCGAGGAGACCAGCGGGATGCGCCAGCGGCAGGGCTCGAAGGCCTTGAGCACGGCGTAGACCGACAGCGCCAGCAGGCCCAGGCCGCCAAGCAGGCCCAGGGTCGTCAGGAAGGCGGCGAAGCGCGGGCCGACGATCCACTCGCCGGCGGCCACTACCAGCGAGGCGGCGATTCCCCAGCCCAGGTAGCAGCCGGTCAGGGCCATGCCCTGTCGAGCGTGCCAGCGCAGGTAGTCGTTCTGGCCGGCCTTGGCGTAGGCGAGCGCCGAGAGCAGGGGCAGGTAGCTCATCAGCAGGATGGGTTTGTCGGCCTCGCTCACTCCGTCGGAGGCGGCGATGGGCTGGGCGGGCTCGGACATGTCGGCGCTCACGCGGCGGCTCCTCGAGGCAGTGCGGCATCTGTAGCCGCGCCGCCGGTTCGGGGTCAAGAGCGCCAATCGCCGCTCGCGCCCCCTTTGCCTTCGCAGGAGGAGGACGTCGGGAGGCGGCCGGAGGACGAAGTGCCGGACAGCGAGCCGGCTTGCGCGCTACCGAGGGGGCGCTCCCTGTTCCTGAAGCGAGAGCCTGAGGCGAAAACGCAGCGCGCAGAACCGCCAGCTACAGCTGCGCCGGCCGCTCAGGCATCTCGGAGCGGCCCACGTTCCAGTCCGGGCGCTCGCGCTGGCCCGGGGCGTTGTGCATCGGGACCCTGGGGCGATTCGGGGCGAGCTCGTTGCGCAGGCGCTCGCGCATCTTCTTGAGCTGACCGCGATCGAGGGAGCCGGAGTCGAACAGGGCGCGCGAGGCGGTGATCGGCGCGCCCTCGATCAGCGCCAGCGCCACCGAATTTGCCCCGGAGGTCTCCATCGACAGCTCGCGGTCGCCCTGGGTGAGCAGCACCGTCCCCCGCGAAGAGAGCGGCTCGACGTCGTCGATGGTCACCTCGCGCACCGCGCCGCCCAGCAAGTGGACCGCGTTCGCCAGCGTGTCGGAGTCCCGCTCTCCAGGGCCCGGGTTCGCCAGCCGCTGCGACAGCCGGCGCGCCTCGGCCGCCTCGACGAACAGCGGCAGGACCGGGCCGTTCGAGGTCTCGGCCATGGCCAGCACCACCAGGTGGACCCGGCCCCCCTCGATCTCCGCGATCTCCTCCACGGTCAGCTTGACCCGGTCGTCCGCGTCGCTCGCGCGGCGGTGGGGGAGCCCGGCGGACAGCGCCCCGGGAGGCAGCAGCCGCCACGCCAGAATCACTGCTACCGAGGTGAGCAGCAGCGAGATCGCCAACTGGATCCAGCGTCGCAAGAACGCCCCCTCGCCGCGGCAGCAGCCATGCTGGGAAGCTACTTCCGACCGATTGAGTCGAGGAGGGCGGCGCTCGGCCGGATTGAGGTGGGCCGGCGATGCCAGCGGCGGGAGAGGGGGCCACCGACGACACGGCCTGGGCGAGGGGCCCAGGCCGGGAGGAGAAGCGAGTTTGGGGGAAGAGGCTGGCTAGTAGCTCTCTTCCTCGTCATCCTCGAGCTCCTCATCTTCGTCTTCGTCCACCTCGTCGAGGAGATCCTCGTCTTCGCCCTTTTCCTCGCCCTCCTCCTCTTCCTCCTCGAGGTCGTAGGGGGGCGGCAGGTCATCGCTCTCCAGGGCGAGGCTGACCCCGAACTTCTTGCGCATGGCGGCCATCTGCTTGCACAGCTCGCCCAACGCGTTGGAGAAGTCCTCGCCCATGGAGCCGGTGGCCTTGGTGGAGCAGTTGGGGCACTTGATGTGCTCGCTCCCCTCGATGAGATCGCCCAGGTCGATCTCGAAGCTGGCCTCGCACTTCTCACAGGAAAAGTCGACGGTCATGAAACCCTCAGGGTCGCAGTCCGCGGGCGTGCGGATGGCGGCGCATTATGGTGATGGTGCGGCCGGTGTCAACGGCTGCGCAGGCCCCCTCGCTCCCCGTCGCCGCAGGCCCGCGCATCTGGTATGAGGCCGCCCGATGAAACGCTTCGGCACGCTCGTGCGAGCTCTACAGCGCCAGGCGCTCGCCCGGGGCGGCGCTCCGGCGCTGCGCCAGCGTCTGAGCTCGGGCGCGGACCGGGTTCTCGACTGGCGCGGCTACGAATCGCTGGTTTCCCAGGTGGGAAAGGGGCTGCTGGAGCTGGGGTTGCCTCCGGGGCGCCCGGTGGCACTGCTGACTCGGCCTCGACCTGAGGCGAATGCTGCCGCCCTCGGGGCGATCGGCGCCGGTGGAGTGGCGGCCTTCCTCTATGAAGCCTGGCCGGCCAGCGAGCTGCGTGCCAGCCTGGCCCGGCTCGATCCGTCGGTGGTGGTGGTCGAGGGGGCCCGCGAACTGGACAAGCTGCGGGAGCTGGCCGGGGCGCTGCCGTCGCTGCGGCTGGTGGTGGCGCTCGAGCCGGTGGTCGCCGAGGAGAAGCACGTCCGGACCTTGGACGAGGTGGTGGCCCTGGGATCGCAGCTGGCCGACCGGCTGTGGCATCAGAGCCTGGACCGGCTCGATCCGGAGGCGCCGGCGATGCTGTGCCTGGGCGGCGGCATGGCGGGCGAGCCGCACGCGGCGAGCCTGAGCCACCGGGCGCTGCTGTGGACCGCCCAGCGCTTCGCCGAAAAGGCCGAGGTGCGTCCGGGGGATGCGCTGCTCGGGCGGATCTCGCCCTCGCACGCGCTCGGGCAGTTCCTGCAGCTGTGGCTGCCGCTGGCCAGCGGCGCCCAGGTGGTGTTCGCCCAGCCGGAGCAGGGCCATTTCGAGCAGTTGCGTCGGGAGCGGCCGACGATCGTGGGGGTGCTGCCAGAGGCGCTCGAGCGGCTGCGGCGGGGCGTCGAGCGCAGGCTGGCGCGGGAGCCGCAGGCGAAGCGCAAGGTGTTCGACTGGGCGCGCCGGGCGATGCTCGAGCGGCGCCGGCTCAACGAAAGCGGCGAGCCGGCGGCGGGGATGGGGAGGGGGCTGCTGGGCGAGATGCTGGTCCTGGAGCCGCTGCGGCGCGAGCTGGGGCTCGAGCGGGTGCGGATGCTGCTGGTGTCGGGCGCGCCGGCGTCCCAGTCGGCCATCGCGAGTTTGGCGTCGCTCGGGGTGCCGGTGTGCGAGGGGTATGCACTGGCCGAGGCGGGAGGGCCGGTGGCGCTGAGCGGGGCGAGCTCGCCGGCGGGGAGCCAGGGGGAGCTGCTCGAGGGGATCGAGGCCTGCGTCGAGGCGGACGGCGAGCTGTGGATGCGGGGCCCCGGTCTCTGCCACAGCTACTTCGGGGATGGCCAGGCCAGCGGCTGGCTGATGGACGGAGAGGGGTGGCTCAGGACGGGCGACCTGGGCGCGATCGACGGAGCGGGGGCGCTGCGGATCGCCGGGCCGCGGACCGAGATGCTCTTTTCCCGGGGAGGCGAGCGGCTTCCGCCGGGGCGGCTGGAGGCACGGCTGCGGGAGATCCCGCTGGTGGGCCAGGCGCTGGTATTCGGGGCGGCGCCGCGCAAGCTGGCGGCGCTGGTGGCGCTGGATCGGGCCGCGGCCATCCGCTTCGCGAGGCAGCGGGGCCTGCCCGAGGACCCGGAGATGCTCGCCTCGCACCCCGCGCTCCAGGCGGCTCTGCAGCGGGAGATCGAGAGCTTCAACCATCGGGCGGAACACGCCGAGCGGATCGACCGCTTTGCCCTCCTGCCGCAGGAGCCGCAGGCCGAGCTCGGCGAGCGGACCAGCTCCGGGGCGGTCCGCCGGCCGATCCTGGCGGCCCGGCACCGGGACCGGATCGACGAGCTGTTGCGGTAGGGGGGACCCTGCGCCAGGGAGAGGCGCGGCGGAGTGATTGCCTGTCGTGGCTCCAGGACCATTCTCGGCCCACATATCTGCCCGTCGCCCAATCGGCGGCGAGCGAGAAGAACCGGCGGCAATCCGAGACGCAGCGCAAAGGGTACGCGACGGAGCCGCACGCAGCGCTGCCATACTATTCCATCGCTGCTGCAATTATATCCGATCGTCAACAAACTTGTTTACAGGACAGTCAGCACTGAGTATGGTTGGAAACCACACTACTGTCGGATCGGGCTCCATGCTGCCTGCCGGCCATACCGAGGGGACCCAATGCGCCTGCCATTGCACACGGCCGCTCCCACAGTCCTTCTGTCGTTCTTCCTTGCAGCGGGGTGTAATCAGTCCGCGTCCCAGGCAGCACAGAATCCCGATTACTTCACCGCCTCGAACTACCTGACATCCTCGAACCAGCGAAAGCAACTCGGAGAAGAGAGCCTTCGCGGCCCTGCAGACTGCGAAAGCAAGCACGCATTCCACTATAAGCCGCTTCCAGGTCAAGGGATTGTGTGCACCGTTCTGTGTCGTGAGGACGAAGACTGCCCGGAAGGCTGGACCTGCGTTGCACCGTATCCCGAACAACCGACCGATTCCCTCTGTGCCCCACCGCCAGATTGGGTCCCCGGGTCGGCTTCGAAGCGCTCCCCTCATTCGGAGCATTCGTCCCCCGCGAATCTCCCCGACACCGTGCCTTCCGCGCCCACTCCCGACGCCTTGGATGGCGGACCGGCTGGCGCTTCGCAGTCGGCCACACATGGGACGCCGAGCGCGCCATGGGACGGCGGCACGCACTAGCCAGCCGACGTCAGGTTCCTTGCTGCTTTTCGCGAGAGGTTTCAACGCATTAGCGTGAGTTTCAGCCCGCATGCCCGGGTTGCGCCAGCGCTGCAATGGCCTTCGCCGCATCGCCAGCCTTGACCCCTTTAGCCACGGATATGATCCGACCAGTGGAGGGACGCATGCTACAGCGCCATAGCCGAAGTCCGAGGGTTCGCCTTTGGCTTCCTTTTTCGCTTGTCACCTGTTGCCTGTTAGTTGCGACGGCGGCGAGTTCGCAATCGACCGATTGTCCGGAGTTCGGTCCTCCTGTCCCCAAATTCTGGCCCCAGCAGTCTGATGGCTCGGCCCCGACTTGCCAGGTAAATGTAAGCCCAGAAGCTCGCACCAAGTCGAACGCCGCCGCCCTCCCGGTCCCGTTCGGATCGGGACCCAGCTCCTGCGTCGGTTCGGGCGACATCAGGGCAGGGCAACCCAATCCGAACTTGGCCAGCGACCCAGTGCAGGTCTCGTCGGGTTCGAGCTTCGTCGATGACGTCGACGTCGCCATCCCGTCAAGTGGACTCGAGTTTCGGACCTACTACACATCCCGCGACTCAATCTGGGATCAGACCTTTAACGAGTCCTTCTATGCCCTCGATGTCTCGGCACCATGGGGCCGGGGGCCCAGCAAGTCCTATAAGACTTTGAGGTGGTGGCATAATTGGTTCAGCTTCGTTGATGTCTGGTACGACCGAAAAGCCACTATACCGACCTGGTCGTACTTCGTGCGAGCGCCCGGCGGCGGCCTGTTTCACTATCTGACATGCACTGCACCATGTGTCGCCCAACCCTACGCACCGCAGGAAGACACTCCCGTCCTTGTGGTTGAACGGCCTGACAAATTCGTCCTCTTTTACAAGGATGGGCAGCGCTTCGTTTACGACGCCTACTCCCAACTCTCTGACCCGAGCACGGTGCTGCACTACTTTCTCTCGGACGCCTATGATCGAAGCGGCGACCGTATAGCGCACTTGGTGTATGCCTCGCCCCCAAATATACCTGGCCTGGGACACTGTGACTCCGGTTGGACCTATGATAATGCCGCAGGAAAGTGGGTGGAGATTCCCGGGGCCGGCGTTCCATTTATCAAGCGAATCTATGATCGAGAAGGCGCCGCAATCGAATTGACCTGGACGCAATCGCCCGATCGGAGTGCATGCTGACCTCTGCCGGACTCGTCGATCGCGCAACCGACAACGTCATCCCAATTGTTCGGTACGACATGGTGCGTTATACGTCGCCGCCGAACTCAACAACGAACTATGACTACACGGTGCTTCTTGGAAAGCAATTCGCGAGCGGCAACTTTACGCGGTACCGTTATGACGACAGCGGAACCTCGAACTTTGCAGCCTACACCTTCGATAATGAAGCCAGCTATTTGGCAGACCTCCAGTCGACAGCAAGCTCGCCTACTGCCGGCGCGCAGCTGCTGTTTCGCCACGCCTACGCGGCAGACGGGCGGGTCGCAACCGCGGAGTCTCGACAGGAATCCGATTTCAAGACGTTTACATGCCCAGCCTCCTCCACCGCATCGGCAGCGCCCTATTACCTCGAGCGCCTCCCGACTGGCGACGGCTCCGGTCTCACCGAGGATGTCACGCGTTCATACACCCTAACGAATGCGCTCTGGCAACTGAACTACGTTCTCTCGGGATTTCAGGATTCCTGTGCCTCAGGGAAATGTTCCCCTGGAAATCACACTCAGACCTTTGTGAGCCCCACTCCTCCTCCGGCTGGCTCAACCTATCTTCCAACCTCGAACATCGGGTACTTCTCAGGTCTGCAAACCAAGGGAGGCGTTGTTGATAGGTGGGATCCGGTAACCACCGTCCGGCCATCTTCCGACCAGACCCAATTTCACCTCGCGCACCTCCGTCGCCAGAGAGGCTTGGTGCCTGCCTATTGCATCATGGATTCGTGCATTACCGGGACTTGCTCCCCGGTGTGTATTGGCGGGGCGACTACCTGGAAGAAGAAAACTATCTCTATCGCTACGGCGATAATACGGCCTCGGCAGCAACTCCACTTGCGCAAGGTAATGAGGCGAGGGCCTTCGACGACGAAAAGCTTTGGTGGACCCAGAGTCTTAGCGCGCTCGACAAAACAAAATTCGCCCATATAATCTATAACTGGGACTACTCGACCTCTCACATTTTAAGCGTCGTGCGCAATGGTCTCACCAGGGATATTGGTGCTGCCGATGTTCGCAAATCGGTGGCGATCTTCTATGGTTACGGCGCCCATTCCGACAGTCGACCGCGCAAAGTCGAAGGCCCGTGCTTCGTTTCTTCCTTGAATCCTTCGGCCTGCGACCCATCCACTGCGCCCATCCCAGTTACCACTTACGACTACTATGCTGGCTGTACCTCGAACGACATCATTCCGTGTGACGATCCCAATAATGCATACCGGCTGGCTAGGACAACGCGATATCCGAACGGAATTCAAGGTGCGGGGCTAACCACTAGCTTCTCGAACTACAATGCGGCCGGTATGCCGCGTAGGATAGTCAGCCCTGACGGTCAGACTGTCTCCCTTAGCTACCTTGATGGGGATCTTGTAAGGGTGAAAGCAGCAACACTTTCAAGAGCCTTTTCGTCCATGAAGCAAACCTGGAACTACACCTACAGCCAGGGCAAACTCACAAGTATTCAGTATCCCCAGGGCGACGCAAGCGTTCCTTCGCTTGTCCAGTCTTACGAGGTCTTCTGCTGGCGAGAGGACGCGGATTCCTCCTGTCGTGGCGGCAAGGCCTCCGATAGGCTCCAATGGCGCGCAAAGGCCGACAACCAGCTCGGCTATCCCTATTCCGAGCGCATCAGCTACTCCTACGGGCCCGGAGGGACGCCGTCTCTGGTGAAGTATTCCACCATGGAACGAGGCATCGAAACCGTCTGGAAGTCTCGGAAGCTTGAGGGCAACGGCGCTCGACTCCCGGCCTTCGAATCTCTCGGCACGGGCGTCTCGGGGAATGACAGCGCCAGGATGACCGTAACTCCTCGCCGCGCCCCGTCCTGACACCAGCCGGATGCTGAGCTATTGCGCCTCCTCTTGCGAGGAGGCAGGCCATGGGCGAGGAACGAGCGTCTCGGATTCGCGCGGCGGT
>JBBIQS010000071.1:0-42186 GCA_037442205.1 Myxococcales bacterium
CGGTGAGTCCGCTGACGTCATAGACGTAGGTCCAGACGTCGAAATCCGAGGGCCGGACCTTGGTCCCCCACTCGATCGCGCCCGGGTTGTAGGGCTCGCGCTGCGGCAGGTAGATCTCGGGCGGCACGCTGTCGCTGGCGGTCGCGATGACCGCGTCGGCGTGGAGCACCGCCTGGTTCGCCGCGCGCGCCGGGTGGCTGTCCCACTTGCCGCCCTCGGTGTTGTCCCAGTACCAGTAGCAGCTCGTCTCGCCGTTCAGCAGGAAGTGCCAGGCCTGGTCGGTGTCCGAGCCGCTGCCGTACTGGATGGCGTCGAGCGAGGTGTGCGGAGCGATCGCCTCGGCGGTGTGGACCCGGTTGGCGGCGGCGACGATCACGCCCCAGCTGTTGCGGTCGGGGCTGTAGCCGTCGGCGGCGGGATCGCCGTTCCACTTCAGGAACTCGGGATCGCCGTTGTCGGCCCCGCTCCAGCTTCCGGGCTCGACGTGGATCACGTCGTTGGCGGCGGGCGGGAAGCGGTCGAGGTAGTCCTGGACCGTGGTGCACTCGAAGCGGCTGGGGTTGGCCTGCAGCCAGCCGACGAAGTTGGCGAAGTTGGAGTGGTAGTAGGAGTCGGTGCCGCCGCCGTAGTTGTCGCCGTCGTGGTGGAGCACGACGATCATCGGGTGGGCGTCGTCGGTGTTGTAGGCCTCGTACTGGCTCAACACCGACTCGTAGAGGAAGGCGCCGAATCCGCCGCGCGCGTCCTCGTTCCCCTCGTAGCGAGCCGCCGGCACCGCGACGATCCGCGTCGATTGCCCGCTGGCCGGGTCGACGTACTCGACGAAGTGCGGCTGGTAGCCCCAGGGCGCGCTGACCTTGGTCGGCGCCCAGAGGTTGGTCAGCTGGACCCAGTTCACGCCGCCCAGGTCGCGCTGTTCGGCGGCGTTGGGCGGGTAGAGGTTGGAGCCGGAGCTGTAGGGGTAGTCGGCCCTGGCGCGGTCGAAGTGGATGTTGTCCACCAGGGTCCACTCGATCCCCTCGGCGGCGAAGTCGGGGACGAGGTGCTCGGCGAAGGCGGTCTCGGGCGGGAAGATGCCCTTGGGTCCGCGCGCCGCCGGGCCGAAGTGGGCCTCGAGCGCGCGGCGGTGGAGCTGGATCTGCAACCGCCGGTCGGCGGAGGGGACGAGCGGCATCAGCGGGTGGTGGTAGCCGATGAGCGTCAGGTCGAGCCGCGGGTTGCCGGAGGAAGTGGTCAGTCCGCGGCCGCCCGCCCAGCCGTTCTTCCAGCCGGAGAAGCCGCGGCCCGACGACTCCAGTGCGTCGAGGTTGGCCATCAGCGATCCGGTGAAGCTCACCTGCGCGCCCAGCGAGGACAGCGCCAGGCCCTGCCGCACCGCGTCGATCGGCCAGGCGGTGTAGGGGCCGGAGCGATCGAAGAGGATCTGCTGGACGTCGAAGCTCCAGTGGTGCGCGTCCTCGGTCTGCACCAGCGACTCGCCCGGCCAGTAGATCGGCTGGTGCATGTGCCACTGGAAGGCGACGTAGATCTTGGGCTTGGCCTGCGCCGGGACGGCGAGCGCCAGCGCCCCCGCGACGAGCAGGAATCGCAGCTTCATGGGAATCCCCTGTGGTTGCGCTAGTCCTTGCAGCAGAGGACGCCGCCGCGGTCCCAGTTGCCGGTCGGCGCGCCATTCCAGGTGCAGGACTGGTTGGGGCAGCCGGCCTTGGTGACGTTGGCGCCCTCGTGCAGGTCGCTGCCGGCGCCGCCCGGGCACTGCCACGGGCCCAGGTTCGGCTCGGCCTCGTTGTAGCCGCAGCGGCCGGCCTGCGTGCTCGCCAGCGCCCGGGTGAGCACTCCGCAGTTGTTGCCGCCAGTGAGCTGCACCCCCAGGTTGCCGCAGCCGAAGACGTCGTTGTCCCCGCCGCTGGCGTCGTCGCAGACGGTCAGGGACTGGCTGTGCTGGGCCACGGCGAAGAACATCGACTTGTCCGGCGAACCGGCCGGCACCGAGTCGCGGCAGCCGTTGGCGCCGGCCTTGGCTCCGACCTCGGTCTTGCCCAGGCAGACGTGCCAGCCGCTGGCGCATAGATCCGCCGCCGAGCAGCCGGTGCCCTCTTTGTTGGCGCCGTCGTTGCCCGCCTGCCGGTTGCAGGTGGGGACCAGGTTGGCGCGGGTCACCCCGCCCACGCTGAACCCGCCGGAGCAGGAGGCGATGGTCGGGTAGTCGCCGAGCGACTGGAAGCCCTCGCGCGAGCCGTCGGCGCAGCCGGTGTCCGGCTGCCCCGAGGCGACGCACTGGCCCGACCTGCAGACCTTCTGCGTCCCGCACGGCGTCCCGTCCGGCTGGTTTCCGAGCGAGGGCGGAGTCTGGCCGGAGCAGCCCTCGACGGTGTGGCACACGTCGGAGACGCCCAGGGCCAAGGCCACTTGCTGGCTCTTGGAGCCGTGGTCCTTGCAGGTCTGCTCGCCGGGCGAAAGGCACGAGCCGATGGCGGCGCAGCGCTTGTCGGTGATGTTGGCGTAGGAAGTGCGCCAGCAGGTGAACCCGCTCTGGGCGGTGCCGAGCTTCTCGTAGGAGAAGAAGGCCGAGCAGTCGATGGCCGGGCAACGCGAGTCGTCAGCGGCCAACACCTCGATGTTGCCGTTGCACTGGGCGCAGATCGCCAGCTGGCTGGGCTCGTCGGGGACGCCGTCGCCGTTGTCGTCGATGCCGTTGCACAGCTCGAGCGGCGCGACGCCGTCGGCGAGGTCGACGGTGATCTGCGTGGTCTGCCCGCCGACGATCAGCAGGTTGCTCACCCACACCGAGCGCAGCACCTGGCCGGCGGCAGAGAAGGTGGCCACCCGCGCTTCGCAGATCCCCGGGCTCAGCTCGGGGACGTCGAGCGTGGTCGTGGGATCCGAGACGTCGGCCGAGGCGTCGCGGGAATCGCTCTCGCAGCGCACGGTGAGCCCCACGGTCTTGGCGCCGGCGCCGGCGTTGCTGACCCGCGCCTCGAGCGTCCCGAGCGCCGAGCGCGTGAGGCGATCGTTGCCGCAGCCCACTGCAATGCCCAGCGCTGCCAGGAGGACCGCACGATTCATGGCTGGTTCCTTCGGAGACCCCTCGGTCGCCCACGGGCCGAGGAGAGAACTCGATCAGCTTGAGATTCGAAAGCTCCGCAAACTCCAGAACGGCAGGGCACTCTACCCCTCGCTTGGCTGGCCGGCCATCGCGCTTCCGACAATGCGTCCGTCGAGCCTCGGCGCCAGGAGTGAGGAGCCGGCGGGCCTGCAGCCCGAGCAGCGCCAGCCCGGCCGCGCGAGTGCATGAACGCCCCGCTCGCACCTGCTTTCGATCGCCCGAACGCTCGGCCGGTAGGCAGAAAACTTGCCGAGCGTCAACACGCTGCTACGGTGATGTTGCACCGGGCCTCGCGGCCCTCCCGAACATCCGAGAACTCAAAACCGCCGGGCGCCCAGCGCTCGGCCGACACGCTGGAGCTACGCCATGATGCAGATCCTGGAGCGCAACGTCTGGTCGATGCTGGTCGCCTCGGTCCTCCTCTGCGCCACCGGCTTCTTCGCCGGCCACCGCAAGGCGCTCAACACCACCGCCCAGGCCATCCAGAGCGCCTCGGCCACCAGCCTGGTGGCGTTGAAGTAGCTTCAGCACCGCGGCGCCCGGCATTGCCCGCCGCCCTCAGGCCCCGGAGGGAACCTGAACTACCGAGCTCTTTGGATCGCCGCTGCCTGCGCGGCGGCGAATGCCAGCTGCGCCCTGGGCCTGGGACCCGCGAGCGCAGCTTCCGGCGGGCTGTGGGCCGACGCCTCGCTCTCCCTCGTCGAGCCGCCGCCGGGGAAGCCCCTTCCTCCGATCTACGTTCGCCTCGATGACGAGCAACCCGAGCTCCCACCGCCCGCGGGCTACGCGCTGCGGGCGGGGGTGACCCTCGGCTACGGAACTGGCTGGTTCGGAGATCTGCCGGCGGCGTCCGGGTTCACCCTCGAGCCTCGCCTCGAGGTTGCGCGCCTATCGCTTCCTTGGATGTTGAGCTTGTCGGCGGGCTATCTGCTGCAGCGGGTGGACTACGCCGGGGCCTTCCGCAACGGGCTGTCCGCGCCCAGCCTCACCGCTGCAATCGGCCGCCCGGTGACCTCCTGGGCCGCGGCCTACCTCGGCGGCGGAGTCCTCTTCGCCGGCGCGCTGCAGATGGGCACCGCCGGGCAAATCGCCCAGTTCGGAACCGCCCGGACCTGGGGCGGCCGCGGCCTGGCCGGATGCGAGATCTCCGTCCTGAGGGCGCCGTGGATGACCGCCGCGCTGCGGCTGGAGGGCGCCTACACCCACACCGGCGAGGCGACCATCCGCGGCACGCGGGCCTCGATGCGCCACCTGGGCGCGAGTGGCCAACTGGTGGCCAGCTTCTAGGGGGTGACGATGCAGCGAGTCGCTTTGGCGGTGGGGACACTCTGGGCGCTGGCGAGCTGCCATCCGCCGGTCGAGGGAAGCCCGGAGCGCCGCTGTGGGCGCTATTCCACCAACTCGCTCTTCGGCGCCGCTCGAGTCGCCCGCTTCATGGCGCTGGTCGACGGGACGTCCGTCCCGCTGGCCGACAGCGCCGAGGTCGAGGTGATCGCCAATCCGAGCTCGGAAGGGAGCGGCGCGGCATTCGTCGCTCCCCTCTACCTGGGCTTCCCTGCCGACTCCACCTTCCCGGAGACCGAGTTCTGCTGCACGGTCTCCGGGCTCGGACCGAATCGCGGAATCCCGTTTCAAAAGGTGGGCAACCTCATCATGAGCAGCGAGTTGCAGGTCTCAATCGGTGCGGATCTCGACTCCCTCGAGGGTCGGACCCTCTCGCTGGAAGCGACCATCTCCTGCGACCGAATGCAGGCCGGCGCCGCCGCCACAATCAGACCGGTCAACCGGGATGGCTACCTGTCTGGCCGTTGAGCCCAGCAAGGATCGCGGATGCTTGGATTGAATCGAGACTCGCTCGGCCGCGCAGCTCTCGCCCTGGCCCTCGGCCTCGCCGGCTGCGTTCACGTCCGGTGCCCGGAGAACGGCGGGGCGCCATGGCGCGAGGTCACCAGCCAGCACTTCGCGATCAAGACCGACCTGAAGCCTCCCCAAGCGCACGAGATCCTCCGCGGGCTCGAGCGCTATCGGATGGCCCTGGTGCAGGCGCTCAGGCTTCCCGTCGACCCGCCTGGCCGTCTCTCCGGGGTCTTCGTTTCCGACGACAGAATCTTCCGCGCGCTTCACATGGGCTCGGACGTCCATGGCTTCATGACACGCGACCCGATGATCGTGGCGTGGATCCCACCATTTCGCGATTGGATGTACCGGCCCGACTTCATCCACATCCACGAGCTGACTCACTACCTGGCGCAATTCTGGCTGAGAAACCCGCCGCGCTGGCTTCATGAAGGTCTGGCCACCCACCTCGAAACGCTGCGGGTCTCGGATGCGGGCGACCTGGCGATCATCGGCCAGCAACCGGAGTACCACACCAGCTTCCTCCGGTGGGGCCCCAAGCCCCTCTCCATCGAGGCGCTTTGGAGCTGGCCCGAGGACGACCCGGACCAGGAGACCACGCACCTTCGCTACGCCTCGAGCTGGCTGCTGGTCCGGCTGCTGCAGAAGGAAGAGCCCTCGTCGTTCCAGGCCTTTCTTGGCCGCCTCGCCGCCGGCGAGGAGCCGCGCACCGCCTGGAAGGCCGAGTTCTCCGACGCCAAGGTCGTGCAGCTGAACCTGCGGATGAAGCAGCTGCCCCGCGAGCCCGCCGACGACGGAGCGCACCAGCAGCTCCACCTCCAGCCGGCGGAATGCCTGCTCACCGAGCGGACGATGAGCGGCGCCCAGTTCCACGACATGCTCGCCGAGCTCTGGCGGACCGCGCCCAGCGACCTGACGACTCCCGAGCGCGTTGCCCGCCGCCGGGTCGAGCTCGCCAAGGCGCTGCGCCACGATTCCAACGACCTCGAGGCGCGCCTGGCGAGGATCGCTGCCACCAACGACCGCAAAGCCCGAGAGAGCGACGCCAAGGAGTTGGTTGGAGCCCATCCCGAAGACGCCCGCGCCTGGCTGGCGCTCGCCGGGGCAATGGAGGCCGGGGAAGAGCGAGACGCGGCCTTCGAGCGGACCGCCCGCCTCGGTGGCGAGAATCCACGGGTCCTCAACAGCGTCGCCTGGTCCTATGTCGAGCAAGGAAGAGCAGCCAAAGCCCTGGCGCTGGCCGAGCGCGCCGCCGCGCTGCAGCCCTGGTCGTCCGCGATCATCGACACTCTGGCCGCGGCGCTGGCCCTGAGCGGCCGCTGCAACGAGGCCCTGGCCCAGCAGACGGCGGCGGTGAACCTGCTGAGCGAAGCCGCAGCCAAGGCGGAGCACAACGCCGCGATGTTCAAGCGCCTCGAGCAGTACCGCGCCGGCTGCGTCGAGAAGCCCTTCATCCCGCCGCCAGAGTGAGCGCCACCGCCCCTACTGGCACTTGCCCGAGGTCGCGTCGCAGTTGCGGCTGGCGAGGGCGCCGCAGCACTGGAAGTGGTCGGCGCAGGCCGCCCCCACCGGGACGCAGTCCACGCACTTGCTGTTCTGGCAGTTGCCGCTGCAGCACTGCCTGTTCTCGGCGCAGTCGGCTCCGAGGGCGCGGCAGGGCTTGCAGAATCCGTCCTGGCAGTTCAGCGAAAAGCACCTTTGATTCGAGGCGCACCGCTCGCCCAGACCCACCACGCAATCGTTCGGCCAGCTCCCGCGGCAGGTCAGGCCGGAGCAGCACTCCCGGCTGTCGCAGAGGTAGCCCGCTCCCCCGCAGTTGGATCCGCTCCGGCACCCGCAAGTCGAGGGGTCATCGCACTTCCCCTGAGCGTTGCACCAGCCATTGGCGCACTCTGCCGATCCAAGGCACGGAAATCCATTCGGCAGACCTCCTGGTTGGTCGGTGCAGGTGCCGGAGGCCAGCAGATCGCATCCTCCGGGAAAGCAGCACTCGCCGGCGCCGGTGCAGTTCGAACCGAGCGCCAGGCACGACCCGGCATCCGGCACGGTCGTACTGCCGTCGGCAGGAGTGCCTGCGTCGCCGCCGGGGTTGCCCGCATCCGCGGACGTCGATCCCGCATCCTCGCTCGGCGTGGTGCCTCCGTCGGAGGTCGCCTGGGAGGCGTCCGACGCCTCGGGCCACTCGGGCTTGGTGAAGTCCACCGCCAGATGGCAGGCGCCCAGCATCAGCGACGCCGCGAACAGCAGCGCGAGACGGCTCATCTAGAAGCTCCCCGAGAGCAAGGCGGACATGCCGCCGCTCGAATTCGGGCTCAGCGCCAGCTGCGCCGGCTGAGCGAAGAAGGTGAAGTAGAGCCCGGCGCCCAGCGCCAGGGCGCCGCCGGCGTAGCAGACGTCGGCGATGGTCGCCTGGCGCTGGAAAGCTGACCAGGAGCTCTCGAATTCGCCGCGGCTGGCGACCTCGCCTTGGCGAGCCTGAGTGGCGAGATCCATCGCCCGCTGGCGCGAGGAGAGCGCCGCCAGCCCGAAGCCGGCGCCACCGGCGATCAGCGCCGCGCCGGCGGCGTCGAGGACGTAGCCCAGCGTGCGATCGGGATGGGCCTCGGCCTGCGGGGCGGACGCTGCCGGCGAAAGCTGCAGCGCGGCGAAGACCTCGCGCACCGCCGCCGGCGTGGCGTCGAGCAGCCCCTCGAGCCCGGAGGCGCGGCGGTTGGCGCGGGCCACAGCCTGGTGGCGGGCGACGTCGAGCAGGGTCAGGCTGAGCAGCCAGGTGCCTCCAAGCCGGGAAACCTCGGGGACCAGCAGGTAGTCGACGCCCAGCGCACCGCCGATCTCCTCCAGGCAGCTGGCCTCGGTGCAGCCCAGCAGCTTGCGCTGCCGATCGAAGGAGAGCATCGCCCGCAGGTCGGAGCCGGCGAGCACCCGCAGCGGCAGCCGCGCCACCTCGGCGACCAGGACCGGAGACAGGCCGGCGATGGCCTTGGAGTCGACCTCGCCCAGCCCGCCGACCTCGGGCACCGCCACCGAACGCCGGGGCGCAGCCGCGCTCGCCGGCGAAGAGAAGGCGGCGGCCAGCAGCGCGCTGGCCAGAAGCCTGGAAGTGAACCGTGTCAGCGAATGAACCATGGCGCCGAAGATATCCCGGTTCGGCGTCGGCGCTTCAAGCGCCCTCAGCCTTCCGGCGTCGCTTCCGGGGACGGCGCGGCGGCCGACGCGCCCTGGCGCCCGAAACGCACCAGGTAGCCGGCCAGCAGCCCCAGCAGCGACAGGCCCAGCGCCAGCTTCAGCGGGCCGGGGAACAGGCGGCCAGGCGAGACGAAGGACTCCACCAGCGCGATGGCCAGAAACAGCGGCGCGGTCCCCAGGATCAGGTGCAGCGCGCGCCGGCTGCGCTCGCGCAGCGCCTCGCCGCGGCTCAACTCGCCCGGCGCCCAGAGGGCGGAGGCCAGCAGCAATCCGGCCTGTCCAGCCAGCAGCAGGCTGGCGATCTCCACGAAGCCGTGGGCCACCACGAAGCC
This sequence comes from Myxococcales bacterium, assembly GCA_037442205.1. Taxonomy (GTDB): domain Bacteria; phylum Myxococcota; class Myxococcia; order Myxococcales; family UBA5297; genus JBBIQS01. The sequence continues at coordinate 8,482 of JBBIQS010000071.1, forward strand.
CAGCAGCGACAATCCCAGCTTGGCGTCGAAGCACAGCGCCAGCACCGCCCCCAGGTGCAGGCCGTTGAAGAAGAGCAGCGCCGCGGTCCCGACCCCGAAGGTCAGGCCGAGGGCGAAGAGGGTCAGCGCCACCGAGAGGTTGTTGATGGCGATCCGGCTCCCCAGCACCGAGGGAGTCGCCGCCGAGAGCGCGTGGTCGGTCCACAGCTCGCCCTGCTCGACGCTCTCGCGGATGCCTTCGGGCACCACCGCCGCCACCGAGCTCGGCTCGGCCAGCCCGGCAAACAACCCCAGCAGCGCCCCGCCGACGAAGATCGCCAGCGCCAGCAGGAACAGCGGCCGCTCGCGCCAGAAGGCCTGCGGGAAGAGGGCGCCATACAGCTCCCGCAGCGCGCGAGCAGGTCTCCGCTCGCGCTGGTAGACCGCCTGGTAGCCTCGCGCGCAGAGCTGGTTGAGGTACGCCAGCGCCTCCGAGCCGGGATAGGTCGTCCGCGCCCTCGCGAGATCGGTCGAAGCCCGGCGGTAGAGCCGGTCGAGTTCCTGCAATTCGGCCAGCGAGAGCTTGCGCGCGGCCAGTCCATCGATCAGCGACGACAGCCGCTGCCACTGGACCTTGCGGCGCTGCACGAATTGGGGAAGCGGTTCAGCCACGGCCCACCAGCTTGCGCAGCAGCGCCTCCGCCGACTCCACGTTCTCCGGCGCCGGCTGCGCCGGAAGGCGGCCGGCGAAGGAGGTCGCCAGCTGGAGCGCCAGCTTCACCCGCGCCTCGCGCTCGAGCCGCGTTGCGCGGTCGAGGAATCCGCAGACGAGCTCGAACTCCTGGCTGCTCAGGTGCGCCGAAGACTGGACCGCCGACTCGTAGCGCGACAGGTCCGCCTGCCGCTCGCGTACCACCAGCGTCCCGGCGAGCAGGTCGCCCAGCCGCCGGCTCTTGCCGTCGATGAGCATCGCCAGCAGGCCGGCGCCGTAGAACAGCGGGAGGAAGTCGGCGGCGCGGGCCAGGTTGCGCAGCGCCGCCTCGGGGAATCCCTCGGGGGCGCCGTCGAGGCGGACCACGCGGATTCGCAGCGCCCGCTTGCCCGGCGTGCAGCCGGCCATCAGCGACTCGCAGGTGACCCAGTAGCCCCACTGGACGAAGAAGAAGCCGGCGCCGATCGCCACCTGCACCAGCGAGTCGAGGGCGCGCAGCTCGTCGAGGCTGACCCCGCGCTTCTGGAACAGCGAGCCGACGAACCCCAGGGTGATCCAGAAAGTGAAGAGGATCAGCCCGTCCACGAGCCAGGCCAGGATTCGCGTCCCCAGGCCGGCCACGTCGAGGTCGAGCGCCACCCGCTCCGGGGTCTCGACCGTCAGCCTGTCGTGCGAGGCGAGCATCGGTGCCGAGGATAGCACCCGAGCGATCGCGAACCGCGAAGGCCGCCTACTCGACGGGATACCTGGCGGCCAGGTCCGGGGGAACCGCATTCTCCGAGGCGATCCGGCCGAACACCGCCGCGCCCTTGCGCGCCACGCGCGGCTTCGCCGGATCGTCGGGGTTCACGGCGTAGAGGCCGAACTTGATGTTCATGCCGTGGTTCCACTCGTAGTTGTCGAGGAGCGACCAGTAGAAGTAGCCCTCCACCGGCGCGCCGTCGCGAATCGCCCGGCGAACCCAGGAATTGGTCTGCACCACCCAGCCCGCCCCGGTCTCGTCGTCGTTGGGATCCTCGGCGCCGGTCTCGGTGACGACGAGCGGGACTCCGTGCTTCTTGGCGTCCATCAGGACCTCGTAGAGGCCCTTCGCGTAGTGCATGTCGTACTGGAGGGTCAGCATGTTGGCGGTCAGCAGCGGGCTGAGGTCGGGGGCCAGCGAGCTGTCGAGCCCCTCGGTCACCAGGCGCACGTAGTAGTTGATCCCCAGGTAGTCCATGCGGTTGGCGAGGTCGTCGCGATGGACGATCTGCTTGTCGAAGTTCTCGTCCACGTCGCCGTGGATGACCGCGTTCAGGAAGACGTCGTTCATCAGGTAGAGCAGGTTGACCGTGGCGCGCTTGTCGAGGTCGCCGTGCGGATTCTTCGGCGCCACCGCCTGCAGGTTGTAGACGATGCCCACCCGCGCCGGCTGGCCGTCGCCGTCGGCGTCCTCGGTGTCGTTGGCGTGAACCGCGTCGTACATGCGGGCATGTGCCTCGACCATCGCCCAGACCACGGCCCTGGTCTCCGGGATCTTGAACGACAGCCCCGGGGGATGGGTGCGGACCTCGGACGGGAAGAGGTAGCCGGCCAGCGCCACCGCGGTGAACGGCTCGTTCAAGGTGGCCCACTGGTCCACCTCGCCGCCGAACTCTTTGGCCACGAAGCCGGCGTATTTGGCGATCTCGCGGACGGTCAGGTCCTTGTCGAGCCAACCGCGCGGCGAGCAGGTGGCGAGGTCCTTGTGGCACCCGACCGCATCGTGGATCCAGGAAGGCAAGGTGTAGTGGTTGATCGTGACCAGCGGCTTGAGGCCGCGCGCCTTCATCGCCGCGAACACCGAGTGATAGAAGGCCAGCGCCTCCTGGCTGGCCGCCTGCCGCAGCGCGTCCTGGCCGTCGATTCCCACGGTGGAGGTGGGAAAGATGCGGCTCCACTCGAGCGAGAGGCGCAGCGAGTTGCTGTGCAGCTCCTTGGAGGCGCGGTCGAGGTCCTGAGGGTAGAGCTCGAAGAACCCCGGGCCCTTCGACGGCGGCTGGCCGGAGAGATGGAGCGAGGAATCGCCGCTCAGGTCGGGGTTGGTGACGTAGGCGTACCAGTCCGAGTGCCGGTCCTCGCATTGCTCGGCGGGAAGGGTCGGGCAGCCCATGTCCACCTGAAACCCGGCGATCGCGGTGCCGAAGAGAAATCCCTTGGGGAAGGCGTCGGGGTTGCCGCTGTTGCCGGCGCAGGCGAAGGCCAGTCCGAGCACCGCGAAGTGGCGAAGCGGATAGCGCATGGCGCCTCCTCGAGAGGGAGGAGAAACGGTAACACGCCGGGCCCGCCCCAAGGCCCATCCGCCGCCGGTCTGCTAATTTCCCTGCGCTGTCGAATTCCGCGCCGCCGCACGGCGTCGTGGTGCGGATCAGGAGGTCCCCGATGCTCGCGCTGCTCTTGAGCCTTCAGCTGCTGCCGTTCCCGGTCGTCTCCGAGAAGCTCGATCTAAAGTGCGCTCCCGTGACCGAGGAGCAAGGGCGCGCGCTGCTCGTGCGCAACCCGGCCTGGGCCGACGGAGAGCACCCTCGGCTCGAGCTGTGCGGCCGGATCTCGCTGGGCGGGACTCGCTGGGGCGTGCTGGTCCGCGAGGTCGGCAAGGGGATGGTCCTCGACCGAGAAATGGTGTTCGTGGTGGTGGTCTCGAGCGAGGGGACGCGCCTCGACGAGCTGCCGTTCTCGGGGTCCGAGGATCTGGAGGGCGGCAGCGGCTCGCAGCGGCGCAGCGGGACCTTGGCCGCCGACGGCCGCGCCGTGATGAAGGTCTCTCACACCATGCCGACCGAGGAGCGCGAGGTCGAGGTCTGGCAGCTCTCGACGGCCGGCCGCTGGGAGCTGCAGGTCGAGCGCCCCGACGGCGAGCAGCCATCGGTTTCCGAGTCCTGTCTCGCCTACGACGGCCACTACGAAGTCGCGCCGCTGATGCGGGTGCGCGCCGGCATCCCGGGCGGCAAGGTGAATTTCCAGAAGAAGGCCGAGCCCTGCGCCGCCGGCTGCCCGTCTCGCGAGAAGGCCTATCTCGTTCCCGGCGACGTGGTCTTCGCCGGCCCCGAGCTGCGCGGCCACCGCTGCGCCTACTACGGCACCGCCAAGGGCGAGATCGTGGCCGGCTTCCTCCCCCCGGACGCCCTCGAGGAGGCCCAGGAAACGGGCATCATCGATTCGAAATTCCTCGCCGGCACCTGGGTTTCGCTGGGCGAAAACCCGATCACCTTCAAGGCCGCGGACGGCAACGCGATCCACGCCCAAGGCAAGGCGGTGTGGCGGGGACCCGCCGACGCACACCTCGGCTCCTTTTCCGCGACCGCCGTGCCCCGCGGCGAATCCATGACCCTGGTCGATGAAGCCTGCGAGGTCCGCGTCCGGCGCCGCGGCCCCTACCTTCTGGTCGACGACAACCTGCATTGCGGCGGAGTCAACGTGCGCTTCCGGGGCATCTACGTGAAGAAGGCGCGATAGGCCGGGATCGATTTCCCACTTCCCGGCAACCAATCGCTCCACCCACTGCGGAGAACTGAAATGCGCTCACTTTTCGCCATCTTGGCCTTGGCGACAGCCCTCGTCCCGACGGCGAGCCTGGCCGAGGACAACCAGCAGGCCCTCGACGACTGCATCGCGGCCTGGGGCAAGCAGTCGCCCTTCCGCAAGGGCACGCCCGCCGACGGGACCATCGCCCCCGGGGTCAAGGTCTTCGGGCTCGGGCAGAGCAAGGGCATCGACGATCCCGCCACCGACAAGCCGCGGCTGGTGCTGGTGCGCCCGGCGGTCAACGTGATGGGCAAGAGCACCATCAGGCTGTCGAACCCCAACGGCTGGTACTGCTTCCGCGCCAACGTGACGGTGATCGGCAAGCTGGAGATCGAGGCCCAGTGCACGGCGCACATCGCCAGCGCCCGCGAGTCGGGCACCACGGTGGGGGCCGCCGACGAGAGCGACAAGGGCGTGGCGGTCTTCGGCGCCCTGCGGGTGAAGCGGTTCGGCTGCCCATGACTGCCCGGCACGCGGATCTCCCGCAGCACACGAGAACGGCGCGAGGCCGCTCTGGAGCGCGAAGATGATGATTGGTCTCTTGGCGATGGCGATCCTGGGGCAGGTTCCGCAGGCCAGCTGCCTGTCGCAGTACGGGCAGACCGCCTGTGGCTACGGCTGCGTGGCGCAGTACGGCCAGGTGAAGTGCGCGCAGACGCCGCAAGGGGCGTGCAAGGCCGAGTACGGGAACATCACCTGTTGGGATCCTCCGCCGCAGGCCGCCCCGCCGCCGGCACCGCCCTACTACGCCAGCCCGGCGCCGGCGCCCCAGTCCACGTGCCTGTCGCAGTATGGGCAGACGGCGTGCGGCTTCGCCTGCGTAGCGCAGTACGGCCAGGTGAAATGCGCGCGCACTCCGCAGGGCGCCTGCAAGGCCCAGTACGGGCAGATCACTTGCTGGGACCCTCCGATGCAGACCCCGGGCGCGCCGCCGGCGCAGTGCCTGTCGCAGTACGGGCAGACGGTGTGCGGCTACGGCTGTGTCGCCCAGTACGGGCAGATTCGCTGCGCCAGCTCGCCGGCCGGAAGGTGCCAGGCCTCGGGCGGGCAGATCCAGTGCTGGGATGGCCGCTAGGCTGTCGTCACGGTCCAAACTTCAAGGAGCCCGCCCCTGATGCGACCGTTCTCATACATCGTCTTCGGTTGCGCGCTGACCACCTCCCTCGGCGTGCTGGCGGCCGACAAGGCGCCGACCGCGCCTCCTCCGGGCGCGCCGGTCGCGCGCCAGGCCGCCTCGACCTTCGAGGCCAAGCCGAATCACGAATCCCGCGCCGTCAACCGGACCTTCCGGCACCTGCGCGATTCCCAAAGGCTGCTCGAGGTGACCGAGGACGTCTCCACCGGCCTCTATGAAGGCGAGCGGGGTACGGTGCAGGTCCTGGCCTTTGCCGAGCTTTCCGGGCCAGCCGCCAAACCGATCTGGCAGGCCCGCGCCGACGGCTCGGCCTTCGTCATGGGGGACGGAGGTTTTTCCGGGGTCTTCGCCATCGTGAAGCACGGCTGCTGGCGGCAACCTGAGCACCTACAACTACTTCCAGCTGGCGGATGGACGCCCCTTGCTTCAGTCGTCCTTTCCCGTCATCCGCATCGCGAGCAACGAGACGCACTGGTATGGACTCGAGAGCAACTACTCCTTCCGCCTGCCTGAACAGGCTGCGGGCGATTCCCTCGTCTACGGCGCGTTCGTCCATCGCACGCAGAAGGGAACCGAGGAACGGCTGGTCCTGCGGGTCACCGCCCAGGGCGACGATCTCAAGCCGCTCTCGTTCGACCTTCTGAGGGATGGCGAGGTCGCGATCATCCCCGACAACGTGGACTGCGGCTCCACGGACAAGCCTCGATGCGCGCTCCGGGTCAAATTGCTCAACCTCGCCAAGGGCACCGAACATGAACTGACGATCGAGCTGGCAAAGGACGGCCGATTGTCGCGCCCTCCCAGGATGCGGACGCTGCCGCCTGCCGATCCCTGACGCGGCTTCCTGGCGTGTGAGCGACCTCCGATGCCGGATTCGCCCGGCCCCCGGGTATCTATCCGCGTGGCGCCCGCGAACGAGCCCAGGCCGGCCAACTTCCAGGCTCTCTACGAGCTATCGAGCGACCACGTCTGGCGACGCCTTCGCCGGCTCGGAGTGCGCGAGGCCGACCTCGAGGACGCCGCTCAGGACGTCTTCCTGATCGCCGCCGGCCGGCCGTCCTGTGGCACGACCCACCACCTCTACTGCTTCGAGCAGTAGGAGCGCCCGAGTTGCCGACGGCCGGAGCTCGACCTCAGAGCGACGCCGTCGCCTCCTCCCCGCCCTCGCCCGCCAGCGGAAGAGCGAAGAAGAAGGTCGTCCCCTTCCCTTCCTCGCTCTCCAGCCAGATGCGCCCGCCATGGCGCTCGATGGTCAGCTTGCTCAGGTACCGGGTCAGCCCGACCACGCCGCGGTAGCCCGCGACCCCCGACGGCAGCGGCTCGTAGAACGGCTCGAAGACGTGGGGCTGCCGCTCCTTGGGGATGCCCAGCCCGTGGTCGCGCACCGAGGCCAGCGCCTCACCTCCCTGCGACCAGACGCGAAGCTCGATCTCCCCGCCGCCGGGCGAGGCCTCGCTGGCGTTCTCCAGCAGGCTGACCAGCACCTCGTCCAGGCGCTCGCGGTCCGCCTCCACCGGCACCGGCCCCTCGCGGCGAATGACCAGCCGCTGGCTCGGGCTGACGAGCTCCCGGTGGTGCAGCGCCTGAGCGGCCAGCTCGCCCAGGTCGAAGCGGCTGCGCGCCAATTCTGGCGCCCGGTGGAAGCGAACCGCCCCGAGCATCTCCTGCACCCGCCGGCTGATGCGGTGCGTCTGGGCCTCGACCACCCTCAGGGCGCGCTCCTGGCGCTGGTCCGGGTTCCAGCGCAGCAGCAGCTCGGCGTAGCCCTGGATCGTGGTCACCGGCGTCTTGAGCTCGTGCGCCGCCGCCGAGATGAACTCCTCGCGCAGCCGCTGCTGCGCCCTGATCGGCGTGATGTCCTGGAACGCCAGCACCGCGCCCGCCACCCGCCCCTCGAGGTCGCGGATGGGAGCCGAGTTGGCCAGGATGCTCACCTCTCGGCCCGAGGGATGGCTCAGCAGCATCTCCACTCCCTCCAGCGACTCGCCCTTGAGCGAGCGGAAGATCGGCAACTGCTCGGCGGGGATGGGCTCGCCGCTGGGCAGGCGCAGCTCGAGGACCCGCACCCGCTCGGAGACGCGTGGCTCGGTCGAGTCGAACCTCCGGCCGACGATTGTCTCTGCCGCCCGGTTGTACAGAGCCAGCTGCCCCTCGGGCGCGAGGAAGAACACGATCCCGACCGGCGCGGTGTCGAGGACCACCATCAGGCGGCCGCGCTCCCGCTCCACGTCCTGCAACAGCCGCTCACGCTCCCGCTCGGCCTGCTTGCGCTCCTCCCGGGCGCGCAGTGCGCCGATGCCGAACGCGAGGTCCCCGGCCAGCTCCTCCAGCAGCCGGATCTCGGCGGGCGTGATGGCGTAGGCCATGGAGGAGTAGATGAGCAGCACCCCGAACGGCTTGCCGGACTCGTTCTTGAGCGGCAGGGCGATGCCCGACCGGTAGCCCCGGCCCAGCGCCGCCTGGCGCCACAGGCCCCTCTGCGGGTCGCTGGCGAAATCCTGGACATAGAGGAGCTCGCCGCTGCGGATCACCTTGCCCACAGGCCCAAGTCCCCGTTCGCTGTCCTCCGACCAGGAGAGCCTGGCCTGCTCGATGTACCCGCTGTCGAGCCCAGCCCAGGCGACCGGGCGGATGGTCTTGTCAGGGTCGTCCTCCGCGTAGCCCACCCACGCCATCCGATAGCCCGCTCCCTCGCAGACGATGCGGCAGATGTCTTGGAGCAGGGCCTTCTCGTCCACGGCCCGCATCAGCACCTGGTTGCAGTCGCTGATGGCTCGCAGCTCGCGGTTCAGGCGCATCAGCGACTCCTCGGCCTGCTTGCGCTCGGAGATGTCGCGCGCCAGCGCCAGGTTGTAACCCTGGCCGTCGTAGACGAAGTACGAGGCGTTGATCTCCACCGGGATCATCCGGCCGTCCTTCGCCCGGTGGTTCCCCTCGAACCTCAGAGAGCCCTCGGTCTGCAGCTTCTCCCAGTGCTCGGGCCAGTGCTCCAGCGGGAAGTCGGGGTCGACGTCGGCCACCCCCATTCCCAGCAGCTCATCCCGCGAGTAGCCGAGCGCTCGGCACGACTGTTCGTTGACGTAGTGGAAGCGCGCCCTCTCGTCGATGAGGAACGCGGATTCGCGCACGTTGTCCAGGGAGTGGCTCATCAGCGCCGCGGCCCTCTCGGCGCGCTTGCGCTCGATGCGCGAGCGCAGCACGCGGATGCCGAAGGCGAGGTCTGCCGCCAGCTGCTCCAGCAACCGCATCTCCGCGGCGGCGAAGGCCTGCGGCTCGGCCGAGTAGATCCCGAAGGCTCCGAAGGGGACGCCGCGCTCGTCCTTGAGCGGGAAGGCGACCAGGGAACGGTAGCCGCGCTTCTGCGCCGCCTCCCGCCAGCGGGCCACCGACGGCGCGAAGAAGTCCCCGACCGAGACCGGGGCCGCGCCGCGGATCGCCGTACCCATCGGGCCGCGGCCGGCCTCGGTGTCCGCCCAGCTGACGTCGGCGGTGGCGAGGTAGCCGTCCTCGAACCCCGCCCAGGCCACCGGCCGGACCGACCTGGCCTCGTCGTTCTCCGCGTAGCCGACCCAGGCGAAGCGGTACCCGGCCTCGTCGCAGACGATGCGGCAGATTTCGCTGAGCAAGTCCTGCTCGTCCGCCGCGCGCATCAGCACCTGGCTGCAGCTGCTGATGGCCTGCAGTTCTCGATTCAGGCGCTGCAGCGACTCCTCGGCCCGCTTGCGCTCGCTGATGTCGGTGATCATCGCGAACGCGCCCTGGTAGCCGTTGGCCTCGTCGATGATCGGGCTGGCGGAGATCAGGGTCAGCACCGCCTTTCCGTCCTTGCGGCGGAATTGGCGTTCGTAGACCTCGGCGATCCCTCGCCGGCGGTTCTCCATCCTCTGGCGATGGTCGGAGAGCTCCTCCTCGAACACGAAGTCAGCGAGCGGCCGGCCCAGCATCTCCTCGGGGGCATAGCCGAGCATCTCCGCCATCCGGGCGTTGACGAACGTGGTCCGGGTGTCGGGCGCCAGCGCCCACACGCCTTCGTTGGCGGTGTCCACCATGCGCCGGTACTTGCGCTCGCTCTCCAGCAGCTCCTCGTAGATCCGGGCGTTGTCCAGCGAGGTCGCCAGCTGCGACAGCAGCACCTCCAGGAGCTGCCGCCGCTCGGCGCTGAAGACCCCCGGAGCCCGGTCGTTGACCAGATAGATGACGCCGGCCAGCCTGCCGCGCGCCACCAGCGGGGCGCACAGCAGCGACCGGGTCCGCTCCCGAAGGTGCGGAGCGTCGAGGGATTGCCCGGAGTTGGCGTCCTCCAGCACCAGAGGCTGGCCGGTGGCGGCCACCTGCCGCACCACCTTGACCGACACCAGCTCGCTCTGGTCGATCGCTACCGGCCGCGGCACCGCCGCTTCGGCGCCAGCGGCCTCGTGCCTCGCCGCGATCACCCACTTCCCGTCGCGCTCGAGCAGCAGGAATCCGCTCGTCGCCCCGGCATTCTCGACAACCAGGCGAATCGCCGTCCCCAGCAGCCGCTCCATCTCCATCTCGCCGGAGACGGCGCGGACCGCCTTCATTACCTTCACCAGGCCCGGCCTTCCCCCGGGTTGCTCCGGCTCCTCCGCGGCCGCCGGCCCGAGCTCCGGCGGCGGCAGTCGCCGTCCAGGGAGGCCGGCCCGATCCAGCTGGAAGTTCTCGATGCGCCCCTCGGATTGAAGGCCGCGCAGGCAGCGCTGCAGGTCGGCCTCGAGCCCCCAGCCGGTCTGGTAGCGGCCCTCGGGCATCTTGGCCATCAGCTTCATGACGAGGCCCGACACCGCCTCCGGGATTTGCGGGTCGCGCTGCCGCGGCGTCAGTGGAGTTGCGGCGAGCTGCGCGTGCACCAGCGCCAGCACGTCCTGGGTCTCGAACGGCAGCCGGCCGGTGAGCAGCCAGTAGAAGGTGATCCCCAGCGAGTAGAGGTCGGACCGGCAGTCGACCGCGCGGCCGGTCCAGCCCGTCTGCTCGGGCGAGATGAAGGCCAGGTTCCCCTCCGGAGAGCGGAACGAGAGAGGCTTGCTCTCGGGGGACGGAAGCTCGTCGGCGATGCCGAAGTCGATCAGCCGGTGCTCCCCGCTCTCCGGGTTGAAGACGATGTTCGCCGGGTTGAGATCCTCGTGGATGAGCCGCCGCTCGTGGATGCGGGCGACGCTGCCGGCCAGGCCGGCCGCCAGCGCCAGGAAGCGCGGCAGGGGTAACGGCGGGCGTGCGCGCAGGCGGTCGAGCGATTCGCCGCCGATGTCCTCGAGGACCATCAGCAGGCTCCGCTCGACCTCCTCCAATCCGTGCACCCGCACGACCCCGGGGCCGCTCGCCCTGGAGGTGAACAGGTACTCGCGCCGAAACCGGCCGAGCTCCTCCTCACTGGCGGCTTCGGGCTTGAGGAGCTTGAGGATGACCTTCTCGCCGCCCGCAAGGCGGCAGGCCCGCCAAATCGCCGAGCGCCGGCTCTCGTAGAGCTTGCCGGCCAGCTCGTACTCGAGAAGTCGCGAGGCCATCCGATGGACCCGCCCTCACTTACTTGAAGCTCGCGCGCGGCGCTTCGCTTCCCGGCTCGGCGCCGGGCCCTGGTCCGAGACACGGCCTCCGCCGCGGCCGCTTGGACCGCCCCGCTGCCCTGGCCAAGGGCGGACGGACGCCAGCGCGCCTGGAGAGCGCCCGAGCTGGTGGTCGCCGACCTCGGGCTCGATCCGCGCCGCTTCCGCCTGATCTGCATCCCGCCCGATCTCCACTGGCGGATCGGCCAGAAGCGGGGCTGGGGCACTCAGGAGAGCTGGACCCACTTCGACGGCTACATGCTGATGCCCGAGGGCCGGTTCATGGCGCTGGCCGGCGGCGACGTGCGCCTCGGGGGAGTCTTCGACCTGGTGGCGGTGGGCCGGGACAACGACTCCGATCATCTCTTCGTCCGGTTCGCAGTGGTGCAGCGCTTGCGAATGGCGGGGTGGTGAAACCCCTCGATTCACCTGCGAGTTTAGGTCGCGGAGAAGTAGCATCGCCCGCTCGCATCCAAAGGTCGGGAGCCAGCGTGACCCTGGGACAGGCAGCCCTCCTCTCGGCGGCAGCGGTCGCGGCGGGCGTGATCAATGCCATCGCCGGCGGCGGGACGCTGCTCACCTTCCCCGCGCTGCTGGCGGCGGGCGTGAGCCCGGTGGCCGCCAACGCCACCAACACCCTCGCGCTCTGGGCTGGACAGCTGTCGGGCTCCTTCGCCTACCGACAGCACCTCCGCGAGACCCGGCGCACGGCGATCCTCCTCGCCATTCCCTCGGCGATCGGCGGCCTGGCCGGCTCGATCCTGCTGCTGGCGCTGCCGGAGAAGACCTTCGAAGAGGTCGTCCCCTGGCTGATCGTCTTCGCCTGCGTGCTGCTGGCGCTCCAGGGACAGGTGAAGGCGCTGCTGCAGCGGGTGCGCGGCCACGATCACCCGGCGGCGATCTGGTTCGTGCAGCTGCTGGTCGGGATCTACGGCGGCTATTTCGGCGCGGGCATCGGCATCATCATGCTGGCGGCGATGGGCGTGCTGCTCCCGCACAGCCAGCAGCACGCCAACGCGCTGAAGGGCCTGCTCTCCTTCCTCATCAACGGCGTCGCCGCCCTCTACTTCCTCGGCATGGGAGCGGCGCGGCTGCCGCAGGCCGCGCTGATGGCGGTGGCGGCGGCCCTCGGCGGCTGGCTGGGCGCCCACCTCGCCCAGCGCCTGCCGCCGGTTGGAATCCGCGCCACGGCGATCGCCGTCGGGCTCTACGCCGCGGTGCGGATGTTCATGCGGTGATCTCCGCCGAGCCTATTGGTTGGGCAGATCGATGACCCAAAACCCGCCGCCGGCGTTGGACGCGGCGCGCAGGAACGCGCGGCGCCCGCCGCTGCGGTTGTAGAGGCCGGCCACGTGGCGGGCGAGGGTGCCGGTGACCGAGCCGTCATCCGGCGCAGCCCAGATGTCGTCGCCGTCCGCGGTGGTGGCGCCCGCGACCTGCTCGATGGCCAATTTGCCCAGCCAATACCCCTCGAAACGCCCGGTCTTGTTCGCGAAGAGGTAGGGGCTGCCGCTGCCGTCGGGTGAGAGGACCGCGAAGCGCCCGGTGAGATTGGGGTAGCTCCCGGTGACCTCGGTGAAGGCGAGCAGCTTGCCGGCGCCGGTCTCTTCGAAGGAGAAGGCGGCGCGGCCGTCGCCGACGACGGTGGGCGAGCCGGTGCCGTCGCCGCGCAACAGGACCAGTTGATTGTTGGCGAGGTACGCGGCCACGAAGGCCCCGTCCGGCGAGAGCTCCACGCCGCCCCAGAAGTTGTACTCGAGGCCGCCGAGGATCTTGGTCAGCGCGCCGCTGGCCGCCGCCGAGGCGCTGTAGAGATCCCCGCTGCGCTGGCTGCCGGCGGCGACAAAGACCCGGTTGGCGGCGGCCGAATAGACCACGCCCGACCCCTGGTAGCTCAGGGACAGGAACGGCGTGGTGATCTCGATGTCCGGCGAGCCGTCGAAGCGGTGCACCACGATCACGCCGCCGGAGTTCCCGGGGACGCCGTAGATCACCCCGCTGTCGTTGGGCAGGAAGCCCACGAACCGCGACAACTTGGTCGAGAGCTTGGCCTGCCCGGTGCCGTCGGAGCGGATGACGAACGGCAGCGCGCTGGAGGTCTGGAACGGGTCGCCCTGGGAGTAGAAGAGCCACTTGCCGGAGGGCGACCAGCGCGACTCGCCCAGCACCGTCCCGGCGTTGGCCAGCAGCACCCGCGAGGCGGTGGCCACCGTGTAGAGGTAGAAGGCGTCGCCGCTGCCGGAGCCGCGCTCGCCGTAGACCGCCGCCGAGCCATCGGGCGCGATGTAGCCGAGATCACTGGATTTTCCCGGATCCAGATCGACGACCGCGCCGCCGTCGATCTCGCAGTAGGCGGCGTGGGTTCCCTGCTGGAAGAAGACCCGCGAGCCGCCGACCTGCGTGCCGAAGCGCGGCCCGGTGCCGGTCGCCGAATAGACCGGGTGGATGCCGGTGGCCAGGGTGCGCCTTCCGGAGCCGTCGGGATTGACGAGGGTGAGGTTGCCGACCTCGTTCGCGTCCACCGCGTCGCTGAACAGGTAGCGGCCGTCGGGGAGGAATTTGGAGAAGTAGAAGTCGCCCTTGGTGGTCAGCTGCACCGGGACCGAGTCGCTGCCGGGATTGACGGCGAGCAGCGAGAGAGTGCCGGTGAACGGCGACATGCTCTGGAGCTTGCTGGCCACCGCGAGGTGGGACTCGTCGGGCGAGATCATGAACTGCTCGAGCGGCGTGCTCGAGACCAGGGCCGGATAGACGCCGGGATAGGTGCCCTGCAGCGGTCCGGGAGGCTCGCTGCGGCAGGCGCCGCCCTGGCAGCCGTTGGGGCAGGCCTGGTCGGTGAAGGGATAGGCGCACTGGTTGCTGCTGTCGCAGGCGCCGGCCGAATAGCTGCGCGCGGTCTGGGCGTCGGCGCAGACCGCCGCCGGCGGGGCATCGCAGGGGCCGCAGGATTCGGGGGCCGGCGGCGGGCTCGAGCAGCCGGCAGCCAGGGCGATGGCGAACGACAGTCGGACGACAGGCTTCATGGCGAGGACCTCGTGGCAGGCCTTGTGAGGCTATCAGCCGCGGTTGGTCGATTGGCGCGGGCGTAGTGGGAAGTCGCCAGCAATTTCGGGGTTGGGAACCAGACCTTCCCCAGTTGCTCCTCCGCGTGAATCAGCGCCTTCGTGCTTCTGGCGAAGATTATCTCGCTGCCATCAGCGGGGGTTCTGATGATTCGCACAACACTATCCACCCACATCCGCGCGCCGGCCGAGCGCGTGTTCGCGCTGTACTGGGACCCCGCCAACTGGCCGCGCATCTTCCCCACCATCCGCGCGGTCCGGATCGTGCGCGAGTCCGGCGATGAGAAGGCGGTGGAGGTCGAACACGCCTTCGAGGGAGCGGTCCCGAACCTGGTGCGCAGGAGGTCGTCGACGCGGATCGACCTCGAGGAGCGCAAGCCGCGCTACGACGCCACGTTCGCCAACCTGTTCGAACCCGAGGCAGACGGGACGCGGTACACGCTGGTGGCCGAAGTGCGTTTGAAGGGATGGAACCGGCTGGCGGCGCCGTTGGTGAAGCCGCTGGTGCGGTCGCGGATGCGGCGGTTCGTGCTGGAGGCCATCAAGGCCGCCGCCGAGAAAAACGCCTGAAGACGGCCGCTTGCGCCGGCCACTCGAGGAGCCGAATCGTTGGCCCCTCGCCTGTCGCGGGGCCCTCGAAAAGCTCGGCAGACCGGTTTCGGCTCCTCTCGCGATGTCGGTGCTCTCGGCTAGGCTCTGCCCGTGCCACTGCGCGTCCTGCTCCTCGCCGACACCCACCTCGGATTCGATCTTCCGGCCCGCCCGCGGGTGAAGCGGCGGCGGCGGGGCGACGACTTCTTCGCCAACTTCCGCCGGGCGCTCGAGCCGGCGATCCGGGGCGAGGTCGATCTGGTGGTGCACGGCGGCGACCTGCTCTACCGGAGCAAGGTCCGGCCCTGGCTGGTGCAGCTGGCCTTCGCGCCGCTGCTGGAGGCCGCCGAGCGGGTGCCGATCTTCCTCGTTCCCGGCAACCACGAGCGCTCGGCCATTCCGTTCCCGATGTTCGGCGCCCACCGCAACCTCCACGTCTTCGATCGGCCGCGGACCTTCGCGCTCGAGGCGGCGGGGCTTCGGGTCAGCCTCTCCGGTTTTCCTTTCCAGCGCGACATCGCCCCGCGCTTCGCCGAGGTGCTGGAGGCGACCGGCTGGAACGCGAGTCCCGCGCAGCTGCGGCTGCTGTGCATGCATCAGACGGTCGAAGGCGCCACCGTCGGCCCGGGCAACTTCACCTTCCGCGCCGGAATCGACGTCATCCGCGGAGTGCAGATCCCGGAAGGTCTCGATGCCGTCCTGAGCGGCCACATCCATCGAACGCAGGTGCTGACGCAGGATCTGGCCGGCAATCCGATGGCCGCGCCGGTGGTCTATCCCGGGTCGATCGAGCGGACCTCGCGCGCCGAGCGCGACGAGAAGAAGGGCTATTTCCTGCTCGAGCTCGAGCCGGGGACTCCGGTGCGCCGCCGCTTCGTCGAGCTGCCGGCGCGGCCGATGGTCGACGTGGCGCTCGAGGCCCAACCCGCGGATATCGCTGGGCAAATCCGAGAGCAGCTGGCGAGGCTCGATCCCGACGCGGTGGTGCGGTTGAAGGTCGAGGGGGCCGCGGTCAGCGAGGCGATGGTGCGGTCGCTGGCGCCGGAGACCATGACCGTCGAGCTCGATCGGCCGTTCGAGTGGGCTCGGGAAGAGGCCGCCGTCGACGAGGCCGCGGAGGATGAGGAGACCGAGGAGCCGGCCCGGCCCTCGCGGCAGCTCAGCTTGTTTGGCAAGGGTTAGGCGAACGCCGGCTCGGCTTGCACTGCGGTGGGGGGCGAGATCGGTTGAGTTCCCGACGGAATATCCCCCTGGGCAGCGCCTCGTGCTGGCTTGGCCCGAGGCAAGCTTGCTTTGGCCTGCTCCGGCCTTTAGTTCTCTGGCCCTGAACTTGGTTGGCGGCCAACGCAAGACCAAAGAAGCAGCCAGCCTCAGCCACCCACTCAAGCAGTTGATGACGCAGGTTTTTTGCAGACCGCCCAGGCATTGGCCTGTGCCGAGCGATCATGGGGCGTTTGCCAGGGATGCCGCCGGGAGCGCGTGACGCATGACCAGCTCGCAAGCAGCCGCGTTCCCGCCCTCGGAGGAGGCCCGCTGGCTGGCCCACATCCTGGAGGTGATCCGCGAGCGCTGCGGCGTGGACTTTCGCGCCTACCGCCGGGCGACGGTCGAGCGGCGCTTGCGCAACCGGATGATCACGGTGGGCGCCGACAGCTTCCGCAGCTATGCCTCCCGGCTCGAGGCCGAACCCGATGAGGCCGGGCTGCTGCTGGAACGGCTGACCATCAAGGTGAGCCGCTTCTTCCGCAACGGCGCCACCTTCGAAGTCCTTCGCCGCGCGCTGGCCGAGCGGCTGGCGCGGGCAGGCGGGCGCGGCCTGTCGGTGTGGAGCGCCGGATGCGGCCTGGGCGAAGAGCCCTACAGCCTGGCCATGTTGCTGGACGAGCTGGGGGACCAGACCGGTCGCATCGTCGCCACCGACGTCGACACCTCGGCTCTCGCTCGCGCGGCGCGGGCCTGCTACCCGGCGGAGGCCCTGGTCGAGGTGAGCCCGGAGCGCCTTGCCAGGCACTTCGTACCCGCGGCCGGGCGCACTCGGCCCGAGTACCAGGTGGCGCCCGGGATCCGGCGCCGCGTCGAGTTCCGCCGGCACGACCTGGCCTCGGACGGAGTGCCCGGCGAAGGGCGCTACGACCTGGTGAGCTGCCGCAACGTCCTCATCTACTTCGAGCCCGCTCTCCAGGAGAGCGCCCTGCGACTGCTGGCCTCCGGGCTGGCTCCGGGGGCCTTGCTCTTGCTGGGCGAGGCGGAATGGGTCGGGTCGGCGTCCGACTTGAAGGTCGTCGAGCACAAGCATCGGTTGTTCGGGCTGCGAGGGGGAGAGACGGTAGAGGGCGGATGGTGAGCAAGGACAGACACCTCGACTTGAGTGTGGGGCAGGGACTGGGGTTCGGCTTCGGCGCGGCCGGGCTGCTGCTGGTCGGCCTGCTGGTCTTCTCCCTGGTGCAGCTCGGCCGCATCAGCGAGATCCGGCGGCAGGAAAGAGAGATGCTCGCGGCGAGCGCCGCCGCCATCGACGACGTCGACTTTGCCCTCCTCGATCAGATCACCGCCGCCCGCAGCTTCGCGCTCGGCGTCGAGCCGCGGGACCTTCGCGCCATCGAAGACGCGACGCGGCGCACTCGCGACAACCTCGCCAGGCTCGCGGCGCTGCTCGGCGGTGCGCCCGGCGAGGCCGCCAAGCTCGCCGAGATCTCGTCGCTCGCCGGACGCCTCGAGGACTCCCTGCGGAACTTCGTCGAGCTCGCCCAGACCCGGCCGGACCTCGCCCGGCTCGAGGCGGCAGACCTGGACCTCTCTCGCCAGCGCGACCAGCTCTTCGCGCGGGTGCGTGAAGTTCACGTCCTGGTGGACGAGAAGGACACCCAGCTCAACGCCGCCGTTGGCCAGGCGCAGAAGGAGCTGCAGCGGGCGCTGGTCATCTTCGGATTGCTGGTCCTGGCGCTCTTCGCCGCCACCGCCGGGATCACCTTCCGCGGCGTGAGGACCCCGACGCTGGAGCTGGTGGCCGCGGCGCGCCGCCTGGCCTCGGGCGACTTCACCTCCGCCGGGCGGCTGGCGCGCCCCCTCGAGCGCCGCTACCGCAACGAGCTCTCGGAGCTGTCCGCCACCTTCGGCAACATGGCGCTCGCCCTCGAGCACCGCGAGCAGCAGCTAGGAGCGTCGGCCCGCTTCGCCAGCGAGATGGCCTCCAGCCTCGAGGTGACGCACCTGTGCGAGCGCGCGCTGGGCGTGGTGGCCGGCCATCTGGGCGCCGAGCTGGGCGCGATCTATCTGCTGTCCGAGGACGGCTGCCGGCTCGAGTGCCGGGCCGCGGTGGCCTTCGATGGCCAGCACTCCTCCCTGGCGCCTGGCGAGGGGATCCCGGGCCAGGCGGTGAAGACCCGGCTCCCGGTGGTGGTCCGCGACCTCCCCGCCGACTCGCCGTTCCGGATTCGCCTGGGCTTCGACCAGCTCCCGCCGCGGACGGTGGCCGCCGTGCCGCTGGACGCCGCCCACCGGGCGATCGGAGTCCTGGTCCTGGCCAGCGTGCGCGAGCTGCCGGCGGAGGCGGTGCGCTTCGCCGAGGGGGCGGCCAAGCAGCTCGCCGTCAGCGTGCAGAACGCGCTCGGGCACGCCCGCGTGCAGAGCCTGGTCGGCGAGCTGCAGCTCAAGGGCGAGCAGCTCCAGGCCCAGAACGAGGAGCTGCAGAGCCAGCAGCTGGAGATCCAGGCCCAGAACGAGGAGCTGCAGAGCCAGCAGGAGGAGATCCAGTCCCAGAACGAGGAGCTCCACGCGCAGAACGAGGAGCTGCAGGCCCAGGCCGACGAGCTGCACCGGGCCCAGGAGTCGCTGCGCGAGGCCGACAGCAACAAGAACGCCTTCCTGGCGGTGCTCTCCCACGAGCTGCGCAACCCGCTCTCGCCCATCCGCAACAGCCTCAGCGTCCTGTCGCGAATGCCCTGCCCCGATGAGCGGGGGGCGCGCGCGCTGGCGATGATCGACCGGCAGACCTCGCATCTGTCGAGGCTGGTGGACGACCTGCTCGACCTCACGCGCATCTCCAACGGGAAGCTGCAGCTGCAGCGCGCGAGCGTGGACCTCTGCCAGCTGGCGCACCAGGCGGCCGAGGACTGCCGAGAGCTGTTCGCCGCCAATGCCGTCGGCCTGACCGTGCAGGTGCCGCAGCGCCGGCTGCAGGTCGACGGCGATTCGGTCCGGCTCGCCCAGGTGGTCGGCAACCTCCTGCAGAACGCGGCCAAGTTCTCCGTCGGCGGGGGCCAGGTGACGCTCGCGCTCGAGGAGCTGCCGGAGCTCGGCAAGGCGGTGATCCGAGTCCGCGACACCGGGGTGGGCATGCCGCCGGAGGTGGTCGGCCAGCTGTTCCGGCCCTTCATGCAGGCCGACCGCTCGCTCGCCCGCTGCCATGGCGGGCTGGGTCTGGGATTGGCGCTGGTCAAGACGCTGGTCGAGCTTCATGGCGGCAGCGTGCGCGCCGCCAGCCCCGGCGAGGGGCAGGGCTCCGAATTCACGGTGGAGCTGCCGCTGGGGGCGGTGGACGGCTCGGCCGAAGTTGCCTCAGCTGCCCTGATCTCGAGGGCGGCCAGCCTGTCGCGGCGCGTGCTCATCGTGGAGGACAACGTCGACGCCGCCCAGAGCTTGCGCGAGCTGCTGGAGCTGGCGGGCCATTCGGTGGAGGTCGCCCACGAGGGAGCCGAGGGGATTCGCGCCGCCCGCCTGCGCTGCCCCGACGTGGTGCTGTGCGACATCGGCCTGCCCGGAATGGACGGCTACGAGGTGGCGCGCACGATCCGGGCCGACGAGGCCCTGCGCGACGTGTTCCTGGTGGCGCTGACCGGCTACGCCCTTCCCGAGGACCAGCGCCTGGCGACCACGGCCGGCTTCCACGCCCACGTCACCAAGCCGCCCTCGTTCGATCGAATCGAGGAGATGCTCGCAGCCCTGCCCTCGCGCAGCGCGAAGCGGGGCAAGCCTTCCGCATGATCGGACGCGGCGCGGCCCGCTGAGGCAGTCCGGCCGGAGGGCGGCTCCAGCAGGCTGGGCCCATTCGGAGTCGTTCCTCGATCCGCCGCTGCTGGCCCTCGATGAGGCGATCGGCCGGCCCGGTCCCGTCGCGAAGGCAGCCCTGCTATCCTCGCCCCGCCCTGACCCGGAGCCAGCATGCGCCACGCCTCCCGCCTTTCCCTTGCCGCCCTCTGCCTCGCCGCTGTCCTGGCCGCGCTCGCTGCCTGCGGCGGGACCGCCGGCAACACCGGCACCGATCTCCCCGACGCCTCGGTCGCCGACGGCGACGCCGGCCAATCTCCCGACTCCGGCGCTTCCGACTCCGGCGTGGCAGTCCCGCTGCCCGGCTTCGGCGCCATCACCGGCGAGTGCGGCGTCCTCGACACCGAGCTGACCGACACCGCCTCGCACCTGGTGCTCAACCAGATCGACTTCGGCACCAACCCCTACGACGCCTCCGACTTCTCGCTGCTCACCCCCGGCGGCCAGAAGGTGATGAGCGACACCAACGCCGGCGGCAGCTCGATCCCCTCCGAGGCCTTCGCGGTCGAGCTGCTGGCCCGCTGCGAGCTGGCCACCCTGCTCAAGTCGGAGATGGAGATCGGCTACGCCAACCCCGCCGGCAAGCGCACCGATGAGCTGATGGAGATCGACGGCCTCAAGATCGGCGTCAGCGTCACCCGCGCCATGAGCTTCCCGCGCACCAGCCCCTACACCGTCGCCCAGGCCCAGACGCTGCTGGAGAAGAAGCTCCAGGGCGTCCTCGACAGCACCACCAACGTCGCCGCCGCCGACAAGTGGAGGAAGCAGATCCTGGTGGTCATCGCCGACGAGCAGCGCCACAGCGACGCCATCCAGTCCGCCTACCAGGCCGTCAGCGCCACCCTGCGCGCCGACACCGTGGTCCTGGTCACCGTCAGCCAGGGCGCTGACGACTTCCTCTACTAGCCCCACAAGCACCCGAATCGACTGACCTTTCCCGCGCCGCGCAACTCCGGGCGGGAAGGGCGAGACAATACCGGCGAGCGCTCTTCCGGGAGGACCGCGATGTCGAACAAGATCAGCCGCGACCAGTTCATCGCCCGCCAGGCCGGCAAGACCATCGACCTGAACAAGGTGACCGACGCCAAGGCCAAGGCCACGCTGGCCAAGGCGGACCTGAACAAGGACGGCAAGCTCGAGGGCACCGCCGAGCTGGCCGCCGCCTTCCGCTACGCCGACAGCTTCGACCACGATGGCAAAGCGGCGACGCTGGTGGCGGTCGACGAGAAGGGCAAGCAGACCGCCGCCGGCCGGATCCTGGCCGCCGCCGAGGGCGCGGTGATCACGCCCGGCGAGCGCATCGCCCAGGCCGCCCTCGATCGCATCGCCCGCTTCGGCGAGAACTACGGCGTCCCCGGCGCCTGGAAGAGCTGCAACCGCGACATCCCCGGCAACAAGAGCCCGGACGTCACCAGCTACGGCGCGATGAAGGGCAAGTGGAAGTGCAACCTCTTCGCGATGGACACCCTGCACCAGGCGGGCTTCAAGACCCCCAGCTACTCCAAGGACGGCAAGGGCTGGTACCCGGTGGCGGTGGACCTGCACAACTTCGCCCACGGCCCCAACAAGTGCTTCGACCAGCTCGGCGAGCTCAAGCTCAACGATCTGCCCTACGAAGAGCGCCAGGAGGCGGTGGCCAAGCTGCTGGCCAACGCGCAGCCGGGCGACCTGCTGATCGTCAACCACCAGGGCCCGGACATCGCCGACGGCGGACACTGCCGGGTAGTGGTCGGCAACAACCTGTCCAAGGACGGCACCCTGGACTGCGCCCAGGCCTCCTCCGACGCGGCAGTGGTGCGCAAGGAAGACCTCTCCCGCTTCACTGGCGAAGAGGTGGTCTGGCTGCTGCGCCCGATGCGCGAGCGCGAGAGCTGATCTCCGTTTCCCGGGGATCGCGCGGGCGGCTATCCTGCCGCCCATGTCGAGCAAGGGACGTCCCTACCGCACCGTCAACGTCGAGGGTTTCGAGGTCCTGATCGGCCGCGGGGCCGAGGACAACGACCACCTCACCTTCGACGTCGCCAAGCCGTTCGATCTCTGGCTGCACGTCGGCGGCGGGACTCCGGGCAGCCACGTGGTGGTGCGCAATCCCGACCGCGTCGAGATCCCGGATTCAGTGGTTGAGGTCGCCGCCGCGGCTGCCGCCTGGTACTCCAAGGCCCGCGGCTTCTCCAAGGTCGAGGTCCACCTCTGCCGCGCCGGCGACGTCTTCAAGCCCCGCGGCGCCAAGCCCGGGCTGGTGGAGATCTCCCGCTTCCGCAAGCTGCGCGTCACCCCGGCGGCACCGGGAGCGGACGAGGCCTAGCTCAGCGTTCGCCCTGAGCGGAGCGGCGATAGCCGCGGAGTCGAAGGGGCGTCGGAGTCTCGCGCAGTCCCTCGACTTCGGCGCTGCGCGCCTACGCTCGGGATGACCGGTGCTACTTCCCCAGCCGCTTGAGCGCCTCCTGGGCGCGGGCGTTCCCCGGCTCGAGCTTGAGCGACTCGGTGAGCGCCTTCTTGGCGCCGTCCTTGTCGCCCTTCTTGCTCTTCATCAATCCGAGGTGGAACAGGGTGCGGGCGCTGTCGGGCTTGAGCTGCAGCGACTGCTCGTAGGCGCCGATGGCCTCGTCGACCTGGCCGAGGCAGGCGTGGGCGTCGCCGAGGTGGGCCGCCGCCTCCGCCGAGCGCTTGTCGCTGCCGCGGGCCTTCTCCAGCACCGGCAGCGCCTCCTCGCAGCGCTTCGACATCAAGAGCGCGTAGCCGAGATCGCCCAAAGCATCGGTCTGGAACGGCGCCAGCTTGACCGCCGCCTGCAGCTCGACGACCGCCTCCTCCGGCTTGCCCAGCACGATGAGCGTGCTGCCCAGCTCCTTGTGGGCCTCGGGCCTGTCGGGCGAGGCTGCGATCGCCTTGCGGTAGGCCTCGGCGGCGTCCTGCGGCTTCTCCAGCAGGTCGCGCGTCATGCCGAGCAGCATCCAGGCGTCATAGCGCTTGGCGTCGAGAGCGACCGACTTGGCGAGGTGTGCCTCGGCGTCGGCAAGCTTGTCCTTGCGCGAGTAGCACAGGCCGAGCAGGTACTCGGCCTCGGCCGGCTTGCCGGTGCCGTTCTTGAGCGCGTCCTGCAGGACGGCGATCGCCTTGTCGCTCTCTCCGCGATCGGCGTAGCCCTTGCCAATCTGGAGAAGCTGGTCGGGAGAAAACTGCGCCGCCGGAGCGGCAGACAGGGTCGTCAGCAGCAGGAGATGGGAGAGCATCGCGGCAGGGTAGCGGAGCGCCGGAACCTGGGCAAAGTCCGCCGCTCGTCTGCCTGGGCAGCGGTCAGTTCCCGTACCAGGCGGCGGCCCACATCCCGCAGCCGGAGTCGCTGACACAGCTGACCACGCTGAGCCCCGAGCCCACGTCGCTGCTGCATTGGATGCGATCCAGGCAGTCGAAGAGGCGGGCCTGCTGCTGGGGGTTGCAGTCGGTCTTCAGGCACTGGTCGATGCAGGTGTTGTTGTGCGACGGGTTGTAGGCCTCGCCGGGGTGGACGCGCAGGTAGCAGGAGGAGCCGGCGTTGCAGACCGAGCTGCAATCGGGCGAGCAGGCGGAAGCGAGCAGGGGCAGCGAGGCGACGAGGACGGCGAGGCAGGTGCGCATGGGGCGGGCTCCTTGAACGGCGCATGATAGCCGCGCCCAGCGGCGGTCGGGTACTCTCTGCCGCCCGATGACCGAAGGCGCCCCCGCCATTCTTGAAAACCCTCGCCGGCGCGAGCTCGTGGCGGCGCTGGTCTGCCTGCTGGCGGCGATCGCCCTGACCTGGCCGATGGCGGCCCACTTCTTCAGCCGGCTGGGCGGCGATCCCGGCGATCCGCTGCAGACCCTCTGGTCCTGGCGCTGGATGCGCGACGCGCTCTTCTCGCTGCGCAATCCCTTCTTCACCGACCGGGTCTTCCACCCGCAGGGCTCGACGCTGGTCTTCGAGACCTTCGACATCCCCACCGCGGTGCTGGCCGCGCCGCTGTGGTCGGTGCTGCCGCCGGTGGCGGTCTACAACGCCGGGGTCCTGTTCGCCTTCTGGCTGACCGCCTTCGGGATGTACCGGCTGGCCCGCGAGCTGACCGGCGACTTCTGGGCGGCGCTGGCGGCGGGCATCCTGTTCTGCGCCGCGCCCTATCACCTGGCGCACGTGCAGGGGCACCAGCACCTGTCGTCGATGGGCTGGCTGCCGCTCTTCCTGGTCCACCTGACGCGGATGCTGCGCGGGCAGGCGACGCGCCGCGACGCGATCCTCGGCGGGCTCTTCTTGGCACTGGCGTCGCTGGCGAGCTGGTACCACCTGCTCTACGCGCTGGTGGCGACGCCGGTGCTGTTCGCCGACGCGGCGATCCGGACGCGCAAGAGCTTCCTGTCCAAGGCCTTCGCGGTGCGGGCGGTGCAGCTGGCAGCGACCTATCTGATCGTCGCCGGGCCGCTGCTGGTGGCCATCCTCTACACGCGCGCGGCGGAGCACGTTTCCGGCGCCCACGATCCGATCCGCTTCTCCGGCGATCTGCAGGCGTTCTTCTTTCCCAACCAGGTCCAGGGCTGGGCGGGCTGGTTTGGCGGCAAGGCCTTCGGCTGGTCTGGCAATGCCACCGAGACCGCGCTCTACATGGGCTATGTGCTCGTGTTGACTGCGATAATTGGCGCCATCCTCGCCCCGGCGGCGCGGGCCTGGCTGGTCGCGGCGGCGCTGGGAGCGGTGCTGGCGCTTGGGCCCTACCTGCATGTCGGCGGGCGGGTCGACACCTCGATTCCGCTGCCGTACCTGGGGTTGGAGGCGGCGCTGCCGCAGCTGTCGTTCATGGGCGTGCCGGTGCGGCTCGGGTACGTGATGTACCTGGGGCTGTGCGTGGCCGCCGCCTTCGGGATGGCGGCGCTGCGGTCGAGGTTCGCGCGGCAGCCGCTGCGCATCGCGGCGATCGCCGTGCCCATGGTTTTGACGCTGGTCGAGTACATCCCGAGGCCGTTCATCGAGGCCGAGCTGGCGACGCCGGCGCCGATGGCGCAGTGGGCGAAGGACCCGTCGAAGTTCGCGGTGCTCGACCTGTCGGGCGACTTCCGGATGATGTGGCACGCCACGCTGCACCGGCATCCGATCCTGGGAGGCAACCTGACGCGGGTGCCGTCGCGGCTCGAGGGCGACTACTGGGATCTGCCGGTCGTCCAGGCGCTGCGGGCGCCTGGGATTTTCCGGGCGCCGACGGTGTTCGAGCGGCGCGACTCGCGGATCGACTTCAACTTCGGCGGCGGCTCGCCCGATCCGAGGCTGCGGCCGGACGAGTTCGCCATCGCCTGGCGCGGCGAGCTGAACGTGCCGCGGGCAGGGAAGTGGAAGCTCTTCCTCACCAGCGACGACGGCTCGCGGCTGGTTCTCGACGGCAAGGAGGCCATCGACAACCGGGGTGCGCATGGTGCCCAGGAGCGCTCGGCGGAGCTCGAGCTTTCGGCGGGGGCGCATCCGATCCTGGTCGACTTCACCGAGCTGGGCGGCGGGGCCGAGGTGCGCTTCGAATGGCAGGGGCCGGGCGGGAAGCGCGAGATCGTTCCGGCGAGCGCGCTGTCGGCGGAAGGAGCGCCGGGGCTCGTCGGCAGCTATCGGCAGGCGACTGACTCGTGCCGCCTGACTCCCGAGGAGGGCCGGGCGCTGCTGCGCGAGATCGGCGTGCGCTACGTGGTCACCGGCGGCGGCGGAAACGCCTGCGCGGCCAATGAGATTCGGCTCCGGCAGAGCTGGGCGGGCGCGGGGATTCGCGTGTATGAGGTGGAGCCGGCGGCTCCTTGATTTCGAGGAGTCGGACCTCGCGGTCGCGCTACCGCCGCAGGCATTGCCGGATTCGGGGCTCGCCACCGTCGAGGATGACGAGATACCTGGAATGCCCGACTTTGCCGAGGGCCGTTCCTCCGCCCAGCTCCTGTCCAACCTCGCCGGTCGCAGGATTCAGGATCTGCGCCCCATCGGCGCTGAGGAGCAGGCCTTCCTCCGACCCGGCAATTTCCCAAATCCCGCATTGCGTCTGTCGGGTCCAGCGACGCTTGAGCTCCGAGCCCGAGAGTTCGAAGAACTCGATCTGCCGGTTCCGGGTTTTCACGGCCAGTGCTCTCTCCCCTGAGAACGCGACCGAAGGATCAAACATGGCGACATCTTGGGTGTGTTCGGCTCGGAGAGTGCCCATCTGGACGTCCCAGACCTGGAGTACCGGCCTCGCCTCTCTGTGCCTCACAATCGCAATTGACTTCCCCTCGGGTGACATCGCCATCCAGTCGATCGAACCATCTTGAGCCCACTGACTCAGCAATCGCGCTGAGGACACATCCCAGCGCTCGACTTGCCACACGTCCTTGCCAGACGACTCCAGCCTCCAGATCACTGTCAGGACAGTGCCAGATCGATCGAACGCCAGGGCTTGGGCCCAGGAGTATTCGAACGAATCGACGGAACTCGGTTCCCTCTCGACCGGCATCTGGGCTCGAAGAACGAATTCGTCGTTCTCAAGTTTCCAGAGTCTCACCACTCCTTGATCGGCCGCGGCGACGGTCAGGCCGTCCGGAGCGAGCGCGATCCGCGAGGCCCTTTTCGCGCCCAGAGGACAGCGGTACGTCCAGTCGCTGGTATCGAGCACACACACTCTGGTCCCTTGGGTCGCCAGAGAGGGTCCGCCTGACAGAGTCCATGACGGCCCGGAACTCGCTGTCGCAGGCAGAATAAGCGGCAGGTCGCTGCAGTCCTGCGCCGGAGGAGCCCGAGAAAGCTTCTCGCACTTCTCGTCGAGTTCCCGCAGGCGAGCGGACTCCTCTTCCTCGCGGCGTTGCTGTTGTCCGAGTTGGCTGACCCCCATGGCCGCCGACCCGACGGCCAGGGCGAGGATCGGCAGTGCCAAGTTCAGCCTGCGCGGCCGGCAAACGAGAAGACTCACGCCCAAGAACACAAGGCAGGCGGCCGCGGTGAAGAGCCCCCACCCGAGCTCGAAGCAACCGGCGGCTTTGAAAGCAGGACCGAGCAGATCCAGCTCGGCCTCGGCCAGATCGCTGGGGGTGGTCCGATGACAGATGCTCGTCGAACCCTCCTTGGCAAAGACCAGGTAGCGCTCCCCTCGCTCAAAGTAGGCCCCGCAGGTTGAACTGTCTGAACGGACCATCACCTCGTTCGATGACACGCCTTTCCACTGCGCCTCGACTCGAAAGGTTGCCGATGGCGCGTTCCAATCGCCGGCCTCCAACACTTCGCCCATGAAGACCTGGTCTGCGCCGTCGTAGCGCTCGTGCAGCGGCGCGTACATGCAGTCGCAGGCCATGGCGCTCATAGGTGAGAGCACGGCAGCGACGACGATCAGCGCGGCGATCGACTTGGACATGGCGTGGAAGACCCCTCGGGGACTGAGTATCGGCCCAGCCGAGAAGTTCCCGCCAGGGTTTGATCCGTGGTCGAAAAAGGGCGCCCGCCGCCCTTTTTCGACCACGCTTCGAGCGCGCGAGCGCCCCCCTGCCCCGCCTCCCTCTCCAGCGGGCCCTTCTCCAGCCCTCGCGGTGTCCCCACCGTTTCAGAGGAGGCAGCGCCTCGGCACCGAGCGCTCGCCGGCTCGTCCCAAGAGACAAGGAGGCACGCGATGCTCGCTCGCAGCCTGGCCGTCCTCGCCCTGGCGCTCTCGCTGGTTCCCGCCTCGCAAACCCAGGCCCAGCCGCCCGCCTCTCAGAAGAGCATCGAGGTCGACGGCCAGGTGGCCCTCCACTCCTTCATGTCCCTGAGCGACAACCACCTGCAGAAGATGGCCCAAACCCTCCAGGTGCTCGCCGACACCGAAGTCGCGCGCTCGGGAGACTGGAAGCAGATCGAGCCAAGGCTGAAGGAGGTCGGCGACATCAACCTCCCGGCGGTGCTCTGGTTCGCCCACCCCGACGGCTCGTACTGGATCGTGGGCAAGGGCAAGGCCGAGCCCAACCTCTCGGATCGCCCCTACTTCCCCAAGCTGATCGGCGGGAAGACGATCATCGGCTCCCTGGTGATCGGCAAAACGAGCGGACGTCCGTCGGCCGTGGTGGCGGTGCCGGTTCGCGACGCCAACCACAAGGTCGTCGGGGCGCTGGGCGGCTCGATCTTCCTCGACCAGATGAGCGACCTGATCCGCAAGGAGATGGGCGTGGGCAAGGGCGAGATCTTCTACTCCTTCGACTCCACCCCGCTGCTGGGCCTGGTCTGGACCCGGGACATGATCATGGCCGACCCGCTGTCCTCGCCCGAGCTGCAGGCGCCCTTCCGCGAGATGCTCTCCAGCGACGAGGGCATCATCCACTACACCTTCCGCGGCAAGCAGCGCACGGTCGTCTACCGCCGCTCGCCGCTCACCGGCTGGTGGTACGCCTTCGGCGTCCTGCCCGACTAGCTCGGCCCCTCAGAAGCCGCGGCCGACGTCCAGCGACAGCGAGAACATCCTCTGCTCCTTGTCGTAGGAGACGTCGACCCCCGCCGGCGGCCGGTTCTTGATCAGATAGCGCTCGAGCCCCGCGTCCAGGCCGATCCAGAAACCCCGCCCCAGCCAGTGCTGGAAGCCGATCGCGAGCCGGTCCTCGCCGACTTCCTTCCAGCCGGCGCTCGCCGGGGCCAACAGGTGAGCCGCCTCCAGCAACACCACCAGCGCGTCCGAGACCACCAGCCGCCCGCGAAACCCGAGCTCCGGCCCAGTGGCCTGCAGGTCCTTGCGCAACGCCACCATCGGACTCGCCACCACCGCATACCCGCCACTCCAGCAGACGACCCCGGCGCCCAGCCGCCCGAAGAGCGCTCCCTGCCCCTGGGGAACCGAGAGGTTCGGCGCGTCGACTCCGCCTCCGAGGCTCATGGCGATCAGCTCCGCCCCGAGCCCTGCCCCGGCCCAGAGGTACGGGCTGCACCGCCCGCCCCGCGCCAGGTACCCGAGATCGGCCGCCGCCCCGGCTCCAAACCCGAGCGCCCCCGCGGTGCGCTGATCGCCGGGGCTCCCCGAGCCCAGCTTCAATTTCAGCTTGCCGTCCCACTCCACCAGCAGGTGCCGATCGGCGGGGTCGGTCATCCCCTGGCTGCGAATCCCGAGGGTGGCCACCACCGCCGCGGGCATGCGCTCGGCAGTCCCGTTGAAGGTGCTCGGGGCGGCAGCTCCCTCGATGCCGGTGGAAATGCCCCAGTACGATCCCTGGAGATTCCCCCGCGGCGCCTCCTCCGCATGCGCGGCGGCCCCCAGCAGGCTCGCGAGAACGACCGTCAGTTGCTTCGTCATCGGGTGGCTCACTCCGTCCCTCCGCCAGCGATTGCCCAAGACCATACACTCGCCCACCCGCTCAGCCGAAGCCGCGGCGGGCAGGTAACATGCCGCCATGGGAACGACGAACCGCCTCCGGGCAGCCAGCACGCTGGGCCTGCTCCTCGCCGCCTGCGCCGCGGGCCCGGGCGGCCCCGGCGCCGGTCCCGCCGACGCCGCTGCCGACGCGGGCCTGCGCTGCGAATGGGAGCTGGCCGACGCCGGCACCCGCGGCGGCTGTCCCTCGGGAAGCCCGGGCCCGACCGGAGCCACCTCCGCCACCATCCCCCTCGACGGCGGCTCGGCGATCGTCGCCAACCTCAGCTACGCCAACCGCGGCGGACGAGTGCTCCAGGGAGATCTCTTCCTCCCGCCCCCGGCCGCGACAGCCCCGGGAATCCTGGTGATGATCCACGGCGGGGGCTGGCTCGACTGCTCCCAGCGCCGCGACAAGCTCACCTCCGCCGCGGCGTTCTTCGCCGCCGACCTCGAGGTCGCGGTGTTCAACGTCGAGTATCGCTTGGTCCCGGAAGGCGGCGGGTATCCGGCGAACCTGGGCGACGTGAAGTGCGCGGTGCAGTTCATCGCCGCCCACGCCGCCGACTACGGCCTCGACGGCTCGAAGGTGGCGGTGATCGGCGAGTCGGCGGGCGCGCAGCTGGCACTGATGGCCGCGCTAACCGAGGACCGCCCGGACCTCGACCCCGACTGCGGGCCGCCGATCCACCTGCGGGCGGCCATCGCCTACTCGGCGCCGTCGGACCTCCCGGCGCTGGCGGCGTCCACCTCGCCCGCCAAGGGCGCCCCCGTGCTCTACACCTCGTCGAGCTGCGCCTCCGCGGTCGCCGGGTGTGAGCAAAGCTGCGACCGCTGCGTCGACGCCTCGCCCCGCGCACATGCCTGCGGAGCCAAGGCGCCGATCCTGATCGTCCACGCCCCCGACCCCTACGACGGGCTGCTGCCGCAATCGCAGGCCGAGTCGATGGCCGCCGCGCTCGCCGGCGCCGGCGCCGAGGTCCGGCTGGTGATCCCCTTGCCCGCCGCCGTGGCCGCGCAGACCTGGGGGACCGCTGCTTGCTCCGCCCAGGCGGGAATCGCCCACGGCTTCCAGTCACCGTGCCTGCTGATCCCCACCTACCTGGACCTGGCCACCGCAGTCCGGCAGGCGCTCGGACCGTGAAACGCGGGCGGCGCTCGGCCCGCCTCGCGGCGCCCGAAAAACAGGTGCGAATCCGGGCGATTGCGCCTCCCTGCCGCCGGCCGGCCAGCCAGCTCTCCCGGCCCCGCGGCCCTTCGACCATCGGGCGTGTCCAGCCGTGGCTGCCTGATGAGGCGACGGCCGAGCGCCCCCCATCCTGGCCATCCGCCCGACCCCGGCAAATCTGCGCTATGGTGGACCCGTGATCTCGCCTGGCGCCTTCGTGCGCATTACGCAAGACGCGATGGTCGAGGAGCCCTTGGTCGAGGGGATGGTCGGCAAGGTCGTCCCCGACATCTACGGCCGCACCGATCCCGCCCAGCAGGCGATGGTGGTGGTGGCCGGGGCCCGCAAGCCCTGCCCGGTCCCGCTCGAGGCGGTGGAGCTGATCAGCGAGACCGACTACGGCGAGGACGCCCGCCGCTCCCGCACCCTCTGGCGCCAGCGCCGCGAGCTGTGGCGCGACCGCTACGGCCGCATCACCCGCAAGCCCGAGGGCGAGGAAGAGCTCGACGAGCTCGAGGGCGAGGGGATGGGGCTGGCCGCCGAGCACGGCGGGCGCAAGCTCGAGGTCGCCGAGATCGTCCGGCGCGCCGAGGCGGTGGCTCCCAACGAGCTGTCCGCGCTGGCCAGGCCGCCGCTGGTCGGCGTCCTCACCGAGTGGTCGGTCGGCGCCCTCGACGTGCTGGCCGACGAGCTGCCCGGCTTCCACAAGCTCACCTACGGCCGCGCCCGCAAGATCCGCAACGACCAGATCGAGCGCTGGCTGTGGGACGGCGTGCGCCTCTACCTGGCGGTCCGCTCCTTCCACCCCGCCCTGCCGCCCCCGGCCGCCGAGCCCTCCCGCGAGCGCGTCCGCGCCCTGTTCGAGCGCATCGACGAGGACGAGGCCGCCGACCGGCTCTCCGAATTCTGCCTCGACGTCAACGCGGTCAAGGAAGCCCTCGGCCTGATGGCCGGCCACTGGCTCAACGAGGCCCTCAACGGCTTCGCCAAGGGTCTCAAGGAAGGCGAGCGCCCCTTCGAAGAGCTGGCTCAGTACATCCTGCAGCTGCACATCGTCGGCTTCCAGGTGGGCTTCTGCGCCGACAGCACCCACCACGGCATCCCCACCCACTAGCGCGGTGTTTGCTCATGCGCCCGGCCGAGCCCCGACCGTCAGGGAGGGGAGGACGTTGTGCCCTGGGCAGCGGCCGGCCACATCCGAAGCACAGAGATAGCGGTCGATACCAGGCCGGCGCCGGTCATCCCGAGCGGAGCGGGCGGCGAGTGCCGGCCGCGAAGTCGAGGGACGCGCACTCGAACCGCCAACCCAGACCGCTCCCATCCCTCGACTGCGGCCTCGACAGGCTCTGGCTCCGCTCGGGATGAACGGAGGCACGCCGCGGTCAATACAGCTCGGCCTCCGCTCGGGACGAACGGAAGCGCGCCGCGGTCAGTGCAGGCTGGGCGGCCGCGCCTCGTGGGCCTGGGCGGCGATCGGCGGCAGGTGCGCCGCGGCCTCGATGTCCGTCTTGCTGATGATCCCCACGCACTCCCCGAAGTCGTCGATCACCGGCAGCCGCCGCTTGTGGCTGCGGTCCATGACGTCGCCGGCTTTCTCCAGCGAATCCAGCGCCTTGCAGGAGAGCACCGGGCTGGTCATCACCTCCTCGATCGGCGTGTGGTAGTCGAGCCGGCGGGCGATCACGCGCGTGGCCAGATCCCGGTCGGTCACCACCCCCACCAGCCGCCTCATCGCGTCCAACACCGGCGCGAACCCGACCTTGCCGTTGGCCATGGTCTCGGCCGCCCGGTAGACAGGGTCGGTGGTCTTCAAGCTGACGACGTCCGATTTCATCAAGTCGCGACAGCGCATCAGGAGACCTCCCCTCGCCCCTCGGCGAGCTCCGCGCCATAAGGATGCGTCCCGCCGCGCGCGACCGCACTGGGCCCCGGGCGCCCGCCAGGCTCCTCTCGATCGCCGGCCCGTTCAGTGGCCGAACCAGCCGTCCGGCCCTCGCACAACCGGTGAAGCACTTTGTCCCCCAAGCCTTCGGGCCCCGGCGACCGCCCGCCGCCGGCGCCGCCCGCGGAGAATCGGGCCCCGGCGCCGAGGAAGGCGTTGGAATTTCCCACCTCGGCGAGTACACTGGCCAGCGGCAGCACTCGAAATGGTCAATACTCCCAGTGCGTTGCGGGGGGAGAGGCAGCCGTGAGAACCGCCAAGCCCGCCACCACCCCGCTCATCTTCACCACCTACGACATCGGCCGGATGACCGGCACCGATCCGACCACCGTCCACAAGTGGATCGACAAGGGGCTGCTGCGCGGCTACCGCACCCCGGGCGGCCACCGCCGGGTCCGCGGCGAGGACCTGCGCGCCTTCCTGACCGCCCACGGCATGCCGCTGCCCAAGGAGCTGGGCGGTGCCGAGAGCCTGCGGGTGCTGGTGCTGGACGAGGACTCCGAGGCCCTCAAGGCCACCGCCCGCCAGCTCAAGAAGCTCAACCCGAGCTGGGACCTGGTCACCGCCGACAGCGGGGTCGAGGGGCTGCTGGAGGTGGCCACCCGCGTCCCGGACGTGCTGGTGATGGACCTGGGGCTGGAGGAAGTGGACCCGATGGCGGTCTGCCGCCAGCTCCACTCGCGCCAGGGGACGGCGGCGATCAAGATGGTGGCCACCGGAAACCGGCTCACCGCCGAGCAGGAGCGCAGGGCCCTGTCGTGCGGGATGGCGGCCTGCGTCAAGAAGCCGCTCTCCGGCACCGAGCTGAGCGAGGCCATCGAGCGCGCCGCCGGGTTGGCCACCGACGCTGACTGAGCCCGGCCGCGCTCGGCCCGGCCGCGCCCGTGTTATGGTGCGCGGCCTTTTTTTACCCCGAGGTAGCCGCGTCCCATGTCGACCAAGCCCAGCAAAGACCTGATCACCTTCCCCAACCCCAGCCCGGACCGGGACTACGAAATCGCCTTTGATTGCCCGGAGTTCACCTGCCTGTGCCCGATGACCGGGCAGCCGGACTTCGCCCACTTCTCGATCGTCTACGTCCCGGACAAGAAGTGCGTCGAGCTCAAGAGCCTCAAGCTCTACCTGTGGTCCTACCGCAACGAGGGCGCCTTCCACGAGGCGGTCACCAACCGGATCTGCGACGACCTGTTCGCGGCGCTGGCCCCGCGCAGCATCCAGGTGGTGGGCGACTTCAACGTCCGCGGCGGCATCGGAACCGTGATCACCGTCACGCGGCAGAAGAAGGGACGCCGCTAGAGTGAAACAGTTTCACTTCTAGATCCGTTGCTTGGCGCCGTCGGAAAGTGGGACAATCGGCGCCTTCGCGGGGGTCCATCGATGGCGGACGTAGCGAGAATCGAGATCGAGCAGGATGAGATCGGCTGGGTGCTGCGGGTGAACAACCCTGGGATGCGCACGCAGGAGTATCGTTGCGCCACCAAGGAACAGGCCGAGAAGCTGGGCGAGGTGATGACCGGGGTCCGGCAGGCGGCCGGCTCCGGTGCGGCGCGCCCGGCGGCCAAGCCCGCTCCGGTGCCGGCGGCTGCTCCCGCGCCGGCGGCCAAGCCCCCGGTCCGGCGCTGATCAGCTGGCGCGCGGCAGCTTCGCCTCCTGGCCCG
>JBBIQS010000072.1:0-41992 GCA_037442205.1 Myxococcales bacterium
GAAGCCGGCCGCGCCCCCTGTCGCTGCCAAGCCGGCCGAGCCCCCGGCTCCGGCCAAGCCCGCCGCGGCCGAGCCTGCCAAGCCCGCCGCCGATCTCGCCTCGCTGGCAAAGCCGCCGGCCCCGCCGGCCAAGCCCGCTGCTCCGCCGGCTGCGCCCGCTCCCAAACCCGCGCCGCAGCCGAAGCCTCCCAAAGTCGAGGCAGCGCCCGATCCCGACGAGGGCGGCACCGGCACCCTGTCCGTCAACTCCACGCCTCCCGGCGCCGCGGTCTTCCTCGACGACGCCAACATCGGCCAGACGCCGATCGAGATCGACGTCCCCTCCGGCGCCCACAAGGTTCGGGTGATCAACCCCGCCGGCGGGGCCAAGTCGCAGACGGTGCGCGTCAAGCCCAACCAGCCCACCGAGGTCAGCTTCCCGTTCTGATCGGACGGGATTCGCGGGGGCGATCATCTTCTGGCGACGAGAGGCCGCTGAACCATGTCGACCCGCACCGGCAAGCTGCTGCGCTTCGAAGGGGACCGGGCGCTCCTCGAGACCTCCAAGGAGGCCGCCGAACGCTGCGGCTTCAAGGAAGGCGAGGAGCTGTCTGTCTTTTCCCCCGGTGGCCAGGTGCTGCTGCTGGCCGGGGAGCGCAGCAAGCACGGCTTCTTCGTCGGAAGGCTGGAGACCTTCTCCTCCGCCGAGGTCTTCGGATTCATCTGCTCGGCCATTCGCTCCGGGACGCTGATCCTGCAGGGCGCGGCATCGCGCCGGCGGATCGGCTTCAGCGATGGCCAGGTGATCTTTGCCGCCAGCTCCGACACCACCGAGCGGCTCGGGCCGGTGCTGCTGCACCACGGGCTCGTCACCCGCGAGCAGCTGCGGGTTTGCGAGGACAAGGTCACCGCCGGGGCCAGGCTCGGTAAGCTCTTGATCGAGCAGGGGTTTTTGACCCCGGCCCAGCTCTATCGCGGCATGCAGCTGCAGGCGAAGGAGATCGTCCTCAACGCCTTCCTCGAGAACGAGGGCGAGTTCGCCTTCATCGAGGGCGAGACCGGCGAGACCAACCTGGTGAAGCTCGCCGAGCGCACGCGCGACCTGGTGCTGGCCGGGATGAACCGCGCCGAGCAGCTGACGCTGCTGCGGCAGAAGTTCCCCGACGCCGCCACCCTCTCGCGCGGCTCCGGGGAGCCGGACGGCCCGGCGCAGACTGCGGCCTTCGACAAGGTCGACGGGGTGCGCGCGGTGCGCGAGGTGATCTACCTGAGCCGGCTGGGCGAGTTCAGCGCCCTGCAGGCTCTGGACGGGCTGGTTTCGCGCGGGGCAGTGGCGGTGCAGAAGCCCAAGGGGCAGGTCCCCTCGCGGCCGCCCTACAAGTCGGTCAGCGCCGAGGGCGCCGGGGCGCTGCAGCTCTACAAGCAGGCCATCCACCGGATTTGCCAGGAGCTCAATGCCGCCGGTGAGCTCCCCAGGCTCGACTCCTTCTTCACCGAGCTCGCCGAAGGCCACCGCAAGCTCTTCGCCGGGGTGCACATCAAGGGCGGCGAGCTGGACGTGGAGGTGGTGGCCAACAACGGCCAGAAGGTGCACAAGGGGGCGATGGGGCGCGCCATGGCGCTGGAGGCGCTCGACGCCTTCGTCACCTTCGCCCTGTTCGACGCGCGCAACGTGCTGCCGTCCGCCAAGGCCGCCGAGCTGGCGCGCGAAGTCGGCAAGCTGGTTCGGGCACACCGATGAGCCCCCGCGATCCCGGTGCGGCGGCGCTGGCGGTGGCGCTCGACCTGGAGCCGCAGGCCGCGCTCGAGCTCGGGGGCCGGCTGGCGCGGGAGGTCGGCTATCTCAAGGTCGGGCTGTCGCTGTTCGTCGGCGAAGGGCCCCCGGTCGTCCGCGCGCTGCTGGCTCAGGGCGCTCGCGTCTTCCTGGACCTCAAGCTTCACGACATCCCCAACACCGTCGAGCTGGCCGCGCGGGCCGCCGGGGCGCTGGGCGTGGAGCTGATGACCGTCCACGCCGCCGGCGGCGAGGCGATGGTGCGCGCGGCGGTCAAGGGCAGCGCCGAAGGCGCCGCGAAGGCGGGCAAGAGCGCGCCCAAGGTGCTGGCGGTCACCGTGCTCACCAGCCTCGACTCGGCGGCGCTCGATTCGATCGGGCTGGCCGGGCCTCCGCTGTCGGCGGTGCGGCGGCTGGCCAGGCTGGCGGTGTCGGCGGGAGCCCACGGGCTCGTTTGCTCCCCGCGCGAGGCCGAGGGAGTGCGCCAGGAGGTCGGAGCTGGCCCGCTCATCGTGACTCCGGGCATCCGGCCTGCGGGCGCGGCGGACAACGACCAGGCCCGGGCGGAGACGCCCGAGGCGGCGATCCGAGCGGGCGCCGATGTCCTGGTCGTCGGCCGACCGATCCTGCAGGCGGCAGATCCGGTGCAGGCAGCTCGGCAGCTGGCACAGTCGATCGGCCGTGCGCTCGCGGCGCGGGCCCCTTAGAATCCGCGCTTTCCGCTCCGGGTTGAGGCTCTACGGCGATGGCAGAGAACCCAGTCGAGATGGCAGATGGCCAGCTGGTGGAAGCAGCCCGGGCCGGCGATCCCCAGGCGCTCGAGAAGCTGCTCGAGCGCTACCAGACCAAGGTCTACCGCTTCGGGATGAAGATGTGCGGCGATCCCGAGGACGCCAAGGACGTGCTGCAGGAGACTCTGCTGGCGGTGGCCCGCGGGGTGCGCGACTTCCGCGGCGGCTCGTCGGTCTCGACCTGGCTGTACACCATCGCCCGCAGCTTCTGCATCAAGAAGCGCCGCCGCAGCAAGTTCGCCCCCGAGCACGAGGAGTCCCTGGAGGGCGGTGCCGAGGCGGTGACCCGAGCAGTGCCGGATCTCTCCCGCGGCCCCGACGATCAGCTCGCCGCCCGGCAGGTGGAGCAGGTGCTGGAGAGCGCCATCGCCTCGCTCGAGCCGATGTACCGCGACGTGATGGTGCTGCGGGACGTGGAGGGGCTGTCGGCGCCCGAGGTGGCCGAGGTGCTTGGGCTGTCGGTGGAGGCGGTCAAGAGCCGGCTGCACCGGGCCCGGCTGGCGGTGCGCGCCCAGGTCGCCCCGGTGCTCGGGGTCGGCGCCGAGCCCTCGGGTCCGACCTGCCCCGACGTGGTGGAGATGCTCTCCAAGCATCTGGAGGGCGAGATCAGCTCCGACCTGTGCGCGCGCATGGAGGCGCACCTGCAGGGCTGCCACCGTTGCTCCGACGCCTGCGACTCGCTGCGCAAGACGCTGGCGATGTGCCGCGCCAGCCCGGCGCCACGCCTTCCCGGCTCGGTGCAGATCACCGTCAAGAAGGCCATCCAGGCCTTCTTGCCAAAGCGCTAGACATCTCCAAGAGCGATCCGCGCCTGGCGCCGATCGCCGCACTCCAGAGGATGGAGACCCGATGAAGTGGCTGGCGTTGGCAGTGGCCGCGGCGGCGTTCGGATTGGCGGTTTCCTCCGGCTGCGGAGCGCTCCGCGACATCCCCGACGCCGGACCCGCCGTCTGGCCGGACGTGGGACCGGAGTACTACTTCGGCGGCTGCGTCCCCGACGCCGGCGCCTGCGCTCCCGAGGTCCTGAGCTGTGCCATCGACCAGCTGCAGAGCGAGCACGCGATGTGCGTCGAGGACTACGACTGCGAGCGGGTGCGGCTGACCGCCCCGTGCACTGAGTTGTGCGAGCCGCAGGTGGTCTACGCCGACGACGCGGTGGACTTCTCCGACCAGGCCAGCCTGCTGATCAGCCGCTTCTGCGGCCAGCCGAGCTGCGCTCCGCGGGCCCCGAAGCCGTGCCCCGAGGTCCCGGGGGCGCCGGCCTGCCTGAACGGCGCCTGCGCCTGGAAGGCGGACCCCTCCGACGCTGGCGACGCCGGAGCCCCCGATGCCGCGGGCTTCGACGCGGGAGGCTCCGGCGACGCCGGTTCCCCGGATGCCGCAGGAGCCGACGCCGGCCTCTGAGCGAGGAGCCGCGGCTACTCCGTCTCCTCGTCCGCCTCCGCCAGCCTGTCGCCGACGAACTCGTACATCCCCACCACGTCCACCTCGCGGCCGTCCTCGAGCCGGTTGGCGATCATGGTCAGCGGGAAGAAGAGCAGCGAGGTCTCCTGGTAGCGCAGGGCGGGCTCACTGCCGTCCTCGTCCTCCACCGAGACCCAGTGCAGCCCGTCGACGTTCTTTTCCAGCACCTTCCCGAAGGCGGCGCCCAGGCTCTGCAGCTCCTCCGACTGCTCGGCGGCCACCGCCTGCAGGTCGATGAGCGACTGGATTCGGTCGAGATCGGAGAGCGACTGGTCGAGCTGGGCGCCCTCCAGGTGCTGGCGCACCAGCTGGTCGGCGAGCCTGACCCGCTCTGCGAGCTGGCCCGCGTCTTGGGCGGAGTGGGGGAGGATGGTCGTTTCGGCGGTCACGGCAGGCCTCGAGGCGCGCAGATGAGGAGTTCCATGGAGAGGTCTTCGGCGGGACGAAAGAAGTCGTTCTGAGGGCTCTTCGACACGGTGGGGCCAAAGCTCGAGCGTGAATCTCCGTGCTGCTTCGCCCTGGCTTCGCAAGGCAGGAGTTGGACTGGTCGGTCGATGAGCAAGGAGGCCTTCGGATATCACAGCCGATGTTGAAGGGAAATCTGCCGCCGCCCGGTCGTGGCCTTCAGGCGATGCGAGCCGATAGCAGCCGGCTCGCAGATCCACCGGGCCGCCGAGCGGCAGTCGGCTTGGTCGGAGCTCAAGGCTTGGCCGAAGCCTCGACCGCGGGCTCTGGCAGCGGCTCCGGCGAGCGCAGCCCGCCCACCGCCAGCGCCGCCACCGCCATCGCCCCCGCCGCCGAGAAGTAGGGCGCCGCCTGGTGGTAGTCGAAGAGCAGCCCGGCCAGCACCGGGCCAGTGGCCCGCGCCGCCGAGGACATCGACTGGCCCAATCCCAGCGTCCCGCCCTGGGTCTGGGCGCTGGCCGCCTGCGACAGCATCGCGCTCAGCGACGGGCTGACGAAAGCCTGGCCCACCGACATCACCCCCAGCGCCACCATGGCCGTGGACAGCGAGGGCATCAGCGGCAGCATCGCCAGCCCGGTCCCCATCAGCAGCGAGCCGGCGATCGCCATCTTCCGCTCGCCGAGCCTGGGCGCCAGCCGCCCCACCAGCCCGCCCTGGACCAGGGCCATCAGCACTCCGGAGAAGGTGAAGACCAGTCCCAGTCCCTTGGGGTTCAGGTTGAAGCGCTGCTCGCCGAGCAGGGCGAAGGTCACCTCCATCGCCACCAGCGCGATGGTCGACAGGAAGGTGGCCACCACGATCCGCCCGATGGCCGGATGGTGCAGGGCGCCGAGGAAGGCCCCAAAGCCGATCGGAACCTGCGAGTGGCGGGCGGGGCCAGCCCCGCGGGACTCGGGGAGCTTGAAGTAGGCGAACACCAGGTTCATCGCCGCCAGCCCGCCGCTGACGAAGGCCGAGTGGCCGAAGCCGAAGGGGGCCAGCGCGGCGCCCAGGGCGGGGCCGAGCACGAAGCCCATCCCGATCGACGCCCCTAGCAGGCCCATGTACTTTGCGCGCTCCTTGGGCTCGACCAGGTCGGCGATGTAGGCCTGGGCGGTGGAGATGCTGCCGCCGAAGATGCCGGCGAAGGCGCGGGCCACGGCCAAGAACAGCAGCGACTGGGCCATGCCGGAGAGGGTCAGCGAGATCGCCGAGCCGGCCAGGCTCGCCAGCAACACCGGGCGGCGCCCGAAGCGGTCGGAGAGCCGGCCCAAGAGCGGAGCCCCCAGAAACTGCATCGCCGAGTAGGCGGCCATCACCGCGCCGACTCCGGCGCCCTTGGAGCCGAACTTCTCGGCGAAGAAGGGCAGCGTCGGCAGGATGATGCCGAAGCCCAGGATGTCGACGAAGACGGTCAGGTAGAGGATGACCAGGGATGAGCGGCGCATTCGTTCCTCGAGGGAGGCGCTCGCTGCGGGAGCGCCACTAGACCCGCCTGGTGTCCTGCCAGGGAGAGGCGGGCTTGGGCCTGGGCGTCTTGGCCGGTTGGATGCTAGCAAAACCCTTTGGTTTCGCTCGCCTTTCCTCCGGTATGGGGGGCGTTCGGGCGGGCAATTTGGGCGCCCGGTGCCGGGCTGGGCCGTGCTAGAGAGGGCCATGCACTTTCTCCTGACTTTCCTGTTGCTGGCCTCCTCCCCTGTGAGCCCGGCGGATCAGCGAGCGGTCGAAGCGCGGTTGGCGAAGGGGGCTCGCGAGATGACGCCGGCGTCCCTCGAGCTGGGCGACTCCCCGGACTGTGCGCCCTACCACTTCCTCGTCTTCCGGGACGCGCACTCGGGCGAGCGCTCGGGCGCTGCGGTGGCGGGCGAGGACGTGGTGCTCGCCAACGATCCGGAGGGCCTGGCGCGCTTCTTCGTGCGCACCCGCTTCTTCGAGGGGCGCGGGGCCCGGGAGGCGCTCGAGGTCTGGCGGGCGCTCGCCCAGGTCGGGAAGATCCTCGGGACCGAGGAGCTGTCGGCCGTGCCCGAGGACGAGCGCAAGGTCGTGCACCTGCCGAAGCTGGAGCCGACCGCTTCTGGCCGGCGGGTGATCGGCTTCCTCAAGCAGGGCGAGCAGGTCTACCGGCTGGCGCTGGAGATCTCTGCGGAGCGAGTCGAGTCGCGGCTGACGACCCTCGGCGAGCTGATGGGGCGGGACGAGGTGGCCGAGGCGGCTCGGGCGCTGCAGTCCAAGGACGAGATCGTGCGCGCCGCCGCGGCCTTGGAGCTGGGCGGCTCCGACGACAAGCGCGCCATCGCCGGCCTGATGGCGGCGCTGGGCGACGAGTCCGAGGAGGTGCGCGCGGTCGCCGCCGAGTCGCTGGGGCGAGTGATCCGCCGCGCGCCGAGCCACAAGAACAGCGTGCGGCCGGCGCTGGAGAAGGCGCGAATCAAGGAGAAGTCCGAGCGGGCGCGCAAGTCCATCGAGGAGGCGCTCGCCGGAGAGAAGGGCCCGGGGCCGTCGCCGAAAGGCCCGCGTAATCCCTGAGCTTTTCGGAGCGAGCGTGGAGCTGGCAGAACGGATCGCCGCGGCAGTCGAAGCCCGCCTGAGTCTGCTCGACCCCAAGCACCAGGGGGCGCTGCGGCTCTTCAATGGCTTCTTTGAAGGCCATCCGGCGCTGGCGCTCGATCTCTACGGGCGCACGCTGGTCATCCACGACTATTCGGAGTCGGTGGAGGGAGATGAGTCCGCGGCGAAGACCGCCTGCCAGGTGGCGGAGGCGAAGCTGCCGTTCGTGAGGGCGGCGCTCTGGAAGGTCCGCTCGGCCCGGCAGCCGGAGCAGCGCAACGGCAGGCTGTTGCTGGGGACGGCCGCCGAGCTCGACCGGAAGGTCGTCGAACACGGAGTGCGCTACGCCCTCGAGCTGTCGCGGCATCAGGACGCCACTCTCTATCTCGACACGCGGAACCTGCGGGCCTGGGCCAAGGCGCAGCTCGCCGGGCAGCGGGTGCTCAACACCTTCGCCTACACCGGCAGCCTGGGAGTCGCGGCGCAGGCGGCCCCGGCGAGCGAGGTGGTGCAGGTCGATCTAAACCGCTCGTACCTGAACCTGGCCAAGGCGAGCTACGCGCTCAACGGCTTCGGGGTGAAGCGCGCCGACTTCCGGGTCGGCGACTTCTTCGACGAGAGCTCGCGGCTGAAGAAGGAGGGGCGGCTGTTTGACTGCGTCTTTCTTGATCCGCCGTTCTTCTCGCAGACGCAGAAGGGCAGGGTGGACCAGGAGGCGAGTCCGGAGCGGCTGATCAACAAGGTCCGGCCGCTGATCGCCGACGGAGGGCGGCTGGTGGCGGTGAACAACGCGCTCTTCCTCTCCGGCAAGGAGTACCTGGCGCGGCTGGAGGCGCTCTGCTCAGACGGCTTCATGGCGGTCGAGGAGCTGATCCCGGTGGCCGAGGACTTCGTCGGCCGCTCGATCGAGGGCGCGCCATCGCTGCCGGCCGACCCGGCGCCGTTCAACCACTCCACCAAGATCGCGGTGCTGCGGGTGCGCCGGCGCGACGGCAGGCGAGATTGAAATCCCGCCTCGGGAGCGCGCCCGCCCGCTTCAGCTAACGGTTGGCATAGCATGGTGGTCGCTTCTCGGAGGTCCACGTGCCACGCCCGATCGTTCTGCTCGCGTTGCTCGTCACCTGGCTGCTGGCCGGCTGCCGCGTCGAAACCCCGATTCCCGAGGGGAGCATCATCGAGTGCGGCCCCGCCGGCGAGTGCCCCGACGGCCTCAAATGCAGTCCCGACGGCTACTGCCGCGATGTCCTGATGCAGAAGACCGAGCCGAAGGTCGCACTGGTCTCTCCCAGGTCCGGCGAGGCGGGGGTCGGCCGGACCGTGCGGCCGATGGTGATCTTCTCGATGCCGGTGACGGCTGACTCGGTCAAACCGCGGCTGCACCTGCTTCTGGGGGCGGGCGAGGTCGCCGCCTCCGTCGAATCCTCGCCCGACTTGCCGACGCTCTTCACCGTCGTTCCCGAAGCGCCCCTGCGCCTGGAGGCCGAGTACACCCTGGTCGTCGATCCCGGAGTCGCGCCCACCGATACGGTCCACTCCCAGCTCTCGAGCAGCGAGTTCCGCTCGACCTTTCGCACTGATCTCGGTCTTTCGCCGGTGGCAGGGCTGGTGGTCGAGAAGCTGAGCGAGGTCCGCACCCGCGTCAGCTGGCGGCGGGATGGGGCGGCCAGCGTCGGCGCTCTGGTGCTGCGCTCCCAGGGCGCGGCGGTCGAGGCCTCGCCCGCGCCGGGCCATCGCTACTCCCCGGGCGACCTGCTCGGCAACGCGACCGTCGTCACCGCCACCGATGCGCTGGCCGTCGTCGATGACGCGCCCTCGCCCGGCACCTGGGACTACGCGGTGTTCGCCTACAACGTGGATTCCGACTACTCCGAGCCCCGGCGCGCGCCCCTGGTCACCTCGCTGACGACGCAGACCTGCTCTGGGACCGGTCAGGTCAAGGCCGAGTCGCCGGATTCGGGGAGCTACCTGGCGCAGTTCACCGGCCCAGCCTCGTCGTCCTCGCCGACGACCGCCACCTTCCCGCCTACGCCGACCATATTGGGCCAGGCGGCCGACACCAGCGCAGCGCAGCTGCTCGCCGGCGAGACCTATCTGCTGCAGATCGTCGCCGTCGGGACCGGAGGAACCCGCCGCGAGGCTCCCGTCCCCTACGTGCCGCTCTCCGACTCGCTCGCTCCGCTCGCCCTCCCTGTGGTGCGGTCCAATCCGGCGCAGCCGGTGGTCATCCAGTTCCCGATGAGAGGCTGGCCCAAGATCGAGTTCGAGATCGACGGCGATCCGCTCGGCGGGACCGAGACCTGGACCAGCGACCCGGGCTGGACCACGACTTCGGGCTCTCTCAGCGCCACCTTCCGCTCTGCCGGGAAATATCGCGTGCGGGCGCGCGGTCAGAAGGCGGGCTGCCCGTCCCCAGGATGGACGGTCAGCGACGAGTTCGACGTCGGCCGAGCCCTCTTCGTCGCCGCAGCCACTGGGGATGACGCGGCCGCCAATCCGGGGACCGACCCGGCCCACCCGCTCAAGAGCCTGGCCCGGGCCACGGCCCTCGCCGCCGGCAGCACGGCCGCTGCTCCGACGGATGTCTACGTGGCCGCGGGAAGCTATGCGGAATCGCTGTTCCTGCCCGTCTACACAGCCTTTTTCGGCAGCTGGGCCCAGGACTTCCGCTCGCGCGCCGATCCTCGCGACCCTTCTGTGGTGGCCAGCGCGACCAGCAGGGTCGTCCCCTGGAGCAACGTGGGCATCACCACCTACAACGGGTCGAACGGCGCCGGCGCGCGGGTTGACGGTTTCTTCGTCGAGCCCCAGGTGACCACCGGCTACTGCTACGGCCTCTACAACATCGGCGGGCTCTTTACGGTCACCCGGAACGTCCTGCACGGCGGGCGCTGCGCGCGGACCTCCGGCCTGCAACTCGCCTCGGGAGCGCCCAACTCGGCAGTGATCACCGACAACGTCGTCGACGACGGAGCTGGCTCGGGCGACAGCTATGGCCTCGAGGCCCTCAACAACTCCGGCACGGTCATCGCCCGCAACGACGTCACCGGCGTGGTCGGCATCGACGTCGGCCAGGGCTCGGCCACGGTCGAAGGGAACACCGTCCACCTCAAGGTCAGCGGCGGAAACGGCAACGAGCGGATCGGGATTTTCTGCGGCGGCGACGCCTCCATCCGCGGCAACCTCATCACCGGTAACGGCCTCTCGACCGCCGCCTCGACCGGGATCCTCGCCGCCTACGTCAACGGGAACGGGCGCATCGAGGGCAATCGGGTCTTCGGCGGCGGCGGAACCACCAGCGTCGGCATTCGCATTGCCGCCCTCGGGGCCCAGGTGGTGAACAACCTCGTCCACGGCGGCATCGGGGGCGAGAGCATCGGCATCCTCGCCGACGCCAGCTACATGACCTGGCGGATGCCGATCTCCAACAACACTGTCTTCGCCGGCCATGGTGCCAATGCGCGAGTGGGCATCGAGCTGCGCCAGACCTCGCTCGCCGGTCTGTCCAACAACCTGGTCTTCGGGGAGGGCACCTGGGTGGCTTACCGCCGGCCTGGGCCGGCCTGGCCGCGGGCGTGGCAGAACGACGCGATCCTCATCTCTGCGGCCCCGGCGGCGATCCTTCGCGACAGCTCGGTCTCCCCGGCAATCGACAGCTCTGACCTTGCGGCGCTCACCACTGCGCTCTGCACAGGGCCGAAGTCTCCCACCGGCTCGCTCCAAACCATCGACCTGGCCCCGTCGGCAGTCTTCACCTCGGTCGGCGGAGCGGACGGCGACCTCGACACCATGGGCGACAATGACTGGTCGCTGGCGACCAGCGACCCCCGCCTCGCCGCCGGCGGGCGCGACACCAGCTTCTTCAACTGCGGCGCCTCGGTCTCAGGCTGCCCAGGCACCAGCAACGTCAGCTGCGGCGACGTGTCGGCCGACTTCGCGGGAACGAGCCGCACCGTGCCGTTCAGCGTCGGGGCTTTCGAGAAGGATCCCTGACGCAGCGCGACGATCGCGGTTTTGCGCGGGCGCTTCTCCGGCGTCGGCTCTCTGCTAGGCTGCTCGCCCACTCTTTCGGCGGGGAAGAATCATGCGCGTCGCAGTGATCGGAGCAGGAGCCTTTGGAACCTCGCTGGCCGCCACGCTGGCCGGCAAGGATCATCACGTCGTCCTGTGGGGCCGCGAGCCCGAGTTGGCCAACGTCATCAACGACCGCCACGTCAACGAAACCTACCTGCCCGGCATCCCGCTGCCGGCGTCGCTGA
This sequence comes from Myxococcales bacterium, assembly GCA_037442205.1. Lineage (GTDB taxonomy): Bacteria > Myxococcota > Myxococcia > Myxococcales > UBA5297 > JBBIQS01. The sequence continues at coordinate 11,257 of JBBIQS010000072.1, forward strand.
AGGCCACCACCGACCTGGCCGAGGTCGCCGACCGCGCCGAGATGGTGGTGATGGCCACCCCCTCGCACGCCGCTCGCGACCTGGCCTCGCGCCTCAAGCCGATCCTGCCGCCCAACATCCCCATCGTCACGGTGAGCAAGGGCATCGAGAACGACACCCTGCTCACCATGACCGAGGTGCTGGAGGACGTCTTCCCCACCGAGCGCCATCCGTACCTGGCGGTGCTCTCCGGTCCCTCTTTCGCCAAGGAGGTCGCCCAGCGCCAGCCGACCGCGGTCACCGTCGCCTCGCGCTGGGAGCGCATCGCCAAGGAGATCCAGAAGGCGTTCTCCAGCGAGGTGCTGCGCTGCTACACCTCGACCGACGTGATCGGGGTGCAGTTCGGCGGGGCGCTCAAGAACGTGGTGGCCATCGCCGCCGGCTGCGCCGACGGGCTGGGCTTCGGCCTCAACACCCGGGCCGCGCTGATCACCCGCGGGCTGGCCGAGATCAGCCGGGCGGCGATGCAGCGCGGTGCCAACCCGATGACCCTCTCTGGCCTGGCCGGCCTGGGCGACCTGGTGCTCACTTGCACCGGCGAGCTGTCCCGCAACCGCACCCTCGGCTTCTCCTTGGGAAAGGGCGAGAAGCTCAAGGACCTGATGGCCAACCGCCGCACCGTCGCCGAGGGCGTGCGCACCGCCAAGAGCGCCGTCCAGCTCGCCGACTCCCTCAAGATCGAGATGCCGATCGCCCGCGAGATCTACCGCATCCTCTACGAGGACAAGCCGGCCAAGAAGGCGGTCTACGACCTGATGACCCGCGAGCTGAAGTCGGAAATCTAGCCTCGGCGGAGGCGCCTTTGCCCGAAGGCGCCACTCATCTATATTCCCGCGCGCTCGCACTCCCTTTCGTGCGCCGCACCGTCCTCACTCGATCGTTGGAGATCATCATGCCCAAGCTGCTCGACGTGCTGCTCTTGACCGCGCTGCCGGCCTCCGGGAAGTCCGAGGTCCGCAAGTACCTGGCGAACCTGCCGCCGGAGAAGTGCCGCGACGATTTTCACATGGGGCCCACGGTCCAGCTCGACGACTACCCCTACGTCCACCTGATGCGGACCATCAGCCAGACCCTGCTCGGCCTCAAGCAGGACGGCGTCTTCTTCGACTCCGACGACCTGCCGATGAAGCAGCCGCTGGACTGGGGCGCGCTGGTCCACCTGATCAACGAGGACTTCGACGACCTGGTCGCCAAGCGGCGCGCCAACCCCGCCTCGGCCGGCGAGTGGATGCTCGAGCGCTACGACCGGGCCCGCGCCAAGGTCGGCGCCCCGGCCGCCTTCGCCGGGATGGACAAGGGCCTCAAGGCCAAGCTGGTGCAGGCCATCGACAAGGAGGCCAGCGACCTGCTCAAGGGCAAGAACGCCGGCATCCCCGACTCGCTCGAGGGTAAGACCGTGGTCATCGAGTTCGCCCGCGGCGGCAAGCAGGGCTCGTCGATGCCGCTGCCGGCGCCCTACGGCTACCAGTACGCCTTCTCGCAGCTGAGCGAGGCCCTCTTGGCCCGCTCCTCGGTGTTCTACCTCTGGGTCACGCCTGAGGAATCGCGGCGCAAGAACATCGAGCGCTCGAACCCGGACAAGGCCAAGACCGCCAACAAGCACCTGTCGCTGTTCCACGGCGTGCCGATGGCGGTGATGCTCAACGAGTACGGCTGTGACGACCTGGCCTACCTTCTCGAGACCTCGGACAAGCCGAACACCGCCATGGTCCAGGCCCACGGCAAGACCTTCCACCTGCCGGTGGCCCGCTTCGACAACCGCCAGGACAAGACCACCTTCGTCCGCGGCGATCCCAAGGACTGGAAGAAGGAAGACGTCGCCGCCCTGCAGAACGGCTTGAGGGACGCCTTCTCCAAGCTGGGCTGAGCCGGCCGCATCGGCCGTCTAAGAAGCAATCGCAACCCCCTCTTCCTCTTCCTCTTGCGGCGAAGGTCGCGGGAGGGGATGGGGCGGGGGTTGATGGTTGCGGGCGGGCCGGTGATCGACGGGCCGGCTGGTGGTCAGATGCTCGGCGGCCGCCATTCTCTGTCGTCCGCGTCCAGAGGCTCCCTCGTCCGCTTTGCAGCACCCGCGCGGTGCCCGAGGCCTGGGGCTTGCCCACCAGCGGCGTTGGTGAGTAGCGTTCTTCTTGGACAATCGATGTCCGTTATGCGCTATAACATGCCGATATTTACTTGGTTTTCATGGACATAGAGTGGGACATAAATGCGGACATTCGAGCGGACGCATCCTTGGATCAGCTTCACGGCGAACATGCGCGAGGCGCCTCCTCAGCTCTGGCTCCTACTCGGGGAAGCCCGCTCGAAGTGCGACCACATCGCGGGCGTCCCTCTCCGCCCGGATACCGCCACCAGGCTCCACAACTTGTTCATGGCCAAGGGGGTCCTCGGCACGACGGCGATCGAAGGAAACACGCTCTCAGAGGACGAGGTCGTCAAGCATCTGGAGGGACATCTGCGCCTTCCGCCTTCCAAGCAGTACCTCGCGCAGGAGATTCAGAACATCATCGACGCCTGCAATGACTCGTGGCAGCGCCTCGCCGATGGTTCGGGGGCGAGGGTTACGGTCGAGGCAATCAAGGCGTACAACGCTCAGGTGCTGCGGGGGCTCAGCGTGGGTGACGATGTGGTCCCGGGAGAACTTCGCGCCCACTCGGTCATTGTCGGGAACTACCGCGGCGCTCCCGCCGAGGACTGCCAGTACCTCATGGAGAAACTCTGCGACTGGTTGAACGGGCCTTCCTTCGCCGCCAACGAGAGCATGCCGAGCATGCGCATTCCGCTCGCCCTGCTCGAGGCGATTCTCGCCCACCTCTACATCGCGTGGATCCACCCTTTCGGCGATGGAAACGGACGAACTGCACGTATGCTCGAGTTCCACATCCTGTGCAGCGCCGGGGTCCCGACACCCGCCGCGCACCTGCTGAGCAACCACTACAACGAAACCCGCTCCGAGTATTACCGCCAGCTGGACAAGGCTCATCGAAGCGGCGGCAACGTGCTCGACTTCGTGCAGTATGCCGTCCAGGGCTTCGTCGATGGGCTGAGCCACCAACTTGAAATCGTGCGCGAGCAGCAATGGGACATCACCTGGCGCAACTACGTTCACGAACGCTTCAAGGACCGGCGCTCGCCGAGCGACATCCGCAGACGCAACCTCGCGCTTGATCTGTCCCTTTCGAGCAAGCCCGTCTCCCGCGATCAACTGACTGGACTGACTCCAAGGTTGGCGCAGGCCTACGCCTCCAAGACCGAGAAGACGCTTGCCCGCGACCTGAGCGCGCTCATCGAAATGAAACTGGTCGAGAAGTCGGAGGCGGGCTACTCCGCCAGGCGCGAAATGATCCTCGCCTTCCTTCCGCGCCGGGCGCCCGTCCGTGCGGCAGGTTCGGAAGATTCTCCGCCGCAATCTCGTCCTTCGGAGGGACGGGCCACAGCACCCGGTTCCAAATAGGTCCGGGCTAGCTGCCGCTGGCCTTGTCCACCGGGCCCGAGGAGGCGACCAGAAGCGGCTGGACGGTGGCGTGGGCCTGGCGCGGCTTGATGAAATTGGGAAGCGACAAGACCGCGATCGCCGCCAGCACCAGGCCGGCGCCCAGCAACTCGGAGAACGCCGGCGTCCGCTCCCCGAGGATCATCGTCAGCGAGTAGCTGGCCACCAGGCCCGCCAGGATGCTCGAGGCGCGGTTGACCGGGACGCAGTAGGTGTTCTCCCGCTTGTCGAGCAGGATCAGCCCGCCGAAGATCCCGGTGCCCTGCGACAGCAACCCGACGATCACCGCCATCCACAGCAGCTCGCTGCCGAAGAAGGTGGTGAACCCGCGCACCAGCTCGCGCGACATCTGGTTCTCGGTGAAGAGCGCCATCGCCCCCAGGGTCAGCACCAGCGCCGGGGTGGCCACCATCTGCTCCTCGACGAAGTAGCGGGCCTTGGCGTTCTCGTCGTCGGACTTGGCCAGCCGGCTCATGAAGCGCAGCCGGATGAAGTAGGCCAGCAGGTAGATGGCCAGGTCGATCCCGGCCACCAGCGTCATGTCGTAGCCGCGCTTGCCGGTGAAGAGCGCCGCTAGCAGCGCTGCGATGCTCAAGCCGAGCGCCGCCCACGAGAACCAGCGCACCTTGCGCCGGGCGATGAAGTCCACCATCGGGGCGATGATCAGCACCCCGCCGCGCATCAGCAGCATCATGAAGACGATCGACACGCCGCCGAAGGTGTAGGCCAGCGTGGTGGTCGGGATGATCGCCGCGGTGCACAGGCCGGAGAGGAACGTCCAGAACCCCGGTACCGGCAGCTCGACTCCCAGCACTTTGCGGCGGCCGGCGTACTTCCACCAGCGCATCGCCGACATGAACACGAACATCCCCACCAGCGACGCGATGGCCGTTGACGGCAGCAGCTCGACGCCGGAGATGCCCCTCGTCTTGGACAGGTACTTGGTCATCGCGCTGTAGGGCGCGTAGGCGGCGAAGTACCCTAAGGCGAACCACCAGATGGAGACTTCGGCTCTCTGCGGATGCTGAGTCACGGTCGGGCATCAAACCAACGGCAGCGGGCAAAAGCAAAGGAAAACAGGGAAGAAAACCGGTGCGCGTGCCGCGCCGCGACCAACTGCCAGCCGGCGAACACCGCCGCCTGCTGGACGTCCGCTTGACGAGCGACCGGGGCGCTGCTCGGGAGCCTCAGGGGCGCGGCGGGCCTTGGAACGGCGAGCGCGCGCCGCGTAGAATCCCGCCGCCGTGAACGTCCGCCAGTTCGATCTCTTCCCGCCCGATTCGCCCGCGCCAGACGAGGCCCTCCCGCTGCGCGAGGAGGACGCCAGCCCGTTCCTGCTGCCCGAAGACGCCGAGCCGGACGTGCTGATGGAAGGTCCGGTGGCCCGCCGCGCGGCGGTGCCCAAGGCGCAGCTGCTGGAGCGCGCCAACGCGCTCGCCGGGACCATCGCCGCCGAGCTGGGCCGTCGGGTGCGGCTGTCGGTCACCGACAACCGCTCGACCATGCTCTCCTTCCGCCGCGCCGAGCGGATGTTGGTGATGCGCGTCCATCACATGTTCCTGGACGCCCCGCCTGAGGTCGTCGGCGCGCTGGCGCGCTACGCCGGGCGCGGCGAGCGCAGCTCAGGGGCGATCATCGACGCCTACGTGCGAACCCACCAGGAGGCGATCCGCTCCGGGCGCGATCCGCGGGCCAGGGTCCGGCTCAATCCCAAGGGCCGGGTCTACGACCTGCAGCAGATCTACGACCTGCTCAACGTCGAGCAGTTCCAGAACGGCATCGACGCCGAGATCGGCTGGGGCCGCTCCCCCGGCGCCGGGCGGCGGCGGACGATCCGCATGGGCGTCTACGATCACCAGGGCCGCACCATCCGCATCCATCCCGCGCTCGACCGGCACGAGGTCCCGGCGTTCTTCGTCGAGTACATCGTCTTCCACGAGATGCTGCACCAGGCGGTGCCGGGGAAGCTGCAGGGCTCTCGCAAGCAGCACCACAGCCCCGAGTTTCGCGCCCGCGAGAAGGCCTGGCACGGCTACGAGCGCGCCATCGCCTGGGAGAAGCAGAACCTGGGATTGTTGCTGGGGAAGACCAGCGCGGTGAGGGTGCGGCCGGTCGATTGATCTTTGTCAGCGCGCCTGCGCCCGCCGCACCAGCTCGGCGATCCGCGGGGCCTCGCTCTCAGGCGCGTCGGTGACCACCGCCACGAACCAGCCGCCGTGGCGGTAGGCGAAGATTCGGGCCGACTTATCGCGCAGCACCGAGTAGCGCTCGCCCTGCCAGACCAGCGGCGCGGCGGTAGCGGGCAGCCCCAGGCTCTCCTCGGGCCAGCTGACGACGCTCAGCTCGCCCTGGTTGTTGCGGTAGTGCGCCAGCGTCGCGCCCTGGCCGCTGAGATAGACCACCGCGCCGCCGGCCAGGGTCGCCATGGGCGAGAGATCGGGCGCCGGCCGATGGGCCGCGAATCCCGCCTCGAGGAAGGCGTCGACCAGTCTCTTCGGCGCGACGAACTTGAGCTCTCCCGCGCGCGCCTTGGCATGGACCGCGGCGAGCTGCGCGGCCAGGTCGCCTTCGTCGAGCGTCGTAGTCCGCGCCGGCTCGCGCAGCCCCACCGCGACGGCGACGGAGCCAAGGAGGACGGCGGCGGCGATGAGGGCGGGCTTGCGCAGGCGGGGATCGAGCGACATGCCTGGAGTGATAGCGCGCCGGGAGGGGTTGGCAAAATGCGCCGCCGTTTCGCCCTTGCCCGCGCCGCCGCTTGGAGGGAGAGTCGCACCGCTTTGAACCGAGCGGCCGACTGACCGGCCCTTCCCCACCGGAGGCACCATGCGCGTCGTCAACTTCAACCCCGGACCCGCCGCCCTTCCCGTCAGCGCCCTGGAGCGCGCCCGCGACGAGATGCTCGACTTCATGGGCACCGGGATGTCGGTGATGGAGCACAGCCACCGCGGCAAGGAGTTCGAGGCGGTGCACAACGAGGCCATCGCCCTGCTGCGCGAGCTGCTGGGCATCCCCGACAGCCACTACGTGATGTTCCTGCAGGGCGGCGGCCACCTGCAGTTCGCCATGGTGCCGATGAACTTCCTGCCCGCGGGCAAGAGCGCCGACTACCTGCTCACCGGCCACTGGGCCAAGGTGGCCTACGAAGAGGCGCTGAACATCGGCAAGGCCAACGTCGCCGCCAACACCGAGCAGGACAAGCGCTTCGTGCGCATCCCCAAGGCCTCGGAGATCAAGCTCGACCCCAGCGCCGCCTACGTCCACCTCACCAGCAACAACACCATCTACGGGACCCAGTTCCACTCGTTCCCCGACACCGGCAAGGTGCCGCTGGTCGCCGACATGAGCTCGGACTTCCTGTGGAAGAAGTTCGACGTCAGCAAGTTCGGGCTGATCTACGCCGGGGCCCAGAAGAACATCGGCCCCTCGGGAGTGACGGTGGTGGTGGCCCGCAAGGACCTGGTCGACGGCGGCGAGCGCAAGGACGTCCCCAAGATCCTGCGCTACTCGACCCACGCCAAGAACAACTCGCTCTACAACACCCCGCCCACCTTCGCGATCTACATGATGCGCAACGTGCTGCAGTGGGTGAAGGCCCAGGGCGGGCTCGACGCCATCGGCAAGGCCAACGACGAGAAGGGAAAGGTGCTGTACGGCTGCATGGACAAGCTCGCCAGCTTCTACCGGGCGCCGGTGGAGAAGGAGAGCCGCTCCTACATGAACGTGGTCTTCCGGCTGCCGAGCGAGGCGCTGGAGGAGAAGTTCGTGGCCGAGGCCAAGAAGCAGAACATGGTGGGCCTCAAGGGCCACCGCATGGTCGGCGGCATCCGCGTCTCCACCTACAACGCCGTCAGCCTCGACAACGTCAAGCAGCTGGTCGGCTTCATGGAGAGCTTCGCCAAGTCCAACGGCTAGTGATTCCAGCGGGGCGGGGACCCTCCGGGCGCGCGGGCGTGGTCGGCTCGCGCGCCCGGCTTTGTCTTGAGCGGGAGAGGCCGGACACCCGATGAAGATCGCCTCCTGGAACATCAACTCCATCCGCGCGCGCCAGGAGCGGCTGCTCGAGTACCTGGCTTCCCGCGCGCCCGACGTCTTGTGCCTGCAGGAGCTCAAGTGCGTCGACGACAGCTTCCCCGGCGAGGCGCTGGGGCAGGCGGGCTACCACTTCGTCAGCCACGGGCAGAAGACCTACAACGGCGTGGCCATCCTCTCGAAGCTCCCGCAGCAGGAGGCGACCCGCGGGCTGCAGGACGGCGTCGAGGACCCGCAGTCGCGGGTGATCGCCGCGACGATCGGCGGGCTGCGCGTCGTCTCGATCTATGCGCCCAACGGCCAGGCGCCCGGGACCGAGGCCTATGCCTACAAGCTGGAGTGGTTCCGCCGGCTGCGCGCCTGGCTGCGGGCGCAGGCCCGGCCGGAGCAGCCGATCATCGTATGCGGCGACTTCAACGTCGCTCCCGACGACCGCGACCTCCACGACCCGGCGGGCCAGGCCGGGCAGATCATGGCCAGCGACCCGGAGCGGGCCGGCTTTCAGGAGCTGTTGGGGCTCGGGCTGACCGACGCCTTCCGCCTCTTCCACCACGAGCCCGGCCGCTACACCTGGTGGGACTACCGTCAGCTCGCCTTCCCCAAGAACGTGGGGATGCGCATCGACCACCTGCTGGTCAGCGCGACGCTGCTGGGCCGGATCGCCGCCTGCGACATCGACCGCGACATGCGCAAGGGCAAGAAGCCCTCCGACCACGCGCCGGTGTGGCTGGAGCTGGCCGACCAGGCGGCCAAGCCGGCGCCAGAAGGGCAGGCCGGGGAAATTCCGGGGCCGGAAAAGCCGCTAGTCCCTTGATCGGGCTGGGGATTCTCTTGCCCGCCTGCCGAACGCCGACTAGCATCTGCCGCCGGCAACCCTCCCTTTGAATTTGTCTTTGTGTCCCCCGTCACACCGTGCGGAGTCATCTGGTGGAAGCCGACGACCTGACTCTGGTGAAGAGGTCCCGGCAGGGCGATCAGGAGGCGTTTCGCCAGCTGGTCGAGCGCTATCAGAAGAAGGCGTTCGGCCAGGCGCTGGCCATGCTCAAGGACCGCGACGAGGCGATGGACGTCGCCCAGGAGGCCTTCGTCAAGGTCTACAAGTACCTGGATCAGTTCAAGGGAGATTCGAGCTTCTACACCTGGCTGTACCGCATCGTCGCCAACCTGTGCGTGGACAAGATGCGCCGGTCGGCCAGCCAGGTCCGCGAGGAGGTGACCCCCGACGAAGGCATGGGCCAGGACGAGAGCGCCACCAGCGGCATCCTCTCCACCAAGCTGGGCAGCAACCCGCAGAAAGCGGTGCTGCGCCAGGAGCTGGCGAAGAAGATGGAAGAGGCGCTGGCCCAGCTGCCGGAGAAGCACCAGGAGATCCTGGTTTTGCGCGAGCTGGAAGGGATGAGCTACGAGGACCTGTCGCGGGTCCTCAAGATTCCCAAGGGCACTGTGATGAGCCGGCTTTTCCACGCCCGCGCCAAGATGCAGAAGCTGCTGGTCGAGTACCTGGGTGAGAAGCAGGTCGAAGGGTTGGGCGAAGAGTAGGAGTCGTCGATGGACAAGGCGTGCCAGAGCTACCGGATGCTGCTCTCGGCGTATGCCGACGGCGAGGTCTCGGCCAAGGAGCGCGGGCAGGTGGAGCTGCACCTGTCGAGCTGCCCGGACTGCCGCGCCCGCCTTGCCGACTTGAAAGCCCTGAGCGCCTCGGTGGGAAGCCATCTGCGCTCGCAGGCCGAGGCCGCCGACTTCAGCGGCTTCGCCGACGCGGTGATGCGCAAGATCACTCCCGAGCGGCCTTCGCTGACGGAGCGGCTGCGCATCGGCTGGCAGGAGATCCTGACCTACCACCGCACCGCGGTCGTCAGCTCGCTGGTCACCGCCGCGGTCACGCTGGCCATCGCGGTGCCGCTGGTCTACCGGCTGGCGGAGAGCAGCGCGCCCTCGCCGGAGATGATCGTCAAGAGCCTGCGGCTCGAGGATCCCAACGTCCAGCCGGTCGTCATGAACATGGGCGACGGCCGCACCCTGATCATGCTGGTCAATCGCCCCGAGTCCGAAGGCTCGTCCGAGCCGGTCGATCTCGGGGGCAAGCCGCCGTCCGGAGGCGAACTGTGAACTGCCGCAGCCTGCGAAGCCCCGCTCGTTTCCTGGCCCTGTTCTTCCTCCTCGCCGCGCCCTCCGCCGCGCTCGCCCAGTCGGTCACCCTCAAGGTCCAGGTGGCCTCGGTCTCCAGCAACGGCACCGAAATCGACCCGGCGCTCAAGCAGATGGCCCAGGACTTCAAGCGCAACGGGCTGGCCTTCACCAACTTCAAGCTGGTGGGCAGCGAGAACCTGAACCTGGCTCCCGGCCAGAGCGGCAACGTCAAGCTGCCCAACGGCAACGCCTCGGTCACCTACGTGCGCCAGGCGGGCGGCAAGCTGACCATCAAGATCTCCGCGCCCGCGGTCACCACCGAGGTCGATCTCGACCGCGAGCTGACGCTCGGAGTCGGCGAGCACGGCGGCGGCAAGCTCTTCCTCATCGTCCGGAAGTGATCCGCCTGCGGCGGCTTCTTCGCCTCGGGGCCTGGGCCCTCTTCGCGCTGGCTGCGTTCGGGCCGCTCTCACCCCGCGCCGCGCGAGCCGCCACGCCTCTCATCGGCTATCTCGAGGCCGGTCCGGAGCTGGTGGGGCAGGAGTGGTTTGCTTCGCTGGCGCCCGGGCTGAGCTACGAGAGCGAAATCGTCTCGCTGCACCTCGAAGCGCCGCTTCGGCTGCGCATGAACCCCCGGCTCGCCGCGGAGCGCGGAGCCTTGCGCACGGCGGATTTCGACGAGCTCTCCGACGCCGGGCGCGTGCTGCGCAAGCTCGATCTCACGCTGGCTGAGCGCCGGGTGGTGATTCACCTGGGCGAGCTCGCCCACGAGTCGCTTGGCCACGGGACGATCCTCAGCGGCTATGCCAACAGCCTCGATCCAGCGCGGCTGCCGGTCGGCGCCCTGGCGCGGGTGGTCGCCGGAGCGATGGCGCTCGATCTCATCTGCTCGGATCTGCTCGCGCCCGGCCTGCTGGGCGGTTCGCTCACCCTCGAGCCGCTGTCGCTGGGCAAGGAGCTCAACGATCGGCTGCACCTCGCATCGACCGCGCTCTTCGACCGCGGCGCGCCCGCCAGTCCGGCCAGCGCACCGGTCCTGGTCTACGGCGTCGGGATGGACGTCGCGGCCTATCGCTCGCAGATGCTCACGGTGGCTCCCTACCTCGACGCCAACGGCCGTGGAAATGGCTTCGGGCTGCACGCCGGCCTGCTGGCAGATCTGAGGCTCGGGCCCGTCGAGCTGTCGGCCAAGGGCGAGTGGCGGCGCAGCAAGACGCCCTACCAGCCCGAGTACTTCGACGTCGGCTATCTCTACGAGCGCTTCGACGCCGAGCGCTTCCTCGATGCCGACGGCGCGTCGGTCCCGGTTCCCAAGGCAGATCAGGCGTTTCCGACGGCTAACGGCTGGCGCGGCGAGCTAAGGGCGCGGGCTTCGGCGATGTCGGCAGCGGTCTCGGCGTCCACGCGCGGGCGCGGGCTCTACCACCTGTCGGCGATGGTCGATGCCGACTTCGGGCACTTCGACCTGGCGATGTCGGCGGCAGTCCGAGGCCTGGAGGACGGGCGCGCCGAGAAGGTCTTCGTCGCCGCCGAGGCGCGCACCCGCGTCGGCGGCTACTTCTACGTCTGGGCGCACGGCGGCCAGCTCTACACGGTCGCAGCCGCTGCTGCCGGAGCCATCGCCGAGCCGATCACGCAGCTGGGCCTGGGGCTGGGCGCCGCGCTGTCGCCGTAGGACCGCTCAGGCCGCGGCCGAGAGGAAACGCTCGACCAGCTTGCGCCCCTCGAGGATCTCGAAGGGAAGCTGCTGGACATCCTCGCGGCGGTTGATGGCGGTGAAGGTTCGGTCGAGGACCTCGGTGAAGACCTTGAAGTCGTCAGCCAGCCGCTGGCGCTGGACCGGGCCCTCGGGGAGCTGGTCGGTCTCGGCGACGATGGCGGTGAAGCGATCGAAGGGCTCGAAGTCGGAGTAGCGCAGCAGCTGGTAGGAGACGTCGCGGAAGTAGGCGACGAACTCCTTGAGCGACTGGAAGGCCTTCTCGGCCTTGGCGCGATCGCTGCCGAGCACCGAGCGGGAGGCGTGCTGGCAGACCTCGCGGAAGGCGAACAGGTCGAGCCGCAGCCGCCGCGCCTGCTCGCGCCGTCCCGCGACCTCGTCGAAGAGCCGGCCCTCGTCGGCGGTGGGCTCGAACAGGCGCGCCAGCCCGGTGATGGTGTTGCGGCACAGCTTCTCCAACTCCTGGCGAGCGTGCCCGACCGCGCCGTGCGGAGGCGTGCCGGTGAAGGCGAGGTCCTGCTTGACGACGCGAGCCGTCTCCCGGCGCAGCTCCTGGCCGGCGCGGATGGCCAGCGCTGATTTGTCCGGCCCGAGCCGCGCCAGCTGAGCCGACAGCTCGCCCTCGAGGTAGGCGGCCAGCGAGGCGATCTCGGAGCGGACCAGCGCCAGCACCACCTGGCTGCGGCGGGTGAAGACCTCGTCGGGCCCGGGGACGTAGCGCAGGTAGTGCAGCAGCCGGAAGAGCGCCAGCAGCGCGATGGAGACCGGCCGGCGGGTGGCGTCGTCGAGGCCTTTGACGATCTCCAGGACCTGCACGTTCTTGATCCGGTCGTACTCCTGGCGGAACTCGAGCGGGCGGAAGGGCTTGAAGTACTTGTTGAGGGCGATCTCGCGCAGGGCGATCTGGCCGATGTCGGCGAAGAGCTGGTAGTTGGCGTGGTCGAGGCGCGACAGGTTGTCGAGCACGCCGCGCAGCGCGGCGAAGCCGGAGCGCAGCAGGAACAGGCTCTCCTGTGGGGTTCCCTGCTCGAGCTCGGTCTCCATGATCTCGCGGCGGACCCGGTCGTCGACGATCTTCGATTCGAGGTACTTGCGGAAGATCAGCCGGCGGTCGCTGGGCGGGTCGAGCAGGAAGCGGGCGAGCTTGACGGCGCGGCTGGTGGCGTCGCGCACCGAGCGCAACTCGTCGGCGAAGTCGCGGGCTACCACCGGCCCCTCGTTCTCCAGCGGCAGGTTGTGCAGGTTGAAGTAGCGCTCGATGCCGCGCAGCAGCATCTCGAACTCGAAGAGGATCTCCTCGCGCCCGTCGACCGCCAGCGACCGCAGCCAGCGCTCGCGCTCCGCCAGATAGCCGGCGCGCAGACGCTGGCTGTCCCTCATCACCTCGAAGAAGAAGTCGCGGGCGAACTTGGATCGATCGAGTGGCATGAAGACCGCCGGGCTGCCGTGGGTCACGCGTGGGAGCCCGAGAGAGTATCCCAGCTTGCCGGGCGACAGGAAAATCACCCCGCCCAAGCTTCCGATGTTGCACAGTCTTTCGGAGTGAGCAGAGCGCTCAGGCCGCCGAGACCGCCGCCGCCCGCCCGCACGCCTTCTGGAAGGCGCAGCGGCGGCACTGAGAGAGGTCTTCGGTCAGCGGGAACGCATCCTTGATTCCTACGTTGCGATCCGGATCGACCAGCAAGGCCTTCATCTTGGCCACGCTGTCGCGGAAGTGGGCGCGGAACTCGTCGAGCTCCGGCGGCGAGACCCCGACCTCGATCACCTGGTTGCTGGGGAGGTAGACCAGCCGGGCGCGCACCTTGTCGATGGCCGCCTTCCACTTGGCCGCAGCGAACAGGGCGTACCCGCGCACCTGCTCGCGATCCTCGTCGCGCGGCTTGCCGGTCTTCCAGTCCACCAGCACCGTGACCTCGCCCTCGCGGAAGGCGAAGTCCGGGCCGGCGAAGACCTTGATCCCGTCCAACGGGAACGAGTCGATCTGATCGATGGGCAGCCACTGCTCGGGCGCGAGCTTGCGGGCGATGCGCAGCCACTCCGAGTCGTAGAAGTTGCGCAGCGATCGCTCGGCGTTGTCCCAGTTGGCCTTCCATTCGGCGTCGGAGATCGACTCGCCCAGCTCGTGCTCCAGCAGGCCGACCACCTTCTTCGGGCGCTGCCGGTACTCGCCGGCGCGGCTGCGGCGGAAGTCGTCGCGCATCTTGGCCCGCGCCCGCTCGACCACGGTCTCCACTGGCGGCGGCTCGCCGGCCCGGGCCATCGACAGCGCCATCGCGAGCTGCTCGTGGACCACGTGCCCGGCCCACTGCTGACGGGTGGAGAGATTCTTGAGGACGTACGACTCGCGCACCTCGGGCGCCGCCAGCTCGTCCCAGCCGCCCCAGGCTCCGTAATAGTGGTGCCAGTAGAGCCGGCGGCACTCCTCGAACTTGCCGTGGCGGGACTTGGACCAGCTGAACTCGTTGACCAGGACGCGGGCGCACATGGCCTGGCAGTCTCGCACGAGCCGTGACGCGCCCAAAGCGGCGAGGCCGGTCTGCTATCTTGCCGCGCGATGAACCTCATCCTGCTGCTCGACCAGGACCTCGCCCCCGATGGCAAGACCGCGCGGCTCGAAGGCCGCCGCGCAAAGCACGTGCGCGAGGTCCACCGGGCCCAGGTCGGCGACTCGCTCTCGGTCGGCCTCCTCGGCGGGAAGATGGGGACCGGCAAGGTGGTATCCGCCGATCGCGACCAGGTACTGCTGGAGCTCGCGCTCGGCCAGCCGCCGCCGGCTCCGCCGGGGATCGATCTGCTGCTGGCGATGCCGCGCCCGAAGATCCTGCGCAAGGTGCTCCAGGCGATCTCCTCGGCAGGCGTGAAGCGCGTCGTGCTGCTCAACAGCTACCGCGTCGAGAAGAGCTACTTCGACTCTCCGCTGCTCGAGCCGGAGGCCATCCGCGAGGAACTGCTGCTGGGGCTCGAGCAGGGGCGCGACACCGCGCTGCCGCAGGTCGAGATCCGCAGGCTCTTCAAGCCCTTCGTCGAGGACGAGCTCGCCTCAATCTGGCCGGCCGAAGTGCCGAAGCTGCTGGCGCACCCGACCGCGCCCCAGGGTCTCGAGGGCTGCCGCGCGGGCGAGCCGGGCAGTCCGGCAGTCCTGGCCATCGGGCCCGAGGGCGGGTGGATTCCGTACGAGGCCAAGATGCTCGAAGAGCGAGGCTTCGCTCCCTTCAGCTTGGGGCCGCGCATCCTGCGGGTCGACGTGGCGGTGCCCTTCCTGCTGGGCCAGCTCGAGCTGTGGCGGCGCGTCGGCGCGGCCTGAGCGACCTCAAATCGAAGGATCGAGCCCCGCCTGGCGCAGCATCTTCAGCAGCCGCAGCATCGGCAGGCCGACGATGGCGTGGTAGTCCCCGCCCACTTCCTCGAACAGCTGGATGCCCCGCCCCTCGATCCGATAGGAGCCGGCGCAGCCTTCCCACTCGTTGGTGTCGAGGTAGCTCTCGATCTCTCGGCGAGTGAGCGGGCGCATCTCGAGCCGCACCGAGACCACCGCCCCGCGTTCGAGCCTCGGCTGCCGCCTGTGCAGCGCCACCGCGGTGTGGAGGTAGTGCACCTTGCCCTGCAGCGCGCCGAGCTGGCGTCGCGCCTGCTCCCGGGTCTCGGGCTTGCGCAGCAGCTTCCCCTCCAGGTCGGCGGTCTGGTCGGAGCCGAGCACGAGCTCGCCCGGGAAGCGCGCGGCCACCGCGGCCGCTTTGCGATGCGCCAGGTGCAGCGCCAGCTGCTTGGGGCTCAGCCCCCGGGGCGCCACCTCGTCCACCTCGGGAGCGACGGCGCGATGGCGCACTCCGGCGGCGTCGAGCAGGGCCCTCCGGAACTTTGAGGTCGAGGCGAGGACGAGGCCCACGCTCATCTCCTGTTCGCCCGGGCGCACGCGGGCAGGCTCGGCGCTGAGGGGCTTTTCGGCTCTCTGAAGGCGGGCTGCCGTCGGCAAGAGGGGACCTCTCCTGAAAAACAGAGCGTCTGAAAGGCCGCTCAGTATACCGGGCCTCGCTCCTCGCGGGGGCGCTCCCCCGGCGGGACCACTCCCCATGTTTGAGCCGGGGAGAACGCAAGTCGAGGGGAGGCGAAAGACTCGATTTCGTCGAATTAGCCGCGGAGCCGGTGTTATAGAATCGACGAGTCTTGGCTTGTCTACTCGCAGATCAGGTCAGCTGATCAACGCCGCGCCAGGACGGTTGCCCGCCGGCTGGGCGCCCTCGACAGACGAGGGAAAGGGACCATACGAAAATGTTCTTCCGCAATGACGACAAGAAGGATCCGGCCGACAAGAAGACCCGCTCGGTGCCGCTGCTCCCGCTGCGCGACATCATCGTCTTCCCGCACATGGTCGTGCCGCTGTTCGTGGGCCGCGAGAAGTCGATCAACGCGCTCGAAGAGGCGATGAGCCACGACAAGGAGATCCTCCTCGCCGCTCAGAAGAAGGCCAAGACCAACGAGCCCCTGCCCGACGACATCTTCACCGTGGGCACCCTGGGGACCATCATCCAGCTGCTGCGGCTGCCCGACGGCACGGTGAAGGTGCTGGTGGAGGGCAAGAAGCGCGCGCGCATCAAGGCCTTCAAGCCCCACGACCACTTCTTCCTGGTCGAGGCCGAGGAGATCACCGAGACGGTCGAGCGCACGGTCGAGCTCGAGGCGCTGGTGCGCTCGGTGCACGCGGTGTTCGAGGGCTACGTCAAGCTCAACAAGCGCATCCCTCCGGAGATGCTGATGTCGGTGGCCACCATCGACGACCCGGCGCGGCTGGCCGACACCATCGTCGCCCACCTGTCGCTCAAGCTGAACGACAAGCAGGCCATCCTCGAGACCGAGAGCCCCTCCAAGCGGCTGGAGAAACTCTACGAGCTGATGCAGGGCGAGATCGAGATCCTGCAGGTCGAGAAGAAGATCCGCACCCGCGTCAAGAAGCAGATGGAGAAGACGCAGAAGGAGTACTACCTCAACGAGCAGATGCAGGCGATTCAGAAGGAGCTCGGCGAGCGCGACGAATTCAAGAACGAGATCCAGGAGCTCGAAGAGAAGATCAAGAACAAGAAGATGTCGAAGGAGGCGACGATCAAGGTCAAGAAGGAGCTCAAGAAGCTCAAGATGATGAGCCCGATGAGCGCCGAGGCGACCGTGGTCCGCAACTACATCGACTGGATCCTCTCGCTGCCCTGGTACGAGGTCACCAAGGATAAGGTGGACATCGTCGAGGCCGAGAAGGTGCTCAACGAGGACCACTACGGCCTGCGCAGGCCCAAGGAGCGCATCCTCGAGTACCTGGCGGTGCAGGCGCTGGTGGAGAAGATCAAGGGTCCCATCCTGTGCTTCGTCGGGCCGCCGGGCGTGGGCAAGACCTCGCTGGGCCGCTCCATCGCCCGGGCCACCGGGCGGCGCTTCGTGCGCCTGTCGTTGGGCGGGGTGCGCGACGAGGCCGAGGTCCGCGGCCACCGCCGCACCTACATCGGCGCCCTGCCGGGCAAGATCATCCAGTCGCTGAAGAAGGCCGGGGCCAACAACCCGGTGTTCCTGCTCGACGAGATCGACAAGATGTCCACCGACTTCCGCGGCGACCCGTCGGCGGCGCTGCTCGAGGTCCTCGACCCGGAGCAGAACCACAACTTCAACGACCACTACCTCGACCTGGACTACGACCTGTCGAAGGTGATGTTCATCTGCACCGCCAACACCCTCCACGGCATCCCCGGGCCGCTGCAGGACCGCCTGGAGATCATCCGGCTGGCCGGCTACACCGAGCTGGAGAAGATGTCGATCGCCCGCCGCTACCTGGTCCCCAAGAAGCGCGAGGAGAACGGGCTGAACGACGTCAAGGCGGAGATCACCAACAAGGCCATCCGCTCCATCATCCAGTACTACACCCGCGAGTCGGGCGTCCGCTCGCTGGAGCGCGAGCTGGCGACGGTCTACCGCAAGCTGGCCAAGGAGGTTCTGAAGAAGGGCAAGGAGCAGAGCTTCCGCGTCACTTCCAAGGTGCTGCCCAAGTACCTGGGGGTGCGCCGCTTCCGCTACGGGCAGGTCGAGAAGGAGGACCAGGTGGGCCTGGTCACCGGGCTGGCCTGGACCGAGCTGGGCGGTGAGCTGCTGGTCACCGAGGCCACGATCATGCCGGGCAAGGGCAAGCTGATCATCACCGGCAAGCTGGGCGAGGTGATGCAGGAGTCGGCCCAGGCGGCGATGAGCTACGTGCGCACCCGCGCCGAGCGCTTCGGCATCGACAAGAAGTTCTCCGACAACTACGACGTCCACGTCCACGTGCCCGAGGGCGCCATCCCCAAGGACGGCCCGTCGGCGGGGATCACCATGGCCACCACCCTGATCAGCGCGCTGTCGCGGATCCCGGTGAAGAAGGACGTGGCGATGACCGGCGAGATCACGCTGCGCGGGCGGGTGCTGCCAATCGGCGGTCTGAAGGAGAAGGCGATGGCCGCCCACCGCGGCGGGATCAAGACCATCATCATCCCCAAGGACAACAAGAAGGACATCAAGGAGATCCCGAAGAAGGTGCGCGAGGCGCTGCGCATCATCCCGGTCGAGCACATGGACGAGGTGCTGCGCGAGGCGCTGGCGCTGGAGAACCCGGAGGCCTTCTTCCGCCGGGCCGACGAGGTCGCCAAGCGCGAGGAGGCCGAGCGGGCCCGGGCCGAGAAGATCGCCCAGGGCGGCGACGGCGGCGCGGCCCCCTCCACCCCGCAGCCGGCCACTCCGGCGGCCTGAGCGGGCAGCGGTTGATTCAGGCGCGGGCGGGCGGGGCCATCGACGGTCCCTCCCGCCCGCGGCTTTGTGGCGGCGGGCGGTGAGTGCGCTTCTTCTGGGAGCTCAGCCCCGCCGCTATCGTTCGCGGGCCTCGGCCCCAAGGTTGGAGAGACTTCGATGAACCGCGTCCCCGACTCGGAGATTTGGAACCAGATTCGCGAGGAGGCCACCCGCGACGCGCAGCGCGAGCCGGCGCTGGCCAGCTTCCTGTACACGGTGGTGTTGAACCACCAGCGGCTGGAGAGCGCGCTCAGCTTCATCCTGGCCAGCAAGCTGGGCAGCTCCACGGTCACCGCGCTGACGCTGCGCGACCTGATGGCGGCGGTCTTCAGCTCCGACCCGGCGATCGGCGTGGCCATCCGCGCCGACCTGCAGGCAGTGGTGACCCGCGATCCCGCCTGCCGTGGCTACTCGCTGCCGCTGCTCTACTTCAAGGGCTTCCATGCCCTGCAGGCCTACCGGGTCGCCCACCACTACTGGACGACCGACCGCACCGCCCTGGCGCTCTACCTGCAGAGCCGGATCTCAGAGGTCCTCGCGGTGGACATCCACCCCGGAGCCCGCATCGGCAAGGGCATCCTCTTCGACCACGCGACCAGCGTGGTGATCGGCGAGACGGCGGTGGTGGACGACGACTTCTCCATGCTCCACGAGGTGACCCTGGGCGGCACCGGCAAGGAGGGCGGCGACCGCCACCCCAAGATCCGCCGCGGCGTGATGATCGGCGCCGGAGCCAAGATCCTGGGAAACATCGTGATCGGCGAAGGGGCCAAGGTCGGGGCGGGCAGCGTGGTGCTCGAGGACGTTCCCCCGCACTGCACCGTGGCCGGCGTCCCCGCCAAGCAGGTCGGCTACCCGGCCCACGCCCTGCCGGCCTTGGAGATGGACCAGACCATCGAGCTCAACGCCGAGGGCCGCGGGGCCGCCTCCAGCAAGTAGGCACGCCGAGTCACCAGCGGCCGGCGCGGACCAGGCTCCAGCGCAGCAGCCGCGGCTCGACCGGCGCCGAGGTCCAGACGGGCTCGAGCCGCAGCTCGCCCGACAGGCCCCGGGCCAGGGGCGAGGGCTGCGCCTCCTCGAAGAACAGCCGCGCGACTGCCCAGGACATTCCTAGCCCGGCGGCGGTGCCGATCCCGTCCCAGGTAAGGTCCTTCCAAGACGGCGTGCCACGGCCGGTCAGGTCGTAGAGCTCCTTGCCGATGCCGGCGGCCATCGCCAGCCCGCCGCCCACCGCCAGCCGTTGCCAGGTCTTGGGCGTGAAGAAGCTGGCCCCGGCGAAGCCGCCGGTCGAGATCACCAGGCAGGCGCCGAAGTGCAGGGCCTTGTCCCGCCCCAGCCACGGATCAGCCGCCTGGGCGCGAGCTGTCGAGCCCGACAAGAGCATGGCCATCACGGCGAGCAGCGCGAATGGGCGCACCATGCCTGCGAGAGTCCCAGAGCGCCGCGCCGTCGGTCAAATCCGCCGATGGCGGTTGAGGCGCCCGCCCCGCTCGACTATCCTCCGTTCGATTTTGAACCCCGTTCCCCGAGGAACAACGTGCTCAAGGACAACCCGGTTGTGAAGAAGATGTTCGAGATGGGCGAGGAGCAGGTGGGCAAGCTGGCCCAGCAGCTGCTCTCCAACGAGAAGTTCATCTCCACCGTCCAGACCGTGGTCGGCAACAGCCTCAAGGCCAAGGGCCTGCTGGACAAGAACATCCGCATGGCGCTGTCGGCGATGAACCTGCCCTCGGCGGCGGACATCGACGCGGTGAAGAAGAAGCTCGACGAGTTCGAAGAGACGCTGCAGCGGCTGGAAGAGAGCGTCGGCAAGCTGCAGAAGTAGCCCAAGGCAGCGTCCGGGCGCGCTTCGCCAGAGGCGCGCCCGGCAGGGAGGAGCGATGCGGCGCGTCGCCTTCATCAATGAGAAGGGCGGGACCTGCAAGACCACCCTCACCGTCAATCTCGGCGCCTGGTTGGCGCGCGAGAAAGGCAAGCGGGTGCTGCTGGTCGACCTGGACAGCCAGGGCCACTGCGGCAAGAGCCTGGGCGTCGACGTGCGCCAGGTCGAGCGCACCGTGCTCGATCTGCTGGTCGAGCCCAAGGTGACGCCGCACGAGGTCACGGTCGAGACCTGCATCCCCAACCTGTCGCTCATCCCTTCCAACAAGGCCCTCTCCGAGTTCCCGCTGCTGGTGGCCAACGACACCGACCGGGCGCTCAAACTGCAGCGCAAGCTGGCGAAGCTCGAGGGCTACGACTTCGTGCTCTTCGACTCGCCGCCGTCGATGGGCCTGGTGACCACCAACATCTTTCTGGCCACCAGCGAGATCGTGATCCCGGTGGCGCTGACCTACCTGGCCCTGGACGGCTGCGCCGAGATCCTGGCCACGGTGGAGCGGCTCAGCCAGGAGTACGCCCGCTCCGACCTGGCGGTGACGATGGTGGTGCCCACCCTCTATCGCCGCACCGCGCTGGCCGATGAGATCCTCGGCAAGCTGGGCGCCTACTTCCCCGACAAGCTGTGCAAGACCGCCCTGGGCTACAGCGTCAAGATCGACGAGGCGCAGAGCCACGGCCGCACCATCTTCGAGTACGCTCCCAACAGCACCGGGGCGCAGATGCTGGAGTCGATCGCCCGCGAGCTCTTGCGCCGGGGCGAGGGTAAGGTCGCCGCGCCGAAGGCCGCCATCGGGGGCTGAGGCGGCGGGCGCGGCGGAGCCTGCACTGGCGACAGCGACGGGAGGTGGTTGCCCATGGCGGAACGCAAGATGGTCAAGGAGGCGCTGGTGAAAGCCGCGCCCGGCGAGGTCTACCGCGCCTGGACGACGGTCGAGGGCGTCAAGACCTTCTTCGCGCCGGATGCCAGGATCGAGCCCGAGCCGGGCGGCGCCTACGAGCTGTACTTCGAAGACGGGCCGGCCGGACAGCGCGGCAGCGAGGGATGCCGGTTCCTCGAGCTGGAGCCCGATCGCCGACTCGCCTTCACCTGGAACTTCCCTCCGTCGCTGCCGGGCATTCGCAACGAGCACACCGTCGTGACCGTGGACCTGGCGGCGGCGCAGCCGGGCCAGACGCGGGTCTGGGTGTCGGTGACCGGCTGGAAGCAGGGCGGGGAGTGGGACCTGGGTTGGACCTGGTTCGACCGCGCCTGGAGCCTGGTCCTGCAGCGGCTGGGGGAGCGCTTCGTCGACGGGCCGATCGACTGGTCGAAGGTGTAGGTCGAGCCCTCGGCTACCGGTTGCCTGGAGCTTCCGCGCGTCCTCGAGAACCTAGATTTGATGATCTAGGGATCGCTCCATGGCGCCGATTGTCCGAGTGGACGTCGATACACAGTACGGGTTCTGCCACCCGAGCGGCGGCCTGTACGTTCCCGGCGCCGAGAAGGTCATCCCGCTCGTGGCGCGGCTGAACCGCGACGCCGAGGAGAGAGGCCTGCGGCTCATCGGCTCGGTGGACACCCACGAGAGCTTCTCGCGGGAGTTCAAGGAGAACGGGGGCAGCTGGCCGGTGCACTGCGTGAAGGGCACCTGGGATTGGCTCAAGGTCCCGGAGACGCTGCCCCGGCGCTTCCTGATCCTGGCGGCGGCGACCTACCGCGAGCTGCCCGACCGGCCCGATGTGGCGCTCTACTTCGAGAAGGACGTCTACTCGTTGTTCGACAACCCGAACGCCGAGCCGCTGGTGCGCCGGCTGGCCGAGCAGGGGGCCGTGTTCCAGGTCTACGGCGTGGCCACCGACTTCTGCGTCCGGGCGGCAGCCCTGGGAGTCCGGCTGCGCGCGCGGCCGGCGCGAATCCAGCTGGTCGAGGACGCGATCGCCGCGGTCAACGAGCAGGGAGGCCGCGAGGCGCTGGCGGAGCTGATGGCCAACGGCGTCGAGCTGGTGCGCTCGAGCGAGCTGCTGCGCTAGCGAGGCCGCGCATCGCGCACCGGGCAGGACCGGAATCGCCCCGCCCGAGCGAACTTCGCCAAGCTTGGCGACTAGCCTTCGAGCTCGGAGAGCTTCTTCTCCAGCTCGGCGATGCGCTTCTCCAGCGCCGCCATGTCCTTGGCCAGCGAGGGGAGGCTGGCCAGATCCTCGACGGCGTGGTGGACGCGGTCATCGATCTTCTTCTGCCAGTCCTCGAGCACCCGCTGGCTCTGGGCCACCATGTCCTTGGCCTGGTCGATGGGGCCCGGCTTCAGCTGCTCGCCGGCGGCGGCCTCTTCCCGGCGCAGGATCTTGTCGCGCAGCACCTCGGCCTCTTCGCGGATCGAGGCCATCCGCTGGCCTACCGTGCCCACCTGCTGCTGCAGGAAGCCGCTGATCGTCTCCCCGCCGTGGCGGATGATGTCGCGCAGCATGGTCAGCGGCATCTGCGACTTCTTCTTCTCCTCTTCGAAGATGATCTGCGCCAGGGTGACCGAGGTCAGGTCCTCCTTGGAGCGGTTGTCGACGATCTTGACCTCGCTGCCGGCCTTGATCATCTCCGAGATCTCTTCGAGCGTGACGTACCGGCTCTCGACCGTGTCGTAGAGCTTGCGGTTGGTGTAGCGCTTGATGACCTTCGGATCCTTGCGCGCATCGCTGGCGGCAGTCTGCTCGGCTTCGCTCATAAACGCTCCCCGCATGCTGTGTCGAGGCCCGCGGGCCTCGGTTCGAGCTGTGTGAAAATCTTCAAAGTTTCGGCCGGAACATAATCGCCGTTCGCTTGCACGTCCAAGGTGCCACCGGCGAAGATGCCGCTCAGGCCTCGGCGACTTCTCCGTTCTCCGGGCTACTTCGACCCATAGTCTGCTGAAATTCCTGGGGTTTGTCCATGCGCGCCATGCCGGTTCCGGTCTTGCTTCTGCTGGTCGGGATGCCGTCGGCCGTCCGGGCGGAGGATTGCAAGGAGGCGCGCGAGACCTGCCTGGAGAACTGCCGCATCGACCTGGGGATGACCACCGAGCGCGAGAGGCTCGCCCGCTGCGTCAAACGCTGCCAGACCAGCTTCGAGGACTGCCGCGACTTCGACGCCGAGGAGCGGGTCAACCAGGCGCGCCTCAAGGAAAAGGCGCCCGAGGAGCGGCAGCACCGAGGGCCGGTCGATGTGGCGCCGGCCGACGACTATCGCGGCGAGACGGTTCGCAAAGAGAAGGATGAGCCGCAGCCCACCCGCGCCGAGGACAAGAAGACCTACAAGTTCGAGAGCACGGACGATCCTCCGGCGGGCGAGCAGGGCGACCTCCGGGAAGAGGACGAGGCTGCTGCCTCGGGCAAGAAGAGGGCCCAGCCGCCGAAGAAGTCGAAGCGCCCCTGACGCGCCTCGGGCGCCACTCGCGCCGGGCCAGGAACCCTCCCGCCCAGAGCAGCGCGCCGCCGTGGGCGAAGCTCGGGATCACGGGCGCCGGCCTGCTCACCTGCGTCCCGGCAGGGCGAGGCAGACCTGAGCGCGGCTTACGGCTCGACCTGTCGCAGCGCCCAAGCCGCGGCGTCGCGGACCACCTCGCTCGGATCGCTCGCGGCCGTGCGGGCGATCTCTGCGGCGCCGGGGATGCGCCCGGCGCCCAAGGCGATCAACGCATTGCGCCGCAGGCCGTCGAAGGTCGCGCGGGCGATGGCCGTTCCGCGCGTCAGCTCTCGGTATCGCTCGAGCGTGAGCTGGGCGAGCTCGCTCAGCGAGAGCTCGGCGACTGGGCGCGGCAGGAAGCGAGGGTCATCGCAGGCGTGGCCCGGCTTGTTCCAGGGGCAGGCGCGCTGGCAGAGGTCGCAGCCGAAGCCGAGGCCCGCGGCGAAGGGACGCAGCGCCTCGGAGTAGCGCCCGCGGTCCTCGATGGTCTGATGCGCCAGGCACAGCCGCGAGTCGACGACCCCGGGGCGCACGATGGCGGCCGTCGGGCAGGCGGGGAGGCAGGCCTGGCAGCGGCCGCAGCGCGGCGGGTGGGGCGAGTCATAGGCGTCGGCCTCTCGGTCGAGGACCATCGCCGCCAGCATCACCTGCGAGCCGTGCTTCTGGGTGATCAGCATGCCGTTCTTGCCGATCCACCCCAGGCCGGCGCGCTCGGCCCACACCTTCTCCAGCACCGGGCCGGTGTCCACCTCGGCGTAGCTCTGCAGGTCGGGGAAGAGGGCCTTGAGGCGCCGGCGCAGGGCGCGCAGGCGATCCTGGAGCGTGGCGTGGTAGTCGCGGCCGCGGGCGTAGAGGGCGATGGGCGAGGGGCGGGCGTGCTCCCGGGTCATCAGGCAGCAGCCGAGGGCGACCACGGTCCGGGCGCCGGGGAGCAGCACCTCGGGATTCAGGCGTGCGTCGATCCGCTCGTGCATCCAGCGCATCGAGCCGGCCATTCCCTCGCCGAGCCAGCGGCACAGGGGCGCGCCGTCGAGCGACTCGGCGCGCGCCAGTCCCACCAGCGTGAAGCCGGACTCGTGCGCGGCTGCCTTCAGCGTCGAAGCTGGGAGCATCTCTTCTATGGAACTCCCGGCGGCGACTCGCCCGCGCTTTTGAGCGTGGCCCCGGTTGAGTAGGCAGTCAGCTCGGGCGCGTACATCGACTGCACCGTTGCCGGGCCCAGCTTGAAGGTGCCGGCCATGGCCACTCGCAGCCGGTAGCTGAAGGTGTATTCGCCCGCCGGCAGCTGCTCGAAGAAGAAGTTGGAGGCGCTGTCCCGGATCTCCTCGTAGTAGCCGAGCCCCAGGTTCCACTTGAATCCGGAGGTGGTGCTGATGGGCTCCAGCCCGGCCGCCCGAGGATCGCGCAGGTGGACGTAGTCGATCTCGTGCTTGGCGCGAAGCGACAGGTGGACCTCGACCTCGTCGCCGGGGGCGAGCGCGGCGCCCTCGGCGAGCGGCTGAAGCTGCGCCCCCTTCTCCGACGCCATCCGGCGGAAGTAGGTCCGCGAGACCTGGAGCAGGCCGCCGCGGTCCTCGGCGGGCGGCCTCTCGGTGGAGAAGTGCCAGGTCGCCGAGGCGAACAGCATCCCCGGGGTCGACTTCTCGACCACGACCGAGGACATGGCCTTGGGATCCACCTGCGCACCGGGGACGACAAGCTGGGCCTTCTTGCCGGTGTACCGATCGGGCTCGAAGGCGAAGTTGCGCGCGAGCGGGCCGACGGCGACGCGCGCCTCCTCGCGCACGCCGAGCTGGCCCTCGGCCGCCAGGTAGTGCACCAGGGCGTAGATGACTTCTGCGGTCGCCCGGGTCGACTTCCAGTGGCCCAGCTTCTTGTCGAGCAGCAGCCACTGCACCAGCCCCTCGCGCCGGGGATCCCGAGGCGCGAGCTCGGTCAGCACGCGCAGGGCATGGGCGTGGGTTTCGGTGGAGTCGTTGTACCAGAGCCAGGCGCGGTCCTCGGGCTCCCAGGAGAGGCCCAGGTCCTTGTCGAGCTTGGCCGAGTCCATCACGCTGTCGAAGACGAGCTTGGCGTCGTCGGGGCGGCCCATCCGCTTGAGCGTCAGCGCCAGCAGCCCCTTCAAATACGGCGAGTGCTGCTTCCAGTGGCGGAACGAGAAGTCGAGGAGCTGCCTGCGCTCGGTTTCGGTGAGCGCCGCGCCCATGAGCGAGGGATCGGGATAGGCACTGGCGGCGTAGTTGAGGAAGGTGAGGAGCTCCGGGCTCACTTCGTCGCGCGGGATGCGCGGCAAGTAGTTCTCTCTCACCCGCTGGGCGAGATATCCCCAGGCGCGCTGGACCATGTCCGGCGGGACCGGGATTCCGAACTCGGCCGCTTTCGCGAACCCGTAGAGCAGGTAGGCGGTCATCTGCTCCGAGGGCGGACCTCCCGGCCACCAGGGGAAGGCGCCGGAGGGCAGCTGCGCCTTGCGCAACTTGGCCAGCGACGCCTCGCGCTCGGCGTGGGCGACTCTGAGGTCGAGGACATTGGCCACCTCCAGCCCGCCGCCCGATCCGCCTTGGGATTCGACCACCCACGGCGACTCCTCGAGCGCGAGCTTGCGGTTGGGATCGGTCCCGTCGAAGGTCTCGAGCGGGGTCTGCCGCCGCGACAGCTCCATCGCCGCCCTGGCCACCGCCGGGTAGCGCTGCGAGACGGCGGCGATGATCCCGGTGGAGACGAACCGGTTCATCGTCTGCTCGGTGCACTCGTAGGGATAGTTGATGAGGTAGGGGACCGCGGCGATCACGCTGTGGAAGAGCTGGGCGTCGAGGGTGACGATCAGCGATTCGTTGAGGAGCGTCGGGTCGTTCGACGACTTGAGATCCGCGAACGAGAGCTCGCGGCGGTCCTTGTCCTTGAGCGTCGCGAAGCGCGACTGCGCCAGATGAACCCGGCTGGGCAGCAGCGGCAGGGGTCGCAGCTCGCCATCGCTCACCTTGCCAGCGGTGCCGACGAGCTTGAAGGCCGCCGTCCCCAGCCGCCGGGGCGCCGAGAGCGGGAAGCTGACGGTGGTGCCGGCGCCGGGGCCTACCTTGAACGGGCGCGGGGCGGCCTCCGTTCCGGTGAGGCCGAACTCCGAGGTCAGGCTTCGGTTCGTCTCCGGGTCGAAGATCTCCAGCGAAACCTCGCCCGCCAGCTCGCGGTCCGAGGCGTTGTTAACCGCCACCTTGAGCTCGGCGGCATCTCCTTCGCGAAGGAAGCGCGGCAGGTACGGGCGGACCATCAACTCCTTGAGGCTCCTGGCTTCGCGCACGATCGACCCGGAAGCGAGCTCGCGGGTGAGCGCATGGACGAGAACCTTCCAGCGGGTCACCGAGTCCGGCACGGTGAACTCGATGGCCGCCGAGCCGTCCTTCTCCAGCCGCAGCTGCGGCTTGAAGAAGGCGGTCTCGGAGAAGTCGCTGCGAACAGCAGTGGGCGGCGGCGCCGCCGGCGGCTGCTCGGACACCGCAGCCGAGGGCTCGCTGAAGTGCTGCGCGCGCGGCGGGGCGGCGGGAGACCCGCGGATGTCTTGGATGGAGTCGCGGCGCATCTGCCTGAGCGCGCGGGTCTCTCCTTGGCCGAGCCCGAGGCCCACGAATCCGACCATCTGCTCCGGAGTGAAGTCCTCGTAGCCGGGCAGCTGTCCGAAGCCAACGCCGGCGAGGTAGCGGGCGAAGTGCGAACCCAGGTTGGACTCCGCCCAGCTCCCATAGGCGCGGTTCGGAAAGAGCGCCAGCGGATCGGGCGGCTGGTGCGGCGCGAACAGGTCGAGGCTCAGGTCGTACATGTAGGCCAGCAGCTCGGCGGCGCCGGCATCGAGCGCCGCGCCCTTGGGCCCCTTCGCCGTCACTCGCCAGGTCTCCTTGGCTCCCGGGCGAAGGGTGTCGCGGAAGGAGGAGAACGAGACCTCGAGCTGCTTGTCGTCCCAGGGCACCTCCAGGCTCTCCTGCTGGCGCAGGAACTGGAAGTCGCGCACGCCCTCCAGCTGGAAGGTGAGGCCGCCGCGCTCGTTGGCGCCGATGGGAATCTCCAGCAGGCTCGGGCTTTGCCCCGAGAGCAGCTGACGGCGATCGAGGCGCTTGCCGGCCTGGAAGGTGGTGAGCGTCATCGGCTGGTCGGAGAGGCCGGAGTGGACCAGCAGCCGGGCTTTCCCACCGGCCCTCACCGATCGCGTCTGGACTTTCAGCAGCACCGGCAGCGCCAACGGCGTGCGGGGGCCGGCTACGATCAGCTCGCGCTTGGTCTGGTAGACGCCGCCGAACTCGTCGGTGGTCGAGTAGCGCAGCCGGTAGGCGCCGGCCGACAACGGAGGCAGCTCGATGGCCGCTTCCCCCTTGTCGCCGTGCTGCAGCTCGCCGCGCGCCAGCTCGGGCCCGTCCTCGAATTGGCTCAGCGGGTCCTCCTGGAGCTGGGCTTCGAAGCGCGGCCGGAGCTTGTCGCCTGGGGTCTGGTAGACGGCGGGCGAGCTGGGCGCGGGTGCCGGAAGCTCGGCCGGGAGCAGGGCCCGCTCCGGCTGCTTGAGCGCCAGCAGCCGCCAGCTGCCCTTGCCCGCCCGCGGGGTTGCGTCGAGGTCGGTCCTGGTGACGCTCAGGTGCCCGGCCTCGCCCTGAAGGAAGAAGCTCTCCTCGCAGCTCACGCTGGCCTCGACGGCGACGAATCCCAGCCGAAAGAAGCGCTGCGCGCTGCGGGTCTCTCCGCCGTCATCGACCACGTCCGCGGTCAGCTCGAAGCGGTAGGTGCTCTCCTGTACTGCGGCGCTCCGCTCGTCGGCGCGCGGGGTGAAGGCCATCGCGAAGGTCCCGTCGGGCTCGAGCGAGGTGCTGCCGCTGGCGATCGTCTGGCGCTCCGCCTCGCGATGGCGGCCCCGGTAGCCCCAGCCCCGCGGCTCCAGCGGGACGCGCACGACTTTCCAGGTCGCCTTGCCGCCGGTGACCGGGAGCCCGAAGTAGTAGCGCGCCGAGCCGGTGAAGCGCGCCTCGCGGTTCAGGCGCAGGGCGGAATCGGGGTCCTTGATCGAGACCTCGAAGGTCGGCCGCTTGTATTCCTCGACTCGGATCGCGGCGCTTCCCCTGGGCGAGGCGGCGATGTGCCACTGCCCGAGCAGCTTTCCCGGCGGCAGAAGGAACTCGCCCGCGGCCGAGCCGAAGTCGTTGGTGGTGACGGTGCGCTCCTCGAGCTTCTGGCGGTTGGCGTCGAAGAGCGTCACCTTGAGCTGGGTGCGAGGAAGCGTCTTGAAGCTCGCTCGGTCGCCGCGCCCGCGGTAGGCCACCACCTTCCACTGCGCCTTCTGGTTGGGCCGGTAGACGCTCCGGTCGGTGAAGACCAGCGCCGCAGTCTCTTCTTGCGGCCGCTCGTCCGGATAGTGCGAACCGCGGAGCTCCCCGATGTTGAGGTCCGCCCCGCGCCGGGCCAGCGCGAACATCCAGTCCCCGCGCTGGCCTTCCAGGCGCACGGTGCCCAGCTGGTTGGTCACCAGGGATTGGATCGGTTGGGGCTGCTGGCCCCAGGCATGGCGATAGAAGGTGATCGTGGTTCCGGGGAGCGCTCTGCCGGAGTCGCCGGAGACCGCGGTGACCTCGAGCCCGCCGGCCTCCTGGCGGCTGAGCAGCACCAGGTCGCTGAGGATGAGCGTCGTCCCCGTGATGTGATTGGAGAGCGGGGCGAAGTCCTCTCGGGCCGAGGCGAGGATCACGTAGGCGGCCGGCCCGGTCAGCGGTGGGGTGATGAAGGTGCGGTGCTCGCGGAAGTCCGGCGTCGGCGGCAGCTCGACCTTCCATTGGGCGGCGGGAGCGGTCTTGAACAGCTCGTACATCTCCGGCCCCGAGGGCAGCGGCTCGTCGCGTTCGCTCTCGACCGACCTCTGCAGATCGAAGCGATAGGCGCGAAGGAAAAGAGCGGGAAAGTTCTTGTGCGTGATCTCCAGCGACCGCCGCCCGGGGCCGTCGCTCGACATGCCGCGCAGCTGCAGGGAGGGGGCCTCGATGGCCATGGCGTGGTGGCGGCAGCGCTCCCCGCCGGGAGAGCTGGGGAACTTCTCGTAGCCGCGCTGGGCGACCTCGCGCGCCTGCACCAGGTTCCCAGGGAAGTCCTGTTGCTCGAGCAGCTCGGCCAAGGTCGCCATCCCCATCGACCACCAGGGGACGTCGGCGAAGGCGGCAAGTCGCTGGCGCAGGTCCTCGACGATCAATGAGTGATTGGCGGGATTGGGCAGCGCGGCGTGGAGGAGCCGGCCCCTTTCCAAGCGCGCTTCCAGGGCCGCCTCGCGCCGGCCCTCGCGCAGGTGCCAGGCTTCCAAGTCGTCGAGGACCGCGCCCACGCGCACCAGCGGGTGGACGGAGGGATCGTCGAGCTTGACGAAGGCCGAGACCGCCGGGTTGCCGGCGACCAACGCCGGAAGGTCGAGCCGGTAGAGGTCGTTCTGCTGCTCGGCGGTCCAGGTCGAGGTGTCGGCCAGCAGCCTCGCGCGCAGGTAGCTGACCGAGTCGCGCAGAGTGTCGCGGATGCCCGCAGGATGGTCGGCTGGGACTATGTACCGCGACAGGCTGCGGGTGGCGACGCTGCCCAGCCCTTCGCGGCGGGCCCAGATCTTGTCGAAGGCGCGCTCCGCCTCCTCGAAGATCTGCTCCTTGGTCCAGGACTTGAGATCGAGGTCGGCCTTGGAATCGATCCGCTGCCGCTGCTGAATCTCCCAGGAGTAGCTCTGGTAGTAGAAGTCGAGTTGGTAGGCGTAGAAGAGCTCGAGCGCCACCCGCTGGATCGGGTCGCTGGGCCAGGGCGTCTCGCGCAGCAGCTTGACCGCTGTCTCCACCCCGTGCAGCGAGGTCCGCAGCTGGACCATCTGGATCAGGGCCCGGGTCCACTCCTCGTCGTTCTTGGCCGATTGGGCCGCCTGCAGCCGCTCGGCGGCGAGCTTGTAGGCCTGCTCGAGCTTCTGCTCGTTGATGAGCTTCTGGATCTGCGCCCAGGGATCGCGCTCGGTGTTTTGCTTCTCGGCCTGCGCCGGGACGGCGGCTGCCGTGAGAAGCGCGCCGGCGAGGGCCGCAAGTAGGGAATATCGCTGGTTGATCCGCATGGCAGAACTCTACACGCGCCGGGTTCTGATCGATCAGAAGTGAGACCGGGGGAGGGGCAGTGCGAGTTCTGATCGATCAGAAGTGAGACCGGGGGAGGGGCAGTGCGAGTTCTGATCGATCAGAAGTGAGACCGGGGG
>JBBIQS010000073.1:0-40459 GCA_037442205.1 Myxococcales bacterium
TGCCCGAAGGTCAGCAGGCCGAGGTGTGGCCCGGGGAGCTGGCCTCGGGCGGCTGGATTCGCCCTGCCGACGCCCTGGCGCGCTGGGCCGAGGGCAGCGCGCTGCTGCACCCGCCGATCCTCAGCGCGCTCCACGCGCTCGACGGGCGCACCGCCGAGCAGGCGCTGCCGCTGCTGCGCGAGCCACCGGGGGTCGAAGGCCACATCGCCGAGCGCATCGAGCTGCAGCGGGGCATCTTCATCTTCCCGCTGCGCACTCCCACCCTGCCGCCGGCGACCCACACCTCCTGCTACCTGGTCGGCAACGGCGAGATGGTAGTGATCGATCCCGGCTCGCCCGATCCGGACGAGCAGGAGCGGCTGCTGGGCCTCTGCCGGCTGCTGGAGCAGGAGGGGCGCAAGTTCCGCGCGGTCTTCCTGACGCACCAGCACGGCGATCACGTCGGCGGTGCGCAGGCGCTGGCCCAAGCCTTGGGCGCGCCGATCTGGGCCCACCGGCGGACGGCGGAGCGCATCCCCGGGGTGACTCGATTCGTCAAGGACGGCGAGAGAATCGAGCTGGCCGGGAGTCCGGCGATGACACTGCAGGTGATTCACACTCCCGGTCACGCCGCCGGCCATCTGTGCCTGCTCGAGCCGCAGAGCCGGGCGGTGCTGTGCGGCGACATGGTCTCGACGGTCTCGACCATCGTCATCGACCCGCCGGAGGGCGACATGGCCCAGTACCTGGCCTCGCTCGACCGGCTGGCGAAGCTGCCCTGCAAGGCGCTCTATCCGGCGCACGGGGTGACGATCATCGACGGCCCGGCCAAGCTCGCCGAGTACCAGGCTCACCGGACGCAACGCGAGCAGCAGATCCTCGATGCCCTCGCCGAGGGTCCGCTGGCGTTGCGGCAGATCGTCGAGCGCGCCTACCGGGACACGCCGCCCTTCCTCTATCCGCTCGCCGAGCGCAGCGCCCTGGCGGTGCTGATCAAGCTCGGGAATGAGGGGCGGGTTCGGGAAGAGGGCGGGCGGTACTCGCTGGCTTGAGTCGAAGCCGGAATCGGTCCGCCCGCGGCGGGGCCCACGCGGTTACGGTGGCGAATCGACCGCCGTCACCTGAAGGGTGAAGGCGCTGTTCCAGCACGGCGAAGAGGGATAGGACGCTCTCGTTCCCTGGATGGCGAGCCAGAGCTTGCCGGCCGGGACACCGGACAGCCTGTTTGTCGGTCCATTGACCGAGAAATGGCAGGTGATCTCAGTGCCGCCACAGCTTCCTGTCCAAGCGGCAATCGTGAACAGAGATTCCGCTCCAACGAGCTCCACGCTCACATCGGAGCGCACCGGCAGATCAATCCCGTACACCACGTCTCCCTCCGTCGAGCCGGGGGCGCAGGAGAACTCGAGATCGTGCCGAGCGTTTTGGATCACGCCCGAAACCATCACGCTGCCTCCGACCAAGGTCAGCATCTCGGCAGTCGCGCAATCCTCGTTGGCAGGAGGAGACGCGTCGAAGCGGGTGACCGAGAACGAGTAGTTGAGGGCGTACCCATTGGCATCGCTCCTTTCAAAGACCCTCAGGTAATGGGAACCCGGCGCGAGGTTCTCAACGCATGCATCGGAACAGAAGCTGGACACGCAGGATTGAGAGGCCAATTGACCGCAGGATCCAGAGAGCACTTCCAGGCCCGCCCACGTGGTTCGGGTCGAGACGACGAGATTGGACGGGCGTTGGAGATCGATCCGATAGAACGCATCGCGGGCCCGAGGGCTACAAGTGCTCGACTCGGTGCTCGGTCTGGCTCCGATCAGTGAGTCAGATATGGAGACGACGTCGTTCAATAAGGTCAGCGCAGGCGCGCTGGCGCAGCTGTCAGTGATCGGCGGCGGGGTCGGCGCCAACTGCCGCATCTGCAGGCTGAAGGCCCGTGTCGTCCCTGGTGAAGACAGCGCATCTTCGGTGACGAAGAGGTAATAGCTTCCCGCCGGCACATTCGTCGCCCAGAGCTCCGAACTATACTTTTGGACGCACTCCAGATTCTCCCCGAACAGACAGGACGAAGACCTCAAGACCTTCCCGGTCTTCGTCGTTCCCGTGTCGCGCACGTGGATGTCGGCAGGCTGAGCCAAAACAAAGGAGAAAACTCGGTAGTGGCCGTCGGCGCAGCTGCCTCCGAGCGACTCCGTCGCCCCTTCGAAGGTGCCGGCGATGAACGCGCCGCCCGAGGACAGGTCCAAGGGCGTCGCGGCGTCGCAGCGGGCGCCATCCAGCGGACGCGCGCTCACCTGGACGGTGAAGTCCTCGGCCGTGGTTCCAGTCACTGCCAGCACGTGCTTTCCCGCCGGCACGGTCCTCTGGAAGGAGCGCTGGCACCCCTGGGCGCTCTTGCCCGCCGGACACCCCGCCTCGAGGAGTCCAGCGATGGCGCCGGAATCGGAGAGCACCGAAACCCCCAGCTCGGTCGGGTAGCCCAAATCGATCTCGTAGTAGACGTCAGGATTGCTCCCCGCCAGGCCGCACGCCTCACCGGCGCCGTCATCTTTGGCATTGACCAGAGTCCCTGGCACGGCGGCGGCATTGCCGACCAGCGGGAGCGCCAAGGCGCCGGCGCAGGTCTCGGCTCCCAGGGTTTCGGCAATCACCAGTTCTATCGAAGCCACTGCGGTATGCCCGGAGTCGTCCTGGACGGTGACGCCGAAGATGAAACTGCCCGCGACCAGGGCCGCCCCGGAGAGAATTCCCTCGTTCGAGAGCGAGAGACCGGCGGGCAGCATCGCCCCGGAGTTGAGCGTCCAGGAGTAGGGCGGCCTGCCGCCCTCCGCTGCCAGCTGAAGCTGCGTGGGTTTCCGCAAGGGAACCGGCTGCGCACCCTCGGTGGTGATTCGCAGCGGAGAGACAGGGCCGCCGCTGCACCCGGACGAGAGACAGATGAGCGCCAATGCCAGATTGGGCATCCACCAATGAGTGAGACGGATCATCGTCCCCTCCGGAACGCAATAGGTTCTGCCAAAGCCTGGGACAACGGCTGCACCTACTCCTCCGACGGTCTACCACAAGGCGGCGCCGGATCTGCCGCCGCCGTTGCTCCCTGCGATGTGGAACTCCGCACAGAGAAGAATTTGAAACAATGCCGGAAGCTCAGCCCGCCGCCATCCGCCGCGCCGTCGCCAGCACCGCCTCGCGCAGTGCCGGCGGCGACACCAGCTCCGCCTCGCCGCCGAACGACAGCACGTAGGGGACGATCCACTCCGCGCTTGCGCCCTCCAGCTCGACCTCGACCCCGCCGTCGGCGGTCGGCTTGGCGGCATCGCTATAGCTCTCGCGCACCCAGGGAGCGGCGCTCTTGCTGAACCGCAGCCGCGCGGTCTCGCCGCCGCGCCCCGAGGGTCCCTGCACCTGACCACGCTCGGCGAAGTGGCGATCGGTGACCACCAGATCGCTGATCCGATCGACGCGAAAGAGCCGGTCTCCCTGGCGCGCCAGGCAATGGCCGGACAGGTACCAGCGGCCGCTGCGCAAATAGACCGCCCAAGGGCGCACCGCCCGCCGCTCCTGGTTCCCTCGCCCCGCCGCCAGATAGGCGAACTCGACCTCGCGCCGCTCCCGCGCCGCCCGCGCCAAAGGCTCGAGCAGGTCGTCCATCGGCGCCGCCTCAGCCCCGACCCGCTCCGCCAGCTTGCTGAAGAGCTTGCGCGCCGAGCCCGGCACCGCCGCCAGCAGCTTCTTCTGCGCCGAGGCCAGCGCGCTCTTGGCCGCCGGCCGCATCACCTGCGCCGCCGCCCACAGCGCCGCCGCTTCGGCAGGCGTCAGCCGCGGCGGCCGCGCCAGGCGCTGGTCGAGCGCCACGTGCACCCGGTCTCCCTCGACGTAGATGTCGATGAAGTCCCCGGGCGCGAACGGCGGCCGCCCCACCAGCGTCAGCAGCTCGAGATCCGCCAAAATATCCTTCGGCTCCACGCCCAGCTTGGCGGCCAGGTCCTGGAGCTTGATCCCCTCGGACTTGGCTGCAAAGGGAACCAACAGCAGCAGCCGGCGCAGTCGGTTGTCGCTCATGCCACCTGCTCCCGCGCCAGTTGGTGCCCGGCGATCAGCGCCTCCAGCATCTTGGTCCGCCGCTCCACCGCCTGCGCCGGCCCGGCCACCTGCACTCCTTCTCCCAGCGACAGCACCCGCCGCAGCAGCCCTTCGAGATAGGTGGCGCGCACGATCCACTCGCCGCTGTCGGCCACCGCCCGCGGGAAGAGGTGCGGGGCCAGCGGCGACAGCGCCGCCGACAGCCGCAGCCGCACCTCCACCGGCTCGTGGAACCGGTACTCCCACACCTGCTCGGCGGCCACCTGCTCGATGCCGAAATCCTCGGGGACCTCGTAGTCCGGGGTGCGCGGCTTCTCGCGGTTCACCGCCACCTCGGCGATGCGATCCACGTGGAAGGTGCGCCGCGCCTTCCGAAGGTGGCAGTAGCCGACCACCACCCAGGTCCCGCCCCGCAGGCAGATTCCCCAGGGATCGACCGCGCGCGTGGTTTCCTCCTCGCGTCCCAGGCCTCGGTAGTTCAGCGTCACCCGCTTGCGCGAGAGCAGCGCCTGCCACAACACCTCGAGATGCTCGGCGACGTCGGGCCGCCCGCGCGCGTGTTCGACGAAGACCGGCTGGGCCCCGGACTCGGGCTCCACCGGGCTGGCGAAGGCGATCTTGCGCAGCGCGTGCCCCAGATCCGCGCGCCCGGGGAAGGCCCCCGAGGCGTGGGCGGCGCTGCCGGCGGCGTAGAGCACCGCCACCTCCTCCGGCGTCAGCCCCAGCTTCGGCAGGTAATACTCCTCCCGCGACAGCTGGTAGCCCTCCTTGCTCTCGTCGCTTCCCGGCCGGTACTCGAGCGCGATCCCCAGCTCCGCCAGCTCGGCCTTGTCGCGCTCGAACTTGCGCTCGCAGGCCTGCACGCTTCCCTTGTCGTACTCCTCGGGGAAGGCCTCGCGCAGCTCCGCCCAGCTGATGGGCTCGCGCGCGTCCAGGAACAGGGCGATCAGGTCGAGCAGCCGCTCGGTCTTTTCCATGAGGCGTCAGGGCTCCTTCGGAGGCGCCAACTTAGTCCCCGAGGTCGAGCAGCGTCAAAGCGCCGACAGTGCCCGGTCGCCTGCCCATGACCCTCGAATCACGGGCGGCCGCGCCCTCGCCGGGCACTTGACGGACGCTCCCCACCATGCCACCTTCCATCCGGATTGACGGATGGAGATGATGTCGACCTCGCCCGCGATACTGGCCTGGATGAGCTCGCTCTCGGACCCGACCCGGGCCCGGGTACTGCGCCTGCTCGAGCGCCAGGAACTGGCGGTGGCCGAGCTGTGTGAGGTCTTGCAGCTGCCCCAATCCACCGTCAGCCGCCACCTCAAGGTGCTGGCCGACGACGGATGGGCCGGTTCGCGCCGCGACGGCACCAGCCGGCTCTACCGGATGAGCGAGGCCAACGGCTCCTCGGCGCGCCGGCTGTGGTCGCTCCTGCGCGAGCAGCTGAGCGAGAGCGGCACCGCCCGCGCCGACGACCAGCGCCTGGAGCGGGTGCTGGCGGCCCGGCGCAACCAGTCGCAGGCCTTCTTCGCCTCCACCGCCGGCCGCTGGGACAAGCTGCGCGAGGAGATGTTCGGGCCCAGCTTCGATCTGCGCGCCCTGCCCGCGCTGCTCGACGAGGGCTGGACGGTCGGCGACCTGGGCTGCGGCACCGGCGGGCTGGCCGAGTCGCTCTCTCCGTTCGTGGCCAAGGTGGTCGGGGTCGACAGCTCGGCGGCGATGCTCTCGGCCGCCCGGCGCCGGCTCAAGGGCGCCGCCAACGTCGAACTGCACCGCGGGGAGATGGAATCGCTGCCGCTGCCCGACAGCTCCTTGGACGCGGCGCTGCTGGTGCTGGTGCTCCACCACCTGCCCGAGCCGCCGCTGGCGCTGGCCGAGGTGGCCCGGGTGCTCAGGCCCGGCGGGCGGGTGCTGGTGGTGGACATGCAGCCCCACGAGCGCGAGGAGTATCGAATCGAGATGGGCCACGCCTGGCTCGGCTTCGCCCCCGACGCCCTCGAGCGCTGGCTGGCCGAGGCCGGCTTCGAGCGCGCCCGGCTGCGCCCGCTGCCTCCCGACCCCGCGGCCAAGGGCCCGCCGCTGTTCGCCGCCACTGCCTTTCGCCGCCCGCGCCGGATGAATTGATGAAGCTCACCAAAGCAGTTCCAACGCCGCACCAAGGAGAACCGATGATCGCTCAAACCAAGGCTCGCCCGTCGAAGGGCATCGACTTCAAGGTCAAGGACCTCTCGCTGGCCGAGCTGGGCCGCAAGGAGATCCGCCTCGCCGAGGACGAGATGCCCGGGCTGATGGCGCTGCGCGCCAAGTACAAGGGCAAGAAGCCGCTGGCCGGCTCCCGCATCATGGGCAGCCTGCACATGACCATCCAGACCGCGGTGCTGATCGAGACCCTGACCGACCTGGGCGCCGACGTGCGCTGGGTGAGCTGCAACATCTTCTCGACCCAGGACCACGCGGCGGCGGCGGTGGTGGTGGGCAAGGACGGCACCGTCGAGAACCCCAAGGGCACCCCGGTCTTCGCCTGGAAGGGCGAGACGCTGGAGGAGTACTGGTGGTGCACCGAGCGGGCGCTGATGTGGCCGGACGGCAAGGGCCCCACCCTGCTGGTGGACGACGGCGGCGACGCCACTCTGCTGATCCACAAGGGCACCGAGTTCGAGAAGGCGGGCAAGGTCCCCAAGTTCGACCCCAAGAAGGAGCCCGAGGAGTGGGGCGTGATCCTCGAGCTGCTGCGCGAGCAGCAGAAGAGGAACCCCGGCCGCTGGACCAAGGTCGGCAAGGCGATCAAGGGCGTCTCCGAGGAGACCACCACCGGCGTGCACCGCCTGTACGAGATGCAGAAGAAGGGGCAGCTGCTCTTCCCGGCGATCAACGTCAACGACAGCGTCACCAAGAGCAAGTTCGACAACATCTACGGCTGCCGGCACTCGCTGCTCGACGGGCTGAACCGGGCCACCGACGTGATGCTCGGCGGCAAGGTGGCGGTGGTGTGCGGCTTCGGCGAGGTCGGCAAGGGCTGCGCCCAGGCGCTGCGCGGCCAGGGCTGCCGGGTGATCATCACCGAGATCGACCCGATCTGCGCGCTGCAGGCGGCGATGGAGGGCTACGAGGTGCGGCCGGTCGAGGACTACGTCTCCACCGCCGACATCTTCGTCACCGCCACCGGCAACCAGAACGTGATCACCGTCAAGCACATGGCGAAGATGAAGGACAAGGCGGTGATCGGCAACATCGGCCACTTCGACAATGAGATCGACATGGCCGGGCTGAAGAAGGTGAAGGGCATCCAGCACCTCAACATCAAGCCGCAGTACGACGAGTGGCGCTTCCCCGACGGCCACAGCGTGCTGGTGCTGGCCGAGGGCCGGCTGCTCAACCTGGGCTGCGCCACCGGCCACCCCAGCTTCGTGATGTCCAGCTCCTTCACCAACCAGGTGCTGGCGCAGCTCGAGCTGTGGCAGAAGGCGGCTCAGTACAAGAAAGAGGTCTACATGCTGCCCAAGCACCTCGACGAGGAGGTGGCCCGGCTGCACCTGGGCAAGCTGGGCGTGAAGCTCACCCAGCTCACCCCGGAGCAGGCCAACTACATCGGCGTCTCGGCCCAGGGTCCCTACAAGCCGGATCACTACCGGTACTAACAGCCGCTTCGCAGACGTCGAGCGCCGCTCCGGATCGCTTCCGGGGCGGCGCTTCGTCGTTGCGGGCCTCTCGGTTCGAGGGCGCCAACGCGCTCCCAACTTCCAGAGAAGAACAGATTCTCCGCTGCCCTCCCCTGCCCGGGCGCCCTGACGAGTTCACAAGCTCGCTGACTTCTTCGCGCGCCGATCTCAACGGTGGCTTGCCGTTACCCCGCGTCGCTAGCTTCCGCCACGCCGCAGTGTCTCGCGGCGGGGAAGTCAGTCCAGGCAACACCGCAGCATTCACCGCCCGGGAGCGCAGGACCTGCGCCCCGGGTTGGAAGGGGAGAAGCCATGCGCTACGCAGATCCGGGAACCTCGGGCAGCAAGGTCACCTTCAAGAAGCGGTACCAGAACTACATCGGCGGCCGCTGGACCGAGCCGACCAAGGGCCAGTACTTCGAGAACGTCACCCCGGTCACCGGCAGGCCGTTCTGCGAGGTGGCGCGCTCGGACGAGAACGACGTCAACCGCGCTCTCGACGCCGCGCACGCCGCCAGGGAGGCCTGGGGCAAGACCTCGCCGGCACAGCGCTCGGTGCTGCTCAACAAGATCGCCGACCGGATGGAGCAGAATCTGGAGCTGCTGGCGGTCGCCGAGACCTGGGACAACGGCAAGCCGGTCCGCGAGACCCTGGCCGCCGACATCCCGCTGGCCATCGATCACTTCCGCTATTTCGCCGGAGTGGTCCGGGCGCAGGAAGGGAGCATCTCCCAGCTCGACGACACCACCGTCGCCTACCACTTCCAGGAGCCGCTGGGAGTGGTGGGGCAGATCATCCCCTGGAACTTCCCGATCCTGATGGCGGCCTGGAAGCTGGCGCCCGCGCTGGCGGCCGGCAACTGCGTGGTCCTCAAGCCGGCGGAGCAGACGCCGGCTTCGATCATGGTCCTGGCCGAGATGATTCAGGACCTGCTGCCGCCGGGAGTGCTCAACATCGTCAACGGCTTCGGGCTCGAGGCCGGCAAGCCGCTGGCCTCCTCGGACCGGGTCGCCAAGGTGGCCTTCACCGGCGAGACCACCACCGGGAGGCTGATCATGCAGTACGCCTCGCAGAACCTGATCCCGGTGACGCTGGAGCTCGGCGGCAAGTCGCCCAACATCTTCTTCGAGGACGTCTTCTCGAAGAACGACGACTTCGCCAACAAGGCGCTGGAAGGCTTCGCCATGTTCGCGCTCAACCAGGGTGAGGTCTGCACCTGCCCGTCGCGGGCGCTGGTCCAGGAGTCGATCCTCAACCGCTTCATCGAGCAGGCGGTGGAGCGCGTGGCCAAGATCAAGCAGGGCCACCCGCTCGACACCGAGACGATGCTCGGCGCCCAGGCCTCCACCGAGCAGATGGAGAAGATCCTCTCCTACATCGAGATCGGGAAGAAGGAGGGCGCCAAGGTCCTCGCCGGCGGCGGCCGCAACGCGCTCACCGGCGACCTGAAGGACGGCTACTACATCAAGCCCACCATCCTGCAGGGCAACAACAAGATGCGCGTCTTCCAGGAGGAGATCTTCGGGCCGGTGGTGTCGCTGTGCTCGTTCCGCGACGAGGCCGAGGCCCTCTCCATCGCCAACGACACCAGCTACGGCCTGGGCGCCGGCCTGTGGACCCGCGACGCCAACACCGCCTATCGCATGGGCCGCGGCATCAAGGCCGGGCGCGTCTGGACCAACTGCTACCACCTCTACCCCGCCCACGCGGCCTTCGGCGGCTACAAGCAATCGGGCATCGGGCGCGAGACCCACAAGATGATGCTCTCGCACTACCAGCAGACCAAGAACCTGCTGGTCAGCTACTCGCCCAAGGCGATGGGCTTCTTCTAGAGAAAGCTCGCAGGCACCGGCGGCGCGACCTCGAATTTGGCGGGGTCGCGCCGCCTGGCATTTCTGCAAGGCCCCGTCAGTGCTGCTTGCCGGAGATCGCCAGCGCCTCGCGCGCGCTGCGGCAGACGCCCTTGCCGTCGTAGTGCGCCGCCACCTTCACCTCGGGATACGCGCGCGCCCGTGCGACGAGCGCCTCAGCCTGCTCTGCAAGCACCTGGTCGCAGTGAGCGTACAAGCCCTCCGGCCCTTCCTCCAGCCGGTTGTGGGGTTCGAGGATCGAGCGGAGCTCGGCCACCAGCTCTGGAGTCGGCGAGGGCACCAGCAGGAGGGCGATCGCGCCGTGGTCGACGCGCAGACGCCGGGCGTCGACGGCGCCCACTTCCCCGCCGGCGCGCCGCAAGGCCGGCAGAAGGAGCTTCTCCTCCCAGGCGATGTGCTTGAGCAGGCCGGCGCGGAAGGCCGCGAAGGAAGCTGCGTCCAGCTCTCCGGGCTTGGCGACCGACAGCCGCAGCAGGCCGTCCAGCCGCTCGTGATCGGCCAGGAAGAAGCTCGCAATGGGACCTCTCATCGGCAGCCTCCTGGTCTCTTGGATAACGTGGAGCCCGCCCGGCTGCAGTCAACCGCGCCCCAGCGCGGGGGCAGGATGAATGAGGCCCTTGGAGATCAGGCTGCCGGCCAGGGCGATGAAGTAGAGATACCCTCGACGATCGCCAAAGCGCTTGACGAGCTGCTTGATTGCCCGTTCTGAATTGAGATCGGCCAGCCGGGCGAGGCCTCGGGCCACGCCGACGTCTCCCGGGGGAAACACATCGAGCCGCCCCAGCCCGCGCAGCAGGACCAAGGTGGCGCTCCACGGGCCGATGCCGTCCAGCTCGGTCAGGAGCCGAATCGCCTCCGGGCTGCCCATGCGAGACAGCTCCGCCTCGGAGAGCGCTCCCGCTTCGATCGCCTCGGCAATTCGGCGCAGGGTCGTCGCCTTGCGAAGGCTCATCCCGCAGGCCCTCAGCGCTTCCGGGCGAGCTCCGGCGATCACGGCTGAGGAGGGAAAGGCGAAGAAGCGGTGCCCGTCGCGCTCGAGCGGCCTCCCGAAGCGCTCGACCAGCCGGGTCACGACCGCCACGCCGGCATCCAGGCTCACCTGCTGGAAGGGCACCACGTTGGCGAAGGCCTCGAACAGCCCGGCGAAGCGAGGCGGCCGCATGCCGCGCAGGCCGACGGCGACCGACGCAAGCCGCGGCTCGGCCAGCGCGAGCCGGTCGAGCGGCTCGGGATCGACCTCCATTCCAAGCGCCCGTCGCACGATCGCCTTCACCGCATCACGCCCAGCTCCTGAGTCCTCGTCACCCTCGACGGTCAATCTGAGATCCGGAGCATCGATCGCGCCTCGGTCCATCACCTCGGCCAGAATCGGACGGCCGGCCGCCTCCAGCACCCGGCGATAGTGCGCGCCATCCCAGGTATCGACCGCATTGGTCGGCCGCCGCTGCAGGACGCGCACGGTCGCCTCGAGATGAAACGGCGGTTTGGCCGCCAGCACTTCACCCGCGCCGTCGTCGGGATACGTGACTCGGTTGCCCTCGATCCTGGCGAACGGCGTCAGGTGATGGGGAGAAGCATGGCGGGGGCCGGTGATGTGCTCCACCCGCGCTCCCCGGGCCGCCAAGGCGTCGGCCAACAGCGAGCGATGGCAGCGCCAGGGCACCGCCTCGGCGCACATCACTGCGATCGGGCCGCTGCTGAGCATGCCCCTCAGCTCCTCCAGCCCGGACTCGAATTCATCGGTCAGGGCGTAGTCGGCGAAGCCGCGGAAGCCGGCGTTGTGCCAGCCGGCGTTCGGCGAGTCCCTTCGCGGCCGCCGCAGGCCGCCCAGCCGCGGCAGGTGGCAGTAGCGCACGCCTCGGCCCCGCAGCGCGGCCGGCAGCGTGGACGCGTCAAACTGCGGATTGTGCCTGGAGCGGGGAATCGTCCGGATGTCCACCAGCGTGGTGACGCCGAACGATTGCAGCACAAATACCAGGTCGGCCAGCGACCGCGTCGAGTGGCCGATCGTAAAGACTCGCGCCCCGCTCCAGCTCTTCTTCTCGCCCACGCCAACAAGGTAGGACGGGCCTCGGGCGGAGCCGCCTCGGATCCGGAGAGCGCTCACCTACTCGAGGACGAGCGCGCCGCGCTCCGCCCAGGGACGGTGCGACCGGGCTCTCTGGCAGGCCGTCGCCTCTCTTCCGCGCCTGTGCCAAGGGCGCCGGCAGGAACCCGCTCGGCCGGCGACAAGCCGGCCCCTCCAGGTCCGGGGGAAAGGCCGTCTCTGCCCCCAAGCCCCTTGCCTGGTCGCCGACGCGTCTCGAACCTTTGTCGATGGGCACGTTTCTCGCGCCAAAGGAGAGGGAAATGGCAGTCAAGAAGGGCGACACGACGGTCCGCGAGGCCGGCAAGATGGGCGGCGAAGT
This sequence comes from Myxococcales bacterium, assembly GCA_037442205.1. Lineage (GTDB taxonomy): Bacteria > Myxococcota > Myxococcia > Myxococcales > UBA5297 > JBBIQS01. The sequence continues at coordinate 11,984 of JBBIQS010000073.1, forward strand.
GCGCAAGGAGCAACTGGGGCCCGAGGGCTACTCGGAGCTTGGCCGGAAGGGCGGGGAGACCGTCGCCGCCGCGCGCGGCTCGGAGTTCTACAGCGAGATCGGCCACAAGGGCGGCGAGGCACGCAAAGAGCAGCTCGGCCCGGAGGGCTACTCGGAGATAGGCAAGATGGGCGGCGCGGCTCGCAAGCTGGAGCTCGGCTCGGCGGGGTATTCGGAGCTTGGCCAGAAGGGCGGCCAACGAGTGCGCGAGCTGATCGAGGAGGGGAAGGGCGCCGAGCGGAAGTAGCTGAACCGGCCGTTGGCCCGGGCGCCGGGAGGCCGAGGGCCTCTCGGCGTTCGATGGATTCGACTCACACCCAACCGCGCTCCCGGTAGAACCTGGCGCTGCTGGCCACCGACGCGGCGAGCGGGACGCTGGCCTGGAAGCCTAGCTTCTCCTTCGCCTTGCGAGTCGAGCAGGTCCAGCCCGGCGCCAGCAGCTGCTGGGCCATCTTCCGGTTGAGCGGGAGGTGCTTGCCGGTGGCCCGGCTGATGACGTCGGCCCCCGAAGCCAGCGCCTTGAACAGCGCCTGGGGCAAGCGGATTGGACGCGGGCTCAGCCCCAGCACCCGCGCCACCTCGTCCTGAATCCCCTCCAGAGTGGTCTCGTCGCGGCTGACGAAGAACGCCTCGCCGACCGCCGCCGGGTTGTCCGCCATCAGGATCAGCGCCTTCACCACGTCCTCGACGTCGATGGTGGAGAAGGGCCGCGGGCCTCCGCCGATCGAGAGCTTGAAGCCCTTGGCCACCACCTTGAAGAAGGCCAGGTTCTCGCGATCGCCGGGCCCCAGGATGCGCGTGGGGCGGGCGATCACCAGCGGCAGGCGGTCGCGGTAGGAGAGCGCGATCCTCTCGGCCTCGGCCTTGGACTCGCCGTACCAGTCGGCCGGCGCCAGCGGCGCGGCTTCATCGGGCCGCTCGCGGCTCGGCCCGACCGCGGCGATGGAGCTGGCCAGGATGATCCGGCAGTGCGCCCCGCCGGCCACCGCCGCCTCGCACAGCGCCCGGGTCCCCTCCGCGTTGACCCGGAAGAAGGCCTCGCGCGTCGGCGCCCGGCGGATTCCCGCCAGGTGGAAGACCACCTCCACTCCCGAGACGGCCCGCGCCAGGCTGCTCGCGTCGTCCAGGTCGCCGCTCAGCCTCTCGAACGGAACGCCGGCCAGGGCGCCGACGTCGGAGCTGGGGCGCAACAGGATGCGGACCTGGTCGCCGCGCTCCGCCAGCCGCCGGGCGAGCCAGCTACCGACGAAGCCATTGCCGCCGGTGATCAGCGCCTTCATTCCGATCTCCAAAATGCGAGAGCCCGGCTTTGAACCGGGCTCAGGCAAGTCACTGCTGTCGGGAGCGCCGCGCGCGGCCTAGTCGTTGACCACGCGCAGCTGGAAGTTTCCCACGGCGTCCCGCAGGGCATCCTTCTTGTCGGTGCGCTCCCAGGTGAACTCCTTCTCGGTGCGCCCGAAGTGCCCGTAGGCGGCGGTCTTCTGGTAGATCGGCCGCAGCAGGTCCAGGCTCTCGATGATCTCGCGCGGCTTGAGGCCGAACACCTTGCGGATGGCGTCGGCGATCTTGGCCTCCGGCACCTTGCCGGTCCCGAAGGTCTCCACCAGCACGCTCACCGGGTCGGCCACGCCGATGGCATAGGCGATCTGCACCTCGCAGCGCGAGGCCAGCCCGGCCGCCACCACGTTCTTGGCGATGTAGCGGCCCATGTAGGCCGCCGAGCGGTCGACCTTGGAGGGGTCCTTGCCGGAGAAGGCGCCGCCGCCGTGGCGGCCCATGCCGCCGTAGGTGTCGACGATGATCTTGCGGCCGGTCACGCCCGAGTCGCCCATCGGGCCGCCGACCACGAAGCGGCCGGTGGGGTTGATGAAGAACTTGGTCTTCTTGTCGAGCAGCTTCTTGGGCAGCGCGCGGAGGATGACCTCCTCCATGATGCCCTCGTGCAGCTTCTTGTTGCTGACGTCGGCCGCGTGCTGGCTGCTGACCACCACGGTGTCGATGCGCTGGGGCTTGCCGTTCTGGTACTGCACCGTCACCTGGCTCTTGCCGTCGGGGCGCAGGAAGTCGAGCACGCCCTTCTTGCGCATCTCCGCCAGGCGGCGGGTCAGCTGGTGGGCGTAGGTCAGCGGGGCGGGCATCAGCTCCGGGGTCTCGTCGCAGGCGAAGCCGAACATCATCCCCTGGTCGCCGGCGCCCTGCTCCTTCTTCTGCTTCTTGTTGGAGTCGACGCCCATGGCGATGTCCGGCGACTGCTTCTCGATGGCCACCAGCACGCCGCAGGTGTTGCCGTCGAAGCCCATGTCGCTGTGGACGTAGCCGATGTTGGTGATCGTGCGCCGCACGATCTCCGGGATCTCCACGTAGCAGTTGGTGGTCACCTCGCCGGCCACCACGCAGAAGCCGGTCTTGAGCAGCGTCTCCACCGCCACCCGGCCGTGCTTGTCCTCCTTGAGGATGGCGTCGAGCACGCCGTCGGAGACCTGGTCGGCGATCTTGTCGGGGTGGCCCTCGGTCACGGATTCAGAGGTGAACAGGTAGTTGAGCTGGCTCATCGTGGTCTTTGCGCTCCTCAGCGACTCGTCTTTCGGGGAATTCCGGAAGGCGGGAGGCTAGTTCGCGGGCAGTTCTAAGTCAAACATCTCGGGAAGGCCGTTCTTGACCGCAAAGCTCCCCCTTTGTCAGACTGACGCCTGTGCGGCCGGCTCCTCTATTTCCAGCCGGCCGCTTGAGCGGGCGCAACTCGAGACCCGCTGAGGTGCGCGAAGGATGGCCAAGATCGGCGAGCCCAAGGTCCCCCTCTGGCCCTGGGGCGGTCCGCGCAGCGTCCGCGAGAAGCTGGTCGACCCGGCGCAGTTCGACCGCAAGAAGCGCCGCAAGCTGGGCGACCCCAAGGCCCCTTCGCTGGCCTCGGCGGCGCTGCTCGACTTCATCGGCCCCGGCCACGCCTCCGACGAGGTGCGCCTGCCCCCGCCTCCCTCGCCGTTCGGCGACTCGGCCCGCGAGCTGACGCCGTTTCCCGACCGGGCCTTCACCCGCCAGGTCGCCGAGCGCGGCAGCGAGCAGGCGAGGCAGACCCTGGACGCCGCCCTGGCGAAGGTCGCGGCCGCCCCCGACAAGTTGGAGCGGATGAAGGCGGTGATCCAGCGCGAGGCCCAGATGCTCTCGCTGCTGCAGCAGGTGCAGGCCGACACCGACGAGGTGATCGAGCGGATGAAGCAGGAGTACCAGGCCAACGGCGAGTACTGACCCCATGCCCAGCGCCCCCGCCGACCCCGACAAGCTCGCCGCCGCCCTGCAGAAGTGGGCCGACGGCAAGGCCACCTTGAAAGAGGTGCGCGGCTACACCGACGAAGAGCTCTACGCGGTGGCGCGCATGGGCTACACCTTCTTCCACCAGGGGAAGGTGGACAAGGCGCGGACCATCTTCCAGGGGCTGTTCGCCGTCAATCCCCGCGACGCCTACCTGGCCCGGGCCCTGGCGGTGGTGGAGTGGGCCAGCGGCAACGGCGACGGCTCGCTGGCGGCCTGGGACCTCTCCACCCGCCTGTCGCCCGAGGAGGCCGAGGGCTACCTGGGCCGCGCCGAGGTGCTGCTGGCCCAGGGCCAGAAGATGAAGGCCGCCGAGGACCTTCGCAGGGCGGCGGCGGCGCCCGAGGGGGACCAGCGGGCGAAACTCAAGGCAAAATCGCTACTTGACGCTCTGCGTCTGCGCTGATCGGGCGGCGGGACGCAACTTTCGGTGGGCCCTGGCGATAACCAGTAGGAACCCTGCGGGCGCCCTTCTCAACCAGCCCGGTGCAAGGAGTCAGCAATGAAGATCCTCGGATTCAGCCTCCCCGACATCAAGCTGCCCGACATCAAGCTGGACAAGAACCTGCTGAGCAAGGGCATCGACCTGCTCAAGGGCGTGGCGAAGGACATGTTCACCCCGGCTCAGGACGGGAAGAACATCTTCAAGGACAAGCTCGACATCAACCTGGGCGGCTACCACCTGCGCCTGAACAACCCGCTCCAGTCGCTGGGCGAGAAGCTGTTGGGCGGGCTGGCGAGCAAGCTGCAGAGCTACGGCTTCAACCTGGACGCGCTGACCCGCGCCCTGGGCGGCAAGCGCGACGTGGCCGGGGTGGGCGACGTGACCCTGCCCGGCCCGGCGGACCGCGGCCCGGTCGGCCTGCCCGACATGACCCCGCCGGCGACTGACCGCACCCCGATGCCGGCGGTGCCGGGCTCGGCTCCGGTCGGCGGCGGCACCAGCACCAGCGCCACTGCCTCCACTTCGTCCACCCCTTCGGCCAGCGCCCCGGCGGCGACCGCCTCGGTCTCCACTCCGACGGTGGTCCAGGGCGCCGACTACACCGAGAAGGCCATCAACGCCTTCGGCGGCAACCTCGACTCGCTCGAGGGCCAGATCAACAGCCTGATGGCCAAGGGCGACAAGCTGACCGAGACCGACAGCATCAAGATCCAGCAGGCGATGCAGAAGCGGCAGCTGCTCTTCAATCTGATGACCCAGATCATGCAGATGGAGCACGAGACCAAGAAGCAGATCATCAACAACCTGCGCTAGGCCTCATCCGAGGGTTCGAGCGGGCGCCGGCTCCCAAGCAAGCGGGGCGGCGCCCGCTTCTTTTCCCCTCGCCGCAGGGGTTGGCCGGGCAGCCCCGGCTCGTAGTAGAGTTTTTGGCACTTCACACCAGCATTCAGACATCTCGAGCACGGAGAAGGGCATGGCGCAGGCAGGCAAGACCGAGAAGACCAAGTCCGGCGCCGTCACTCCCAACTGGCGGCAGCTGCTCTACAGCGAGGATCGCGTCCGCAAGTGGATCAAGGGCGAGATGACGCTGCAGGAGCTGGACGGGATCAGCGGCCCGGAGATGCTGGAGATGGCGGTCACCGGCTTCTCGATGTACGAGCAGGGGCGCTACCGCGAGGCCAAGATCATCTTCGACGGCCTGGCGGCCCTCGACCCCACCGAGAGCTACTACCGGACCGCCCTGGGCGCGGTCTACCTGGCCCAGGAGAAGTTCGACGAGGCGCTGGCCCAGTTCGACATCTCGATCGGCCTGAACCAGCGCGACATCGCCGCCTACGTCAACCGCGGCGAGGTGCGGCTGCGCAAGGGGCAGATCCTGGAGGCGGCCGAGGACTTCAAGCGCGCCGTCGACCTGGACCCGGACAACAAGGATCCGCTGTCGATGCGCGCCCGGGCGCTGGCCGCCTCGGCCCTCGACACCCTGGAGAAGCGCGGCCTGGCGGAGAACGCCCTGCCCAAGCAGCCGGCCGCCAAGGGCCGCAAGTAGCCGCGGGCCCTCTCCCGCCGGAAGCGACATGAGCCAGCCCCGCGGCAACTCTCGCCCGACGCCGCGCCGGGTGCAGGTCTACTACTTCGAGAAGAAGCCCTCCGCCCCGCCGCGCTTGGAATCCGAGCCGTCGCCGGAGCTGGACAAGACCGAGCCCGGCGTCCCGCTCGACGCCGCCCCGCTCAGGCGTACGTATAGCCAGGACGAGACTCCCCTTCCCTCGGTCGGCGACGGCCGCGCCGAGGCCCTCGAGTACCACCGCGGCAAGCTCGCCCAATGGCTGGACCGGCCTGAGGCCGACCGCACCGGGCTGGGGACGGCGGTCTTCGGGCACTCGCTGTTCGAGCGCGGCAGGCTGCGCGAGGCCCTGGTGGCCTTCGAGAGCCTGGTGGGCCAGGAGCCGGACGAGCCGTTCGCCTACTCGATGCTGGGGGCGGTCCACCTGGCGCAGCTGGAGCACGACCAGGCGCTGGCGCTGTTCGAGGCGGCGCTGCAGTTGGACCCGGGCGATCCGGCGGCGCTGGTCGGGCGGGCCGAGGTGCGGCTGGCGCGGGGCGAGACGCGGCTGGCGCTGGCCGACCTGGAGGCGGCGGCCCGCGTCGACGCCGCCGGCCCGTTCGGCGCCCGCGCCCGGGCCCTGCAGGTTCGCCAGCGCGGTGGCAATCGCTAAAGCTGCGCCATCCGCTACAATGCCTGCTCTTGAACCGGAGGCCGCGTGGATACCGGCAAGCTAGGCAAATACAGCGACCTGCTGCTGGCGGCAGTGGTGGTGGGCATCGTGGGCATGTTGATCGTGCCCCTGCCGACGCACCTGCTCGACCTGCTCATCACCGCCAACATCAGCGTCTCGGTGGTCCTGCTGCTGACGGCGATCTACGTGCCGGCGGCGCTCAAGATCTCGGTCTACCCGACGCTGCTGCTGATCACCACGCTGTTCCGGCTGGCGCTCAACGTCAGCTCGACCCGGCTGATCCTGCTGCAGGCCAACGCCGGCGAGGTGATCACCGCCTTCGGCAACTTCGTGGTCCGCGGCAACTACGTGGTCGGGGCGGTGGTGTTCATCATCCTGACCCTGATCCAGTTCATCGTCATCGCCAAGGGCAGCGAGCGCGTGGCCGAGGTGGCGGCGCGCTTCACCCTGGACGCGATGCCCGGAAAGCAGATGTCGATCGACGCCGACATGCGCTCCGGATCGATCGACATGGAGGAGGGCAAGCGCAAGCGCCGCGACCTGGAGCGGGAGAGCGCGCTCTTCGGCTCGATGGACGGCGCGATGAAGTTCGTCAAAGGCGACGTGATCGCCGGGATGATCATCACCGTCATCAACATCGTCGGCGGGCTGATCATCGGCGTCACCCAGCGCGGGATGGAGGTCGCCGACGCGGCCAAGGTCTACACCATCCTCACCATCGGCGACGGCCTGGTCTCGCAGATCCCGGCGCTGCTGATCTCCACCTCCGCCGGCGTGATCGTCACCCGCGTCCAGGGCGAGCAGGAGGGTGCCAACCTCGGCAACGACATCTTCGGACAGCTCACCGCCTACCCCAAGGCCATCCTCATGGCCGGCGGCCTGCTGATCCTGTTGGCCATCGTCCCCGGCCTGCCGGGCATTCCCTTCGCCATGCTGGGCATGGCCGCCGGCGGCATGGGCTATGCGCTCTACAAGCGGCAGAACGCCCCCGCCGGCGAGGAGGGCGAGGCGGCGCCAGGAGAGACCGCCGACGCGGGCGCGCCGGCACCGGTCGAGCCCGGGCCGCCGCAGCCGATCAACCCCGACAGCGAGCTGTTCGTGCCGGTGGTGACTCCGATCGTTCTCGAGGTGAGCGACGCGCTGGTCCCCTACGTCGACTCGCGCCAGGACAACGGTCGCTTCCTTTTCGAGCTGGTTCCCTTCATGCGCGACGGGCTGTTCGTCGAGCTCGGAGTGCGCTTCCCGGGGGTGCGGGCGCGGGCCAACCCATCGCTGCCGCCCGGCGCCTACCAAATCCAGATCAACGAAGTGCCGGTGGTCAACGGTCAGGTGATGCTCGGCCAGATCCTGGTCAACGACACTCCCGACCGGCTCAAGCTGATGAACGTGCAGGGTACCGAGGCGCTGAACCCGGCCACCCGCCAGCCGTCGGCCTGGGTCGACGAGCGCCACAAGGCGCTCTTGGAGAACGCCGGGCTGACCACCTGGGATCCGGCCAGCTACCTGGTCCTCCACCTCGCCGGAGTGCTGCGGCGGCAGGCCCGCGAGTTCCTCGGCGTGCAGGAGGTTCAGAGCGCGCTCGAGCAGTTGGAGAAGGCGTTCCCGGCGCTGATCAAGGAGTGCATCCCCAAGGTGGTCAGCGTGCTGAAGCTGACCGACATCCTCCAGCGGCTGGTCGAAGAAGAGATCAGCGTCCGCGATCTGCGCGGAATCCTGCAGGCGCTCGCGGAGTGGGGCCAGGTCGAGGCGGACAGCGTCATGCTCACCGAGCACGTGCGCGCCTCGATGAAGCGCTGGATCAGCCACAAGTACACGCGCGGCTCGAACACGCTGGTGGTCTACCTGCTCGATCCGCAGATCGAGGAGGCCATTCGCGGGGCGGTGAAGCACACCGGAGCCGGCAGCCACCTGGCGCTCGAGCCCGACCTGGCGCAGGAGATCATCGCCGCCGTCCGCCAGGAGTGCGGGCACCTGCCTCCGACCGCGCAGCGACCGGTGATCCTCACCGCCATGGACGTGCGCCGCTACGTGCGCAAGCTGCTGGAGTACGAGTTCATGCCGCCGTTTACGGTGGTCAGCTACCAGGAGCTGTCGCCGGAGCTGAACATCCAGCCGGTGGCCCGCATCACCATGGGGTGACCGGCGGCCGCGGCCACGGAGCTACGGCCGGCGCGGCCGGGCGCGGCTGGCGATGATCTTCTCGATCGCCGCCTGCTCCTCGGGGCCGTGAGCGTCGGGAGAGTTGGCCTGGCCGGCGGTGATCGGCTTGGACGACTCGGCGAGCGCGGTGCCGGTGGTGCGCGGGCGGCTGCCGGGCTTGGGCGCCGGCGGCGTCGAGTTCGCGGGCTTGCTGGCCGGCTCCGGGCGCGGGCCCTTGCCGGCGCCGAAGTCGAACGGCTTGCTCTGGTAGGCGGAGGCGATCCGCTCGGCGATGGTCCTCCCCTGAATCGGCACCGTCCCGATGAAGACGCCCACCACCACGGCCACGAAGGTGTAGAAGAGCATCTTCAGCAACCCGAACATCGCAACGCCTCCTGTTGGATCCGAAGATACTCACGCTCGGCCGCTGGTCCATTTTTCGGCCAAGCGGGCGATTGTTTGCCTCGCAGGCGCTCGCGCGGTAACAACCAGCGCACTCCCTCGGAGGACTCATGAAGCGATGCATCTTCCTGCTCACCGCGCTGGCGGCCCTCGCCTTCGTCGGCTGCGAACCCAAGAACGTTCGTCCCGAAGACGTGCCGAGCGCCGACGCCGGCGAGGACGCGGGAACTGACGCCGGCGAGGACGCAGGCGTCGTAGGCGCTGATGTCTGAGTAGAGCGGGGGCGGCCGTGGAGCTGGGCGAGGAGCTGATTCTCCAGGCGCGCGCCGAGGCCGCGCAGCGGGAGCCGTCGACGCCCCTGGCGGCGGCTCTGGAGGCCCTGCGCGCCGAGGCCGTCGAGTCCTTCGACGAGCTGCCTGAGCCCCCCGCCTACCGCAAGGCCGACGATCCAGCGCGCAGGCGTGCCCAGGAGCTTCTGCCGAAGGCCAAGGATCTGCTGGTGCGCCTCATCGCGGCAGCCAAGGCCGCCCCCGGCGAGCCGCGCCTTCCGCTGTTGGAGAAGGCCGCCGAGGCGCACCTGCGCGCCCTGGCGGCGATCGCCGCCGGCGAGATCACCCAGGGCGAACACCTCTGCCGCGCCGCCTGGGAAGCCGTCCGCGAGGCGAGCGGCGGCGTCTCGTTCTCACACGTGCAGAGCCTCTCCTCTTGCCCGGTCTACGACCGTGCCACCGGGCGCTCGCGCTACGACCCGCAGCCGGAGCCGATGCTCACGGTGCAGGTGTTCTGCCCGAACCAGGGCTGCCAGAAGGCCGCGGCCTACTCGGTGGCGCCGCGCTACGCGATGCACCGCTTCACCTGCACCAGCTGCCGGCGGCCGTTTACCGGGCACTTCGCCGAGGTGAAGAGCGCCGAAGCCCGCCCCCAGGGCAAGGCGGTCCACCACATCCTGCGCGTGGTGCCGGTGGGCGGCGGCGACTCGGTACTCGAGTTCGACGACGCCTCCGGCGGTGAGATCACCCTCGCGCCGCGCGATCTGGTCGTCCTGCTCTACTCCGAGGCCTCGGTCCTGGGGGCCGTGGAGAACCTCACCTCCGGCAGCGTGCTCTGGATCTGGCCCAAGGGGCCGTGTTTCCTGGCCACCGCGGTCTACGGCCCTGAGGCGAGCGAGCTGGACGACTTCCGCCGCTTCCGCGACCGGATCCTCCTACCCTTGGCGCCTGGCCGGGCGCTGGTGCAGATTTACTATCGCGTCGGCCCAGCGCTGGCGTCTGGAGCCAACCGTCGGCCCTGGCTGCGCCGAGCCTTCAAGGCCGTCCTCGAGCCGGTACGGCGGGCCATCCGCCAGGCGCGCTCAGAATGAGGCGCCCGGCTGGAGCGCCTCGGCGCACGCCTTGGCCAGCCCCGCGGGTTCGGCGACGAGGATCCGCGCCCCGCCGGCGACGAGCTCCTCGCGCGAGCCGAGGCCCCAGAGCACCCCGACGAAGCCGATGCCGGCCGCGCGCGCGGTGGCGAGGTCGATCGCGCTGTCGCCGATCAGCACCGCCCGCTCGCACGGCGGCAGCTGAGCCAGGGCGGCTCGGACGAACGCCGGATCCGGCTTGCGCACCGCCCCCAGGTCGCCTCCGCCGAGCACCAGCGAGAAGAGAGGAGAAAGCCCAAGCGCCGACACCAGCTCGCGCGCGTTGATTCCGGGCTTGTTGGTGACCACCGCCCGCGGTCCCGGAAGCGCGGCAGCCGCGGCGGCGATCCCGTCATAGGGCTTGGTGCGATCGAGCATGTGGACGGCGTAGTGCTCGCGCCACAGCTCGAGCGCGCGGGGCCAGAGCTCGGCGTGGTCGGCTCCCACGGCGCGCTCGATCAGCCGCTGCGCTCCCTCGCCGATGAACCGGTAGATCCTTGTCAGCGGCAGAGGCGCCAGTCCCAGGGCCTGCCGAGCGTGGTTGACGCTATGGGCGATGTCGTCGCGGCTGTCGATCAGCGTCCCGTCGAGGTCCAGCAAGTAGGCGTCCATCGGCTCCCCCGTACCTCGGCACTCCAACTGCCGTCGCTGCTGGCCTCGGCGCGCGGCGCGGATGGTATCTTGGCCGCCTTTCCAATCGCCACCCGCGAGGAAGAACTCTCGAATGAGCCATGCCGCCTCCGCCGATGACGCCGCGCTGCGCAGTTTCGTGACCGCCGCCACCGGCATCGATTCCCGCCAGTACCCGCTCCAGCGACTCAGGGACGACGCATCCGAATGCGCCCACTACCGCGTCGGCGACGACCCGGCCTTCGTGCTGATGGTGATGCCCCAGGGCGAGCCTGCCAGGGAGCTGCCCCTGGTCAACGTCCACCGCTACCTGTCGGCGCTCCGGGTCCGCGTGCCGGAGATCTTGAGCTACGACGGCAAAGCCGGGCTGATCCTCCTCGACGACCTGGGCGGCGTGGTGACCTTCGAAGAGGCATTGAAGAAGAATCCCGACGCCCAGGAGACACTGTACGGCGCCGCCATCGACCTGCTCGCCGGGATGCGGGCGCGCGCCGAGAAGCGACGCGACGAGAACTGCCTGGCCTTCGGCCGCGCCTTGGACGCCGCGCGCTACGAGAAGGAGCTGCAGCGCTTCCTCGAGCACGGACTGGAGGCCCGCTGCCAGAAGACGCTCCCCGCCGCGGAGCGCAGCCGCCTGGACGCCCTCTTCCACGAGCTGGCCGAGAAGCTAGCCGGCGAGCCCCAAGGCTTCACCCACCGCGACTTCCACTCCTGCAACCTGATGGTGAAAGGACAGGAAGTGGTGACCATCGGGTTCCAGGACGCGCTGCTCGGCCCGCGGCAGTACGACCTGGTCACTCTGCTGCGCGACTCCTTGATCGAGCTCGACCGACCGTTCGTCGAGAAGATGCTCGACCGCTACCAAGCGGCCTACGAGCGCGCCGACGGCGAGAAGCTCGAGCGCAATCGGTTCGTCGCGGTCTTCGACCTGCTCACGCTCCAGCGAAAACTCGGCGACGCGGGCCGCTATGCCTTCCGCAGCCAGGTGGAGAAGGACTCCTCCTTCCTTCCGCGCCTGGAGCTCTCGCTTCGCTACGTTCGGGCCGCCTTCGACCGGTTGAGCGAAACCGCCGAGCTGCGTGAAATCCTCTCTCGCTACCTGTCGGAGCTGCGGTGAGCCCGGAAAAGAGCGTCTGGGACAGCGGTATTCCCTGCGGCGCCGTCGGCGTCGATCAGGGCGGGAAGGATTGGCTCGTCATCGAGTACCGCGGCCGGAAATCGCCCGCGGTGCCCTACTCTCCGCTCAGCGACCAGGTGGTCGAGCTCGATGCCGATGCCCTCGAGTACGTCGGGCGTGACGAGCCAGCCGGACGAGCTCTGGCGCTGCGGCTGCGCGCCGACGAATCGGTGCGCGCCGCGGGAGCCGAGGCGCCTGCCGCGCCGAAAGGCTCGGTAAAGTCGGCGATGGTGCTCTGCGCCGGCCTGGGAACCCGGCTGCGGCCGCTGACCAACCAGTACCCCAAGCCCGCACTGCCCTTCTTCGGCGGCCCGCTGGTCCGCTACAGCTTCGCGCTGCTGGCGCAGGCCGGAATCGAGCGCGTGGTCATCAACACCCACCACCTGCCGGAGGTAATGGAGCGCACGGCGCGAGCCGAGGCTCAGAGGCTGGGGCTCGCGCTGCTCATCTCCCACGAGCCGGTCATCCAGGGGACCGCCGGCGGGATCCGCGACGCCCGCCGCCACCTGGAGCGGGGCCCTTTCCTGTTGGTCAACGGCGACGCCTTCCTGTCGCTCGACCTGCTGCGGCTGATCGGCGCCCATCGCGCTTCGGGCGCGCGCGCCACGCTGGCGGTGACGGCGATGCCTCCCGGCGAGAGATTCGGCGCGGTGGAGGCGATCGCCTCCGGCGAAGTGCGCCGCATCGGCAAGCCCAGCGAGTCGGGCCTGATCGCCTGGCACTTCCTCGGCGTCCACGTCCTGGAGCCCGAGGTGTTCGACTTCATTCCCGCTCAGGGCGAGCAGGACATCAACGACGTCGTCTATCCGGCGATGATCGGCGCCGGCCGTGCAGTGCGCGCCTGTCCGGTGCGCCTGGGAGCCTGGGCGGACATGGGGACGCCGGCGCGCTACCTGTCGGCCTGCCAGGACGTGATGTCGGGGATGTGCGACCTGAGCGCCTTGGGATCCTGGGCGCCGATCTCATCCTCGGATGCGGCCAAGGCCCGGACTGAGGGAGTGAAGCTGCGCAAGCACGTCGATCCGACGGCCAGCATCGCTTCGGGCGCTGGCGTGGAGCGCTCGCAGCTCGGCCCCGGCGCGACCATCGGCGCCGGAGCCAGCGTGATCGAGTCGGCGGTGCTGCCCAACACCCGCATCGCCGCGGGCGAGAGCGTCACCCGCTGCATCGCCAGCGGCGAGCTGCGGCTGCCGGCGACCTGACCTGCTAGTGCTGAGGCATGGGGACGGGAACCGGCACCGGCGCCATCGGGATCGGGGGCTGGGCGCAGGAGTAGCGCACGCGCTTGGGGCTGACGATCCCCACGGTGGCGATTTCAGGGAAGAAGGCCCACCACGGATACCAGACCTCGGCAAAGGCGACGCCGTGCGGGCAGTCGGCCATGTCGATGTCGGCGTCGATGACGCCCCAGAACAGATTCCAGCCAGTCCGGTTCTCCACCGGAGTCGGCAGCCGCGGTCCGGCGCGCAGCACGGTGTGATGACAGCCAGTGCCGAGCAGCGCCAAGGCCAGCAGCAGGGGCAACATCGCGCGAATCTTCATTTCACAGGCCTTTCGAAGGTTGGAACGCCAGAGGCCCGAACGTGGCCCTCGCGTCGTTTACACCTCAAGGGCGCCAGCTGTGCAACCGAGGAGGCGAGCGCTCAGCCCGGCGAAAGCGAGAAACCTCCCGGGGCCAGCCTCACCAGGAAGAGCGCGTCGAAGCCCTCGGCGATCGCCGGAGGCTCGAGGCGCGCCGCGGTGGCATAGAGGGCCACGTCGGGAACTCGCGCCTTCCCCAGGCGCAGCCGATTTCGCAGCAGGCACTCTTCGAGCGGCGCATCGAACCAGTACCCGACCACCGTCGCTCCCAGCCGGTGCGCCAGCTCGATCAGCGGAGCCCGATCCGCCCGCCGGGCATTGGTGTTGTCGATCGCCGCCGATCTCCCGCTCTCGAGCGCCTCGGCCAGCAGCTCGAGCTGCCGCCGGTTCTTGCGACGGCTGTTGGGCATCAGGTCCTTGCTGATGTGGACATGCGTAGCCGCCAGGCGAGCGCTGAAGAAGCTGCTCTTCCCCGAGCCCTGCAGGCCCACCAGGATGGCGACCTCCAGCCCCCCTGCGATCATCGGCTGCCTCGCGCTATTCCCAGAGCTAATTTGGCTGTGGCACGAAATCGCGGCGATTCGGAGACCGGCGGGCCGCGAGTCTGCCACGCCGGCAGCTGGGATCGCGCCGGCGGCGAGGCAACGGCGCGCACGGGCGAAACCTTCATGGTGCAGACTGGGCTCAGGCCGACCGTCGTTTCGCTGGACGAGCATCCGCGAGCGGGGGGCCTTATCGATTTGAGCGTGCGCACGCCGCGAGGGCCTGTCGAGATGCGGCTCTACCGGGCGCCTGGCCACTCGGCCACCGTGTTGCTCGGCGGCGCCGGCGGGGGCTTCGACAGCCCGGCCAAGGATCTCTACGGCACGCTGGCGCGGGAGCTGCCGGAGCAGGGCATCACCATCCTGCGGCTGCGCTACCGCGACCCCTCCGACCTCGACGCCGCGGTCTATGACGTGCTCACCGGGCTCTCGGTGCTCGCCGCCAAGGGAATCCAGCGCGTGGGGCAGGTCGGGCACTCCTTCGGCGGCGCGGTAGCGATTCGAGTGGCGGTGCGCTCTCCCGAGGTCGCAGCGGTGGTCTGCCTGGCGACCCAGGCCTATGGCACCGAGTCGGTCGGCGAGCTGAGCCCGCGACCCCTGCTGTTGATCCACGGCATGGCCGACGAGATCCTGCCCGCCGGCTCCTCGACCGTCACCTTCCGGCGCGCCAACAAGCCGAAGGAGCTGCGCCTCATTGATGGCGCCCGCCACTCGCTCGACGAGGCCTCCGACGAAGTCCGCGACGCGGTGCGCAGCTGGCTCGTGCGCTACCTCGAGGCGGAGCCGGTCCTGAATCCGAATTGAACCCGGGACGAGTCTAGAAGCCGGCCAGCGCCTTCTCGGTCGCCCGCAGCAGCGGCTGGGCGCTGATTGGCGCGCCGGCGGCATTCACCATCCACAGGTCGGGAGTCACCGAGCCGTAGCGGGCGATGCGCTCAACCTCGGGACCGACCGCCCCGCCGGCTTTGGCGATCTGCTCCTCGATCTGGAACGAGATCAGGTGGCCCAGCGGATAGTCGGGCAGGTAGAGCGGATAGGCGATCAGGTGCGAGTAGATGCCCAGCAGCGGCGAGTCCTTCCCGCCCAGCACCGGCGCGTAGTAGCGGTTCCAGACGTCCTTGGAGATCTGCACCACCGCCTCGCGCAGCTGCGCCGGCGTGCCTTCCGGGTGGTCGTACATCCAGTGCCAGGTGGCGATGTCCACCATGGCCACTCCGGCGATCTCCCAGGTCATCCAGAAGTCGTTGAGCACCCGCAGCTTCTCGGTCTCGGCGTCGGACTTGGACAATCCCAGCAGCTGCAGATCGCGCGCCTGGAAGATGAAGGCGATGGCCTCGGTGCAGGCGCTGTTGGGCACGCCCTGCAGCAGAGTGTGATCGACTTCGTAGAGCGAGAAGACCTGCTCGACGTTGTGCCCCAGCTCGTGGACGGCGACGTTGTAGCCCTTGTAGTCCATGCCGTCCTTGGCGATACGAGTGCGCAGGTGCGGCAGGTCTCCGCGCCGCATGGCCTGCATCGCGTGCCCGGCGCCGCGGGCCGGGTCGACCGCGATGTGCTCGGCCACGAAACGCGCCTTGTCCGCCGACATCCCCAGCTGCTGCAGGATGCGCGGGATGTCCTTGGAGAAGGCCTCGGCGTTTGGATAGCGCTTGCGAGTCATCTCGCTCAGCTGCTCCTCGGGATACTTCGAACGGGCCTGGAAGCCGTCGTACCAGAGCTCTTGCGGCTCGAGAGGGCGGCCGAGACGCTTCTGGATGACCGCCGCCACCTTCGGGACCAGCGGCGACTCGAGCACCGCGGTCAGCAACTCCTTCACCCGCTGCTCGGGGATCTCGCGCTCCAGTTCGAAGCTGCGGGCGATGGCGGTCGGGGCGATCGGCGAATAGGGATCGGCGCGCCGCAGCGCCTGGTATTGGCCGAGCCACTGGGCGTAGCGGGTGTCGGGCTCGGAGCCCTGCAGCTCGACCGGGCGCGCCGGCGGGGCCGAAGCCTCGATCTCCGCGGCCGGAGCCGGAGTGACCTGGTTGGTGTAGGGATTCCAGTCGAAGCGCGGGTTGTCGATCACCGCCGCCGGGATGGTCTGGGTGACGATGCGCTCCATCACTTTGGCGATCATCCGCTGCTTCTCGAGCCCCTGGGGCTTGGCGTAGTCCGCCTTGAGCTCGTCGCGCAGGTTCCAGTGGCTGATCAGCCGCAGATCCTTGGGAAAGAGCCGCTCGCCCTTCTCGGTGAGCAGGTGGTGCATCCAGATGTTGTACTCGGCGATGTAGAGGTCGGCCTTGGCGGCGGTCTCCGCGATCCGCTGCTGGATCTCGGCGGGAACGCGCCGCGAGAAGCGGCGGTTGAGGCGAACCTCGGCCCATTGCTCCCGCGAGTAGCCGGGACCCTTTGCCAGCCTATCGGCCAGCGTGGTCTGCGGGAAGTTGAGCAGGGCGACGAAGCCGATCTTGGCGCCGAACAGGTCCTCGATCAGGTGCGCCGAGGGATCGAAGCCGGCCAAGAGCGGATCCACCGGCAGCAGCGGCCCGAGATCGAGGTCGGTCGGCTTGCGCAGCTCGCGCGAGATCTCGTTGAAGTGACCGTCGAGCTGCTCGAATTCGTCCTCGAGCCGGGCGAGCGTGGTATCGAGCAGCTTGGGGTCGCTGATGAAGTTCTCGCGGACGAAGGCGCCCAGGTCCCCGTCGTCGGATCGCCAGAGCGCGGCCACCTGATCCACCCCGCGCTCGATGCGCGCCCGCGCCGCCTCCCCGTACTTCTTAAGAAGCTCGGACTTGAGCGCCGCGGTGTCGAGGCGAGGAGGCATGGCAGTCCCCGAATTCTGCTGAGGGTGATCGGCGTGGGCGCAGGCGACGAGCGCCGACGCCAGGAGTCCTGTGAGACGAGCGGGAGCGTTCATGGGCTGGCTCTCTAGCACCGCCCGCGCCCCCGGCGCCACCGCTCAGCAACGGCGCGTGCCGATCACGACGCCGTCGTGCCCTTGCCGAGGCGGACGTTGAAGTCCGCCAGCTGCTGAATCAGCTCCTCCAGGTGGCGGCGCAGGTGGGCGCACTCCTCGGTGCTCAGGTCCTTGCCCGCCGGCGAATCGGGCGCCCGGGCGCGCATCAGCACCTGCTGCAGGTGCCCCATGGTCCCGCCCATCACCAGCATCGCCTCGGTCAACTGACCCTCGACCGCCTTGCCCTCGGGGATCCGCACCAGCTCGCAGCCGATGCCGTGCAGGTAGGGGCCGAAGACCAGCTCGGGCCGGCCGGTGAACTCGGCCAGGTGCGGCAACAGGTCCGCCGGAAAGTGCGAGCGCCCGGCCGCCCAGTGGGAAACCAGCGTGCGGTCGATCTCGATGTCGTGCTCAGCCAACCAACCAAGGAAGGCCTCGACCTTGAACAGGCCGAGCTCCCGCAGCCCCGCCAGCATGTGCTGGCTCCAATCGCCATAGGGCTTCTTGATGTGCGCCATCGGGCAATCTCACCTGGTGGGCCTTCTTGGTGAGAACACTACCGGGCATCGTTTCACGCGCCAAACGCCCTTGCGCCCGCTCGAATCTGGGGCCGCCGAACAGTGCCAGATTCCTCTGGACGCAAGGGACCGAACACTCTAGGAGTCTGCCGTCAGCAGCGGGGGGCCGCGCCTGCCTCCCCGGCACAAGAAGCGAAGCACTTGACCCTGACCCAGCGTCAGGGCCGACAAGACACAGGCTACCGAGCGCCTGAACGGCAATCGTAAAGCCGAATCGACGTAGTGCGGAGGCTGTCCCCTCCTCCGGCCTTCTCCAAGGAGCCGCCGATGTCCGCGATCGTGGCAGTGCGAAACGTCACCAAGGACTACAAGCTGGGCAGCGTCACCGTCCCGGCGCTGCGCGGGGTCGACCTCGACGTCCCCAAGGGCGAGTTCCTCTCCATCGCCGGGCCGTCGGGCAGCGGCAAGACCACCTTGCTCAACCTGATCGGCTGCGTGGACACCCCGACCTCGGGAACGGTCATGCTCGACGGCCAGAGCTCCAAGGAGCTGAGCGAGCGGCAGCTGACCGATCTGCGGCTGCACAAGCTGGGGTTCATCTTCCAGAGCTTCAACCTGGTCAACGTGCTGACCGTCTTCCAGAACGTGGAGTTCCCGCTGCTGCTGCAGCGCACGCACACCGCCCAGGAGCGCAAGAAGCGGGTCAGCGAGTTGCTCGAGCAGGTCGGCCTGGGGACCTACCTGCAGCACCGGCCCAACGAGCTCTCCGGCGGCCAGCGCCAGCGCGTCGCCGTGGCCCGGGCGCTGGTCACCCGCCCGCAGATCGTCCTCGCCGACGAGCCCACCGCCAACCTCGACTCGGTCACCGGCAGCAACATCCTCGACCTGATGAAGGACATGAACCGCAAGTTCGGCACCACCTTCATCTTCTCAACCCACGACGCCAAGGTGATGAGCTACGCCAGCATCCTGGTGAAACTGGCCGACGGGCTCATCGTCTCCAACGGCAAGGCCGAGGCCAAGCCCAACGGAGCCACCGCTCCCGTCGCGGAGGCGCGCTGATGCACGGCCGCCTCGAGATGCTGGGGATCCTGATCCGGATCGCCCTGCAGAACCTCTTCGCCAGCAAGCTCAAGACGCTGATCGTCGGCGGCATCATCTGCTTCGGTGCGCTGCTGGTGGTGCTGGGCAGCGCCATGACCGACACCATCGGCCAGGGCATCAAAGGCAGCGTCATCCACAGCCTGGCCGGCCACCTGCAGGTCTACAGCGACAGGAGCAAGGACGAGCTGGCCCTCTACGGCGGGATGACCGGGGACGTGGACCTGACGCCGATGGAGGACTTCTCCAAGGTCAAGCAGGCCATCGCCGCGGTCCCCAACGTCAAGGCGGTGGTGCCGATGGGGATCGGCGAAGCCTTCGCCGGCAGCGGCAACGCCCTGGACCGGGCGCTGGAGAGCCTGCGGGCAGTGGTCAAGCGGCAGCTGGCCGGCGAGACCGGCGAAGCCATCGACCGCGAATACCAGGCGCGCAAGAACTTCGTGCGCCGGATGGTGGGACTCTTCGAGAAGGAGCTCGGTGGCGCCATTGCCCAGGCGGTGGAACCGACTGCCGCCGATCGCCAGTCCTTCGAGGACCTCAAGCGATCGGCCAGCGACGAGTTCTGGGCCGAGTTCGAGAAGGACAAGCTGGCCGGCCTGGAGTTCCTGGAGAACAAGGTCGCCCCGCAGGCGCTGGAAGGCGACATGCTCTTCGTGCGCTACGTGGGAACCGATCCGCAGGCCTACCAGCAGGCCTTCGACCGCTTCGAGATCGCCGAGGGGCAGATGATCCCTCCCGGCAAGCGCGGAATCCTGCTGGGCAAGGTCTATTACGACCAGTGGCTCAAGATGAAGACCGCCTTCCGGCTGGACCGCATCCACGACGGCCTGGCGGTCGGCCGGACCATCGCCAAGGACGAGGAGCTCAAGCGGTTCGTCAAGGAAAACACCCAGCAGGTGCGCGACATCGTCACCCAGCTCGACGAGCTCGGGGAGAAGGAGATGGTCGGGCGCATCCAGAAGGAACTGGGCAGCCAGGAGACCGAGCTCGGCAAGCTCCTGGTGCAGCTGTTCCAGACCGACGACGGCAACTTCGAGCGCCGCTACCAGTTCTTCTACGAGCAGCTGGCCCCGATGCTGCGCCTGTACTCGGTGCAGGTGGGCGAGACCATCACCATCAAGGCCTTCACCAAGTCCGGCTACGTCAAGTCGGTCAACGTCAAGGTGTGGGGCATCTGCCAGTACCGGGGAATGGAGAAGTCACAGTTCTCCGGGATGATGAGCGTGATGGACCTGATGAGCTTCCGCGACCTCTACGGCTACATGAGCGCCGAGAACCTCGCCGAGATCGACAAGCTCAAGCAGGCCGCCGGCGCGCGGCAGGTCGATCGCGAGAACGCCGAGGCCGACCTGTTCGGCGGCGGCGGCGAGGTGGTGGCCGAGGCGAAGGCCCAGGGCTTCGACGAGAATGCCCTGCTCGACAAGGCCGCCCGGCGCACCGACCAGTCCGAGAAGACCTACACCCGCGAGGAGTTGGAGAAGGGCGTGGCGCTCAACTCGGCCATCGTCCTCGAGGATCCATCGAAGGCGGAGGAGACCCGCGCCGCGATCGAGGCGGTGATCGCCAAGGAGAAGCTGGGGCTCAAGGTGGTGGACTGGCAGAAGGCCTCGGGAATGGTCGGCCAGTTCGTCAATATGCTCACCCTGGTGCTCTTCACCGCGGTGCTAATCATCTTCGCGGTGGCGCTGGTCATCATCAACAACTCGATGGTGATGGCCACCCTGCAGCGCATCAAGGAGATCGGCACGCTGCGGGCCATCGGTGCGCAGCGGCGCTTCGTGCTGGGGATGATCGGCGTCGAGACGCTGGCGGTGGGGCTCCTCTTCGGCGCTCTGGGTTCGGCCCTCGGCTCCGGGCTGGTCAAGCTCATCGCAATGCGCGGCATCCCGGCGACCAGCGACGAGATGTACTTCATCTTCTCCGGGCCCGCGCTGCGGCCCTACCTCAGCGGAACCAACCTCGTCATCGCCTTCGCCATCGTGCTGGTGGTCAGCGTGCTCTCCGCCTTCTACCCGGCGGTGATCGCCACGCGCATCACGCCGCTCGAGGCGATGTCGTCGGAGGAATGACCATGGGCCTCATCGACCTTCAGATCGCGGCTCGCAGCCTGCTGCAGCACAGCAAGCGCACCGGCTTTTTGGGCGCGGCCATCGCCTCGGTCACCATCCTGATGGTGCTGCTCAACGGGCTCATCGCCGGCATCGACGACATGATGCTGCGCTCGGCGACCACGCTGATGACCGGCCACGTCAACGTCGGCGGTTTCTTCAAGGTCACCAGCGGGGCGGCGGCGCCCCTGGTCACCGACTTCCAGAAGGTGATGGACGATGTGAAGGGAGAGGTCGCCGGCGTCGACTACATCGTTGCGCGCGGCCGCGGCTTCGCCAAGGCGGTCTCCGACACCGCCACCCAGGACCTGATCCTCGGCGGCATCGACATCCGCACCGAGAATGGCTTCCGCCAGGTGGTACAGCCGCTCTCCGGGAACCTCGACGACTTCGCCAAGCCCAACACAGCGCTAATCTTCGAGACCCAGGCCAAGAAGCTCGGGGTCAAGGTCGGGGACTCGCTGACGCTGTCGGCGCCCACCGCCCGCGGGACCAACAACACCGCCGACGTGCGGATCATCGCCATCTGCAAAGACATCGGCCTGCTGAGCGTCTTCAACGCCTACGTCACCCCCGGGACCCTGCGCTCGCTCTACCAGCTCAAGGACACCGCCACCGGCGCCCTGCAGATCTACCTCAAGGATCACTCCACCGCGCCCCTGGTCGCCGCCCACCTGCGCGAGGTGCTTGAGAAGAAGGGCCACCGGCTGATGGAACCCGATCCCCAGCCCTACTTCCAGAAGCTGATGACCAAGGTCAACCGCGAGGACTGGACCGGCCAGAAGCTCGACGTCACCACCTGGATGGACGAGATGAGCTTCATCAGCTCCACCCTCAAGATCCTGCGGGCGCTGAGCTTCCTGCTCACCCTGATCCTGGCGGTGATCATCGTGGTCGGCATCATGAACACGATGTGGATCGCCATCCGCGAGCGGACCCGGGAGATCGGCACCCTGCGCGCCATTGGGATGCAGCGCGGCAAGGTGCGCACCATGTTCCTGCTCGAGGCGGCGCTGCTCGGATTCGGGAGCACGGTGTTTGGGGTGACGGTGGCCTCGCTGATCGCGATCATTGTCAACGCCGCCCACATCTCGGTGCCGGAGTCGGTGCAGATGTTCTTGATGACCGACCACCTCAACCTGGCGATTCACCCCGGCGGGCTCGCCTCGGCGATCATCTCCCTCACTCTGCTGGTCACCTTCGCCGCGCTGTATCCCGCCTGGCGCGCGGCTAAACTTCAGCCGGTCACGGCCATGCATCACATCGGATGACGACCATGCGCACTTCGACCCTCCTCACCCTCGGGCTGCTTTCGATTCTCCCCGGTCCCGCCCTGGCGGCGCTGACCCCGGAGCAGACGGCGCAGGTCATCAAGACGCTCGACGAGCGGCAGAAGTCGGTCGGCGACTACAAGTCGCTCGCGTACATGGAGAGCAAGGAGCGCGACAAGGCGGACGTGGTTTACGAGGTAGCCATCTACCGCCGCGGCGCCGACCAGAAGCTGATGCTGCTGTTCCTGCAGCCCAAGGCCGAGCAGGGCAAGGGCTACCTGCGCATCGACAAGAACCTGTGGATGTACGACCCGACGGTGGGCAAGTGGGAGCGGCGCACCGAGCGCGAGAAGATCGGCGGCACCGGCTCGCGGCGGCAGGACTTCGACGAGTCGCGGCTGTCCGACGAGTACACCGCCGACTACGAGGGCGAGGACAAGCTGGGGGCGTTCACCGTCCACCGCATCAAGCTCACCGCCAAGGAGGGCGTGGACGTGGCCTTCCCGGTGATGAAGGTGTGGGTGGACGTGGCCACCAACAACATGCTCAAGAGCCAGGAGTTCGCCCTCTCCGGGAAGCTGATGCGCACCAGCTACTACCCGAAGTGGCAGAAGCTCTATAGCGAGTCGAAGAAGGGCGAGGTCTGGTACCCGCAGGAGATGCGCTTCTATGACGAGGTCGACAAGGCCAACTCCACCTTGATCATCATGAAGTCGGTGGATCTGCGGCCGCTCGACGCCAACCTGTTCACCAAGGCCTGGCTGGAGAGCAAGAGCCGATGAGAGCCGCCCTCGTCCTTGCCGCGCTGCTGCTGGCCGGGCAGGCGTCGGCGCAGAATCGCCCCAGCGAAGAGGATCTCTTCGGCGCCCCGGCCAAACCTCCGGAGCAGTCATCGCCGGCGCCGACGACTCCGGCTCCCAGCGAGACCGGTACGCGCCCCAGCGAAGATGCGCTCTTCGGGACGCCGACGCCCGAGCAGCAGCCGAGCGACCAGAAGCGGCCGGACGAGGCGCAGCTCTTCTCCAATCAGTCTTCGTCCGTGCCCGCGCCGGGCGACAACCTCAAGCAGTTCACCGGCGACGACCGCGAGATGTCGGCCCAGGATCCGCTCAAGATCGGCGGACAGTTCTACACGCGCCTCTACACCGCGGCGCAGGCAGACCAGAAGCCGAAGAACTGGGCGATCAGCGCTCCGACTTTGGTCGATGGGTACTTCGATGCCCGGCCGAACTCGCGGGTGCGCGGATTCGTGCTTGGGCGGTTGCAGTACAACCCGAGCGTTGCGCCCGCGTCTCCTGCCCCGACCTTGAGCAAGGAGCAGCTAGCCCAGATTCCGGACCAATGCGGCATTCGCGATAGGGTCCTCGCCCTCAATCAGCCCGCAACGGCGCTGGGCATCGCACTCGACCAACTTTGGCTGCGCTTCGATGTCGGCCGCTCGGTGTTCGTCACTGCCGGTCGCCAACACGTGAGGTGGGGCACGGCGCGGTTCTGGAGTCCCAACGACTTCCTTCACCTGACCAAGCGCGATCCCCTCTCCCAGTTCGATGCGCGGACCGGGACCACGATGGTCAAAGTGCACATACCTTGGGAGCGCACCGGCTGGAACTTCTATGGCGTTGGCCTTCTCGAGGACCCGAACTCCACGGCCAATACCCTGGGACAAGTGGGCGGCGCCGCTCGTGCGGAGCTGGTCTTGGGCAAGGCCGAGCTGGGCATCGATACCCTGGCGCAGAAGGGACACCGCCCGAAGTTCGGCGCCGACCTCTCCGCTGGGCTCGGTCCAGTCGATTTCTACGCAGAGGCATCTCTGCGCCAGGGCCGAGACATAACAGAGCACTGGAACAACGTGGATAGCACCTGCTCGTTCGAGAAGGCGGCGATGGATGGCTGGGTGCCCGCTGCGACGGTCGGAGCCAACTGGGCGGCGAACCTCACCGATGTCGACGTGCTTTCGATCGGTGCGGAGTACTTCTACAACGGCGCAGGCTACTCCAACGCCGCCATCTACCCGTGGCTGCTCCTCCAGGGAGCCTTCACGCCCTTCTACCTGGGCCAGCACTACCTGGGCCTGTTCGCCAACCTGTCGCTCAATCCTGGCGTGGGCAGCAGCCCCAGCTTCACTTTCTCGAACCTGGGCAACCTGAGCGACGGCTCCTTCGTGGCGCGGCTCGATTACTCGATGCTGGTGCTGACTCATCTGCGTTTCGAGGCCTACCTCGCCGGCTACTACGGCACCCGCGCCGGTGAATTCCGCTTTGCCATCGATCGCGCCTACGTGCCGAACGGCGCAGGCCAAACGATCGACATGGTGGCGCCCGGGATGCTCAACTCCATGTCCAACCCGCCGCTGTTCGAGGCCGGACTGGGTCTGCGCATCAACATCTGATCTTCCCGGGCCGGGCGCGCGTAGCGGCCTGGTCTGGGAGTGCATAGCTTGGCGGGCGCTTGCCTCTCAGGAGCTGCCCGCCATGCGCACTTCGGGGATTCGGATATCCGCTTTTTCGCCGTATGGCTGGCTGCGCCGCGAGTTGCGGGGCCCTCAGGCCCAGGCGCTCGACGCGGCGCGTCGCTTGCTCCGGCCGCTGGCCAACTTCGGCGCGCTCCGCCTGGTCGGCTGGGAGATGGGAGTTTCGCCGCAGGCTCCGGCGCCGGCGGCGGCGCAGTTCCTGGTCCGCGAGATGGCGCCGAGCGAGCTCGCCACCGTCTCCAAGGCCTTCGATCGCCCGTTGGGCGAGCTTCACCGGCGCTCTCGCCTCGGAGATCGCTGCTTCTGCGCCTTCGCCGGTGCAGTGCCAGTCCACATGCGCTGGTTCTCCCGCAGGCCTACCGAGCTGCCAGAGCCGAATCTCTTCGCCTGTCCCGCCTCAGACGAGATCTTCGCCTATGACCTGGCGACCGCCGGCCCCTGGCGCGGAAAACATGCCGGCTGGGCCACGCGCCGGCAGATGGACCTCATCCTCAGCGCTGAGGGACTTCGCCGCGGCTTCCTGTGCCACACGGGGAGCCTGCCGCTTCCTCCCATCCCCGAGGGACCGCTGCAGAAGGTGCTTCTCGATTGCTGGTTCGTCCGCAGCCGCGGCGGCCGGCCGTTCCATAGCCGCAAGCTGGTCCATCCGCTGTACGAGATCTCGGCGATCCCGGCGCCGGAGCCGGCGCGCCAGCCGCCCCAGCGCAAGCGCGCCCCCAGGAACTTCGCGGAGCGACGCCCTCTCACCTGAACGGACACCGATTCGGCGTCAGGGCTTCTTCTCGGAGAGCGCCTGGATTCCGACCGCCAGCGCCTCCGCCAACCTAGGCGCGAGATCGGGGCCGAAGATCACGCGCCGGGCCTCGCCTTCCCCAGCGGCATAGGCCTTCGGGCTCTCGGCGTAGCCGACATACCCTTGCGCCAGCGACACCAGCGCCGAGCGCGAGCCGTGAGGCATCGCTTGCGCGACCTTGTTGCGGATCAGCTCCCCGGCCTCGAGCGTCGGTTCGGCTGGGACCAGCAGCAGCCAGGTGTCGTTCAGCCGCAGCACCGCCACCCGCGCCGAGCGCGGCGCTATCCACGACAGGAGATTGCCCGCCGGCCTTCGCAGCCAGCCGGGCACCGCCTTGTCGGCCGAAGCCGACGGCAGCGCGAATTCGACCTCGGCAAATCCGAGCGGCAGTTCGCCCAGCGATTCCTGGGGCATTTTGGCTGTCAGGATCTGCTTCGCCAGCGCCTCGCCCATGGCCTCGGCTTTCGAGGGCTCCTCCGACGGCGGCCGCGCGCTGATGTCCCCGAGCGCGCCCTGCCCGACGAGCGAAATGCCTCCGGTCCTCTCCAGCGCTGCCGAGGCCCGCGACGGCCAGTCGCCGTCCAGGATCGGCGCTCCCCGCTGCGCCAGGGTCGGGTGGGCGGCGAAGATCACCAGCCGAGCGGCGACCTTCTCCTGATCCAGAAAAGCCAGCGTCGCCGCCGAGTTCTCACTCTCGACCTCGGCGTCGTCGCGATTGAACGACAGACCCGGCGCGGGCGCGGGATAGATCTGCAATGCCGAGGGGCGCGCGGACTGAAGAGCTCTCGAAAGCACTTCGGCCGACCGTGCGACCAAGGCGTCGGCGACCTCGGGCCGGTAGCGCCCGGTCCCGGCCACCTCGGCCACCAGGCGATCGTCGTAGCCGCCGAAGGACGTGTGGCTGTGCGTGGCCATCGCCGCCACCGCGTCGAATCCCGCCTCCCTCCCCGCCTGCTCGATGCGGCGAGCGAGCGCATCGGGCAGCTCCAGGATCTCCAGCGACAGCAGGCCGATGGTCTTGCCGCCCGCTGAGATGGCGATCGCTCGCGCCGACAACGGCCCCGCCAGCTTCTCGGCAGTCGGGCGCAGCGGCGGATACCCGGCGACCGTCGCTGGCAATTTGGGGTCGAGGTCCACCCTTGCGGCGCCGGTCTTGAGCGGCCCGGCGGCGGACAGGGCGCTGATCAGCTTCGGCGGCGCCCCAGGGCCCGACGAGCGCCAGTCGATCCACAGGGAGCCGAGGAGAGCGAGCGCCAGCACCAGTCCGAAGCGTCGCAGGGAGGGCCGAGAGGGCTTCACGTGGGTTTTTCCTTGGGAAAGTGGCTTCTCCGCCAGCGGACAAGTGTTAGTAGAGCGGCGGCGGCCGCCCTTATAATCGCCCACGGCCAGGGAGTCTGAGGATATCGATGCTGGACCAGCTTCGCGAGCACTGCGGCGTCTTCGGCGTGTTTGGCGCCCCCGAGGCCGCCAACCTCACCTACCTCGGCATCCACGCGCTGCAGCACCGCGGCCAGGAGAGCGCCGGCATTGTCGCTTCGGACGGCACGCTGCTGCGCGACCACTGCGCCGCCGGCCTGGTCGCCGACGTCTTCGACAAGCCGATCCTCGCCTCTTTGAAGGGCGAATCGGCGATCGGCCACGTGCGCTACTCCACCGCCGGCGGCTCCCACCCGCGCAACGCCCAGCCGCTCATCGCCCGTGGCGCCGAGGGCTCGCTCGCCATTGCCCACAACGGCAACCTGGTCAACGCCGCCCAGCTCCGCGCCAGGCTCGAGAAGGCCGGCTCGCTCTTCCAGACCGACACCGACACCGAGTCGATTCTCCACCTCATCGCCCGCTCGCCCAACAGCGACCTGCTCGAGCGCATCGGCGACGCCGTGCGGCAGCTCCAGGGCTCGTTCAGCCTGCTGATGCTCACCGAGAAGATGCTGATCGGGGTGCGCGATCCGCTCGGGCTGCGCCCGCTGGTGCTGGGCCGGGTCAACGAGAGCTATGCCCTCGCCTCCGAGACCTGCGCCCTGGACCTGATCGAGGCCGAGTACCTGCGCGAGATCGAGCCCGGGGAGATGGTGGTCATCGACCAGCACGGCCTGCGCAGCCTGCGGCCGCTGGGCCCGGCGCGGCCGGCGCGCTGCATCTTCGAGCTGGTCTACTTCGCCCGCCCCGACTCGCTGCTCTTCGGCCGCAGCGTCTACCAGGTGCGCAAGGAGTCCGGGCGTCGGCTGGCCAAGGAGCATCCGGCGCCGGCCGACCTGGTGATCCCGGTCCCGGACAGCGGCTCGCCGGCGGCGGTGGGCTACGCCGAAGCCAGCGGCCTTCCCTTCGACTTCGGCCTGATCCGCGGCCACTACATGGGCCGGACCTTCATCGAGCCGCAGCACTCGATCCGCCACCTCGGGGTCAAGCTCAAGCTGAGCGCGGTGGCGCCGCTGCTGCGCGGCAAGCGGGTGGCGGTGGTGGACGACTCGATCGTCCGCGGCACCACCTCGCGCAAGCTGGTGACGATGCTGCGCGCCGCCGGAGCCCGCGAAGTCCACCTGCGCATCTCCAGCCCGCCCACCACCTGGCCCTGCTACCTGGGCATCGACACCCCGACGCGCGAGGAGCTGATCGCCTCGGCGCACGGAGTGGAGGAGATCGCCCGCTTCGTCACCGCCGACAGCCTGGGCTACCTCTCGCTCGACGGGCTGCGCCAGGCGGCCGGCGGTGAGTCGGGCTGGTGCGACGCCTGCTTCTCCGGACGCTATCCAATCGAGATCCCCCCTTCCTCCGAATCCCTGCGCACCGGCAGGGAAGACGGGAGCGAGTCATGAGCGCACGAATCGCCGACATCCTGCTGCGGGCCAAGGTCATCGACGACATGCAGCTGGCCGGGGCCAAGGCCCACCAGTCGCAGTGGGGCGGGCGGCTGGCGCAGGTCATCGTCGAGAAGCGCCTGGCCAAGGAGGCGGCGATCGTCGACGCCATCGCCGCTGGCTTCCGGCTGCCCAAGACCGATCTGAACAACGTCACGCACAACGCCGCTCTGCTGGCACGCATCGACGAGCCCTACGCGCGCGAGAAGGCCCTGTTCCCGGTGGAGCAGCGGGACAACGGCAAGGTGCTGGTGGTGGCCATGGCCGATCCCGGCGATCTGGCGACCATCGATCAGCTGCAGCTCAAGACCCGGGCGCGCATCATCACCGTGGTGGCCGCCGAGTCGAAGATCATGGAGGCCATCGACCGCCACTACCTGGGCAAGGAGCCCGCCAAGTACGCTCCCACCGCCTTCGGGTCGATCGCTCCTCCCGAGTCCCAGGACTTCGGCTCCGACGACGAGATGAAAGTAGTCGACATGTCGGGCCGGACGGTGGTCCGGCGGATCTCCGACATCCAGCATT
>JBBIQS010000074.1:0-39617 GCA_037442205.1 Myxococcales bacterium
CAACGGCGCCACCTGCTCCGACGGGCGCAGCTGCACCTCCGGCGATCGCTGCCAGGCTGGGGCCTGCCAGCCGGTCGCCAACTCCTGCGGCTGCTCCAGCGACGCCGACTGCCCGCCTCCCGACCAGTGCCACAACGCCGGGATCTGCAACTTCGTCGCCGGCACCTGCAGCTACACCACCCGCGCCGACGGCACCGCCTGCAACGACGGCTCGCTGTGCACCTCGGGCGAGACCTGCCAGCTGGGCCTGTGCACCCCGGCCACCACCGTGACCTGCACCGCGCTCGACCAGTGCCACGACGTCGGCACATGCAACCCCTCCACCGGGCTGTGCTCCAACCCGAACAAGGTTGACGGGGTGGCGTGCAGCGACGGGCGGGCCTGCACCACCGGCGACCGCTGCGTGACCGGCAGCTGCGCGCCGACCACCAACGCCTGCGCCTGCTCCAAGGACGCCGACTGCGTCCCGCCGGATCAGTGCAAGGCCGCCGGCCTGTGCGACGTGGCCACCGGCAGCTGCAGCTTCTCCAACAAGCCCAACGGCACCCTGTGCGACGACGGCTCGCTGTGCACCCTGGGCGAGACCTGCCAGGCCGGCAGCTGCACCGCCGCCAGCACCGTCACCTGCACCGCCTCCGACCAGTGCCACGACATTGGCACCTGCAACCCGGCCAGCGGCGCCTGCTCCAACCCCGCCAAGGCCGACGGCGCCGCCTGCTCCGACGGCCGCTCCTGCACCGTCGGCGATCGCTGCCTGGCCGGCTCCTGCCTGCCCACCGGCAACACCTGCGCCTGCTCCAAGGACGCCGACTGCCCGGCCCCCGACCAGTGCCACTTCGCCGGCCTGTGCGATCTCGCCAGCGGCACCTGCAGCTACTCGGTCAAGCCCAACGGCACCGCCTGCAACGACAACTCGCTGTGCACCTCGGGCGAGAGCTGCCTCAACGGCGCCTGCACCGCGGCCACCACCGTCACCTGCACCGCCTCGGATCAGTGCCACGACGTCGGCGCCTGCAACCCGGCCACCGGCGCCTGCAGCAATCCCTCCAAGTCCGACGGCACCGTCTGCGACGACGGCCGGGCCTGCACCACCGGCGATCGCTGCCTGGCCGGGGCCTGCACCCCGACCGTGGTCGGCTGCACCTGCACCAAGGACGCCGACTGCCCGGCCCCCGACCAGTGCCACTCCACCGTCACCTGCAACGTCGGCACCGGGG
This sequence comes from Myxococcales bacterium, assembly GCA_037442205.1. Lineage (GTDB taxonomy): Bacteria > Myxococcota > Myxococcia > Myxococcales > UBA5297 > JBBIQS01. The sequence continues at coordinate 1,218 of JBBIQS010000074.1, forward strand.
CCTGCGTCTACACCAACAAGGCCGACGGCACCCTGTGCAACGACGGCTCGCTGTGCACCTCGGGCGAGACCTGCCTGCTGGGCGTGTGCACCCCGGCCACCACCGTCACCTGCACCGCCTCCGACCAGTGCCACGACCTGGGGACCTGCAACCCGGCGACCGGGGTCTGCTCCAACCCGGCCAAGGCCGACGGCGCCGTCTGCAGCGACTCGCGGGCCTGCACCAGCGGCGACCGCTGCCTGACCGGCGTCTGCACCCCGACCACCAACGCCTGCGCCTGCTCCAAGGACGCCGACTGCCCGGCCCCCGGCCCCTGCCAGTTCGCGGCGCTGTGCAACCTGGACACCGGCACCTGCGGCTACTCCAACAAGCCGGACGGCGATCCCTGCGACGACGGCAGCCTGTGCACTCCGGGCCAGGACGCGTGCAAGGCCGGAGTCTGCCTGGGCAGCTCGACGGTGACCTGCACCGCGCTCGACCAGTGCCACGACGTCGGCACCTGCGATCCCAAGACCGGCCAGTGCGCCAACCCGGCCAAGCCCAACGGCACCACCTGCGACGACCAGCGCAGCTGCACCAGCAACGAGACCTGCCAGACCGGGGTCTGCACCCCGGCCCAGTTCGGCTGCGCCTGCACCGTCAACGCCGAGTGCCCGGTGCCGGATCAGTGCCACGCCCCGGCGGTGTGCAACGTGCCCACCGGCACCTGCAACTACCCCAACAAGACCGACGGCACTGTCTGCGACGACGGCTCGCTGTGCACCTCGGGCGAGACCTGCAAGGTGGGCGTGTGCACCGCGGCGACCACCGTCACCTGCAGCTCGCTGGGCAACTGCTACGACGTCGGGGTCTGCAACCCGACCACCGGGCTGTGCTCCAACCCCTTCAAGCCCAACGGCACCGCCTGCGACGACCTGATCACCTGCACCCTGGGTGACAGCTGCCAGAACGGCGTCTGCGCCGCGGCCACAAACCTCTGCAACTGCCGCACTGCCGCCGACTGCCAGGCGCCCAACCAGTGCCAGGCGAGCGTCAGCTGCGACATGGCCACCGGCACCTGCTCCTACCAGAACAAGGCCGACGGCACCTTCTGCGACGACCGCAACCTGTGCACCCCGGGCCAGGACAGCTGCCTGGCCGGCCAGTGCGTCGGCTCGACCACGGTGACCTGCACCGCGCTCGACACCTGCCACAACGTCGGGGTGTGCAACCCGGCCACCGGGGTGTGCAGCGATCCGCTCAAGGCCGACGGCGCGGCCTGCGACGACGGCCGCGACTGCACCAGCGGCGACGCCTGCCGCTCCGGCCAGTGCCTGGCGCCGGCGAGCGGGCGGGCCTGCGCCTGCAACCGCGACAGCGACTGCCCGCCGCCCAACCCCTGCCAGCTCAGCCCGTGGTGCGACTTCAAGAGCGGCAGCTGCATCTACGATCCGCGGCCCTACGGCACGCCCTGCGACGACAAGAGCGCCTGCACCCCGGGCCAGGACATCTGCGACAGCGGCAAGTGCGTGGGGGCCTCGACCATCACCTGCACCGCCCAGGATCAGTGCCACGACGTCGGGGTGTGCAACCCGCTCGACGGCACCTGCAGCAATCCCAAGAAGGCCGACGCCACGCCCTGCGACGACGGGCGCCCGTGCACCTCGGGCGACGCTTGCCAGGCCGGGGTCTGCACTCCGACCGTGGTCAGCTGCAACTGCACCAAGGACGCCGACTGCCCGCCGGCGGGCAAGTGCCAGCTCTCGGTGACCTGCACCCTGGCCACCGGGGCCTGCAACTACCTGAACATGGACGACGGGGCGGTGTGCGACGACGGCAACGGCTGCACCGACGGCGACCACTGCCAGGGCGGGGCCTGCGTCCCGCAGACCACCCGCACCTGCCCTCCGCTCGACGACTGCCACGACCAGGGCAGCTGCGAAACCGCCACCGGCAAGTGCACCAACCCGATGAAGCAGGACGGCACCGCCTGCGACGACAAGAAGTCGTGCACCTCGGGCGACCACTGCGAGGCCGGGGTGTGCGTCCCGCAGACCGACCAGTGCCCGTGCACCACCGACGCCGACTGCCCGCCCAGCCGGCTGTGCCAGGAGCCGCGCCACTGCGACACGGTCAACGGCAAGTGCACCGACGTCGACTCGCCGGCCGGGGCGCCGTGCGACGACAAGTCGGCCTGCACCACTGGCGAGGTCTGCCAGGCCAACGGCAAGTGCGAGGCGCTGCAGACCGTCTCCTGCCAGGCGCTGGACCAGTGCCACGACATCGGCACCTGCGACCCGGGGACCGGGGTCTGCTCCAACCCGCTCAAGGTCGACGGCGCCGGCTGCAACGACAACAACTCCTGCACCGAGCCCGACGTCTGCGCCGCCGGGGTCTGCGCCGGCCAGCCGCTGGCCGACGGCAGCCCGTGTGCCAACGGCGGGACCTGCCACGCCGGCAAGTGCTCGAGTGAGGACGGCGGGCCGGTGAGCCACTACGGCTGCGGCTGCACCAGCTCCGGCGCCGAGGCGCTGTTCTGGCTGGCGCCGCTGGCCGGGCTCTTCCTGCTCCGTCGCCGGCGCGGGAGGGCGGCGGCGCTGGTGCTGGCCGTGGCTCTCGCCGGCCGGGCACAGGCCGCGGAGCCCGCGACCGCACCGGCCATGCCTGGCAAACCCGGCGCATTGAAGGCGGCCAAGGGCGCGCCGCCGGCCAAGAACGCCAAGCTGCCGGTCAAGCCTGGTGCGCCGGGGGCGGTCAAGGTCGCTCCGCTGCCGCCGGGATCGGCACCGGGATCGACCGCGGCAACGGCGACTCCCGGGGCGCCGGTCAAGAGCGGCAAGGTCGGGGCACCGGGCAGGCCGGGAGTCGCGTCATCCAAGGTCCCGCCCGCGCCACCCGCGCCACCCGCGCCACCGCCGCCTGCGCCGGCGCCTGAGCCGCCGGCGACGGTGATCGCGACCCCCGTCGAGCTGGCGCCGCCGCCGCCCGCTGCGGCACCCGCGCCGAGCGCGCCGGGAAAGGCCAAGAAGCTGCGGCTGGTGTTCGTCGGCGTCGCGGGTTCGGCCGGAGTGGACCCGGAGGTCGCCAAGACCGTCGGCGAGTTCGCCCAGTCGCAGCTGACGCGGATGCAGGCCTACGAGGTGGTCGGTCAGTCGGAGCTCCAGACGCTGATCGGCCTGGACAGGCAAAAGCAGCTATTGGGCTGCTCGGAGGAGAGCTGCCTGGCGGAGATCGCCGGCTCGCTGGCGGCCGATCGGGCGCTGTCGGGGAATCTGTCGCAGGTGGGCGACTCGTTCCTGCTGAACCTGACGCTGCTCGACTCGAAGAAGGGCAAGCCCATCGGCCGGGTCGGCCGGCGGGTGGTGGGCACCACCTCCATCGACCCGATGCTCGATCTGATGACCCCGGCGCTGGTCGAGCTGGTGGAGATGGACCCCAAGCACGGCGAGATCTTGGTCAAGCCGGAGGATCGGGAGCGGGGCTTCGGCGGGCTGATGGTCGGGCTGCGCGGCGACGCCGACGTCCAGGGGGGAGTGACCGGAGGGCTGCTGGTCGAATACTCGGCGCGCTGGCTAGGGATCGCGGGGGCGGTGCTGATGGCGCAGCCGAGCCCGGCGCTGCGGGTCGAGGCGCGGCTCTATCCGCTGCAGACGCTGCGAGTGCGGCCGTACCTGGCGCCGGGGGTCTCGCTGATCCTGCCGTCGGTGGCCGCGCGGGCGGCGCTGGGCGTCGACTTCCGGCTGGGCCACTTCCATCTCTACGCCGATGGCGCCTTCGAGCGCTTCTTCAACAACAAGAGCACCGGCGGCAAGGACTTCCGCGCCAACGCCTTCCTGGTCGGCGCGGGCGCGGGCTGGGTGTTCTGAGCGCGCGACCGTTCGTCCCGAGCGTAGCCAACGCGTAGCGATGGCGGAGTCGAGGGAGGCCCTCTAATCCGTAGGCGCTCGCCGACGGCAAGCCGCGTGACGATCCGCATCGCGCCGTTGCGCCGGGCCGGCAGCCCAATCTCCAGCCATTACGCCGAGTTAAAGGCTGTCACTCCGATTGCAGAGAGGGGAAGGCGTCGGCGGAGTTCCCGGCCGCGAGTGCCGGGGCGACCAACCGATTGCCCGCCTGCTTCGGAGAGATTCGATGGCCTTCCCACGCTGGTTGCTCCTTCCCGTGATGCTGTTCGCCCTGACCGCCGACGCCGGAAAGCCGGGCGGCCGGAGGGCGAAGCCGCTCGGCCCGGATGACATCCCGCCGCCGCCGTTGCTGCTGAATCGCGGAGTCGGCCACGATGCGTGGGCGAAGTGGTACGCCGCGCTTACCCCACGCCAGCGCCGGTTCTTCGACCGCTACTGCTCCAACGAGGACAACGCCTACACGACCTTGTGCGGCGGCACCCCGCTGGTGGCGGTCTTCGACAGCCGCCCAGTCGAATTCATTGGCGAAGGAGCCTTCGCCTTCGCGCCCGGCGATCCGGTGCTCAGCGCCTGGCCGAGCACCCGCGCGCCCTGGCTGGCGCGCGACCTCGACGGAAACGGAGTCATCGACAGCGGCGCCGAGCTCTTCGGCTCCAACACCGTACTCCCCGACGGCAGGCTGGCCCGCGACGGCTTCGAGGCGCTGGCGGCGCTCGACGCCAACGGCGACGGCGTGCTCGACGAGCGCGACCCGGCGTTCGCCTCGCTGCTGCTCTGGTTCGACGCCAACGGCGATCGGATCAGCTCCCCGGACGAGCTGGTTCCTCTGTCGCGATGGATCAGCTCGATCGCCCTGCACGCTCGAGCGGAGCGCCGCTGCGACGATCGGGGCAACTGCGAGATCCTGCGCTCGCCGATGCGCTGGCGCGACGCGGGCGGAGCGACGCACGAGGGCGAGATCGTCGACGTGTTCCTCAGCTTCCGGCCGATCGCGGCGCCGGTCAGTCCCTGACCGTCGGCGGCGTCGGCCGGAACGGATGGCCGTCGAGCGGATAGACGCAGGCGAGGAGCGCCCCCGGGCCGCAGTGCAGGAAGATGCTGGTGGAGAGCGGCCGCGAATAGGCGAACTCGACCTTGTAGCGGTCGCGCAGCAGCGCCAGCAGCTCCTGGGCCGGCTGCTCGGCCTGCCCGTGGGCCACGCCCACCCACACCGCGGTGCCCGGGTCGATGCGGTCGGTGAGCCAGCCGACCAGCTTCTCGACGCGGTTGGCGCTGGCGCTGATCTTGGTCGCGGTCTCCACCTTGCCCTCGGCGAACGTGAGGATCGGGCGGATGCGCAGGAAGTCGGCGAGCCAGCCGGTGAGGAAGCTCGCCCGGCCGCCTTTGATCACGTAGTCGAGCGTGGTCAGGCTCAGCGCCGCCCGCCCGCGCTGGGCGAAGGAGTTGAGGAAGGCGGTGGCCTTGGCCCGGTCGAGCCCGGCGGCCCGAGCCTGCACCGCGGCGAAGGTAACCAGCCCTGCGGCGACGTCGGTGGCCAGGGTGTCGATGACGTTGACCTGTAGGCCGCGCATCGCCGGCCCGCCGGTCGCCGGCAGCTCGCGCACCGCCGCCAGCGCCTCGTCGTGCGACTCGATGATCTTGCGCGAGGTCATCACCGCCAGCACCTCGCGGTCCTTGGGCGCCACCCGCGACAGGTACTCGGTGAAGTCGCTGCGGCTGGTCCCGCGGACCTGGGGATGCACGTGGGCCCGGCTCACCCACCGCTGCACCTGGTCGAAGTCGATGGTGTTGCGCGTGTCGTGCGGCATGCCGTCGACCATGATCTTCTGCGGCAGGATGTCGATGTCGCAGGCCAGGGCGGTTTCTTCGCCGATGTTGGAGCCAGGGTTGGTGACGATGCGCATGCATATCCCCTGAGATTCATTGGGCAAGTCGGGCGGAGGCAAACTCCGACCGGCGAGCTCGTTCAATAACGGGAGAATCTTTGTGCTGCCATGATTGGAGATTCCGGCGGCGGAGCGCGGTCGCGGGGCGTCGGAGTGTCGGGGGCCTCTCGCCGGGTCTCGGACCTACCGAAGAAGGCGGAGCAGGTCGAAGAGGTTCCTCACGAGGGCGCCGTGTCCCTCGTGGAGGTAGATGCCGAAATGGCGCGGAGCCTGCTGGAAGTCAGCCCGGCTCCTCGTTCAACACCGAGCGCGAGGCAGCGGCGGGAGCAGCTCAGGGCACGAGCTTGCCCGCGTCGGAGAGCGTGGCCAGCAGCCGGGGATCGGAGCGCGGATCCTGGAGATTGGGCCCCAGTTGGACGATGGCGCCCTGGGCGGTGACGGTCTCGACCACGACGTAGGGCAACGTCGGGATATTGGAGGAGGCATGGGTCCAGAACTCGCCCAGGTAGATGCGGGCGCCATCGGCGACCACCACGAAGGGCAGGCCGCGCACCGGCACGGTGCCCATCTGCTTCAAGGCCGCGGGGATGCCCATGTGAAACGCGAGGTAGTTTTCGGCCGCGCTGTAGTAGCGGATCGAGAAGAGATCGAGGACCGGGGAATTCTCGAGGACGAGCGCGTTGAGAGACTGGCCCGAGGCCGCCACGCCGTCGAGGGTGCGGTCCTTGAGCAGGTAGACCTCGACGCGCTTCTCCCAGGAATAGGGCATGACCCGCGCCGCCGGGGCGAAGAACCGCACGCCGTCGTTCTTGTCGCCTGGGGCGTTCAAGGTCAGGCACACCCGGGCCGACAGCGGGCTCGAGGCATCGGCGCGAGACAGCTCGATGCTCCCCGCGATCTTAAAGGCCGCCTGCGTGAGCCCGCTGCCGTAGTAGGTGCCCCCGATATCCATCGAGGCCATCAGCGGCTGGTGCGGGTCGTCGCCGATGGCGGTCGCCCCCATCGGCAGCGTGCCGCCCGGGCCGGAGTTGATCGAGAGGTCCGCCGCGCCGGAGAGCGCCTTCTCGGTGTGGAACAGGACTTCAACGGCCTCGCAGCAGTTGAGGAACTCGAGGGACCCGGTCGTCACCACCGGGCTCGTCCCCTGCTGCGGGCGCAGGATTTTGGCGCTGTCGCCGGTGCAGAACGCGTCTCCGGCATCGGCGGCACTGCCCGCATCGGACCCGGACCCGCCGGCATCGCGATCCGCGGCCGCCGGCCCGGATTCACCCACCGCCGCCAGACAGCCGCTGCCGGTCGAGACCAGCGCCGCCGTCGCGGCCACCAACCATGCGTATCTCATCGCCCGCCTCCTTGGTTCCGGCCCCGACGGACGAAGACGGTACCCGAATTCCGACGCCAGCGGTTACCCGGGCGCGCTCAGAAGATCGAAATCGACAACCCGCTGCTGATCTCCGCGCCGACGCCCCGCAGGCCGATCACCGGTCCCGCGTGCAGGAAGAGGCCCGCCGCGGTCCCGCGGGTGGAGTAGCCGAAGGGCATCTCGCTGTCGTCGACGCGAAAGAGAAGATCGATTCCGGCGCGCGGACCGTGCCCGGCGAAGAAGCCATCGCCGCCGATCAGCCAGTAGTACTCGTAGCCGAAGCTCGGCTCGATCCAGAGCCCGTCTCTGAGCGGATGCCGATAGCGGGCCTCGAGCCCGAGTGAGCCAGCGCCGAAAATGGCGTGCCCGCCCAGGCTCCAGTTGCCGATGGGCTCGAACAGGCCGATCTCGAATCCGCCTATGGCACCGGCCGCCTGCCCCCGCCGCAGCACCGGCCCGCCGCCGGTACGAATCACGAATCCGGTGTTGGCGGCGCCCGGGGGGCCGTACCCCCGGTGCTCGACCTCCGGCGCCACCAGGGGCAGCGGCGGAACCGAGCCCGCGGGAGCTTTCAGCGCGTCCCCGAGGAGCAGCGCGTAGGACTCGCCCGAGTCGAGGCGGACTCCGGAGAGGACCAGGGTGAAGCTCGCCGACCGGCCCGGGGCGATGTGGCGGTTGGCCTCGTCGTGGATTCGCTCGGCGACGGCCACTACCGCGATCGGAACCATCACCACCGCCGCGAGGGCCAGACCCACACCGGCGCCGGCCAATCCTCCGGCGAAGCCGCCGCCCCCGCCGCTGCCGATCTGCGCTCCTTGGATTGGCAGCAGCGCCACTCCGCCAACCTGGGGAACGACGGTGTCCTGAGTCGCCGCGGTACCGAGCCGTGCAAGTCTGGCCTTGGCCGGATCGAAGTAGAACTCGCGGTCGGACCGGTTCTCGATCCGGACCTGAACCGCGTCGGGGCTGTTGCTGAGCCCCTTCTCGATCGCCTCGACCCGCGAGCCGACTCCGCCGCCCTCCGCAGCCAGTTCGACCAGCGGCCGATGAACCACGAAGGCCCGATCCGGGCACGCGCTCAAGCTGGCGAGGCAGAGCCCCGCGACCCCTGAACGCAGCATCCCCTTCGAACTGGTGAACCCGAGCATGCCCATGCCTTTGAGCCCAGTGCAGCCGTCGTGCCTCGAGCAGGGCGCAGGCGACGCGGGCCGCCAAAGGCGACTCTTCACCGCACCTGACCAATCTCTGGCGCGCGAAGTCTCTCGGTTCCTCGTTGACCCCCGGCCGCGGTCAAGCGCGACCGCCATGTCAGACTGGAGCCCTCCCGACCCGCACAGGCAGGCGACCACGAACCGGCAAACACGTGTCTTTTCCATCGGTTACCGGGCGGACCGTGCCCTCAAGACAAGGCCCGATTCTTGATAGCATGGACCGCCAAACATCCCGGCCGCGTTCGCCGGGCAACCGCGGGGAGAAACCATGAATCGATTCCATTCGCTGGCGCTGGTCGGCGCGCTGCTGGCCACCGGCTGCGTCTCGAAGATCACCGGCAACCAGGGCAACCTCGAGTTCTCCTACCCTGCCGACGACAACATCGCCGACTTCAACAAGCCGATCGCCGTGGGCGCCAAGCTGGAGATCACCGTCGCCGAGGTCGGCACCGAGAAGACGGTCGAGCTGCAGACCGCCACCAGCGACGACGACAAGGTGCTCAAGGTCGACAACTTCGCCAGCAACAAGCTGGTGGTGCAGGGGATCGGGTCCGGCAGCGCACTGCTGTCGGTCACCGCCAAGATGCCCGACGGCTCGGTGAAGCCAGACTCGGTGAACATGATGGCCCGGGTCCCCGAGGTCCTGACGCTCGGCCACACCTGCACCACCGACCGCGAGGCGCTCTACCTGGTGAACGCCGACGTGCTGGTGCCCTTCGAGATGAAGATGAAGAACAACCAGCCGGTGATCGGCTACGGCTACCACCCCATCGACATCGCTCCGGCCGCGGGCGCCGCCCTCGACCAGACCACCAAGGATCAGGTCTTCTTCCACCTGCACACCGCCGCCGCCAAGGGGACGGTGACCCTGACCTCGAAGATCGACAGCACTTCCGCCACCATGACCCTGGTGACCGAGGCCGACTTCGATGGCGCCAAGCTGGGTCCGGGGCCGACGCTGGCCATCAAGGTCGGGCAGAACGGCCTCTATCACGTGCTGCCGACCGTGCAGGGCAAGCCCGTCTGCCAGGCGGTCTCCCCGCGGACCTTCAGCGTGCAGTCGCCCGATATCTGCGAGGTGGCGCCGGTCTCGAACAACAACGGCTCGCCCGCCAAGAACGAGTTCGGCTGGTTCACGGTGAAGTCCAAGGCCGTCGGCAAGTGCAACTTCACCGTCGCCCTCCCCAATGGCAATGGCGGCGCCGGGGTCAGCGTTCCGCTGAGCGTGGACATCACGCAGTAGCGATTGAAGGCAGTCGCAGCTCCGAGCCGCTCCGGGAGGTCTTCCGGGGCGGCTCTTCTCTTGTCAGCCTCGACTCTTGGCGAGATTCCCGTCGCAGCCACTCCGCGCGTCTGGCGGGCCGGCGCGAGGGGAGGATAGCCGGGCGTCGCGGAGCCATCGCCGCCTTTCCTGTGCCGAGGACTGGCCGCCGAGCCATCCGATTCCATCGCGGCAACGCTCGAGAGAATTTGATCGCCGGCACCCGCTGGGGCATCAGAACATCGCCACGCCCGGCCTGCGCCTGAGCAGGCACGCCAACCCGAAAGACCGGAGGACACACCATGCTGCGCAACCTTGCGATCGCCATTGCCCTCGTCGCCATTTCCGCCTGCGGCGGCCCGATCTCGACCTCGTCGAAGGCGCTGAACGTCGAGCAGACCGTCGCCGTCCCGACGGCGGCCAAGAAGCTCAACCTGAACAACACCTTCGGCGCCATCAAGGTCATCGGCGAGGCGAGCCGGACCGACATCCAGATGAAGCCGACTCTCAAGACCAGCGACCCCAACGCCGGCAACATCCTGGTCGAGGCCTCGGGCGACACCATGAACGTCCAGGTCAACAACGCCTCCGGCGGGACCATCGCCGTGGACATCGAGATCCACACTCCCAGGGCGCTCGACTTCGCGGTCAACACCTCCGGCGGCGCCCTCGACCTGTCGGGCATGGCCGGCAGCGGGACCGCCAACACCGGCTCGGGCAACTGCACCATCGACCTGGACCTGGGAACCTCGGGCAAGCTGACCGCCAACACCAGCAGCGGGGCGATCGCGCTGACGCTCCCCAACACCACCAAGGCCTCCCTCACCGCCTCGGCCGGCAGCGGCTCGGTGACCATCGCCTCCGGCCTCAACTTCACCGGCACCAACCTCATGGGAAACGCGTCCGGCGAGCTCAACGGCGGCGGCAGCGCCAGCGTGACCCTGCAGGCCAGCGGCGGCAGCATTACCGTCAACGGGAAGTAGCCGCCTCTATTTGCCAGCAGCCCGCTCAACGACCGAGCCGCCCTGGGATTTCTTCCCGGGGCGGCTCAGTCCTTTCAGGCGATCGTCAAACTCCCAGGGTGCTCAAGGGCAGGGATTGGGCCGCACCGGCTCGTCGACGATGGCGCCGAGCTTGACGACCCTGGCGTCGAAACCGATGCCGATCGAGATGCCGGAGCAGGTCTGCCGCGGGTCCTGGGTGCCGTCGGCCAGGATGTCCGAGGCCTGGGTGACCTGCATGGCGACGGAATCGACCATTGGCCCGCCGGCGCACATCGTCCCCCCGTTGACGTAGCGCAGCTCGTCGCGAACCTCCTGGACGAAGTCGGCGGTGGTGAGGATGCCGGCGATGGTCCCCTGGGCGCTCTGGTGGTCGGCCGACAGCTTCATGGTGAGCACCGCGTGGTGCAGCGCCAGCCGCAACATCCTCGGTGACTGGCCCAGCACCACTGTGAGCTCGCCGGCCGGCGAGGCGACCAGCTCGCCGCCGACCAGGAAGGAGGAGCCGAAGCTGGAGCGGGTGCTGAGCAGATCGGCGGGATCGGTCAGGGTGGCCTTGGAGACCGGCCAGACGTCGCTGCCGTCGAACGCCGGCGGAGCCCCCAACGCCTCGCCCTGGTAGACCCGCACCGTGAGCGGGTTGTAGTCACTGCCGCTGCCGAGACCGGGGACGTCGATGAGGAGGGTCCGCAGTCCATTGGCGATGACGTCGTTGACCGCGCCCTCCAGGCCCGGGCTCAAGTTGTTGAAGATGGGGAAGACGCTCTTGCCGACGCTGTTGTCGGTGCCGTCGAGGCCGTCGGGGTAGACCGACGCCGCCGGGGCGCCATCGGCGGGAGCGCAGAGGTCGGTGGAGGCGGCGGTCGACAGCAGGCCATCGAGGTCGTAGCCGAACGACTTCCAGGCGTCCGCCGACGGAGTCCCATCGCGCAAGGTAGTGCCCAGGAAGTAGCGGGTGACGGCGAAGGTCGTCGAGCCGGTGCCGTCGGCGGGGTGCGCCGGGCCGGCGGTCGGAGGCCGGGCGTGGGGCGGGCCGGCATCGACCGGTCCGGCATCCACTAGTCCGGCGTCGCCGTTGTCGGTGGCCCCGGCATCGGGCTGGTCGCCGGGAGGAGCGATCGCTCCTGGGGCCTTGGCGCAGGAGAGGACGAGCATTCCAACTGCGAAGAGACAACGGCCTGTAATTGGGCGCATCAAATTCCTCCTGCAGCGGAGCAAGGCGGGCGAGTCAGTTGGATGCTTGGTTTCGAGGGCGTGAGAATACCAGCCGATTCACCGGGCGCCGAGTTTGCCGGAGTCCGTCCGCCGCAGTTCCTCGCGGACCTGCATCAGCAAGGCGCCCGATCGCGCCCGGTGCGGTCGCCTCCGTCGGCCCGGTAGGAATCGTTGGCAGTGTGCTCGACGAGCTGGCAATCGGCCTTTGATCGCGCCGGCTGCGCCGCTATCGTTTCCCCTATGCGGATTCCTCCGGGGTGGTGGCTGGTGCTCCTGCTGGTGGCGTCCCCCGCGCAAGCGGAGTGGCGCATCGAGGCGTCGGCGGCGGGCGGGGTGCTGGTCGGGGAGAGGCGCGTGGCGCCCGGAGCGGAAGCCGCGGCGGGTGTCGCACTCGGGTCGCCCGGCTGGCAGGGCGTTCTTCGCGCCGCTGGCATCTTCGGGGCCGGGCGCGAGCTCTCGGCGATGCTCGCGGGCCCGGAGTTGCTCCTCCGTCACCGCTTTGGCGACGCCCAAGAGCAGGGCCCGCGCGCCTGGGTGGGACTGGGGGCAGGCGCACTGGTCGGCACCGCCACGATCACCGACATGGTGATGAGCGGTTTCTTCCCCCGAGGCTCGATCGAAGGCGGAGTGGGGCTGCCTCTCGCGGGGAATCGCTGGCTGGACCTCGGCGTGGCGCTGCGCTGGTACACCGCGGGCTCGTTCGGCAGCGCGAGCCTCGTTCTCGGATCGGGGTGGTGAGTCCGCTGGCGACGCTCATGCGAGCAGCCGAAGGATCGCGGGGAGATCGTCGAGCCGGAGTCCATTCAGCGAGCTGATTCGCACGTGCTGCTGGGGGAATTCCTCGATTGCGAACGCGTCATCCAGGATCGCGAACCGCTGGATGGGACATCGCTGACTCGACAACCAGGCGGCGATCTCCGCTCCGCGTGAGCCTTGCACGCCCCGAAGATCGGGGGTCGAGGCGATCGGCTTGCGAAGCAGCCCGCTGGCCGCGAATTCGATGGCGATCTCGTCGAGCGTTCGCCCCAGACGCCAGGACGTGCTCAGCACGACCTCGAACTGGGCTCGCCGCGTCAACTCGTTGAAGGCGCCCACATTGATCGGGTCGAGCCAGTCCCGAAGTCTGGAGGGGTTGGCGGGTCGGGTCGCGCGACTGTTGAGCACGCCATCCACATCCAGGAACAGAATCGAGCTCATTGGAGTCCCTGCCGCGCGACGCGGCGCGCGAATCGCTTGGTCGCGGGCCCTCGCGCATCCCCAGAAACCCGAGGATGGTCCCCTGCGATCAGTGCCTGCTCAGCGAGCGCTTGAGCGCCGCCGTCGAACAGCCTGGATCGCGAGGCCAAGCGCCAGCGCGGGGAATCCCACCGAGCCGCCCGCGCTGCCGCAGCCGCACCCCTTCTGCTCCTTCGCGGAAGTCACTTCCTCGGCAGCGTCGGGGATGGCCTCTGCCGCATCCACCATGGCCGCGTCGACGCTCCCGGCGTCGAGAACGGGCTCGCTGGCATCCACCGCCGCATCGAGTGGCACGCCGGCATCGACACCGGAGTCGGGCTCGACGGGCATGCCGGCGTCGTATCCGGGAGGGTCGAGGGTCCACAGCTCCTCGCCGTGCACGCCGTCGGAGGCGGAGAAGAGCAGCTGGCCGTCGAGCTCTCCGAGCGGCCGAGGGAACATCCCGGTCGTGGGATTCAGATCCACGAGGAACTTCGTGCCGGAAGCGGTGCCGTCGGTCGTCCAGAGCTGGTCTTGGGAAGCGAAGTAGGCGACCCGGCCGTTGGACCAGAACTTGTCGGGCAGCCAGCCGCCGATCGGAGTCGTCCCGCCCGAGGTGCCGTCGGTCCGCCAGAGCTGATCCTGGGCTGTGAACGCGCTCTTGGCGGCGAATACGGTGACCGTCCCGAGATCGGCGAAGCCGCGGAAGAACAGCGGTATTGAATTGGCCGTCCCCGGGTCGATGTCGGCGAGCATCACCGTCCCGGCCTCGGTGCCGTCGCTGACCCACACCTCCTCGCCGGCGCTGCTCGAGACGGCGCGGAAGAAGAGCTTGCCCTGCGAGACTGCGAGGTCCTCGGCGAACACGCCTCCGGCCGGCACGCTGGGATAGAGCGACTTGACCAGTGTGGTGCCCGAGGACGTTCCGTCGCTGCGCCAGAGCCCGCCGCCGTTGGCGCTGGGGCCGCCGTAGGTGAGGAAGTAGAGGGTGGAGCCCTGTGCGGTGAGCCACTTCGGCACGCTGCCCTGGGTGCCCGGCGCGATGTCCGCGACCAGCGCGGCGCTTCCCACGGTTGCATCCGCGGACCACAGCTCCGCGCCATGGGCGGAGTCCATTCCGACGAAGTAGACGCGCCCTCCCATGGTCACCAGTTCGCCGCCGAACTGGTTGGCGGCGACTTCGACTGTTCCCGCTGCGGTGCCGTCGGAGACCCAAAGGCCCGTCACCCCGCTGGAGCTGGCGAAGAAGAAGACGTGGGATCCCTGGGCGACCAGTCTCTCCGGCTGACTGAACTTCTTGAGGGCACTCGTCCCGCCGGAGGTGCCATCGCTCTTCCACAGCGTCCCGTCGCCGGTGAAGAAGAAGAACAGGCTGCCGGCGCGGACCAGCTCGCCAATCGAGCTCGAGGAACCGGGGCGAGGCTCAAAGAAGAGCGCGGTGCCCGTGCTGGTGCGATCGGTCGACCAGAGGTTGGTGTACCCAACCGACGGCGCGCTCGGCAGTGAAGCGGTGGCCGGGAAGTAGAGGCGCCCGCCGAAGGTCAGCCCACTGATGATCGAGGAGCCGTATGCGCCGGGGTAGATGTCCCTCACCAGGCGCGGTGTGTCGGCGACAGCCGCGGAGGCGAGGAGGGCGGCACAGAGCGCTGCGCAAGTCGAGACGACGGTCCTCATGGGAGTCCTTCTGAGCCCGGCCGGAGAGGCTCAGGGAGTCTATGATGGCGCCCGGTACCTGCAAACGGCGGCTGCCCGCCAGATTCCGACAAGGAGCAACGATGCTCTCGGTTCTACTGCTGTCGGCCGTCTGCGCCGCATCCCAGCCCACCTCCCCGGCGCCCGAACCGAAGGACATGCTGCTCGAGCGCGCCGCGCAACTGCGCGCCGTCTTCTCGGCCGAGCCGAGCTGGCCCGCCGATCTGCTGAGCCCTGCCTTCAATCAGGACAAGCACAAGCGCCTGTTCGCCGAAGTGTTCCGGGACCTGGGCAAGATGGTCTCCATCACTCTGGTCGACCGCCGCTCGCCGACCTCCGGGCGCTTCGAAGCCCATTTCGAAAAAGCGGCTCTGGTGCCGGTGAGCATCACCGTCGGCGACCAGGCGCCATTCTCGATCGTTGGCCTGTGGCTGAGCCCTGCCGAGCCTGACATCTCCGACATCGCCAAGCTCCCGGCCGAATTCGCCAAGTTGCCGGGCAAGGTGTCGTTCGCCATCTACAAGCTCGGCGCCAAGCCCGAGCTCCTCGCCGCGCACAATCCCGACGAGGCCCTGGCCATCGGCTCTGCATTCAAGCTCTACATCCTCGGCGCCCTGGCCAAAGAGATCGCCGAGGGCAAGCGCCGCTGGGAGGACGTCGTCCGCCTCGACCCGCGCTTCAAGTCGCTCCCCTCGGGCAGCCTGCATACCTGGCCCGACGGCTCGCCGGCCACGCTCCACACCCTGGCCGCGCTGATGATCTCCAAGAGCGACAACACCGCCACCGACCACCTGCTCTTCACCCTCGGCCGCAGCAAGGTCGAGGCGATGCTCGAGCCGATGGGCAACCATTCCCCCTCGAGGAACAAGCCGTTCCTGGCGACCGCAGAGATGTTCCGCCTCAAGGAGATCGACGCCGGCAAACCGGGCGAAGCCTATCTGGCCAAGCCCGCCGCGGAGCGTGCCGCGTACCTTGAACAGGAAGTCGCGAGGCTCTCGCTGGAGAAGGCGCAAGGGGGCGATCGCGCGCCGCGCGCCATCGACACCCTGGAGTGGTTCGCGTCGGCCTCCGACCTCTGCCGCGCCATGGACTGGCAGCGCACGCACAGCGAGAGCAGCGAGACCGCCATGGTGCGAGGCGCCCTCGCCATCAATCCTGGCATTGGCCAGGCCGATGCCTTTCGCTACCTCGGATACAAGGGCGGAAGCGAGCCGGGAGTCCTGAACCTCACCTGGCTCGCCCAGGGCAAGGGCGGCACCTGGTGGGCGATCTCCGCCGGCTGGAATGACTCCAAGGCCCTCGACGAAGGAAAGCTGATCGGGCTGGCGGGGCGCGCGCTCAAGCTCCTGGCGGCTTCGGAGACTCAAGCCCCGACTGCCAGGCAATGAGCGCCATCCAGTCCGCGCCGGCTCCCATGCGGTGCGGGCTCCTGAGGACCCGCACCGATGGACGATTGCCGAATCGCATTTGAGTCGCTGGAGTGGCAAAGCCCGGTCCCCGGCGCACGCTCCAAGTCTCATTGCCGCGGGAATAGGCAGTTCCGACTGCTGGAGCTCTCTGCCGAATTCGTCGAGCCCGACTGGTGCTCCAAGGGTCACACCGGACTGGTCGTTCGTGGCGAGTTGGAGATCGATTTCCAGGGAAGGCTCGTCCGCTTCCCAGAAGGTTCGGGGATCGTCATTCCACCGGGGTCCGGGAGCGCTCACAAAGCACGCTCCCTGACGGCCACCGCCCTGCTGTTCCTGGTCGAAGAAGTCTGAGGGCCCGCTCCCCGCGCTCTGGGAGGCGCGCGCCGCTGAGCTCGGACCAGCAGAGTTCCCCGCGCTCGGCATCGGTGCTGTCCTGGGGCACCCGAGGGCGAGGCCGGCCTGCGCCCGGACCGGGCGACCACCGTCTATGCGCTGGGCGAGACGACCTTTCCCGCGAGGACGCTCTGCGGGAGGCCCGCGACCGCGCCGGCGCCACGAGGGGCCGCGAGCACGAGGAGCCCGAGAGCAGATGCATGTGCCAGGGGGCTCCTCCTCACTTCCCCGTCGGAGCGCCCTTCTTCGCGTCGTAATTCCGCTTGATCTCGGCCACCGAGGTGTAGACGCCGGGCTGGGGACTGCCCACGAAGAACTCGTTGACGGTCTGGGTGATGGTCCGGCCTTTGTGCTCCCCGGCGTAGTAGGCCATCGTCGCCCAGATCTTGTGGCGGCCGACGACCGACCCGTCCTTGAGGTACGGTGGCGTCACCCACTCCAGCCGCTCGGTGTACTTGTAGTAGCCCTTGTCCCCGGAGCGCGCGGCGATCCCTGCCTCGTAGTCCGCCTTCCACGCCGCGAGCGCCGCCTCGGTGTCCGGGTCGGCGCCGAGCCCCTTGGGCAGGGGCTTCGTGGAGGCCAGTTCCGCCCTGGCCTCGTCCCAGGCCCGTGCCAGCAGCCGGTCCTTGTTCTCCTTGATCCACTGCCGCTGGAGGCGCGCCTCCATCCGAGCCTGCCAGTAGACGTCGATCTGGCCGCGCAGCCAGGTTTCGAGCCGGGGACCGATCTCGCTCGGCTTCAGGTTCCGGCGCTTCAGCATCTCCTGGTAGACGCGGTCCTTGACCACCTGGTAGCCGGACCCGCTCCCCGTCGTGGCGGTCGAGAAGGCCGTGTCGGAGGACTCTGCCGACGGGTTGAGCTGTCCACCGCGCGCGTCGGAGAGCCGCTGCGCCCGGTACGCCTCGTAGATCCGGTCGTCCATCGCGGGCATGTAGGCGTGGTCGTGAACCAGCTCCAGGGTCGCCCTGTAGAGCGAGACCGCCGTGAGCGCGGTCGCGGCCGGGCCGGTGACGAGCTTGTCCTTCACCTTGCCGAGGCCCCAGTCGAGGACCGTGGCGGCGGCATCGTCGTCCTTCGCCTCGGCGAGTTGCGAGATCACCTGCACGCCGGTGAGGACCTCCGTGGCCTTCTCCAGCGACTTCGGCGAGTCGCCGAGGGCGATCCCGACCGCGTCCTTGGTCATGCCCGTTCCCTGGACGACGGCGTTGACCACCTGCTCCCGGCTCCAGGTGGACGGGTCCTGGCCCGCGCGGGCCGGCGTGGCACACAGGGCGGCGAGGACGGAGAGGACGACGGTGGCCGGGCGATGCGACATGGCGCCTCCTTGCGAGTCAGGGATCGACGGAGAGGACGTGGTACTCGAGGGCGCAGCCGACGTCGGCGAGATTCTTCTCGACCGCGGCCCGGTTCGCGGCCAGGTCGAACGAGAGCTCGAACCGGACGGCGAGGCCCGACGCCTCGTCCTCGCCCCACACTCTGGTGGTGAGCGTAGGCTTCGCCCTGCACGGCGGTCAACGGCGCCGCCTCGCCCCGCCGTGGAGCCTCGGCCGGATCTCGGGTCCCTGCGCCGCGAATTCGGACGCCCCGGCCTTGCCCTTGGCGCCGCAGGCAGCGCCGCGCGTCTGATGTATGGTCCCGGGGTCCGCTCACCTGGCGGCGAGGGCGCCATGGCCGACTGCACCAGCAAGAAGAAGAACCTCGGGGACTGCAACTGCACCTACGAGCCCTGCCCGCGCAAGGGCAAGTGCTGCGAATGCCTGCACTACCACCGCGAGATGGGCGAGCTGCCGGCGTGCTACTTCCCCGAGGAAGTCGAGCGCACCTACGACCGCTCGATAGCGCGGTTCGTGGCCTGCCACCGGCGCTGAGCCGTCGCGGTTGCCCCTGGAACGCGCGGGAGATCCTCGATCGCGCCGGCGATGCGTGCGCGGCCTGCAACGAAAAGCCCTCGACGTTGCGGGTCAGTCGCAATCGCCCGCGGCGATTCACCACCCGCCGACGTGGTAGAGCGCCTGGACGTCGCCGAGCGTGAGGAAACGATCGTAGACGCGACAGTCGTCGATGGCGCCTGGGAAGCTCAGGGACGTCGCGCCTTCGTTCCCGATGTAGATGTACGCCCCCGAGCCCGTCCCGCCGCCGCCGCCCTCGGTTGCTGGGGTATCGGCGAGGAGCTGTCCATCCAGGTAGACCACGTAACTGGAGCCCGAAAAGGCCTGGACCGCGTGATGCCAGACACTTGGGGTGACGGGGTTGGTGGAGAAGAACTGGTATGCCGGGAAGTGGTAGGCCTCGATGTGGCCGGTGGCATCGATGGCAATTCGGGGATCGACGCCCCCGGCGCCGTTCGAGACCTCCATCAGGTTCCCTCCGTGGGTCCCATCCCACTTGAACCAGACCGAGAGCGAGAAGGGTACGGTGTTGGCGACGGAGGGGAGGCTGATGGGGGAGGGTGCAGCGACGAAGCCATGCGAAGCCGCTTTGAACGCCCACGCCTTTCCCAGCGCCCCGAACCGATCCGCGGTGGCGACGATGTCGGAGGGGTCGGTGGTGTGGAGCGTGCCGTTGTTTCCCTTTCCGCTGGTGTCGAGGACGGTGCCAACGTCGGCGTCGTCGAAGAGCCACTCGCCAACCAATCCCTGGGTGGGAATCAGCGCCCAGCCGCGCTCGTGGAACAGCGAACCGATTTCGGCGTCCGACAAGGCCCGGTTGTAGATCCGGCCGTCGTCAAGGACCCCATTGAAGACGGGATTGGTGCTGTAGGAAGCCCCTGCCCCGAAAAACACCGTTGGCCCGCTCAAGAGCTCGCCACCGGTTCCATTGGTGAAGGATTTGCTGTCGACCAAAGTTCCGTCCACGTATGCCCGGGCGAGACTTCCCGAGAACGTGAACGCGAGGTGATGCCACCACTGCTGGGAAACGGGCCGGCTCGCCACGTAGCTATAGCCGTTGTGCGAGATGTTCACCTTGCCGTCGACCGATAGCGACATGGCGGGATCGATCCCTGGGCTGCTGGGGGGATTGCCAAGGGCCATGAGGACAGGGCTCCCGGAGGAAGTGGAAGCACCGAGCCACATGAACCAGACAGAGAAGGTGAAAGGGTCGTTCTCATGCCCAGAGTTGAGGCTGAGCGGCGAGGTTGCGTAGACGTATCCCGCTGCTCCATTGAAGCTGTAGGCGCTATTCGCGCTCGCGAAGCGGTCGGACGCCAACGCCGCGGCCGCCACAACCGTGCCGTTGTTTCCCCCGGTGGTCGTGTCGTTGGCGTTGCCGGTGAAGAGCCACTCGCCGATGAGCCCGTTCGTCGGGGTGACCGGGGTTGCGTCGGGAGTGCCAACATCGGGTGAGCCCACGTCGGGCGATCCCACGTCTGGAGTGCCCACGTCAGCAGATCCGACATCGGCCGAGCCCACGTCAGGAGTGCCCACGTCGGCAGATCCGACATCGGCCGAGCCCACGTCAGGTGTGCCGGCGTCCAGCCCGGCATCGCCACCGGGTTGGGCGGCGTCCAGGCCGCTCCCGTCCGTTGTCTCGCTGGCATCGGTCGACCCGAGCGAATCGAAGTCGAGGATGAGGTTGCAGCCGGTCAGGCCGAGCGCCAACGCCCCGGCAGCCACCAGAGACAGAGTTCGCAGGTTCATCAGAAGCTCCCCAAGAGAGAGAGGGCGGCTCCGCCCGGAATCGGCGAGGCGGAGACGGCGGCCGGAGTCGTCGTGGACGATCCAGAGAAGGTCATGACGAGCCCAACGATCAGCGCGGCGCCGCCGACGCCGTAGAGGCCGTTGGCGATCCACGCCTCGGTCTTGCCCGACGACTTGATGCCCGGAAGGTCGGTCGGGCTGGCGGTCTTGCCGGCGTTGTATTGACCGAGCGCGAGAACCCCGGCGACGGCGCCGCCGGCGATGAGCGCTGCTCCCCCAATGTCCAGCGCCAGGGCGGTGGCGCTCGTCGAGCCCCCGTTCGCATCGGAGGCCGCGGCGGTCGCAGGCGCGGCATGGGGAGCGAATTCGGGTGACGGAGCCCGGACCGGATTGTCGGTGACCGCGGGCTTGGGCGCCTCGCCCCTTGGCTCCATGCTCTTCTGGAAGTGGCCCAGGATCTCCTGGGTCGCCGCTTGGGCCGAGTCGACCATTTCGCCCATCTGCCGGAACTTCCGGTTCACCCGCTTGAGGGCCTGCGACTTGGGGACGTCGATGAGCGTGACGGTCAGCAACCAGACTCCGCCGACCTCGGAGACCTCGGGCGAGAGCAGGTAGTCGGCGCCGAGCGCGCCGCCGATCTCGGCGAGGCAGCCTCCGTCGGAGCAACCCAGGATGCGCCTCTGCTTCTCGTAGCCCACCACTGCCGCGAGGTCGCTTCCGGCGATCACTTTGAAGTTGAATCGCTCGGCCTCGGCGGCGATAAAGGTCGACAGCCCCTGTACCGCCTTCGGGTCGAAAGTCCCGACCACGCGCACGTCGAGCACGGCAAGACGCTTCTTCTGGGGAGCCGCCGCGGCACGCGCCTCCAGGGAGACAAAGAGCAGGAGGGCGAAGACGCCAAGTTTGCTGCGACGCAAGGGGACACCTCCTCAGGGTGATGCCACGGCTCGTCTGCGGAAACGGGGGGGCGAAGATACATGGCAAAGGGCTCGGTTCCCAGGTGGCTGGTGTTTCTTGCTGGACGCGACAGCCCGCATCCAGATGATACGCGGGCATGAGCCTCGGCCGCGCGCCCAGCGAATCAGACCTGTTCGAAGCCACCACCCGATTCTGCGCCGACGGCCTCTCGCCGACGTCGATCTACAGCCTGTTGCACCGCGACTGCCACCGCCTATTCCCGGACGAGGAGTTCGCCAACCTCTTCAAGGAGATTGGCCGCAACTCGGTTCCGCCCCGGATCGTTGCCGTCGTGATGCTTCTCCAGCGGCTCGAGGGGCTATCCGACCGTGAGGCGGTCGAGCGGTTCGCCTTCGATATGCGGTGGAAGTTCGCGGCGGGTTGCCTTTCAACTATCCGAGCTTCGTGCACACGGTGTTGGTGGACATGCGTGCGCGCCTGCGCGCGTCCAGTCGGCCCAGTCGCATCTTCGAGAGGGCCTTGGACGTCGCGCGTGACGGTGGGTTGGTCGGCCGCCGGCGCGTGCTGGACTCGACGCCGCTCTACGACGCGGTGGCGACCCAGGACACGGTCACGATGATTCGGTCGGCCATCCGGCAGCTGCTGCGCGAGGCGGGCGAGCCTTTGGCCGCAGAGCTGAAGGGCGTGCTGATGCGGGACGACGACTATTCGAGCGCCGGGAAGCCGAGATGTGACTGGGATGACGCGCAGGCACGCGAGGCACTGGTCGATGCCTTGGCCAAGGATGCCTTCGCCGTGCTCGCCGCCCTCGATGGCCGGGAGCTGATGGAGGAGGTCGCCAAGGCGGCCGCGTTGGTCGCCACGGTGGTCGGGCAAGATCTCGAGAAGTCGGACGACGGCAAGTTCCGCATCGCGCGCCGAGTGGCGCCCGACCGCGGATCACGGTGGTCGATCCCGAGACCCGCCATGGCCACCATACCGCCGCCCGAGGCTTCGACGGGTACAAGGGCCACGTGGCGATCGACCCCGACTCGGAGATCGTCACCGCGACCGAAGTCACGGCAGGCAATGTGGCTGACGGCGCCGTGGCTCCCATGCTCCTGGAAGAGGAGTTGGCGACGACTGCCGTGCCCTCACCCGAAGCGACTCCGCCACCCCAGGCCGGACCGGCTCCTTTGGAGGCCTACGGGGACTGCTCCTATGGGACTGGCGAGAACCTCGAGCTCGTCGAGGCGGCCGGAAGGGAGGCCAACTTCAAGGTCCAGCCGGTCGTCAACCGGGACGGCAAGTTCTCGAAGAGCGAGTTTCAGATCGATCTGGAGAACCAAGTAGTCACCTGCCCGAACGGAAAGCAGGCGCCCATTCGCCGGCACGGTGATGGCTCGGGCGAAGCCGATTTCGGCGCGCGGTGCGCGTCATGCGCCTAGGAAATTTGAAGCCATCGGCGAGGCGAGCATCGCGTGCCGGAGTGCCGCTGTCGAGCAGAGGGAGGTGCATGAAGTCCGGCGTCCGAGGGGGCTTTGGGCTGAGTCCGCAGAACCGTGCCATCGAGGCGGCCGAGCGTCGCCAGAGTGAAGGGCATGGGGTGAAGGGAGCTACCAGAAATCCGAGAACCCGGGCGGCGGATCGGCGCCATCGGGATCAGGCCTCGCGCGGGCGACGACCGGCGTCTGGGGACCGAGCTGATGCGCGCCCGCGGAGGCTGAGGCGAGGTACTATTCCCGGAGCTTCGGCGACGGCGGTGCCCATGGAACGTAAGGACAGGTCCCCGAGCCCTAGCGGAGCTACGAGAAATCCGCGGACCCGCGCGGCGGCTCGGCGCCATCGGGATCAAACCTCCCGCGAGCGACCACCGGCGACCGGCGACCAATCCCCAGGCCGTCGAGCACCTTGGAGAGCCTCTTCGGCTCGGTGACCTGGTCGACCACCCGCAGAGTGCCGCCGCAACGGGCTGAGATGAGCGCGACGAGGTGCTGGTCGCCGGCGACGCCACAGGAGCTCCGGCCGGGAATCCGGCGACAGTGCGGTTCCATTTGCCTTTCTTAGGCCCCTGGCCGGCCCTGGAGGCGCGGAATGTAGGAGCGGTCCGCGACGCTGATGCTCTTGCTCTCTGGCGGCGTCCCTGCCGCCAGGGACGCCGCGGGCCGGGCTGCGATGTAGAGGTAAACAATAGAGCGGTCCGCGACCTACAGCCCTATCCGTCTATTGGAAGACGAGCAGCTGTTGCTTGGCGTCATAGTTGGTCACGAAGAAGTGGCCCTCTGCGCCGTAGATGACGGGCCAAAAGTTGAACGCCCGGTCGCAGGAAATTGCCTCGGCCCAGAGCACGGTTCCATCGGGCGCCAAGCGCGCTCGCCACACCTGGCCCTCATAACCATCGAATGCAGTGCCGCGCTGCACCCAGACCACCCACCAGCCAGTGCGGTCGCCCGCCACGCTCGAATAGCCAATCGAATCGCTTGGGCCGTTGCCGTACGGGATCTCTCGCGGCAGTGCGTCCAGGAAGTCGCCAGACAGCGACACCCGCTGGTACTTCAGCGTCATCCCCTGCGACAAGGCTGGTTCCTCCAATGCGAGCATGATTTCCTGGCCGTTGACTCCGACAGAATGCAGCAAGTTGGCGTGGCCCGAACTCGGGATGAGAATGTGCCGCGCCACCACCGAGCCGAGACGGCTCACCTCGGCGAAGACGATATCGCCATTCTCCTCGAGATAGATGATCACGAATCGGTCGCCGACCCAGACCAGTGGCGATCCACCGAGGTAAGAGGGGGCTGTGTGGCGCTGGCTGAGGCTGACTTGGCTGGTCGAAAGCAACGACCCGCTCGACGATAGGCGTGCGAGTCGAAGTCCAATCGTGGCGGTATCTGCAGGGTCCGAAAACGCGACTACGAACTCGTCGTCGAGCGCGTTGTAGGCGATCCTAGAATAGTGAACCGGGAAGCCGTTCGGGCCAAGGCTCAACGGCCCGGAAATCACATCGCCAGTCGGGCCAACCAGCAAGAAGCGTGTCTCGGCGAAGATGTCATCACGGTAGACGACACCGTAGTTCGACCTCCCGGCTGCTATCGCTGGAATTGACGCAAGGCCGGTTCGCAGGAGGATCCTGGGTGCTTGCAGGAGGCCTCCTGCGGAATCGACGAGACCGAAGACCAGGTCGGAACGTTGAGCCACATAGTCCGAATTGCCCTGCCACGCGAGCGCAAGCTGAGTGCCGTTCCACACTGCGGCCGCACCTCTGTACCCTCCTCCATCGGCGAGGATTACGTCGACCACGCCGGCCTTCTGCGCACACGTCAGCTCTGCGGCATCGCCCCCGTCGTTCTCTCCCCCCGCGTCAGTCGGATCGGCTCCAGCATCGGCGCCACCGTCGAGGAGTTGGGCCCCGGCGTCGAGCGCGGCGTCGAGGAGTTCGGCCCCACCGTCGAGGAGGGCGGTCGCATCCGGCCGAGTTTCAGTGCTCCCCACAGTGACCAGGCACCCGCTTCCAATGACGATGGTTGCCGCCAAGCCGCTCGCTAGGCACAGCTTCATGGAAGTCCCCTCTCGAGATTTCTCATCAAGACTCTACCCCACCTCCGCGGCTGCCCCACAGAAGCGCTGCATGAAGGCGATGGCGCCGGTTCGCGGACGCTTGGTCTCTCGTGCTCGCGCGTGCGAGCGCTGCCAGGCGGCGACGCTGCTCACGAAGAGAGCGCGCAAGTCGGCTGCCGGTCTCGACATTCCGTCACCACCGGCCGCTGCGAAGACTCACCTCCTTGCTCCAACCGAAACTCAGAATCGATAGCGACAAGGACGGAAGAGCGGGCCCGACGCGAAGGTCTCGCAGGCGCGGGAACTCTCTGCTCGACGGCCCGACTGCTTGACGAGGCGCCGCAGCGGTCGGATCGAACCGCCCCCCGACCTCGGCGCAGGTAACGACAGGTCCCCGACGGCTTGTAGTGACGACTGGCGCTCCTCTACACGCTCGGCCGACCCTTCACGGAGCTTGGTCGGATGCTGTGAGCCAGCGCTCGACGCAATCTCCGCCGGCCGCTGTTCGCGGTCGGGGGCATTTACGTTGCCCGCCGGCGCCGGCCGGTCGAGCCCCGCCCTGAATCAACCCTCGTGTTGCGACGCCTTTCCTGGCGCCCAGCAGCGGGTTCGACTGCGTGGTTCCATTCGCCTTTGAAGGACGCTGGCCGACTCTCGAGGCACGGAAGGTAAGGAACGGCCCGCGTCGCTGAGCGGTCCCCGACGCTCACGAGGTTCCGCCGGCGAAACGCGGGTCACAGCTTGCCCAGCACCTGCTCGGCGTGCGCGATCCAGACCGACAGATGCCCGGCCCCTGGAACGAGGTGGAAATCGCAGCGCGGTAGCCGCACCACGAGCGCGTTGGCGAGCACCGGCGCCGCGGTGGCGTCGCACTCGCCCTGCCAGATCGAGACGGGCTGCTTCACCTCCTCGAGGGGCACGCCCCAGTCGCCGAAGATCAGGCTCAGGTCCTGCGCCAAGTGCAGGGGGCCTTGCTGCATGGCGGCGCGCATGCAGTCGCGGAGCAGCGCGGCGTCGAACGTCGGCGCGATCTCGGCGCGCTCGGACGCGGGCAGGCGTTGCAGAAAATCGCGGGTCGCCTTCTCTGGGTCCGCTCCAGATCCCGCGCGACCCGTCTGAACATCGACGCGACCAGGGAATGGGGCATCGCGGCGAGCACACCCATGCTCAGGCGGATCTTCAGCGGCACGCCGCCGCGGGCGGCGATGGCGCGCGAGGGGACGGCCGAGACGAGGCGCACGGAGCGCACGCGCCCGGGCAGCTTCCATGCGCACGCCAGCGCGTAGCCACAGCCGCCCGAGTGCGCCACCACGGGGAACGCGTCGAGGCCCAGCGCGTCGGCCATCGCCGCGACGTCCGCGGGCCAGTCGAGCTGGGTGCGCCCCGGCATGGGCGACGAGCCGCCCAGCCCCGGCCGATCTGGCGCGACGAGGTCGCAGGTGAAGGCGCTTGGCGAGCGCGTCCGCCGAGGCCGCGAACAGCCCGGTCGCGCCCATGCCGCCGCCGTGGAAGAAGACGACGGGACGTCCCGCCGGCTCGCCGAACTCGTGCACTTGCAGGGTCCGTCCGTCAGCGAGCGCGACGCTTGTGCGTGTCATGACCTGCCTCCTCGAGGATGAAGACCTCCTCCACCTTCCGGCCGAACGCGCGCGCAATGCGCAGGGCCAGCAGCAGCGACGGCACGTACCTGTCCGCCTCGAGCGCGATGATCGTCTGCCGGGTGACGCCGACCATCTCCCCCAGCCGCTCCTGGGTCATCTCGCCGTGCTCGAACCGCAGCCGGCGGATGGCGTTCGTCAGCCGGGCCTCGTGCGCGCCCATGGTCAGATCCCCCGGCGGTACAGCACGAGGACGCTCAGCGACCACGCGAGGTACATCGCCATCCAGGCGAAGGTGGCGAGCAGTGCGACCTGCGCCGCCGGCACCGCGAGCGTCGTCCGGTGCGCCGCCCACAGCGCCATCGCGCCCACCATCACCACCGCGCCGAACAGGTGCGTCGAGTAGACGGCCGCCCGGTAGCGGATGGCCAGGTCGCGCTCGTCCAGCGCCCGCGCCTTCAGGCCGACCAACTGCCGCCCGATCCACAGCACCGCTATGAACGCCAGGAGATCGAGGAACACCGCCTCGCACTCGAGCGCCGGGAGCGCGAGGCGGAGCGGCCACACGAGCGCCGCAAATACCGTGCTCGCGACGAGCACCAGGAGTGCCTCCTTCTGCTGCGGGACCATGTCGCCTCCACTCCGTGCAGGACGATGTAACGTATACATTACATCATGTCCGGTATGCAATACATCGAGTCGAGCACAAGAGACAGCCGGGCGCACGTCACCTACTTCCGCGGGTCCCATCCTCACGTTCCGCCGGGCGCATCCGCGCTGCGTTCCTTGCCCCAGCTGTTTCACCCAAGCCAGTAAGATGCCCCGCACACCATGTCCGCCTCCACGCTCGCCCAGCTTCCCGCCGCCCGCTTCGTCCCGCTCCGTGAGCGCCCGTTCCTCCCCACGACTCTCGAGGAAGCGCGCAAGCGCGGCTGGGACGAGCTGGACGTGGTGCTGATCACCGTGAAGTCCTTCGAGGAGCGCGCCGAGGCGGCGGCCGGGTTCTATCGCGAGCTGTTGGAGAAGCTGGGGGCCAAGACCGAGGCGGTCGGATAGCCGCGCGGTCGAGTCAAGGCGGCGATTCTCGAGGTGAAGAGCGGTCCGCGACCTGCGGGTCGGGTCCGGCCAGGCGGTGCGTGAATCGCCCCGTGCTGACGCTACCCACGTTCCGCCACCGCCCTTGCACCGACAGGTGAGGCACGAGCTCTCCGGCGTGTTGAGGTCGTGCGGCAAAGGTCCACGAGAGTTCATCCCTCACGATTGATTTGCCCGCCGCGGCGCGGGTAGCTTCAACCATGCTCAGCCTCCTGCTCCTCGTCTCGCTGCACGCCGTGAAGGTGGAGTCGGTACGCCTCACGCCTCCGTCATCCACCGCGACGACCAAGCTCACCGCCGGCAGCAGCGACCTGGCACGCTGCCTGGACTTCGCCGCCATCACCGCGGCGGGTACGGTGCGTGCCACGTGGGCATGGAAGCGAGGGGAGATCGGCCTCGAGCTGGAGCGACCGCCGCCCGGCGGCCCCTTCGACGCCAGTTGTGTGGACGCAGTGGTCTACCCGCTGCTGCCGAGCGCCAGCACCGAGGTCCACCTCACGGTCTCGGCCACAGTCTCACCGGCCGAGCTGGAGGCGGGCCGAGCGGCGCCCCGCCTGGACGCTGTGGCTCTGTGCTCCGCAGTGGGAGCACGAAAAAAGGCCGCGCCCAAAGGTGCCGCCCCGGCGACAGTCGTCGAGGAGGCCTTCGCCGATGTCCTGCGCTCCCGAAAGGTCGAGGTGCCGGCGCAGCTCCCTTCGGAACCAGACGAACGCAGCGAGTTCTTCGCCCGGGCCATCACTGCGCCGCTCGCGCTCGAGTTGCGGCTCGCCGCCTTCTCCACCGCGCACGTGAGCCCCGCGCTGCGCGCCAGCATGCTGTTGGCAACGGTGGTCCAACTGGCGCCCGGCGCCTCCGAATGCGCGACCGCCGCTGCCCTCTTCGAAGGCGCTGGCGTCACGCGCTGACCCGGCGCACCTCAACCGCGAGCCCGAAGGCCCGCCGTGAGGCTCGGCCGGTGTGAGGTGGTAGAAGAAGTCGCGGACCTGTCTCTTGAGGGCATCGGGGTGCCAAGTTGCTCAAGGTCATGAAGGGCGCCGGTGTACCCGTGGACCGCTACTTCCCCACCGGCCTGCCGGGATACAGCTTCCTCGGCGCAGAACATGGAGAGCAGAGCTTGCCCAAGTTCAAAATGACTCGCGACTTTTCAGCAGGACCACGTCCACGTCTGACTCCGTCAGCGGGACATTCCATTGCGCCAGCTTCTCCGGCGGAGCGAAGTGCTCGCCGAGGTCGAGGACGTGTCGAAGGACGCGGGGGCGCGGACCCGTCCGGTGTCTTTCCCCCCCGGCGCACGCTCTCGGCGATGTGGGGAGTCAAGGCCTTCGAGGAGTGCGCCGAGGCGGCGGCCGGGTTCTATCGGGAGCTGTTGGAGAAGCTGGGGGCCAAGACTGAGGCGGTCGGATAGTCGCTCGTGCGGCCGAGTCAGGGCGGCGATTTACGAGGTAAAGTGCGGTCCGCGACGCTCAACCTATCGCTGCCGCCCGCCACCGGTCAGCGGAAGGCGCAAAGCCCGTCGGCATCGACGAAGATCATCCCGTCATGCACACAAGGGGTGCAGCGCCACTGGACGGAAGAGGTCTGGTCCTGACCGATGGGAAAGCGTGGTCCGATGGACCAGATCTTCTTGCCGGTTGTGAGGTCCACCGCGTGGAGGGCGCTGGTCGTGTGGTTGTCCTCCTTGTCGACCAGCACGCACAGGACGAGATCGCCGGCGATGATGGGGCTCGCGCGCCCGATGCCGTAGGGAACCCGGGTGCCGTACTCCCACAGGCGCTCGCCGTGCGCCTTTTCGAGAGCGAAGAGCCGCCCTCCTTCATCGCGAACGACCACCCGGTCTCTGGCCACCGCCACCGTATTGTCAAAATCCAGGTCGATGCTCTCCTGATGCCAGCGCTCCTTGCCCGTGGCGCGGTCGAAGGCGCTGAGACCGCGCCCGCTCCGGGTGTAGACAGAGCTCTCGTCTACCGAGGGCTCTGCCTGGCTGAAGGCAGGCGCCGTCCATAGCTGCTTGCTGCTCGCGAGCTCGACCGCGTGAAGCATCCCCTCGGCGACGAAGAAGAGAATGCCGTCGCGATACGCAGTGCCGGCAATGACGCCCTGCTTGCCCTCGTCCCGTTTCACCGCGCACTTCCACTTCTTGCGCCCGTTCGCCACCGACAAACCTATCAGCCCCTCGCCACTGCCCATGAACACCAGGTCGCCGACGACGAGCGGGCTGCCATGCACGGTGCTCAGGCGCGCGACCCATCGAACCTGGCCCGATTTCGCGTCGAGGGCGTACAGCCCCTGGTTCGTCGCCTGGTAGACCACGCCGCGGTCGACGCAAGCGCTGCCGATGATCCAGCTCCGCGTCTTCGAGAGCTCGGTCTTCCATACCGTCTTCCCTTGCAGGTCGGTCGCCGAGCAGCGGGCGGTGAAGCTGGTGTTGGCGGCGTAGATGAGGCCGTCGGCCACCACCGGGTTTCCGCCTTCCTCCGAGCCGCCGTTCTCGTCCGACGAGCTCGGTGGCCAGACGAGCTTGGGCTGCTCCCGCGACACGCGCATGTCGTAGAAACCTGTCCGGTCCGACCCGCCGAGAAACGTGCTGCCGGATCCCGCGGCCGCCTGGGGCAGCGCCGCCGGCGCCGGGCCATCCTCCCGGACCTCGTACGGGGCGAGATCGCCGGAATAGGCGTCGACCGCCTGCGCGAGCAGCTTGTCTAGGACCGGGAAGGTGGCGGGCGGCGTGTCGATCCAGGTCAGGTCTCTGAGCACGATTCCCCCCTCGTAGGCCGTCAGTTTCCCCGCGTCCTTGGCGGCGACCTTCACCTCCTCCGTGTTTCCATCGGGGGTGACGCGCACGGCCCGGCCCTTCCCCTGGTAGACGAGCTTTCCACCCTCGGGGTTGTCGCCGAACTCGTCCTCATCCGCGCCGGTCGCCGAGAACACTGGCGCCTCGAGGTGGATGACGCGGTCGAGCACCTCACCCGCGTTGAACGTCAGCCACGCGGGCCAGCGGTCGGGAGCGACGCGCTTCCCGAGCAGCGCGAGGATCGCGGCGACCGGCTGCGGCCCCTTGAACGCCTTGCCGATCTTTTTCCCCAGCGCGCCCTCCACGCGCAGCACCAGCGGGACGAACGAGCCTGTGGGCTTCTGAACCTCGAGACGGCGCATGTGGATCTCCTTTGATTTTCCCTTCGATCCGGTGACAGGCCCGACCCGAGTTCGTCGCATGGGTGTTCGCGCGGCGATGTCCGATCCCCGGTAAACGCCTAACATCGCTTGTGTTTTCGAGAGCCGCCGATTGGCTTGGAAGGGCTGCCGGCCATCATTTCAGCGCGAGGATGCCCTGGGCAGGGCACCGAAGCGTGAGCAACCGGCCCCAGAGCACCTCGAGCGCAAGGACCTGCGGCTCAACCTCCTGCGGTCGGGGACCGGTTGCGCGTGAGCATCGGCTGGGCAGGCCCTCCAGCCAAGCGGCCCACATCCTCCGGGCCGCCACGGCCGCCGCTTCACGCGCCCAAGCCCGATCGTCGCGGCAATCATCTGCAAGTCCAGGTCCTTGTCCCGCGTTCCTCGTATCGATGCCGGCAACCCGCTGGCCCTCCCTTGGGCGTTCAGCAGATGTATGGCCGTGTCGCACCGCGGTGCCCGCCCACCGCCACCGACCAACCACCGCGCCGGTGTGCGGCTTCCTCAGGCCTCGCGGCGGCGATACCCGCCCGCCCGCCCCCGAGCGCCGCACGGCGCTGCTGCCCTTCCACCGACCCCGCCGCCCCCCACTCGCCCCCCTCGTCGAACGCCCTGGGAAGGCTATCGCCGGGGGCTGACACGCAGCGGCGCCACAGGGACCGGGCGCTCCGGAACCTGGGCCTGCGCCAGCTGTTCTACCCAAGCCCGGTAAGATGCCCGGCACACCATGTCCGCCTCCACGCTCGCCCAGCTGCCCGCCGCCCGCTTCGTTCCGCTCCGTGAGCGCCCGTTCCTCCCCACGACTCTCGAGGAAGCGCGCCAGCGCGGCTGGGACGAGCTCGACGTGGTGCTGGTCACCGGCGACGCCTACGTCGATCACCCGTCCTTCGGGGCCTCGGTCATCGGGCGAGTGCTCGAAGCGGCGGGCTGGCGGGTGGGAATCATCCCGCAGCCCGACTGGAAGTCCGCCGAGTCCTTCCGCGCCCTGGGGCGCCCGCGCCTGTTCTTCGGAATCACCTCCGGCGCCATGGACTCGATGGTCAATCACTACACCGCCCACAAGCGCCGCCGCTCCGACGACGCCTATTCACCCGAGGCCGAGGCCGGACTGCGCCCGGACCGGGCGACCAACGTCTACGCGCAGCGCTGCCGCGAGGCGTTCAAGGGCGTCCCGCTAGTCCTGGGCGGAGTCGAAGCCTCGCTTCGCCGGCTGGCGCACTACGACTACTGGGACGACAAGCTGCGCCGCTCGATCCTCTTCGACGCCAAGGCCGACTTCGTGGTCTGCGGACAGGGCGAGAAGCCGATCCTCGCGCTCGCCGCCCGGCTCGACTCGGGCGCCGCGCCTTCGGAGATCGACGACATTGCCGGGCTGGCGGTGATCCGCAAGAGCGGGGAGGGACTCGACAAGAAGTGGGGCCGTGAGCTGAGCGTGCTGCCGAGCTTCGAGGAGATCTCCGCCTCCAAGGAGGCCTACGCCCGCTTCTCGCGGCTCTACCACCAGGAGCACAACCCGGAGAACGCGCGCATCCTGGTGCAGCCGCACGGCGGTCGAGCGGTCGTTGTCCTGCCGCCGATGCCCAATCCGACCACTCCCGAGCTGGATCGCATCCACGCGCTGCCGTTCTGCCGCGCGCCGCACCCCCGCTACCAGGGCGCGCGCATCCCGGCGTGGGAGCAGATCAAGGCCTCGATCCAGCTCATGCGCGGCTGCAGTGCCGGCTGCTCCTTCTGCTGCATCACCGAGCACCAGGGCCGCGACGTGGCCAGCCGCTCCCGCGAGTCGGTGCTGGCCGAGGTCAAGGAGCTGGCCCAGTCCGACGACTTCCGCGGCACCGTCACCGACCTCGGCGGCCCCACCGCCAACCTCTGGCAGATGGAGTGCTCCGATCCGGCCGCCCACAAGGTCTGCCGCCGGCCGAGCTGCGTCTATCCGACCGTCTGCAAGAACCTCTCGGTCGATCACCAGCCCCTGATCGAGCTCTACCGCGCGGTGCGCCAGACCCCTGGGGTCAAGCACACCTTCGTCCAGAGCGGCGTCCGCTACGACCTGGCCCACGCCGACAAGAAGAGCGGCCGCGCCTGGCTGGAGGAGCTGATCCGCCACCACGTCTCCGGGCACCTCAAGGTCGCCCCCGAGCACGTGGCCCCCGGGGTGCTCAAGGTGATGCGCAAGCCGGGCGCCGGGCAGTTCGAGCAGCTGCGCCAGGAGTTCGAGGAGATCAGCGCCCGCGCCGGCAAGGAGCAGTACCTGGTGCCCTACTTCATCTCCAGCCACCCGGGCTGCACCCTAGAGGACGCCGCCGAACTGCACGACTACCTGCGCGCCCACCACTGGAAGCCGCAGCAGGTCCAGGACTTCATGCCCACGCCGATGACCCTGGCCACCGACATGTTCTACAGCGGCATCGATCCCGGCTCGATGAAGCCGATCCACGTCGACCGCGACGTGAAAGCGAAGCGGCTGCAGAAGGCGCTGATGCGCTGGGCCGATCCCGAGCTGGCCCGCGACTACGACGAGGCGATGCAGAAGCTGGGGCGGAGCCGTTCGGGACGGCCGCAGCGGCGCTGAGGCAAAGCCCCCTGGCCTCAGCACCCCTTGGAGCCGACCGCTTATTGGAGAGTGGCGAGCTGGAAGGATGTGCACCACTCATCCATAAAGCCGAGCACCGGTGCGCCCGAGGCATCGACCCTGATGCTTCGCACGATCGGAATGCCGGGCGCCACGCACTGTTGCGTCCAACCCGTCGCGGTACGCTTCGAGTAGAGCACCTGGGCCTTGGACTTGTTCAGGTGGCTCACGGCGAGCGCGTCGTTCGGGAGCATCGCGACGCTGGAAAGCATCGCGGTCTCCGGGGCGGCGCCTGTCGATTCCGCCGTCACCCTCCCGCTTCCTCATGGAATCTAAATACCCGTGCACGATTCTGAATCGACCGCTGCACCGTTCACCCCGAGCGGAGCCCCCGCTGTGCGGGGGCGAAGTCGAGGGGCTCTGGGAGGTGCCAGGGAGCACGTCCCTCGACTCCAGCCCTTCGGGCTTCCGCTCGGGATGACCGGGCGAATGATTCCGAATCAAGAACGCCTATCTAGCGGCAGGCTCCGGATCCACGGCGACGTCCTGCCCGCGCTGGCAGGCAGGACGCCCTGGCCCGGGAGCTGGTCGCTACTCCTTGACGCTCGCGCCGATGAGGCTCGCCGCGGACGCGACTTCGACTCCCGCCGAGCCATTGCTGGCGTGCGGCACCGGCACGAGCGCCGCGACTCCAGCTGCCACCGCCCTCAGCGCCGGGTCGGCGTGCGCGGGCAGGATGGCCGCGGTCCCGGGGCCGGCCTCGGCGCCTGTCGTCGCGCCGGTGGCCACCTTGGCGGCCTCGGGCTTGGGGGCCTCGACCTTGGCCGGCGCCGCCTCATCGCTGGCCTTGTGTCGCACCACCCGGCGCGAGAACAGCGGCGGGGCCTTCTCGTCCACCTTGCCGGGATAGAGGTAGCCGACGATGCCGCGGGCCTCCTCGTATCGCCCCGAAAGCCAGGTGTAGACGCGGTCGCGCCGCTGGGCCATCGGCCCCCGCTCCTTGGTCGCCGAGACGGCGAAGCGGACCGAGCCCTCCTCGCACAGCAGGTGGCCCTTCTCGGTCACCTGGTCGAGCCAGCCGGGCGGGAAGTAGTGCCTGCCGGCGAGCTTGGGCAGGTGGCTGGTGAGCACCATCGCCCCGCCGACGATGCGATTGCCCAGCGCCACCGGGCTGCGCCCCTTGATCGGGGTGAGCTTCTCGCCCTCCTCGGCCGGGATCAGCTTCCACAGCACCCCCAGGGCGATCTCGTGGTCGAGCATCTCCCGCAGGACGAAGCCCTCGTCGATCTGCTGTTCGAGGGCGAAGGAGCGGTTGTCCTCGCGCTGCGCCTGGTGCCCGAGGAAGGCCAGCACCTTGGTGCCGTCGCTCAGGTCCTGCCGCAGCACGCCCAGCTCGACCTTGGGCAGGTGCGCCTGGATGCGGGCGGCCGCCTCGGGGGTGGAGAGCGTGGCCAGGGTGACGTTGAGGTTGGGCGGCATCACGTCGGGGTTGACCCGGCAGGTCTGCAGCTCGTCGTCGGCGAGGCCGGCCGCCTTCCTCTCGACGCGCTGGACCTTCTCCATCATCGCGCCGTCGGGCACGGGCTGCAGGCTCGCCGCCGGGGCCTCGACTTCGCTCTCGGTGGTGGGGGAATGCTTCGTCGACATGGCTCCTCCTCCTCTGTCTCGGGTTGGTCGCTTCATCGCCAGGCGCCGAGGCCGGCTGGCCGGTCGCCGTGGGCGCGGGAGGGGATTGCGTCCGGCGTGCCAGGCCTCTCGACCGGCGACGGCCGGTGGAGCCGTCGGCGCAGCGACACTTCTTGTCGGCCGGCCGACAGCTGTCGGTGCGCCGACACCTTCCCATTCGAACCGCTGGTCGGGGGAAGGCGAATCGGCGGCGGCGCGGGCTCGAGCCGAGGTCGGGGAAGACTCGACCGATGGTCGGAGTGAACCGGCATCCCCCGGACAGAGGACAAGGCTCCCTCCGACACGGGCCGTTCACTCTGCGGGAACCACTTCGGTCTTCCTCAAAGTGCTCGATTCACTCTGCGGGAACCATTTCGGTCTTCCCCGGAGTGAATCGACAACCCCCAAAGAGGAGTCGACGCTCCCCTGAAGTGCCGCGTTCACTCTGCGGGAACCATTTCGGTCTTCCTGAACGTGATTCGACCACTTTGCGGGAACCACTTCGGTCTTCCTCAAGGTGCTCGATTCACTCTGCGCAAGACCCAAGTCTTCCCGCCGGCTCGGCGACGCCGCGGAGGATGAGACTCCCCAGGCCTGAAGTCGCCGCCGCCTCCTCGCCCTACCTTATTAAGGTGGGCGACGGAGCGCCCGGGCCGAAGGCGCCGGCGCCGCAGCGATGAGCGGGCCGTCCCCGACACGCCCGCCAAGTCGCGAGCGTCGCGGTCCCCAGGTCTGCGATCGCAGAGCCGAGAGCGGACCCTCGGCCGGGAGCCTGAAGGCTACTCGACAGATCGCCAGACCCGCGGCGACAACGGTCTCGACGACCGACCGCCCTTTGCTAGCTTCGCGGCGAGCTTGCTCGGGAGGGGACATGGACGAGATCGTCGTCTTCATGGGCGCCGAGGCGTTGCTGCGGGTGCCGCTCGAGCGCCGGCGCCTGACCTTCGGCCGCGCGCCGCACAACACCGTTGTCGTCGACCACCCTGAGGTGGCGCCCGAGCACTTCGCCATCGAGGCCCGCGCCGAGGGCTGGTGCTTGGTCGACCGGACGGGGCGCGGGGCGCAGCTGGGCAGCATGGTGGTGAGCGAGGCCCTGCTGCACGACGGCGTCGGCATCGCCCTGGCGCCGCTGCGCGCGGTCTTCCGCGCGGATCGCGGTCCGGAGCAGGCACTTGAAGGTCCGCTGTTCGAGTCGATGGTCGGCCAGTCCCCCGCCATGAAGGCGGTCTTCGAGCGGATCGCCCGGTTCGCACCCAGGCGCTTGCCGGTGCTGATCTGCGGCGAGACCGGCGTCGGCAAGGAGCTGGTCGCCCGGGCCCTCCACAACCGCAGCCCGCGCGCCCACCGACAGATGGTCTGCCTCAACTGCGCCGAGCTGAGCCCGGGGCTGGTGGAGAGCGAGCTCTTCGGGCACGAGAAGGGGGCCTTCACCGACGCCAAGAGCGCGAGCCTGGGGAAGTTGCGCGCCGCCGACGGAGGCACGCTCTTCCTCGACGAGCTGGGGGAGCTGCCGCTGGCGATGCAGCCCAAGCTGCTGCGCGCGCTGGAGAGCGGAGAGCTCACGCCGGTCGGCGCCTCGCACCCGGTGCGGGTGGACGTGCGGGCGGTGTGCGCCACCAACCGCGACCTCGAGGCGGAGGTCGAGGCGGGGAGGTTCCGCGAGGACCTCTTCCACCGGATCGCGGTGGGCATCATCGAAGTGCCGCCGCTGCGCGAGCGCGGCGATGATCTCGGACGGCTCATCGACCACCTGCTGGTGGAGCTGGAGCCGGAGGGAGGGAGGGCCACGCTGTCGCCCCAGGCCCGGGAGCTGCTCCAGCGCCACTCCTGGCCGGGCAACGTGCGCGAGCTCAAGGGCGTGCTCCAGTGCGCGCTGGCCAGTTGCCGCTCGGGGCGCATCGAGGTGGAGGACGTCCAGCTCAGGCGGAGGGGCCGGCGCGCCGGGGCGGGAGCCGCGCCCGGGGAGCCGGCGAGCCTCGGCGGTTGCTCGTGTGGCCCGGACTGCGTCCACATCGCCGGCAAGTCCTACGAGGCCATCGACCGCGAGGTGATCGCCAGGGCGAAGCAGCTCTACGGGCCGCGCATGAGCCGAGTCGCCGAACGACTGAACGTCAAGCGATCGACGGTCTACGGGTGGGCCAAGCAGTACGGGATCAAGTGACGGCGCCCTGGGACTCGAGCTGCACCCCGGCGCGGACCAGGCCGCCAGCCACCGCACCGCCCCCAGCGACACCGCGCTGATCGCCAGCCACAGCGCCACTCCCGGCAGGCCGGCCGCGCCCCGACCGCCTCGAGCGAAAAGCGCGACAGGCCCGCGCCGATGCCCAGCATGGCCAGAGGTCTGGTGCCGGTCTCTGCATTCCCTCACCGCCGCGCCGCTGCGAAAACTCGCTCCCTGCTCCCGAACCAAAGCTCAGCGCTCGAGAGCGACACGGAGGTAAAGACCGGCTCCCGAACCAAGCTCTACTGCAGCGTAAACCTAGATCGGACGTACATCAGCTCGTTTGTATTGCAGTTCGAATCGAGACTCCACGCAGGGAATAGCCCCGTCGAACGTGCGCTACCCAGGTACAGGCACGCCGCTAGTTTGGCCACCCGGATGTCCGAACACTTCAGCAGAGGCGACTTGAACCGCCCCGCCATCTTTCCGATCTCTTCCTGCGCATCCATGCTTCTCCCAGCCAAGCGCTGGTAGCGAATCACCTCGTTCCGATCGAGCTCGCCTCCGATTTTCGCATAGCGCTTCTCGCGCGCGATCCCCTCGAGCCCCCACTTCCTCATCCCTTCGTGGGCGCACCAGGCGGCCGATAGCGTCAACGAGGCGAGGTCCTTTCTCTCACGCGCCCCGACGGCCCTCAGACCGGCGGCCTCAAATTCTTGCCATCCGATCCGGTCCGCCAGCTCTGCTGCTCGAGGGTCCACCTCCCGAAGGAACGCAGGGAAAAGATCGCCCTCGGCGGCGCCGGTGGTCTGGCGCCCCGCCTCCGCCGCCTTGGCCGCCCGGTCCAGCTCCTCGCGCTGAATCTGCAGCTCTAGCGCGTCGTAGGGGTTGGCTTCGGGGCCGGATTCAGCATCACGCCGGTCGAGGAAGCTCGTGCGGTCGCCGCCGGCGCCGGAGGGATTTTGTTGCTGCGACACCCTGGATGCCCGCGTTCCGCCAGGAGGCACCTGGGCCAAGCTAGAACTGCTGGCGGCAAGCACAACAGCCAATAGAGGCACCGCGCTGACCCTCATGGTCACTACTCCCTCGACGGATATGACGCCCGCTTCCCGCCCCTTCTTCTTCGCAGCGTAGCCTCGGCACCAGATTGCCCGTCAAGTGCGCGCCTAGAAGACTCGAACGCCACTGCGAGGCAAGCGTCGCCTGCCGAAGCGTCGATGGTCTGGTGCCTGTCTGCATTCCCTCACCGCCGCGCCGCTGCGAAAACTCGCTCCCTGCTCCCGAACCGAAGCTCAGCGCTCGAGAGCAACAAGGACGTAAAGAACGATCCCGGCGCTCGCAACGAGCGGCGCGGGACTTCGGGAGGCGACTCGGCTGGCGACGGACGACAGGGTAAAGTCAGGATGGAACGACCGGCTCCGATTCGCGGATAGGCGTGGGTTACGCTCGCGGATCGGTGAAGACCGTGGCGCAGAGCCACATGCGAAGGGAGCCGGCCGATGAAGAAGATAACCCGCT
>JBBIQS010000075.1:0-38165 GCA_037442205.1 Myxococcales bacterium
CTGGGCCACTGCCTGCTGACCGGATCCGGGGCCGGGGTGGAGGCGATCCGGGTGGCACCGACCAATGGCACGCTGGCCCTGGTGCGCATGCGGGTCACCCTGCTCGGAGCCAGCTGGTAGCGGCGCGGCACGCACGGCCAGCCGGCGTCTCAGTCGCCGCTGCGCCTGGCGGGCTGATACTTCTGCCCGGGCAAGAGCAGCAGGAACGCCTCGCCCTCTTCCTTGCGAACCGACTTGAAGACCTCGCACGAGGTGCAGGTCAGCCGCTTGGCGGCGCTGTCGCCCTGGATCACTCCGCCGCACAGGGTCCCGGCGACCGCCCAGCAGATCCGGCCAGCGTTGCGCCCTCGGTTGACGCCGTCGGCCGCCTCATTTTTCGCGGCCGGGCAGACGCCCATCTCGGTGACCCGCCCTCCTCCCGGCTCCCTGCCGCACTTCAAGCGCTCCCAGCAGTTGGTGGCTCGCATGAGGCCGCCCCTTTCAACCGGTGTCAGCGCCGCTCACGGTAGTGAACCCTGCGCCGGCGACCAACGCGCTCGGAGAAGGCTCGACCTCGAAGTGCTGATAGTCATCGGAATACGATTTCGGAGCTTTCGGGAGTCGCCGGATGGGTTGGCAACGGATTGCCGCGGCGCTGGCCCTCGTGCTTGTGCCGGAGGTGGCGCGGGCCGGGCCGCCGTTCATCACCGATGACCCGGAGCCGGTCGAGTACCGGCACTGGGAGTTCTACCTGGCGACCCAACACCTGCTCACCGCCGACGGCGCCATCGGGACTGCGCCCCACGTCGAGATCAACTACGGGGCGATCCCGAACCTGCAGCTCCATCTGATCGCCCCGCTCGCCTATGCCTGGACCCGCGGGGGGCCGCTGCTCTACGGTCCCGGAGACGTCGAGCTGGGCGCCAAGCTGCGCTTCGTGCAGGAAGGCACCTGGATTCCGATGGTGGGAACCTTCCCGCAGCTCGAGCTGCCGGTGGGCAACGCCTCGCGAGGGCTGGGAGCCGGCACCGTGCGCGCCTTCTTCCCGCTGTGGCTGCAGAAGAGCTTCGGCGACTGGACCAGCTACGGCGGCGGCGGCCTCTGGCTCAATCCGGGAGCGGGGAACCGGAACTTCTGGTACTTCGGCTGGCAGGTGCAGCGCCGGTTGTCAGACCTGGTGGTCCTCGGCGGCGAGGCCTTCTACACCACCCCCGACCGCGTCGACGGAAGCGGCGACCTGCGCTTCAACCTCGGACTGATCCTGGACCTCAGCGAGCTCCACCATCTGATGGTCTCTGCCGGCCGCAGCATCGTCGGCGACAGCCTGTTCCAGGGATATCTGGCCTATCTGCTGACCCTGTGAGCGCCGAGATCAGCGCCGCAGCTGCGCCAGCACCCAGCTCACCGCTTCGGAGGCGCGGGCCAGGTCGAGGTGGTTGAGATGGAGCGCGTCCACCGTGGCGATGCGGGCGCCGCGGCGGGCGAGCCCGCCGCTGGCCGAGGCGCTGGCGACGAAAACCAATCCGTCGCTGGGATCTGCGGTCTCGCCGGCCGCGCCCAGCTGCGGATTGGTGCCGTAGAGGACCGAGATCCCGACGCGGGGATCGAGGCCGGTGCGCTGCAGGGCGTCGATGAACCCCGCACGGCCCGGTCCGGCGTTGGCGATGGCGGCGGCGATTCCCTCGGATTGGACGAAGGCGCTCGAGCCGCCGAAGTAGAGGGCATCGCGGGTGGCGTTGGCATCGGTGGTGGCGCTGGCGGCCGCCAAGGGAACCGGGTGCTCGGCATCGGCGGTCCAGTCGTGGAGCAGCTGCACCTGTCCCCGGTAGAGGTCCGAGCCCAGGTACCAGCGCGGATAGGAGCGCCAGGCCCCCTCGATGTACGCCGACTGGAAGCCGAGCGGCGCGCTGCTGCCGGTGGCGATGACCGAGAGGTTCCCCAGGTAGTAGCGGAACGAGGTGTCGAGCCCCTTGAACGGCGCGGCGATGGCCAGGTAGCGGCGCACGTCGCCGCGATAAGGGAGCTTTCCCACGAGCTCGGGCCATGCGTCGTGGAGCGAGGCAAGGTAGGCACAGGCCGCGGCGTTGCCCTTGCTGTGGGCCACCAGGTCGACCTGGGCGGCCCCGGTGCGGGCGCGGATAATGTCGATCGCCGAGGCGATCAGGCGGGCCTGGGTGAGGTTGTCGCCGTGGACGTGGGCGAAGGAGATGGCGAAGGTCGGCAGGCCGGCGGCGGCCAGGGCCTGCATCAGGCCGGGTTGGGCGATGGACGCCGGGGTCTGGATATCCCAGGGATGAGCCCAGGCGCGGTTCATGTCGTCGCCGGCGCCATGGATCAGCAGCACCGGCGTCCCGGAGGCCTTCGACCAGCCGGGCGCGTAGCCGAGGAGGAAGTAACCGTCGCTCTTGAGGTGTCCGTAGTCGCCGAGCTTGTAGTCGGAAGTGGTGCCGCCGGAGCCGTCGAGCACGAAGAGGTCGGCCGGGAAGGCGCCGCGGACCTTGTCGTTGGCGGGCAGGGCCCGGCGAGCGAGGGATTCGCCGGGGGAGGTCAGGCTCGAGTCGTGCCAGAGCTCGATCTTCTCCCAGGGTGCGGGGTCTGCGGGAGCGGATGCCAGCGTCAGCCGAGCGGGAACCGAGGCGTCGAAGGGAAGGCCTCCGGCATCATCGCCGGAGCTGCCGCCGTCGGAGGCTTCGGCGCCGGATCCGGGCGGATTGGCGGAGCAGCCTGCGGCAAGGGAAAGGGCGAGCAGGGGCAGGATGAGGCGGGCGTAGGCCATGGCGGGATCCTGCGATGGGCGGCAGCGGCTGGCAATCGACCCCGGGAGTTCCGAGCCTGGACCGGCAGCGAGGGACTAGCGCCCTGCCGTCGTCTGCGCAGATTGCCCGATTTCCCCCGAGCCCACGCGCGTGCCTGCGAACGAAGCCATGCCGAGAGTTGATACTCTGGTCTCGGGAAAGTCCTTGCCTGGCCCGTCCCAATCCGAGCGGACATCGCGCGAGAACCGTCAAATGAATCTCAGACCGCCGAAGGCGCTGGCGACCGCGGTGGCACTCCTGACTTCGGCGATCGCGGGCTGCGACCCCGCGTTTACGCTGCATGCGGTGGTTCGAGAGCCCGGTGGGCAGGTGATCTCTCCGACGGTTCGCATCGGTGGCCCTCAGTGTCATGAGGCGGAATTGCGGGGGCGTGGCGAACACCAGAGCTACTTCGGAGCCCTGGGCGCCCTGCCTCTGTGGTGCACGGTCACCGTCGAGGCTGAAGGCTGCGAGCCCAAGACCTTTCAGGTTTCGGAGCTCTGCCAAAGCAGGTTCCTCCTCGGCGGCTGCACCAGCTTGGAGCTCGACACCGAGCTGGAGCGAAAGGCCCCGAAGCCCGAGGGCGGCCCCTGACCTTCCACAGGCGGCAGGTGGGGCACTCATCGACGTCCCGGGCAGCGTAAGTCGCGGCCCTCTGCCTCCAAACGGACGCTCCGGCTGTCCGGGAGGCGACGAGAGCGTCCCATCGGTGCTCGCGGCTGTTCTCGGCCAGGGGGAGCGGGCCCACTCTGCCCCCGCTTCTGCAAACCAAGTGGCGTTGCAGACCAAATCGGGCAGGTAATCTTCAATCGGCAGAAGCCAGCGAGGGGCTCCGGGCGACCGGGGCCCCTCGTTGTTTGCGGGCGCGGCACAGGTCGGGGACCTGCTTTGCGTAACCCCTCTTCCTCGGGGCCGCGAACCGCTCCGACTCGTGGCGCCGCCACGGCCTGCACCGCTTCTCGACGCGCTGCGACTCAGTTCTCTCCAGGGTGCGCTAGCTCAAACCGAACCCCGGTCACCTGTCCCGGCCGGGCCTCCACCACCCGACGGGCGAACGCGGCCGGGGAGTATTCCGCGTCGCAGGGGCGATCCGCCTCGGGACTGAGCTGACATTCGGCCCAGACGACGCAGGCGCCAGGCTCGACCTCGAACCGCGCCGAAGATGCCCAGGTTTCCTTCCTGAACAGCTCGCCAAGTCCGTCGACCGTCAAGCCGCAGTCGATGGAGACACGACAGCCGCAGAGATTGTCGCGCTCTGCGATCGCGACGTCGAAGGTCGCGGCCGGGCCTGAGGCCAGCGAGAGGGTCACTTCTCGCGGCGGGGGAACTTGGACCAGCGCGCGAAAGCGACCAGGGCAGTTGACCACGGCATCGCCGAGGAGCGAGCGGAAGGGCGGGGTCATCGGGTCGGGGCAATCGAGCAGGGCCATGAGGTAGGTGCCGGGGCGAAGGCCTTCAAGATAGAAGGTGCCATCCTCGCCGGTGGTGGCGGCGGAGCACTTCTCGCTCTCGTTATCGGCGCCGGTTTCCCCGAACGTGCGCCGGCAGGCTTCGACCCCGCGCCCGGCGGCCGGGGCTCCCGTCGCCTTGACGACCCGCCCGCGAAGGGACTCCGACCGCCTGAGCGGAACCTCGAGCGGGGCTGCCTCCCGGCGACTGAAGAATCGAGACACGCGCGCTCCGGAGTAGCCGCGCGCAGAGACCGTTACCGCGTATTCGTCCTCCCAGGGGACGAAGCCTCTGTATGCTCCAGGACCATCGGCATCCAGCGCGGTGAACAAGTCGCGCGAGGAGGTCGCCAGCACCGTGGCTTCGGAGATCGGGGCCCCCGAATCAGCGTCGACCACCCGAACGCTGAGCAGTACCGACGGCTCGAGCTTGAGCTCGATGCCGTCGACGTCGCCGGGAAGCTCGACCAACGCGAGAGCCGAGCGGCCCTTGCGCCGAGGCTGCAAACCGAATCTCTTGAGCCCCACCTCCTCGGTGGCGAAACGTCCGCGCTGATCGGTGATGATTCGGGAAGTCAGCGCCCCCTCGACGCGCACCTCAGCACCGGCCGTCGGCCCGTCGTCGAGGACCACCCCGGCGAGTCGATGCCGGCGCGTCAGCTCGAAGCTGGCGGACTCGTCGCGAGACGGGATCCAGCCGTCGACTATCGCTCCGAAGCCTGGCGCGCGGGCGAGCAGCCAGAGCCTCTCGCCCTGCGGAACCCAGGCCGTGAAAGTGCCGTCCGGACGGGCCACCACCCGGGAGAAGGCCAGACGCGGGCTCCCGACCCCCACCAACACCTCGCCCCCCGCGACCGGCTTGGCGCCGGCCGAGTCAACCAACCTACCGCGCACCGGTTCGCCAGCGAGGGAGAGCGTCACCTCATCTCCTGCGCGAACGCCTCGATGGAGGCCGACAGCCCCGTCCGCGCTCCGGGCGAGGACAATCAGATCGCCTGGAGAGGACGGCAGGGTGAAGCGACCGGCGGCGTCGCTGCGGGCCGACGCCAGTGGCGGGTCCTCGAATCGTGCCTCGCGGGCGAGGCGAAACACCTGGTCAGCGGCCTTGGGGCAGAGCGAGGCAAAGTCGAGGTCACGCAGCGCGATTGCCGCCTCCCCAGCGCCGCAGCTCACGGTCGGGCCTGGTTGCTCCTCAGATCGGTAGAGAACTACTTCGGCGGCGGCGACCGGCGCGCCCCGGCGAGTGACCTGGCCGCGCACGGGAGATGGGTTCGCGGCGGCGAATGAGGCTGCGTCGGCAGGGAATCCCGCCGAGCCTCCCGATGCCACGGCTGCGTCCAGGGGCGTGGCGTGAGCGATGGAGGGCGGCGGCAAATCCTGTCGATGACAGGGCCAAGCGCCGGCGGCGGCGAGTGAGCAGGCGAGCAGTGGCCAACGCAGAGGGTGCACGATGAGCTCTCTGGCGGGAGGGGGAACTTCGGGTTTGTCGTCCTGGGTCGACGATCGGGGAAGTGTGCCTCAGGAGTAGGCCGTTTGGGCGCTGCCGGCGCACGGCGCTGCCAGTCAAGCTCCTCAGGCTGGAGCGATGTCCTGCGATAGAGTCGGCGCGGAGGAAGCTTCCGGCAAGAGAACCTCGAGCCCGTCGACCGGAGCGCGCAGCGACACCCTCGTTTGTTCGACTGCAGCTCCTAGGAAGTCTGAAGGCCTTTCGGAGGCGGCCCTCTCGCTGGTTGAGGTGGAAGGCAAGCGGTCGGAAGCGCCGGAGGCATCGCGAGAGCGCGAGGAGGCAGGCCGCCTTTCCGGCGATGGCGCGGGCTCCGCCTGTCGCGGCCGGCGAGGGCGGCGCGGGGGAGTTCTCCCTGCTCGACAGCCTGACTGCTTGAAGCGAATCCGCCGGCAGTCTGTGAAGGCCGAGGCACAGGTGTAGAGCCCGATGCGAGCTCCAAGCTGGTCAGTTGCCCCGCGCAGCGTCACAATCGGCCCGCCCTCGTGGTCACCATTGCCCGACGCGCGCAAGAAGAATGACGCCAGCTATCAAGGCGCCGAGATAGCCGATCGCTATCCAACGCATCGTCTTCGCCCTTTTCTTGTACCCGTCTCGCTCGAACTGCGAGGCGACCAGGAGCCAAAGGAAGGCGAGCAGCGGAAAAAACACTGTTGCGAGTATTGCTGTGAGTATCCGGCCCACCCCAAG
Source organism: Myxococcales bacterium (assembly GCA_037442205.1). GTDB lineage: Bacteria > Myxococcota > Myxococcia > Myxococcales > UBA5297 > JBBIQS01. The sequence continues at coordinate 6,417 of JBBIQS010000075.1, forward strand.
CGGGACCGTCGCGCGCGATTCATCGGCCACCTTACGCGCCGCCTTCGCCTCCTCGATCGTGCGTTCGGGGGCCAAGTTGCGGCTCTTGAGCTCATCGAAGGCGGCCTCCAGCGCCTCGGGACGGTACGTACCCTCGGGACTCGCGGCGACCTCGAGCAACTCGGCGTCGGTGCGCTTCGCCATCTCTGCAGTGAAGGACCCCATGATCGAGCTCCCCCCGCTTCACCTGCGTTAGCAGCGCCTAGGAAATTTGAAGGCCTTTCGGAAGCGACCCTCTCGCAAGCCGAGGTGGGAGGCAAGCGGTCGGAGACGTCGGAGGCATCGCGAGTGCGCGAGGAGGCAGGCCGGTTCTCCGGCGATGGAGCAGGCTGCGCCTGTCGCGGCCGACAAAAGGCCGTGCGTGGGCTGAGCTGGTGGAGCGCGTTCTGCCGCGGGTGCCGTATCGCCACCGGGTGCTCTCGTTGCAGGCGCGCGCCGTCGGTCTCTCTATAGGCCGCCCACCGTACACCGCTTTCAGGACACTCCCCCCTTCTCCCTTCGATTGTCAGACCCGCCCCGTAGACTCTCGCCATCATGAGCCCCATCGTCGTCGCCCTCGCCTCGCTGGTCGCCGGCATCCTCGGCGCCGCCCTGGGATATCTCCTGCAGATCTCGAGGGCCGCGGCGCTCTCCGAGCGGGCGGCCCTGGCCGAGCAGGCCGCCCAGGCCGCGCGCGTCGCGCTCACCACCGCCCAGGCCCAGCACACCTCTCTGGTGGCGGCCGACGCCGCGCTGCGCAAGGAACTGGAGCTGACCCGCCAGTCGTCCGAGGAGAAGCTGCGGCTGCTGACCGAAGCCAGCGAGGCCCTCTCCCGCTCCTTCTCGGCGCTCTCCGCCGAAGCGCTGGACAAGAACAGCCACAGCTTCCTGCTGCTGGCGCAGGAGACGCTGGGGCGCTTCCAGCAGAAGGCACAAGGGGAGTTGGAGAAGCGGGAGCAGGCGGTGGCCAATCTGGTCAAACCGATCCACGACTCGCTGGGCAAGGTCGACGCGCAGATCCAGCTGATGGAGAAGGGGCGCGCCGAGGCCTACGGCAGCCTGGCCATGCACGTGCAGGTGTTGGCCCAGTCGCACCAGTCGCTGCAGGTCGAGACCCGCAACCTGGTGACCGCGCTGCGGGCGCCACACGTGCGCGGGCGCTGGGGCGAAATCCAGCTCAAGCGCGTGGTAGAGATGGCGGGAATGGTGGCCTACTGCGACTTCATCGAGCAGAGCACCGCCGCCACCGCCGACGGCAAGCTGCGCCCGGACCTGGTGGTCAAGCTGCCCGGGGGCAAGAACGTGGTGGTCGATGCCAAGACCCCGCTGGCGGCCTACCTGGAGGCGATGGAGGCCAAGGACGACGAGCTGCGCCGGGCGCGGCTGGCCGATCATGCCCGGCAGACCCGCGAGCATCTGGCCAAGTTGTCGGCCAAGAGCTACCTCGACCAGTTCCAGCCGTCCCCAGAGTTCGTGGTGATGTTCCTGCCCGGAGAGACCTTCTTCTCCGCGGCGCTTGAGCACGACCCGGCGCTGATCGAGGAGGGGGTGGCCCAGCGGGTGATCCCCGCATCGCCGACCACGCTGATCGCGCTGCTGCGCGCGGTGGCCTACGGCTGGCGGCAGGAGAAGATCGCCGAGAGCGCCCAGCAGATCAGCCAGCTCGGCTCCGAGCTCTACGGGCGGCTGTGCACCTTCGCCTCGCACCTGGAATCGGTGGGCAAGAGCCTGGACAAGTCGGTGGATTGCTACAACAAGGCCGTCGCGTCTCTCGAGTCGCGGGTGATGCCCGCGGCGCGCAAGTTCCCGGAGCTGGGGACGCCGGTGAAGGAGGACCTGCCGCAGCTCGAGCCTGTGGAGCGGACGGTGCGGGCGGTGGCCGGGGCGCTGGGAGAGGGAGAGGCGAAGAAAGCTGCCGACTCCTAAGCCAAATCCCTCCAGCTACGCCGTCTTGTCCAATCCGAAGGCGGTGTGCAGCTCGCACACCGCCAGCTCGGTGAACTTCTCCTGGACCAGCATCGACACCATGAGCTCGCCGATCGAGATCTTCTCGAGGTTGATCCCGTCGCGGCCATCAACTCGAAGGGCCGGGTGACCATCCCAGCGCGAAAGAACGCATCTTCACCCAGACGATCGAGATCTCGGCCGCCTTGCCGATGTCGAAGGAGAGGCCCGGGGGCTTCGGCAAGTCGGCGTTCTCCTGGACCCACACTTCCTTGGGCCCAAAAGCGACGCCGAAGCGCTCGCCGCTCGCGTCCCCTGGCGATGACTGCGTCGGAAATCCCAGCGGCAAGTGCGTCCAGACCCTTGGCGCCCCATCCTTGACAGCAAATCGCAGCGCAAGCTCTTCTTGGGGGATGAGGTTCCCAATCCTGATTGCGGTGTCGTCGCTGTGGTTCCACGCCTCGTGTACTTGCGGAGGGGCGCCCACCGGAGATCAGCCCACCTCCAACGTTCCTCCGGAGAAGGTCACGTTCTCCGGCACGCTGAAGCCGGCGGCGGGGCTCTCGGCGGCGGACTTCGACTTCTTTGATGATGCCTCTGACGACCCGATCACCGTCGATGCCAGCGGCTCCTTCTCCGGGACCCGCCGCGGACGGCGGACCTCGGTGCTGTTCTGCGTTCCCCGCGAGGGAACCGCCGCCGCCTCCAAGCTCGCCGCCTCCGGCGGGCTCTACATGTCCCCGGGGCTGGGCACCCAGCACCTCTCCTCCGCCGCCAGCGGCACCGGCTACGAGCTCAAGAGCGACGGCCTGGTCGCCATGGACGCGGGCACCTCCGTCCTCACCCTGCTGCTGCAACACCCGATGCTCGCCCATCCCTGGCCGGGCGCCCAGCAGCTGGAGGTGAGCTGGCTGCTGACCCAGATCAGCAAAGGGCTCGCCCCCTTCGATCAGGCCGCGGCAGCCTACGACGCGGCAATCGCCAACGGCCGCGACCTGTCCACCGACAGCGCCTTCACCTCCGCCCTCGCGGCGCTGGTCGCCAAGGTCGTCTCCGACATGCCCAACATCGGGCCCCCGCCCCCCAGTGCCGCCGAAGCAGGCCAGGCGCTGACCGCGATCTCCTTCGGGTATTCCAGCTCCAACTCCCTCGAGACCCAGCTCACCCGAGTCGCCGACGACAAGAAGGTCACCGTCACCGCCAGCAACCAGGTCGGCACGGCGCTCGACTACTACTTCGAGATCAGCAAGCTCTCCAAGGCCGACTTCCCCAGCGGCGTGGAGAGCCCTCCCTACCAGCGCGTCGATCACCTGCGCTACCTGGCCCCGGCAGGACAGGTCGCCGACGGCTTCGTCGCCGCGCGCAGCTACCTGAGCTACGTCGACGTGTTCAACAACGCGGTGACCGCCCTCAGCGCCTACCTGGGCAGCAAAAGCATCGCCCCCTCGAGCAACGTCGACCTCGCTCCGGTGGAGTTCTACGAGGTGCGCTTCCTCAGCGGCGCGTTCCCCGGCGGGCTGCCGCAGGCCGAGGCCGACTTCGTCCAGGCCCACTACGCGCCGCAGGCCAGCGCGACCTTCAACCACAACGTGGCAGTGGCGGTGGTGGAGGCCTTCTCGGCCATTCCCGGCAGCGACGCCCTGCTCGGAGACACCGCCGGCAAGGCGGTGATCCAGGCGGCCATCACCCAGGTCGGACTGGAGCTCGAGGCGCTCTACCACACCAAGACCGCCTCGCAGGTGACCGGGGATGACGTGTGGGGAATCGTCTACAACACCAGCAAGGCGGCGCTGGACACCTTCGCCCAGAAGATGTCCGAGAAGCCGATCGAGACCGGCTGGAGGAAAGCGCTCTCCTATCTCAAGTGGGGAGGCGAAAGAGCGCTCAAGACGGTGGTGGCGATCCCCGGGGCCATTGGCAAGGGCGGGGCGGCGGCCAACCGGGCGCTGCGGTTGGCGCGTCCGAAGAGCCTGACCGAGGTCTACATCCTCGCGGTCGGCCTCGAGCCGCCGGTGCGGGTGCCGTTCAGCGTCGACGCGGTGGTCAACCCGGAGCTGGCGATCGACGGCAACGTGGCGCGCGTGCGCATCGACGGCTTCGCCAAGACCAGCGGCAGCTTCTCGGCCACTCCGGGCACCGCCAAGTGCACCGACCTGGGCGGCGGCTTCTACCAATGCGTGCTGACGGTGAAGGTCTCGTCCTTCGCCTCCATCGAGTCCCTGACCGTGCAGTTCACCGAACCCGACCAATGGTGGGTGAAGAACAAGGAGAACGAGCCGTTCTTCGAATGGCGGTGGAAGGGCTACTCGAAGGTGCGCGCCGACTTCGCCGACGCCGACACCGGCGAGTGGCTCCACGTCACCGAAGGCAGCGCCTCCTACTCCACCAGCAGGGCCGTTTCGGTCCCCGGCGCCGACTTCACCGCCACTGCTTCGACCTTCTACCGCGACGATCTGGTGAGCGGTGTCGAAACGACGCACAACTACATCGTCCACATCCAGTGATCGGGGACCCGCATCCGACTCGGCACCCCTTCGCGAGCGGCGCGCGGCCTGCGGAGCTACGGTCGCCCGCCGAATCTTGGCTCCCGAAGACTGTCGAGGATAGCGACGCCGCTCGTTCGCTCGGTGGACTCCGCCCCATCTCGCTCGACGCAGACGGCGAGCGGGCCGGAAGCAAGGGAGGGACGAAGAAGCGAGCCGACTCCTGAGCGAAACCCCAGGAGCTACGCCGTCTTGTCCAGCCCGAAGGCGGTGTGCAGCTCGCGCACCGCCAGCTCGGTGAACTTCTCCTGGACCAGCATCGACACCTTGATCTCGCTGGTGGAGATCATCTCGATGTTGATCCCGGCCCCGGCCATCACCTCGAAGCAGCGGGTGGCGACGCCGGCGTGGTTGCGCATCCCCACTCCGACGATCGAGACCTTGGCCACCTTGGAATCGGTCTCCACGTTCTCCCCGCCCAGCTCGGGCAGCAGCTTCTCGACGATCTCCCTGGCCTTGGGCAGGTCGGACTTGCCGACGGTGAAGGAGAGGTCGGTGCGCCCGCCGTGGCTGACGTTCTGGACGATCAGGTCGACCACGATGTGGGCGTCGGAGAGGGGCTTGAACAGCTTGGCGGCGATCCCCGGCTTGTCGGGGAGGTTGCGGATGGCGACCTTGGCCTCGTTCTTGTCGTAGGCGATGCCGCTGACGACCACCTGTTCCATCGAACTGTCCTCCGGGCAGACCAGCGTGCCGGGGTCGTCGGTGAAGCTCGACTTGACCCACAGCGGCACGGCGTACTTCATGGCGAATTCCACCGAGCGAATCTGCAGCACCTTGGCCCCGGCCCCGGCCAGCTCGAGCATCTCCTCGTAGCAGATCTTGTCGAGCTTGCGGGCCGCCGGGCACAGGTTGGGATCGGTGGTGTAGACCCCATCGACGTCGGTGTAGATCTCGCAGGCATCGGCCTTGATGGCCGCGGCCACCGCCACCGCGGTGGTGTCCGAACCGCCGCGGCCGAGGGTGGTGATGTTCCCCTCCTCGTCCTCGCCCTGGAAGCCGGCCACCACCCCGATCTCCCCGCGCTGCAGGGCCTTCTCCAGCGCCCCCTTGTCGATCGACTTGATGCGGGCCTTGGAGAAGGCGCTGTCGGTGATGATCCGCACCTGGTGGCCCAGGAAGCTGCGCGCCTTGCCGCCCAGCGCCTGGATGGCCAGCGCTAGCAGCCCCACCGTCACCTGCTCGCCGGTGGCGGCCACCACGTCCTGCTCGCGCTCGTCGGGGCGGGGGTTGATCGCCTCGGCCAGCTTGAGCAGGCGGTTGGTCTCTCCGCTCATGGCCGAGACGACGACCACCACCTCGTTGCCCTTCTTCTGGGCGGCCAGCGCCCGGCGGGCCACGTTCTTGATGCGCTCGACGTCGCCGACCGAGGTGCCGCCGTATTTTTGGACGATGAGTGCCATGTCCCTTTCGCGCCTCTTGCCCCGCCCGCTTTGCGAGGGCGCGGGAGAGTAAGAGCCTGCTGGCCGTCCGTCAACCGGCCGTCCGAACGGCAATCGCCGGCGGGGCTTGGCGTTGGAATGGGCATGAGCGCCTGAGGAGGCCCGCGATGATCTGCCCGTACTGCCACACCGAGAACCGAGAGGGCGCCAGCAAGTGCGCCGCCTGCGCCAGCTGGATGGTGGCCCGCCCGCCCGTGCGCGAGTGGACCCGGGCCCGGGAGGGCCGAAAGATCGCCGGGGTCTGCCAGGGGCTCTCCAACCGCTTCGGGATTCCGGTGGCCGCGGTGCGGCTTGTCTTCCTGCTGAGCATCCTGCTGGGCGGCTGGGGGCTCATCGTCTACATCGCCCTGTGGATTGCCATGCCCGAGGAGGCGCCGCAGCTGCCCAGCCGCATCGAGGACCGGCCGATCGGCCGCGAGCCGCTCGACGTGCGGCCCTAGGCAGGCCAGCAGCCCGCTGGCCGAACCGATGCCGCGGCCGGCTGGCTCTAAGCGGGCATGGAAACCAGCCTCTCGCAAGTCGATGTCGAGGAATCGGTCCGCAGCCGCTACTCCAATGCCGCCCAAGCGGCCGAGCCCGGGCTGTGCTGCCCGGGAACCAGCGACCCCAAGCTGCTCTCGCAGGTTCCGCGCGAGGTGGTGGAGCGCGACTACGGCTGCGGCAACCCGAGCAAGCACGTCCGCGAAGGCGAGACGGTGCTCGACCTGGGCTCGGGGGCCGGCAAGGCCTGCTACCTGCTGAGCCAGATCGTCGGCCCCAAGGGCAAAGTGATCGGGGTCGACATGAACGACGAGATGCTCAAGGTGGCACGCCGGCACGTGGCCACCTTCGGGAGCATCCTCGGCTACTCCAACCTCGAGTTCCGCAAGGGGAAGATCCAGGATCTGCGGCTGGATTTGGAGGCCCTCGACGCCCAGCTCTTCGCGCACCCGGTGCAGACCACGGAGCAGCTGGCCAGGCTCGAGTCCTATGCCGCCCAGCTGCGGGCCGAGAAGCCGCTGATCGCCGATCAGTCGATTGACGTGGTGGTTTCGGACTGCGTGCTCAACCTGGTGCGCCCCGAGGACAAGGCCCAGCTGTTCAAGGAGCTCCACCGGGTGCTCAAGCGCGGCGGCCGGGCGGTGATCTCGGACATCGTCTGCGACGAGGAAGTCCCGGCGCACCTTCAGCAGGATCCCGAGCTGTGGCCGGGGTGCATTTCCGGGGCGATGCGCGAGGACCGGTTCCTGCAGGCCTTCGAGGCCGCCGGTTTCTACGGGATCCAGGTGGTGGAGCGCCCGGCGGCGCCGTGGCGGACGGTCGAAGGGATCGAGTTCCGCAGCGTGACGGTGATCGCCTACCGCGGCAAGGAGGGCGCCTGCTGGGATCGGCGGCAGGCGGTGATCTACCGCGGCCCGTTCAGCGAGGTGAAGGACGACGACGGCCACGTGCTCAAGCGCGGGGTGCGGGTGGCGGTGTGCGACAAGACCTTCAACCTCTACTCCCGCGCCCCGTACCGCGAGCATTTCGACCTGATCGAGCCGCGGATCCCGGTCCCGCTGGAGGAGGCCCGCCCCTTCCCCTGCGGCGCGTCGATGCTGGTGCGCGATCCCAAGGAGACCAAGGGAGCGGACTACGCCGAAACCACCGAGGCGGCAGCCTGCTGCCCAGGCGGAAGCTGCGCTTGCTAGGCCGCTCGCGATAGGGAGGCGCTCCGGTAAGATGCGCCTCTCCACACGCCTTCCCGAGGAGCCCATGTCCCGCTTGATGATCGCCCTCGCCCTCTCCGCCGCCCTGCTCGCCTGCCGGCCGGCTTCCTCCGACGCCCCCGCCATCAAGTCTTCCGGCGTCCAGGCCAGTGCCGCGCCGGCCAAGGCCGCCAAAGCCGGCCACAACTGCGAGGACCTGGGGACGCCGGAGAAGGACGAGGTGGCCACCCTCAAGGATCCGCAGACCGGAGCCACAGTCCTGGCTACCGGCGACAAGCTGGCCGGCGCTCAGGCGGTCAGCGTGGCAGAGCTGCTGGCCAATCCCGAGGCCTTTGCCGGCAAGACCGTCCGGCTGGAGGGCAACGTCTCGGCGATGTGCACCCACCGCCGGGCCTGGTTCTCGGTCCAGAGCGACGACCGCAGCGGCGGCTACGTGCGGATCATCGCCGCCCCCAAGTTCCTGGTTCCCGAGGGCTCGATCGGCAAGCGGGCGCGGACCGAGGGAGTGGTGGAGATCGTCGAGGTTCCCAAGGAGCAGGCCGAGCACTACGCCGCCGAGCACCAGCTGCCGCCGCAGTTCAAGGCCCCGGTGCTGCGCGCCACCGGCGCCGAGTTCATCTGACCGAGAGATGAGCTTCCGGGCCCGGCTCTTCTCGCTCCACCGCGACCTGGGCTACTTCGCCTTCGGGTTGACGGTGGTCTACGCCATCTCCGGACTGGCGGTGAACCACCGCCACCACTGGAACTTCAACCAGTCGGCGCAGGTGTCCCAGGTCCAGGTCGGCACGCCCGGGCAGCTGCTCACCTCGCTTCCCGAGGAACGGCGCCGGGCGCTGCAGGCCGATCCCCAGTTGCTGACCCGCGCCGAGGAGCCGCTCCTGGTTTCGGCGCTGACCGAGGCCCTCAAGCGCCCGCGCCCGCCCAAGAACGCCTTCTGGCGCGGTCCAGATCGGCTGAGCCTGTTCTTTGAAACCGGCGATCGGGACACCGTCGACTACGATCCGGCCCAGGGAACCGCCCGCCAGCTGGCGATGACCGATCGCCCGCTGCTCAGGGACATGAACTTCCTTCATCTCAACGAGCGCCACGGGAACTGGACCTGGCTCGCCGACGGCTACGCACTGGTGCTGCTCTTTTTGGCCTTCTCCGGGATCGTCATGACCCGCGGGAGGAAGGGATTGCTCGGGCGCGGCGGGGTTTTGCTTGGATTGGGCCTGGCGGTGCCGGTCACGGCGGCGGTGGTGCTGCGCTATCTGTGAGCTCGACAGCCAACCGGGCTCCGCGAAGGACGGAGCCACTGGCCTTCGGCGAGAAATCGGCGCTCCGACGAGTGCTCAAGGAAGGGAGCCGGCGCTTGCCCCAGCGGACGGCCGTGCCAGGGTCGGAGGCGAGAGCGCCTTTGAAACTTTCTGGCGCAGCGGGATGTATTCCCCTCAGGAGGCGAACGTCTGAGATAGTCAGCCTCGTCCGGGTCTGGGTCCGACCACTGACCCGCTTCTCAGAAGGGGTTCAACGTGCCGGCTCTGACTCCCTTGCACGGCTTCGCGGTTTCCGAAGAAGTGCACGAGACTGCCGGAGCCGCGCTGTACCGTGCGGTCGAGGTGGGCAGCGGCGCTCGCGTGCTCATCAAGCGCCTGCGCTCGAAGCGAAAGCTACGGCGCGAGATTGAGCGGCTCGAACGCGAGGTCGAGATCACCTCTCGGCTGTCCAGCCAGTACCTGCTGAAACCGAAAGCCCTCGGGCTCATCGACGGTGAGCCGGCCCTGGTCACCACCTGGTTCGACGGGGAGCCTCTCGATCGGCGGAGCGCAGAGCCCATGAAGCTCGACCCGTTCCTCGACGTCGCCGTTCGGCTCACCTCGGCGCTCGAGGACATCCACGCTCAGCTCGTCCTCCACAAGGACATCAAACCCGCGAACGTGCTCCGCAGCCCGACGACGGGCGAGGTTCGACTCGTCGGATTCGGCCTCGCGGAAGACCTGCCGCGGGTCCCGCTGGTCGCTTCGACCACGATGATCGAAGGCACCCTCGCCTACATGGCACCCGAACAGACCGGGCGCATGAACCGCCCCGTCGACGCGTGCAGCGATCTCTACGCCCTCGGCGTCACCTTCTTCGAGCTGCTCACCGGTAGCCTCCCCTTCCACGCCGAGGACGCGCCGGGCTGGGTCCACTGCCACCTCGCGCGCAGCCCCCCCGACGCGCGCGAGCTGCGGCCCGATCTCCCGCCGAGCCTCAGCGCGATCATCGCCAGGCTGCTCGAGAAGGAGCCCGACGCGCGCTACCAGACCGCGAGCGGCCTCCGCGCCGATCTCGAGGAGCTTCGCCGCCGCGCGCGGGAGGGGGAGACCGCCCCGATCCGCCTCGGCGAGCACGACGCTCCGAGGACCCTGAAGCTCCCGCACCGGCTCTACGGTCGCGCGCTCGAGAGCGCCGCCCTGCTCGCCTCGTTCGAGCGCGCCGCGGCGGCCGACCGGGCGGAGCTCGTCCTGGTGTCGGGGCGCACCGGGAGCGGCAAGTCGGCGCTCGTCCAGCAGCTCCGCGAGCCCGTCGGCCTCCACCGGGGCTTGTTCCTCGCCGGGAAGGCGGACGCGCAGGAGCGCAACGTTCCCTACGCCGCGTTCGCGCGCGCATTCGAGGGAGCGCTGCGCGAAGTGCTCGGGCAGAGCGACGCCGAGGTGGCGCGGTGGCGGGCGGAGCTCTCGGAGGCGCTCGGCCCGAACGCCCGGCTCCTGGTCGAGCTCATCCCGCGCGCGGCGCTGATCCTCGGCGAGTGCCCGCCGCCGCCCGAGGTGCCGCCCGCGGAGGCACACCGGCGCCTCCAACGCACGCTCGCGCGCTTCGTGCGCAGCTTCGCTCGCGTCGATCGCCCACTGTCGCTCTTCCTCGACGACCTGCAGTGGGCCGATGCCGCGACGATCGAGCTCCTCGAGTACCTCCTTCGCGATCCCGAGACGCGTCACGTGCTGCTCATCGGCGCGTATCGCGAGGAGGAGGTCGGTCGGGCGCACCCGCTGGCCCAGATGATCGCGCGAGCTCAGGCGGACGGCTTGACGGCCTCCGAGCTCTCGGTGAAGCCCCTGCTCGTCGGCGAGGTCGAGCGGCTCCTGGGCGATGCGCTGCGCGCCTCGACGGACGAAGTCGCGAGCCTGGCCGCGTTCGTCTGCGAGAAGACCGCCGGCAACCCCTTCTTCGTGCTCCAGCTCCTGACCACGCTCTACGAGGCGGGCCTCGTCTCCTTCGAAGGGGTGGCGGCGCGCTGGCGCTGGGACATGGAGGAGATCCGCCGCCGCGGGACCACCGACGACGTCGTCGAGTTGACGAGCGCAAAGCTCCTCCGGCTCTCGAGCCGGGCGCTGGGCTGCGCGAAGCTCGCGGCGTGCATCGGCGACACCTTCGATTTGGCGCTCCTCACCGGGCTGGACCGAGAGCGCGGCGGCGAGCGGGTGGACGCGACCGGGGGCACCACCGAGAGCGACCTCGCTGAGATCGTGCGCGAGGGGCTCGTCGTCCGCCGCGGGCGGGGCCATCAATTCGTCCACGATCGCGTGAGGGAGGCCGCCTACGCGCTGGTGCCTGAAGGCGAGCGGCCCGCGCTCCACCTCGACATCGCACGACAGCTCTTGGCCCTGCTGTCCGACCAAGAGCTCGAGAAGCAAGTCTTCGACGTCGTCGGTCAGCTCAATCGCGCCGCGCCGCTGCTCTCCGATCCGACCGAACGGCGCCGTGCGGCGGCGCTGAACCTCCGGGCTGGGAAGAAGGCGCTCACCTCGACGGCCTACGCAGCCGCGGTCGCCTACCTCGAAGCAGGGTGCGCGCTGCTCCCGTCGGACGCGTGGGAGCGAGATCGCGGGCTTGCGTTCGAGCTCCACCTCGAGGCCGGCCGCGGCTCGTATCTGGCAGGCGACTTCGAGACCGCCGACGCGCGCCTCGCGGCCGCGAGCGCCCACGCCACCACGCGCCTCGAGCAGGCGAGAGGTTGCAGTGTCCGCGTGGAGCTCGAGACCGTCCGTGGCGGCCCACTCGCCGCCGTCGAGGCGTGCCTGACGTGCATGCGGAGCTTCGACCTCGACGTCCCGCTCCACCCGACCCTCGAGGCGGTCCGAACCTCCTTCGATGCCTATATGGCCGCTCTTCCGGAAGGTGGCATCGAGGCGCTGGTCGACGTCCCGAGGGGCACGGCGACCGACGTCCAGGCGCTGCTCGACGCCCTCGGCAACGTTTTGCCCGCGGCGCTCTTCGTCGACGTCCACCTGCAGATCATGCTCGTCTGCGTGATGCTGCGCCTCGGCCTCACCGAGGGGTGTGACTCGATGGCGGCCGCGTACGCAACGGCGGCGATCTCGATGAATCTCATCGAGAAGCCCGACGAGGGCTATCGGTTCGGGAAGCTCGCCTGCGACCTCGTCGACCGGCGCGCTCTCGGAAGCTTGAAGGCGAAAGCCTACCTGACGTTCGGCTTCGTCTGTCACTTCTGGCGAAACCCCATCGCGACCAGCCTGCGCTACCTCGGGGAGGCAGAGAAGGCGGGTATCGAGCACGGCGATCTTCCGTTCGCCGCATACGCGGTCCAGAACTACCTCTCCATGCTCTTTGCGAGCGGGGCGCACCTCGAGGAGGTGCTGCGCGCGGCCGATCACGCCGACGAGCTCATCACCAGCTGCAAGTTCGACGACGTCGGACTGGCAGTGACGAACATCCGCGCGCTGGTGCGAGCCCTGCGCGGCGAGACGCGCGATCTGTCGACGTTCGCGAGCGACGCGTTCAATCCAGAGCCCTACGAGAAGGCCCTGGCCGAGCGCCAGGCGATGCGGGTCATGAGCTGCTGGTACTACATCGCCAAGCTCCAGGGGAAGGTCTTCGCCGGAAGGTATGCAGAGGCCCTCGAGGCATCGCGGGGGGCGCAGCCCGATCTCGCCACCTCCTCCGCGACCGTCGGGACGGCGCAGTTCCATATCTATACGGCCATCGCGCTGGCCGCCCGCCTGCGCACCTCGCCACGCGAGGCGACCCCTGAGCACCTCGCCGAGCTCGCGGCCCACGCCAGTAAGGTCGCGGCGTGGGCCAAGGACTGTCCCGAAAATTTCAGGTGGGCGGACTCGCTGATTGGCGCCGAGCGCGCTCGCCTCGAGGGGCGGGATGACGCAGCGACCGCGCTTTATGAGGACGCCATCCGCTCGGCTCGCGACCACGGGTTCCCACAGCACGAGGCGCTCGCTCTCGAGCTCGCCTCCGAGTGTTGGCGCGCCCGCGGCTTCCCGATCGCCGCCGAGGCCTACCTCGCCGAGGCCATGGCGTGCTACGGGCGCTGGGGAGCAGTGGGGAAGGCGCGCGCCCTCGAGCAATCCCAGGCGGCGCGCGGGCTCCGCCCGAGGACTGTCGCCGAGGACGCCGCCACCGTCGCCGTGTCGAGCGGCGACTTGGACGCCATTTCGCTCGTCAAATCGCTCCACAGCATCTCGAGCGAGCTCGGGCTCGTTGGCGTCCTGCGGGCGCTGATGCGCTCGGTCCTCGAGAACGCCGGCGCCGATCGCGCCGCGCTCATCCTGCTCTCGGAAACCGGGGTAGCCGAGCTCCACGCGCGCGCCCGGAGCGCCTCCGGCAGGGAGCAGCCGCAGGTCGAGCTCTTCGAGGGCCCGCTGGACGCGGACTCGCTTCCGCTTGCGGTCATCAGCTACGTGAAGCGGACCGGAGAAGCCGTCTCCTTTTCTAGCGGCGCGGGCTCGAGCGAGAAGCTCTCCTTCGATCCGTATTACACACGGCGCCCTGTGGCGTCGGTGCTCTGCCTGCCGATCGTCAGGCAAACGCGAATCGTGGGGATCCTCTACCTCGAGAACGAACGGATTCGCGGCGCCTTCGGGGCGAAGGTCCGCACGGTGCTCGACCTGCTCGCGACGCAGGCTGCCATTTCGCTCCAGAACGCGGCCCTCTTCTCGGCTATCGAGCGCGAAAACGCCGAGCGGACCCGCGCCGAGGCGGCCCTGAGCCGGCGGAATCGTGAGTTGAAGGCGCTCAGCGACTGCAACCAGGTCCTCATCCGCTCAGTGGACGAGCACCGGCTGCTCGAGGACGTCTGCCGCATCATCTGTGACGAGGCCGGCTATCGGCTGGCCTGGGTGGGATTCGCCGAGGACGACGACACCAAGACCATCCGCCCAATGGTCTGGGCAGGCGTCGCGCACCTCCCTCCCAACATCACCCTGCCCGACACCGAGCGGGAACGCGGTCCCGCCGGAACTGCCGTGCGCACCGGGAAGACCGACTGCATCCAGGATTTCGAGAAGGAAGAGAGGGCCGCTCCCTGGCGCGAAGAAGCACGGCGCGCGGGCTATCGCTCCAGCATCGCTCTCCCCATCAAAGACGAAACTGGGGGCACCTTCGGTGTTCTCAGTATCTCTTCGGCGGAGGCGAATGCCTTCATCCTCGAGGAGCAGCGCCTTCTGGAGGAATTGACCGGAGATCTCGCGTTCGGCATCTCTGTGCTTCGCGCCCGCGTCGCGCGCGATGCGGCGGAGACCGAAATCCGGAAGCTGAACGTGGCGCTGGAGCAGCGGGTCCTGGAACGCACCGCCCAGCTCGAAGCGGTGAACAAGGAGCTGGAGGCATTTTCCCACTCGGTGTCGCACGATTTGCGCGCGCCCTTGCGCCATGTAGACGGATTTCTGGCGATGATGCGGGAGCGGCTCCCGGCGACGCTAGACGACCAGAGCCAGCACTACATGGACGCCATACTCAGGGCGACCAAGCGGATGAACACGTTGATTGACGACCTCTTGTCCTTCTCGCGGATGGGACGGCAGGACTTGGCCCGAAGGCCCGTGGAGCTGTCGGACCTGGTGCGTGAGGTGCTCGGGGAGCTGGCGCCAGAGACGCGCGGCCGAGATATCCGCTGGCGCATCGCCGAGCTGCCGGTCGTCACGGGCGATCGCGCGATGTTGCGCGTGGTGCTGGTCAATCTGCTCTCCAATGCTTTGAAGTTCACCAAGCCGCGTCCGCAGGCGGAGATCGAGATCGGCGTTGTGCGGGAGGAGAGCGAAACCATCCTTTTCGTGCGCGATAACGGCGCGGGGTTCGACATGCAGTATGCCGACAGGCTCTTTGGCGCCTTTCAGCGCCTGCACCGCGCCGATCAGTTCGAGGGCACTGGCATCGGGCTGGCGAACGTCCGCCGCATCATCGCCCGCCACGGCGGCCGGACCTGGGCGGAAGGGGAGGTCGACCGCGGCGCGACGTTCTTCTTCTCGCTGCCGCGCACGTAGGCGACCCCTCACGAGCGGCGGCGTCGACCATGACAAGGCGCAGGCGCTGTCGAGTCGATTCCAACCGCTCCGAGGACTGGTCCGCGGCGGCGGTGGTGCTGCGATATCTGCAGGGGAACGGCGTTCGCGGACAACCTCGACTTCGCCTGCAAGGCCCCCGCCTCCGGATCCCTCCTTCGAAATGCGCTACTCGGACATGCTGGCCGGGGTCCAGCGCTCGGTCCGGCCTGCTCGAGAAGGAGTTGGTCCTCCTCGTCTGCGACCGGTACCAGCGGAAGCTCCCGGTCGCCCTGAGTTGAGCGACCCGGGGGTCTGCCCGTCGTACCTGGAGAAGCGGATGCGCGCGATCCCCACCACGTTGGTCGAGCGAATCCTTCCCGCGGTGCCCAGACCGCCATTGGGTACGCTCGACGCCCAGGGAGCTTCGAATTCCCGCCGCCCGCAATGAACGGCTGCTCGCCGGGGCTCGAGTTTCTCATCCGCTACGCCTTGCGCCCGTCGTTCTCCCGGCGGCGGCTCGAGACCGCGCGCACGTGGAAGACCAATGCGGAACCCGCGCCAAGTTTTTTTGCACATCCTGCCGGGCCCGCGGGTCTCCCAGGCAATGCGGCGATCAGCCGCCAAGGAGACTGACATGCTGCACCTCGCCCTGCTCGCAGCCCTGGCCGCCTCGCCTACCACCGGGGACCTCGTGGTCACCGCCGAAACCCCCTTCGCCTTGTTCATTGACGGCCGGCAGGTGAACGTCGCCAACCTCCGCACCTCCTGGACCGCTTTAAACCTCCAGGCTGGCCGCCACGAGGTCCGGGTCGACGGCTGCCCCTCGCCCTTCAGTTGCCAGCGGATGGCTCAGGGTTTCCTCGACGTGCCCGCTGGGACCGAGGTGCGCGTAAAGGCGGAGTCGGGCCAGCTGGTGGTCTACGAGACCGTGGCGGTGTACGGCCAACCGACGGTCGTCGTGCAGCCGCAGCCGACGGTGATCGTCCAGCCGCAGCCGACGGTGGTCGTCCAGCAGCAGCCGATGTCCGCCGCGGTCGTCACTGCGGACGGGATGGCCGTCGCCGCTCCCGGTATCTCGCTGACCGTGCAGGTCCCGAACGGCCAGATGGTCGTCGAAGAGCGCCGGGAGGAGCGTCACCGCCACCACAGCGAGGAAGTCGCGGTCGCCGCGCCCGCTGTCTACGTGGCGCCGCCGACGCCGCAGCCGGTTTACGCCGCGCCGCAGGGCATGCCGGAGCCGGACTTCGCCGGGATGGTGCAGGCGATCGAGAGCGAGGGCTTCGAGGACGGGAAGCTCAACGTGTTGCAGACCGCGGCGGGCAGCGCCTGGTTTACCGTCGAGCAGGTCGGCCGGCTGGTGGACCTGTTCCCCTCCTCGAACGGCAAGGTGAAGGTGGTCGAGACCTGCAAGCCGCACCTGGTCGACGGCCAGAACGGCTTCCAGCTCTACTCGCACTTCAACTTCGAGTCCGACAAGAAGAAGGTGCGGGGGATTCTCGGGCGGTAGCGCTGCTCGAGTCGACTGTGCCGCCGGCCCGAGGCGCCGGACCGCTGGCGTTCGTGAGCCAGTTCCTCAGCGCATGCGCTCTGCGACGAAAGGCCAAGGTCGAGAGCTTGATCGAGCGCCACCCGGGCGCCTCGAAGGGCGGAGCCCGGCTTGGCGGTACCGTTCGCGACGGCGGTGGGGCTGCGGTATCTGTAGAGAACGATGATCGTCGACCAACTGGACGTCGCCTTCGACGCACCCCCGCCCGACCTCTCCTTCGAGATGCGCTACTCGGACCTGTTGGCCGAGGTCCAGCGCTCCGCGCAGGCCTGCCTGGACCTGAGCCCGGGGAAGTCCTTCCAGGAGAACGCCCTCAGGCTGTACGTGATGACCCAGGCCATCCCCTCGGTGCTGCTCAACTACAAGATCTGCATCGACTTCGGCCTGCCGCTGCACCCGACTCAGTACATCGACTTCGCCGCCGCCCAGCGCAACCCCGAGGCCTACCGCCCCGCCACCCGCGAGGCGGCCTACGAGCTATTCGTGGAGTCGATCGACATCGCCCAGAGCCTCTACCGGCTCGATCCGTTGTGTGCGCTGCGGCTGAGCGGCCTGCGAAGGCGCATCCCCGAGTTCCTCAACGACTTCCTCTACACCAACACCCCCGACCGCTACACCTGGCGCGCCTCGGAGCCGGCCTGCGTGCGCGCGTTGGCCGATCGGATCCTCCAGGCCGGGCCGCCGCCCGAGCTGATCATCGGTGCCGCCCACGGAAGCATCCGCCCGGCGATCCTGTTGGCCTCGCTGTTGGGCGCGCAGCTGTTCTTCGTGCGGCTGTCGCTGTTCAAGCGCGCCGACGCCGAACCCATCCTCTCCATCAACGACGAGGCCCACCTGGCCCGCTTCCGCGGCCGGCGGGTGCTGCTCTTTGATGAGGACGTGGCCAAGGGCCAGACGCTCAGGCTTTTCCGCCAGCGGCTTGCCCCGATGTTCGTCGGCGCCCAGACCGCGGCGGTGCTGCGCTACTACCTGGCGCCCTTCACCCCGGACTTCGTCGGCGAGACCTTCTACGACTGAGCGGGGTTTCACGCAGTCGCATGACGGCGCCTCCGTTCGGCCCGAGCGGAGGCCGAGCTTGTCGAGGCCGGAGTCGAGGCGCCGCGGGCTTCGCTGGAAGTTGCTCGACTCCGCCTGCCCTGAGCTCGTCGAAGGGCTCGGGCTGACCGGGGTCTTCTCCGAGGAGTAGAGGCAGTCAGGGCTACTGGAAGCACTTGCCGGTGGTACAGGCGCCCCAAAGCCCGACCGCGTCGGCCTTGGCCTGGGTCTGCAGGGCGTTGAACTCGCCTACCCGCGCGTCGCCATCGGGTGAGATGTGCAGCACGCAGCCGTAGCCGCGCTCCACCAACAGCGAGTTGACCTCGCGCCCCTGCACGCTGACGTAGGCCAGCAGCCGGCCGTACATGTCCTGGCACTGGACGTCGTAGGCCAGGTCCACCTGCTGGTCGAACACCAGCGACTTGTTGAAGGTGGCCGCCTCCTGCCCGTAGCAGTCGTTCTTGCCCTTGGTGATCTCCGGGGTGTCGACCAGGATGTAGCGGACCTTCTGCCCTCCCTCGAGGACGATGGTGTCGCCGTCCACCACCTCGATCACTTTGGCGCTGGCCGGCCCGCAGTTCGAGGTCGGCGGCGGAGTCGGGTCATTGGCGCAGTCCGCCAGCAGCAGCGCCGCGGCGGCCAGCGCTCCCAAACTCCCGAGCCTTCTCGCGATCACGGGCAGGTTCCGTTGGCCGCGCCCGGCGACCCGAGGTCGCCCAGGCCGTAGCTCGTCCCCGCCAGCGTCGCGCAGAAGTTGGTCGCGGTGTCGTTGGAGGTGGTGTCGAGCTTGGTGCTGGAGAGCTGCCAGCTGGCGCCGGCGGTCGAGCCGCTGTAGGCGGCGGTGTCGAGCGTTGCTCCGGCGTAGCCGACGCTGACGGTGTGGGCCCCGGTATTGGCCAGCGAGAAGCCGAAGACCCCGGCCACGGCGGGCAGCCCGCCGTTGAGGGTGCCGTCGGCGCTCTTGGCGAAGACCACGTAGGCTCCCAGCCCCGGGCGCAGGCAGTCGGTGCCGCTCAAGGTGGTCTTGGTCCCGGCGTCGGTCCACAGCTGCAGACCGTTCAGGTCCACGTCCTTGGTCAGCAGCACCTCGATCCACTCGCCGGCGCTGTCGGCCACCTTGGCGGGATCGGCCATGATCTCAGTGATCACCAGATCCCCGGTGGCGGGGGCGACCGCGGTCCGGATCTGGCTGGTGCCCTTGTCCAGGCAGCTGCCCGCGGGGACCACCACCGGGCATGCGGCGTTGGCCGCCCCCGGGGTTCCCCGGTCGCCCAGGCCGTAGGTGCTAGCCGCGACGGTGCCGCAGAAGTTGCTGGCGGTGTCGTTGTCGGTGGCGGTGAGCTTGCCCGAGTCGAGCTGCGCCGAGATGCCGGCGCTGGGGGCCGGATAGCTCGCCTGATCGATGAGGTTGGCACCGTTCTTCAACGTGATGGTCGAGGCGCTGTTGGGCAGCGAGAAGGCGAAGGTCGCGGCGACCGAGGTGAGCCCGCCGTTGGCCGGGCTGTCGACGCCGTGGGCCAGCACCAGATAGCTGCCGGCGGCGGCGTGGACGCAGTTGTTGCCGCCCAGCGTCGCCTTGCCTCCGGCCCCGGAGAGCTCCAGGCCGTTCAGATCGACGTCGGCGGTGGCGTAGAGCTCGATCCACTCGCCGGCGCTGTCGGCGACCTTGCTCGGGTCGGCCATCACCTCGGTGATGATCAGCTGGCCTTCGGTCGGAGCCACCGCCGGGCGAATCTGCTGGGTGCCGGGGTCGATGCAGCTGCCGGCCGGGACCACCACCGGGCAGGGCGCGTTGGCCATCCCCGGGGTCCCCTTGTCGCCCAGCCCGTAGGTATCGGCGGCGGTCGGGCAGAAGGCGCTGGCCTGGTCGTTGGCGGTGGCGTCGAGCTTGGCGGAGTCGAGCTGCGAGGAGGCTCCGGCGGCCGCAGTCGGATAGGTCGCCTGATCGATCAGCTCGATCCCTTTCTTGAGCGTGATGGTCCCGCCGCCGTTGGGCAGCGAGGCCCCGAAGATCGCCGCCACCGACGGGATCCCGCCGTTGACCGCGCTGTCCGAGTTGTGGGCCAGCACCGCGTAGGTGCCCTGGGTCACGTGCACGCAGTCGTTGCCGCCGAGAATCGACTTGCTGGTCCCCACCGCCAGCTCCAGGCCGTTGAGGTCGGCGTCGGCGACGGCGTAGAGCTCGATCCACTCGCCCACCGCGTCCGAGACCTTGGTCGGGTCGGCCATCACCTCGGAGATCACCAGCTCGCCGGCGAGGGGCGCCACCGCGGCGCGGATCTGCTGGGTGCCGGGATCGATGCAGCTGCCCGCCGGAACCACCACCGGGCAGGTCTGGTTCGCGGCGGCCGGGGTCCCCAGGTCGCCGGCGCCGTAGGCGTCGGTGCCGGCGCACCAGTTGGCGGGGTCGTCGTTCTGGGCGGCGTCGAGCTTGGCGGAATCGAGCTGGACCGTGGCCCCGTCGAAGCTCTTCTGGTAGCTGAACTGGTCGATCACCGTGGCCCCGTCCTTGATCTGCACCGTGCCGCTGCTGTTGGGCAGGCTGATGGTGAACAGGGCGTTGGGAGTGGGCAGGCCGCCGTTGACCGCCGGGTCCATGCTCTTGGCCAGCAGCACGTAGCTGCCGGCGGCAATCGGCAGGCACTCGCCGCCCGGCGACAGCACCGTCTTCGAGGTGCCCACCTCGATCGTCAGGTAGTTCAGGTCGAGGTCGGTGGTGGCGTAGAGCTCGATCCATTCGCCGACGGTGTCGTCGGTGAGCTTGGGGTTGGGCATCACCTCGGTGATCACCAGCTCGCCGGCGGCCGGCTTCCTGGCCGAGCGGCTGTTGCCGCTGGCGTCGAAGCAGCCGCCGGGGACGTTGCAGGCCGGGTTGCGCAGGCCCGGGGAGCCGAACTCTCCGGGCATGAACTCGCCGGCGGCCTCGCACCAGTGGGTCTCGTTGTCGTTGGCCGCCGAGTCCGGGACAGCCGCCCCGTCCAGCTGGTGGCTGTGCGAGCCGGCGTAGACCGCAGTGTAGGTGACCTGATCGACGACCGTGGCGCCGCACTTGATGCCGATCATCCCCTCGGAGTTGGACATCCCGCCGATGGCGTCGCCGTAGCTGTAGTTCTCGTAGGCCGGAAGCGCGGTGGCCGGGGCGTCGCCCAGGACGAAGTAGCCCTTGGGCTGGATGGTCCCCGAGGCCACGATGTGGGTCTTGGGGCTCGAGCCGTCCTTCTTGGCCAGGTAGATGGTGAAGCCCTTGAGGTCGATGGGCTTGGAGGTGGCGTTGTAGAGCTCGAACCACTCCCGGCCAGTGTCGGCGCCGTCGGGGTCGTTCATGAACTCGGTGATCACCAGGTCGCCGGCCACGTGGCCGGTGCAGGCGGTCTCGGCGGGCGGATCCCCGTTGCAGGCGGCCAGGGTCGCGACCAGGAGGGCCGCGGCGCAGATGCTCAGGTAGCGAAGGGTCATGGGATTCTCGCGATTCCGGCCGTGCACAGCTCTCAAGGATCTCTCGGATTGACCGCTGGTTTCAATCGCCCTGGACCGCGCCCGGGCGGATCTTGCTCAGCGGGACCTCGTCCGGGCTCAGGGTGTCGAACTGCATCTTGTCCAGGTCGGGGTCGGGCTGGGCCTCCACCTGGCGGACATCGACCGGGGGCAGGCCGCTGGTGTCCAGCGGATCCTCCAGCGCCTTGTCCAGCTCGGCGCTGCGCTCGACCACCTGTCCGGCCGAGGCCACCACCATCTGCAGCCGCTCGCGCTGGGACTTCTTGTCCTTGTACTTGGTCACCTTGCCGCGGATCACCACGTACTCGCCCTGCTTGGCGTCCAGCCCCGAGGTGAGGAAGACGTCCTTGTCGAAGAAGACGACCTCCAGGGCGTTGGTGCGGTTGCGCGCCAGCTTGGCGATGGTCGGCCCCTTGTCGCCTCGGCGGATCTCGGCCAGCGAGGCGAGCACCGTCACCTCTTGGTTGAGGTTCTTCTCCAGGGTGCGGATGGCGTCCCAGCGGGTGAGGACCAGGTGGTCGGGGTGGCCGTCCATCTGCTTCTCGAAGCGGTCGATGGTGGCCCCGCGCTCGTCCCACCACGGCAGGCGCTCGTCGTAGTCGTCGTAGTGCTGGCGCTTGGGATCCCAGATCCCCAGGCCGCTGGAGCGGGCGAAGTTCTGGGCGTCGACGAACTCCTGGTGGAAGCGGCGCGAGAAGCCGTACTTGGTGAAGTACGGGGCCATCCCGGTGCGCACCGCTTCGAGGTTGTAGTTCACCCACTCGCCGTCCTTCTTCTGGACGAAGACGTAGGCCAGGTAGCGTCCGTAGAAGTCGCGGATCTCGCCGGGGTGGTCGCGCTCCAGGCGGACCTTGCTCACGCCCTCGAAGAAGGCCTGGGCGAAGTGCTTGGCGTCCTCGCCCAGCGGCGTGGCCATCTTCACCGGGCGGAAGGACTGGCCGCGCATCTGCTTCTTGTAGGCCTCCCAGCCCTGGGCGAAGGCCTTGCGCTCGGTCTCCTTCTTGAAGGTCTCCTCGGTGTCGATGCACAGCAGGCGCAGCGAGCTCTGCAGCCCCTTGACCTTGATGGTGTCGCCGTCGACCACCGAGCCGGCGCCGTCGATCTGGAACTCGCCGATGATCAGCCCGGTCTTCTCCAGCTTTCCCAGGGCATTGGCGGCCTGCTCGCGGCTGTAGCGGCGGGCGGACTTGGTGGAGGAGCAGGCGGCAGAGGCGAGCAGCAGCGCCGCCAGTGCCACTGGCGCGAAGCGTCGGAGGGAAAGCTTCCCGTCGTGCATGGCCATCTCCGTCGGAGGGCTAGAAGTTGGCGACCAGCTCGAGCCGCAACCGGTGGACCGGGTTGGGGTCCAGGCTCAGGGTGCTCGAGCGCTGGTCGAGGACGTTGATGAAGTCGTAGCGGAGGATGGAGGTGAAGGCCGCGTTGGCGCGCCAGCTGGCCTCGAGGAAGCTCCACAGCGAGGTCTCGCCATAGCCCGGGTTGTCCACCGCCTCGTCGAAGAAGCGGGTCCGCCAGCGCAGGTTGACGTCCTTGATCGGGCTGCCGAACAGCTCGAACCAGAAGACGCGGTCCTGGCGGTAGCTGGAGGGATAGTGGCTGTCGGTCAGCCACTCCTGGTTGACCTGCAGCGCGGTGCCGAGCCGGCCGTTGAGGAGCTCGACCGCGGCTCGCCCGGCGACGCGCATGAACTCGCCGGCGCAAGGGAGCGGATCGCCCCAGAAGTCGACGCCGTTGGTGGAGCCGTAGGCCTCGTAGCACTGGCCGTAGCCGTTGTGCCTGAGGTCCTTGTTCACGTAGCGCGTCCAGCCGGCCAGCTTGAGGTAGCGCAGGCCGACGAAGTCCACCCGGCCTTCGAGGTCGAGGTTGGCCAGGCCGGCGGTGTAGTTGCTGGGCGGAGGATTTCCCGGGTTCGTGGAGATCTGCGCCGTGTTGTCCTCGGGCCACATCGAGAAGTCAGCCATCGCCCGCAGCACGAAGTCCTCATTGGGCTTGCCGCGCCAGCGGGCCCGCAGCCCGGCCTCGTTGCGCGCCCGCTGCCCCTCGAACTCGTCGGCGAAGCTGATCGGCCGGCCGTAGGGATTGACGAACTTCTTGTCGTAGTAGCGCGCCGACAGCTCGACCTCGCTCTTGCCAGGGAGGGCGAAGGTGGTGCGCTCGAGGGCCCCGAAGCCGCCGCCGTTCTGCGGCATGTGGTCGAAGCTGCGGGTGACCTCGAGGAAGAAGTTCACCTTGCCCAGCTTCATCGCTCCGTCGAGCCCCAGGGCGCCGAAGGACCCGCCGAACGGGTACTTGGACCACTCCTGGAAGTCGAGCTGCATGGTGGAGACGGTGGAGTACATATAGGCCCAGTAGCCGGTGAGCCCGAGGTGCGAGGTGGGGGTCAGGTTCAGGGTGGCGTTGCCGCCGGCGGCGGTCTCGCGGAACAGGTCGGGCAGCGTCGAGTACATCAGCGCCGCCGCGGGCAGGGTCGGATCGGCGCCGCGCACGTAGACCGTGGGAGCCTTGCACTTGTCGGAGTCGGAGTGCGGGTCGGAGCAGGTGCGCCGGTCGAAGATCTCGTACTGGTAGATGTTCCGGCTCTGGTAGGAGGCGAAGCCGTAGAGCGCCAGCTCCTTGTCGCCGATCTTCAGGTCGCGCACCGAGCCGGCGACGCCGCGGAAGCCCACCGGCCAGCTGAAGTCCGGGGTGGCGCGGCTGTGGGTCTGGGCCTCGCTGCACAGCGTGGCGCCCGGCTCCGAGGAGGCGTTGGAGTACTTGCAGGCGCTGACCAGGTCGGGGTCGATGCGCATCACTTCGTCGACGTAGAAGCCCTCGCCCGCGGCGCGCAGAGTGTTGTCCAGGGTCAGCCGCTGGCCGAAGCTGGCGCGGAAGCTGCCGGCGATCACCTGTCGCTGCGGCACCTTCCACATCAGATAGACCTTGGGGAGCTGCACCTGGTAGCCGGGGGCCTTGGCGGAGAGCGTGTCGCGCTGCGGATCGTAGCCGACGGTTCCCGGCCAGGCGCGGGTGGTGTTGAGGACCAGCCCGGCGCTCAGATCCTGCGGGCCCTTGGCCTCGACCTGCACGAAGGTCGGCGGGGCGGTGGAGTCGCCGGTGCCGTCGGAGACCATCGCCCGCAGCTTCCCGGAGAAGGGCGCCCCGGCTCGCCGACCGCCGATCAGCAGGAACGGCGAGATCTGCATCAGCTCTTCGGCGCTGATGACGTTGGCCGACACCAGGTCGGCTGGATCCTCGACCGCGCCGTTGGCCGCCCGGTACTCGAGGATGGCATCGACCTGGTTGTAGCCCAGGCCGGGCAGGGCATAGAGGTTCTCGCGCGAGGCGGTGGAGAGATCGACCCCGTCCTGCAGCAGCTCGACCAGGGTGTCGAGGGTTTCCTTGGAGATGGCTCCCTGGGCGTTGAGGTCGTAGAGGTCCTGCTCGTTCTCGATGTCGACCTCGACCTCGTACTGGAAGGCCCGGGCGGCCGGAGCCCACAGCAGCGAAGCGAAGAGAATGGGCAGGCAGGTGCGTCGCAGAAGGCGCTGAGCGAGAGGGGAGCGCATGGAGGTCAAAGAGTCTAGCGCGAGTCGGCCCAATTGCCGATTTGCCCGCCCCCGAGCAATCGAAGGGTCCCCGCGCGAAGTCGGGAACCCTCGTCCGGCGATCTCAGCGCCGGCTAGCGGCCGGTGAGGCTGAAGCGGTAGGTGCCGATGCGCACCACGTCACTGGGGCCGAGCTTGGCGCGCTTGACCCGCTTGTCGTTGACGTAGGTGCCGTTGCTGCTCTCCAGGTCCTCGATGAAGAACTCGCCCTTGGAGAAGAGCAGCGCCGCGTGCTCGCGGCTGACCTCGCCGTCCTTTGGGACCACCACGTCGGCGGCGTCGGACCGGCCGAGCATGGTCACCGACTTGGTGACCGGGATCGGCCCCAGGCCGGCGGTCTCGAACACCAGCTGCACCTTGCGGTCGGCGGGCAGCGGCTCGAGGGACATGGTGGCCATCGACACGCCCAGGCGCGCCGCCTTCTCCAGCTGGGCGCGGAACTCGGGAGTGCCTTCGAGGGCGTTGAGCGGGACCACCCTCGTCGACTCTACCGGGCCGTCCTCCTCGGCGAAGGCGCGCAGTGCGTCAAGCTCGTCGTCGGCAACTGCGAAGGGGTCGTAGGCCTTGGTCTGACCGGTCATGTCCCGGTCTTCGATCGGTGGAGCTGGCTTGTTGTCGCGGACGGTCATACGCCCATTTTAGGCAGATTCGCCGCGCCGCCGTAAAGGTGCCCCGGGTTGCGGCAGACCCGGGTCCGACGCCCCGCCCTGCCCCAGCCCGGAGTCGTCCAGATAGCCGGCGGCCTGCAGGCGGAAGAGGTGGGCGTAGCGCCCGTCGCGGGCCAGCAGCTCGGCGTGGGTGCCCAACTCCTCGACCTGCCCGCCGCGCAGCAGGGCGATGCGATCCGCCAGCCGCACCGTGGAGAAGCGGTGGCTGATCACGATGGCGGTGCGCCCCTGGGCCAGCTTCTTGAAGCGCTCGATCAGCTCGTGCTCGGCCTCGGCGTCGAGGGCGGCGGTCGGCTCGTCGAGGATCAGGATCTCGGCGTCGCGCATGAAGGCCCGAGCGGTGGCGATCTTCTGCCACTGGCCCGTCGACAGCTCCTGGCCGGCCTCGAACCAGCCGCCGAGCATGGTCTGGTAGCCCTTGGGCAGCCCCTGGGCCACCGCGTCGGCCCCGCTCGCCCGCGCCGCTTGCTCGATGCGCGCCAGATCCTCGATCGCCGGGACGTGCCCCAGCCCGATGTTCTCGGCGGCGCTGAACTGGTAGCGGACGAAGTCCTGGAAGACCACCGCGATCCGCCGGCGCAGGTCAGCTGGGTCGAAGTCGCGCAGGTCGATGCCGCCGTAGCGGATCTCTCCTTCGGTCGGGTCGTGCAGCCGCATCAGCAGCTGCACCAAGGTGGTCTTGCCGGCGCCGTTGTCGCCGCACAGCGCCAGCATCTCCCCAGGGGCGATCGTCAGATCGATCCCCTTGAGCGCCCAGCTCTCCTTGCCGGCGTAGCGGAACCCCACCGAGCGCAGCTCCAGCGGCTGCGGCGCGCCCATAGGCAGGGTGCGGGCCGGGATCACCCGCGAGCGCTCGCCTTGGCTCTCCATGTCCAGGAAGGCGAAGAGGTTGGACATGAAAAGCCCATCCTCATAGAGCCCGCTCACCGCTCCCAGCACCGCCTGGAACGCCCCCTGGCCCTGGCGGAAGGCGGCCACGTAAAGGGTCAGATCGCCTAGGGAAATCTGGGCCTGCGAGGCCCGGTCTGCCATCCACAGGTAGCAGCCGTAGAAGGCCAGCAGCCCGACCGCGCTCAGCACCAGGCCGATGGCGAAGCGCTTGAGGGCCAGCGCCCGATCCTCGGAGTAGAACTTCTGGAACAGCTTCTGGTAGCGGTCGACGAACAGGTCGGCCAGGCCGAAGATCTTTACTTCCTTGACGAAAGCGTCGCGGGTCAGGACCCATTCCAGGTAGTCGAGCTTGCGGGCCTCGGGGGCGCGCCAGGTCCACAGCCGGAAGGACTGCCCCGACAGCCGCGCCTCGGCGATGAAGGCCGGGAAGCCGGCCGCCACCAGCAGCAGCACCGTCCACGGGGACAGCCGCCACAACAACAAGGCGTAGCTGCCGATGGTCAGGGCGTTCTGGCCCACCGCCAGCATCCCGGTGAGCATCGACAGCGGGCGCACCGAGGCCTCGCGGCGGGCGCGCTGCATCTTGTCGTAGAACTCGGAGTCCTCGAAGTGCCGCAGCTCGAGAGTGCGGGCCTTGTCGAGGATCAGCAGGTTGATGCGGTAGCCGAGCTGGGCCCGCAGCAGCTCGCGCAGCAGGTTGGCCAGCCGGGAGAAACCGGTCATCGCCGCCATCAGCGCCAGCTCGAGGATCACCAGCCGGGCCACCCGGGCTCCGGCCTGGCCCTCGTGGCGGGCGGCCGCCGCCACCGCATCGACGATCAGCTTGCCGATGTAGGCCGCCGCCGCTGGCGCCAGGCCGCTGGCGATGGTCACCAGGGTCAGCGCCAGCCCCAGCCCGGGGGCAGTCCGGCGCAAGATGCCGATGGTCCGCGGGAAATGGGGCAGCAGCCCCCAGGCCCGCTTCAGCCGGACCCGGAGCGGGTCGCGCGGCTTCTTCTCTTCGGTCTGCACGCAACGACTTCTACCTTGAGCGGCCCGGATTTGCTCGCCCGCTCAACCCCGTCCTCCGGGCGAAGAGCCGCTCTTGCGGCCGACCTGCCTGAAAGCGGGCGCTCGAATGCATGCCCGGCTACCGGCTTCCTGGATTTTTCCGCCGGATTTCGTTCCTGCACTGACCCATTTCACTTCTGAAATGCCTCCCGCGACCCTGGAAAGATCCGTATCCAATAAAATCCGATGGTTGCCAGTTGGCACAGCGCCTGCTCTTAGGTTTGGTCGCGAAGTGCAGTGCGCGAAGTTGAAGCTGGTCCCCCCCCCGCCGCTTCAGCAGGCCGCTGCACTTCGCATTTTTTTATCCTCGCCTCACGAGTCGCACCATGGCGTCGTCCGCAGAGCCGGTGCTGGTCCTGGTCGTCGATGACGACGCGCTCTTCCGCCAGTCGATGGCCATCGCTCTGCGGCTGGAAGGCCTGCAGGTGGTCGAGGCCGCCACCGTGAGCGAGGCCCGCGGGCTGATCCGCGAGCACCGCTTCGCGCTGGCGGTGGTGGACATGCTGCTGGGCGCCGAGCGAGGCGACGAGATCCTCGAGGAGATCTCCCGGGTTTCGCCCGAGACCCGGCTGGCGGCGATGACCGGCCACCCCTACCTGGTCTCGCCGGCGGTGGAGAGCGGGCGAGCGGTGCAACTGCACAAGCCGCTCAGCCCGGAGGCGCTGCTGGGCCTGCTCCAGCGCTAGCGCCCGCTACACCATCCCCTGGGCGATCAGCAGCTCGGCGATCTGCACCGCGTTGAGCGCCGCGCCCTTGCGCACGTTGTCGGCGCAGACGAACAGGTCGAGCCCCTTCTCCTGGCTCAGGTCCTCGCGGATGCGTCCGACGTGGGTGTCGCTGTCGCCGGCGGCCAGCATCGGCATCGGGTAGATGTTCTGCGCCGGGTCGTCGAGCAGCTTCACCCCTGGCGCCTTCTTCAACAGCTCGCGCGCCTGCGCGGCGCTCAGCTTCTTCTCGGTGGTGATGTTGATCGACTCCGAGTGGCCGTAGAACACCGGCACCCGCACCGCCGTCGCCGAGACCCGCATGTCCGGCACTTCCATGATTTTGCGGGTCTCGTGGACCATCTTCATCTCTTCCTTGGTGTAGCCGTTGTCGGTGAAGGAATCGATGTGCGGCAGCACGTTGAAGGCGATGCGGTAGGCGAAGGCGTGGGCCTCGGTCTCGCGGCCGTTCATCAGGTCGGAGACCTGCTTCTCCAGCTCGCGGATCCCCTGCTGGCCCTTGCCCGAGACCGACTGGTAGGTCGAGACCACGATCCGCTCGATGCGCGCGGCGTCGTGCAGCGGCTTGAGGGCCACCACCATCTGGATCGTCGAGCAGTTGGGGTTGGCGATGATCTTGCGGCCCTTGGCCTGCGCCAGGGCGTGCGGGTTGACCTCGGGCACCACCAGCGGGACGTCGCCCTCCATGCGGAAGGCGCTGGAGTTGTCGATCACGTAGGCCCCGGCCTTGGCGGCGATCGGCGCCCACTCGCGGCTGGCGGTGGCCCCGGGCGAGAACAGGGCGATCTGCACGCCCTCGAAGAGCTCGGGCTTGACCGCTCGCACGGTCAGCTCCTCGTCCTTGTACTCGAGCTTCACCCCTTCGCTGCGCTCGCTCGCCAGCAGGGTCAGCTTGCCGACCGGGAAGTCGCGCTCCTCGAGCACGCTGATGAACTCGCGCCCGACCGCTCCGGTCGCCCCCAGGATCGCCACGTGGTAGCTCTTCGACATATCGCCTCCAACAGCTTGGAAGTGCGCGGATCTACCAGACCGCTTGAATTCCTCAAGAGTGCGGGGGCACTTCCCTTCGAGCCCGAGGCGGCCAGCGTCCCTGCCGGCAGGCATGGAGAGGCACGAGCCGGCAGTAGATCCCTCGGGCGCAATGCAGGTACTCTTCGCGTCTCGCACACTGTGGTTGGAGGCCCCTTTGAAAGCCGCTCCCTTGCTCGCTCTGGCCCTGGCGCTCGCCCCCGCGGTGGCCGCCGCCGAGGATCAGCCGCCCCTCCTCGACCACTCCCCGCTGCGCGAGTTCACCCAGGGCCAGCCGCTCACCCTCAGGGTCACCATCACCTCGCCGACCGGCCGCAAGATCTTCGACCCCAAGGCTTTCGTGCGGAACGCCGGCACCGAGACTTTCACCCCGCTCAAGCTGATCGAGACCAGCCAGCGAGGGGTCTTCCAGGCCAGCGTCCCCAAGGGCCTGAGCTTCGAGTCGATCGAGTACTACTTCGAGGCCTTCGACGAGGACGGCAACGGCCCCAGCCGCATCGCCTCCTCCAAGTCGCCGCTCAAGGCCAAGATGCTCGAGCCCCCGCCCGAGCCGGACAAGCCCGCCGCGGCCAGCGGAGCGGAGGTCCGGAAGGCGCCTCAGGTGCTCGTGCTGCGAGAGTCCGAGCCCAAGGCCGCGCGCCCGCTCGCCTACGTGCTGGGCGGCCTGGGCCTGGCCACCGGCGGCATCGGCGGCTTCCTGGGGGTCAAGGCGCTGATCGACTCGCAGAAGGAGCCCGAACACGCCGCCCAGATCCGCGCCACCACCGCCTTCTACGCCGACATCTGCTACGGAGCGACGGCAGTGCTGCTGCTGGGCGGTGTGGTGACCTACTTCCTCACCGAGCCGGAGAAGGCCCCGGCGTCGGCCAGCTTCAACCTGCTGCCGACCCGCGGCGGGGCGGCGGCGGTGGTGTCCGGGCGGTTCTAGTCTGGTATCGTAACCGGCCGTTCTCACTCCCGAACCCGCCGCGCCGCGCGCGGCGTCCGCTGAGCCGAGAGGCCGGATGCCACCAAGCCCAGACCGCCAGCTGGTCGCCGGACGCTTCCGGCTGCTGCGCCGTCTGGCCGCCGGGGGCATGGGCGAGATCTACCTGGCGGCGCAGGAGGGGCCCGAGGGCTTCCAGAAGGTGGTGGCGCTCAAGCGGATGCTGCCGACCGCTGCCGCCGAGCGCGAGCTGGTCAAGCACTTCCTCGACGAGGCGCGGCTGGTCGCCCGGCTGGCCCACCGCAACGTGGTGCAGATCTACGACCTGGGCGAGGACCACGACGGCTACTTCGTGGCCATGGAGTTCGTCCAGGGGCCCAACCTGGCCCACGTCCTCGACCGCTTCCAGGCCAAGGGGCTGCGGCTGCCCCCGGCGCTGGCCGTCGACGTCATCGCCCAGGTGGCCGACGCGTTGGCCTACGCCTACTCCGCCACCGGCGAGGACGGCACCCCGCTGCGCATCGTCCACCGCGACGTCTCGCTGCAGAACATCCTGGTCTCCACCAGCGGCGACGTGAAGCTGATCGACTTCGGCGTCGCCAAGAGCACCCTGCAGCAGCACCGCACCTCCGGCGGCACCATCAAGGGCAAGATCGCCTACATGTCGCCCGAGCAGAGCCGCGGCGAGCCGCTCGACGGCCGCAGCGACCTGTTCAGCCTGGGGATCGTGCTCTGCGAGCTGCTGTGCGGCATCCACCCCTTCCTCAAGAACGAGGCGCTCAACACCCTGCTGGCCATCGAGCGCGAGCCGCCGGTGCTGCCCTCGCGCGTCGATCCGGCTCTGGCGCCCTCCGACGCGCTGCTCACCAAGCTGCTGGCCAAATCGCCCGCCGACCGCTTCGAGGACGGCAACGCCCTCTACGAGGAGTTGCTGCGGCTGCGCAGCCTGTTCCCGCCGGCGCCCAAGCGGCTGGGGCCCTTCATCGCCGAGCACTTCGGGGCCGAGTTCGCCGAGCTGGTCCGGCTGCAGCGGCAGGCGCAGGAGCCGACGCGCAGCGGAAACACGCTCCAGTCGCCGCTGCCGCTGGCCGACGCGGTGGACTCGACTCCGTTGCGCCCGGCCGGGACCCCGATGCCGCAGGCGCACCGCAGCGGGCCGACCATCGACCGCACCCTGCTGCGCCCGTCCGATCCGCACGCCAAGGCCGTGGCCGCCGGCTTCGAGGCCACCGAGCTGCGCCGGTCGGATCCCGATGTCCTGGCCCAGGCCGGGCTCGACAAGACCGCGCTGCGCCCCTCGGACCCGTCCATCAAGCGCCTGGAGAGCGCCCCGCCGCCGCCAGTGCCCGCCCCCTCCGGCTCCGGGCCCTCGATCCGCGTGCATGCGTCCGATCCCGCACTCAGCGCGCCCGGCGAAGCCTCCTCGCCCAACCTCGCGATTTCACCTGACAACTCGGTGGAGCGCGCCAGCCGCAAGCTCAAGCAGCTGGCGATCGCCATGGCGGTCGGCGGGATCGGCCTGGCCGTCGTGGCCGGGGTGGTGATCCTGCGCCGTCCCTCAGCCGGCGAGCTTCCGCAGACCCCGGCGCCGCAGCCCGCTCCTGTCGTCGCCCAGGCGCCCGCCAAGCCGGAGCCGCCGCCGACGGCGCCGGTCCCGGCCGAGACCGCCCACAAGCCCGAGCCAGAGAAGCCGGTCGAGGTCGCCCGCGCCGAGCCGAAGGAGCCGGCCAAGACCGCGCAGCCGGCAGCCAAGAACAAGGACAAGTCCCGGCAGGCCAAGCCGCAATGCCGGTCACTTAGTAGGCCGATAGGTTGGGGGCTTCCTCTTGTAGTTGCTCATCTTGATCTTTACCGCGCGCGGGTAGGCTCGTTCGGAGCGGCGCTCGGGGAGCACCAGCATTGCCAATTGT
>JBBIQS010000076.1:0-38058 GCA_037442205.1 Myxococcales bacterium
CAGCGTTCGTTCTGAGCCAGGATCAAACTCTCCAATTGAACTTGGAGATGGACCGTCAAAGAGCGGTCCACTTAATCCGTGGCAACCTGAGCATCTGGCTTAGAGATGCTCCGGTTGTTGGAAGCCTACCTGCCGGCCCAAAGGCCTTCGCAGGCGGTTCCCTCAAAGTAACTGCGTGCTCCGCACTTCTTCTTTCATGCGGATCTGCTATTCAGATTTCAGAGAGCGACTTCGTTTTGCGGCGGCGGCTTATAACCGAGCTGCCTACCGCTTGTCAACTACCGAGCGACTTCGCTGCTGCTGCTCGCCGCCGCTCGCCAACGACGGGCGGGCTTATACGCAGGCCCGTTCCGGGTGTCAAGTTGTCTGCAGAAAAAAGTGCACCGCCGTCCGGATCCCGCTCTCAGCCACCTCGGATCCGTCAGCGGCTCCTGGCCCTGTCGCCGGCCTCCGGCGGGCGCGTTCCTGCTCGTGAGACCGCCGCGTCTCCCGGAGCGCGGATCTGGCTCTCTCCGAATCCGTGGCACAATCGGCGGCCTTGACGCCGGAGAGGCCCGAAGGACCTCCAGGAGATCCGCGATGTGGCCGATGTTCGCCCTGCTCCCGCCAGCGATGACCCTGAGCCTGCTGGCTCCGGTCCTCTGGGCGGCCCTGCGCCATCCGGCGGCGCTGCCGCTGTACCTGGTGGCACCGCTCTACCTCGGGATGCTGGCAATGCCCGGGTGTGTCTTCGGCGCCGTCAGCGACAGCTCGGCCAGGTCCGGGCTGCGGCGCGTCTGGGTCCGGGCGAGCGCGCTGCTGGCAGCAGCGGTGAGCCTCGCGGGAGCGACCACCGGGATCTTCCCGCCGCCGGTGGCGCTGGTGGCGACGGCCTCCTTCGTGGCCAGCCTGCTGATGTTCGGGCGCTCGCTCCAGCTTCAGACCGCTCCGGCGGCTCGCGCAGAAGCGCCCGCCCCCCGAGTCGAGGTCGCGGTTCCCTCGGAGAGCGGCGAGGGCAAGAAGCAGAAGGCCAAGAAGAAGCGGCGCAAGTAGCTCGCCGCTAGCGCCGAGCTGCCTTGGCCTTGCTGGGATTGGGCAGCTCGAGCGTCATCTCGACCATCGTCGGGCGGAAACCCATCGCGGCGAAGAGCTTCTGCGCTCGGCGATTTGGGGCGGCGGCCTGGAGCACGACCCGCGGTGCGCCCATCTCCGCCAGCGCCTGCAGCAGCGCCTTTCCCAGCTCCTTGCCGTAGCCGCGCCCCCGCAGCTTCGGGTCGACGATCAGGTCGATCCCTGCACCACACTCGTCGCGCAGGGCATTCCAGTCGCGCGGCTCGATGCGCCCGTAGGCGTAGCCGACGATCCGCTGGCCGATCACTGCGGTCAGCACCACCGCCTTGCGGTTCCTGAGCTCCTTGCCCAGCCACCATGCGTAGCCGGCGGCCATGCCAGGCACGACGAAGAATCGCTTCGGATCCCAGTCGTGGTGGGCTCTGGCGAGCGTCGCCCCCAGGCGCCCCAGGGCAGGCAGATCGGAGCGGCGCGCGCGGCGGACGACGAGCTCGGGTCGGGCGGCAACCATGGATCCGGCATACCACGAAGCCTTCGCGCGGGCTTGGAGCTATCCTCGAGCTGCCGCTTCCACCCGCCGGAGGTGCCGATGAAGAAGTTCGCCAAAGCGACTCCCTGGATCAAAGAGCTCTTCGCCACCGCCGTCGACGGGCTCGACCACCAGCCGCGCCAGATGTTCGGCTATCCCTGCGCCTTCGTGAACGGCCAGATGTTCAGCGGCGTCTTCGCCAACTCGATCGTCGTCCGGCTTCCCGAGGACCAGCGCGCCAAGCTGCTGGCGCTGGGCGGCTCGATCTTCGATCCGATGGGCGGGCGTCCGATGCGCGAGTACATCCAGTTCTCGGACGAGATGCTCGAGGACGAGGAGACGCTGCGCGAGTGGGTGAAGCGCGGGTTCGAGTACGCTCGGACCTTGCCGCCCAAGGCGAGCAAGCGGGCGGCAAAGGCAAAGCCCGCGGCGCGAAGCGCGGCTTCCTCCGTCCGGCCCAGGCGACGGTAGACGACTCAGTTCAGGAGGCTGGCGTCGCTGCCGGACCGCTGCGGCGGCTCGGCATTCTTGGCCACTTCCTCGGCTGCGGCCCGCAGAATCGAATTCAGGGCTCCCTCCGGGTCGCGGAAGAACTGAGGCGTCCAAAGCCGGCACAGCCTCCAGCCCTGCCCCTCAAGGACCGCCGTCCGGAACAGATCCCACTCGATGCGGTCGCTCGCGCGCGGAAACCTCGTGCCATCGCACAGCAGTCCGACGGTGACGCTCTCGGCACGAGTCGGATGGTGCAGCGCAACGTCCACGCAGAAGCCATCGTTGCCCCAGTGGATGTCAGAGGAAATTCCATGCCCCTTCGCCAGACGCCGTCCCAGCGCCGCAGCGAAGGCTGAAGGAGCTCCGCTGGCGAGCTCGTTGACGACCACCTCCGGGTGGACGCGCGCCTGCGCCAGCCGCTCGTTCGCATCCCGATATTCCCGCTCCAATTCCTCGGCCCATTTGAGATAGCTGAAGAGCAGCCACGCACCGCTCGGAGTCTGTCCTGGCCCCGTGGGGGGCAAGGCAGTGTAGACCTCGCGCGGGATGGACGTGATGAGGTGCACCTCCTTGCGAGCGCGCGTCACAAGGACGTTGAGGCGCCGGCCTCCGCCGGCGCTTCCCAGCGGACCAAAGCGCCGATAGAACCGCCCCTTGGGATCCGGGCCGTAGGTGGTGCTGATGATCATGTGGTCACGCTCGTCGCCCTGGACGTTTTCCAGGTTCTTGACGAACAACCCCTCAAACGACGCCGACCCTTGCCGGGCGCGCGCCTGCGCGAGCTGGGCCCCGAACGCGGCATCAGCCGCTGCCGCCTCGTCCAGAGCGTCGACGATCTGGTCGCGCTGACTCAGGTTGAAGCAGGCGATTCCGATCGAGGGCGGCTCCGGCTGCGAGAGCAGCCGGCGGACGACAGCCACCACCTCCTGGGCTTCGGGCACGTTGACCCGCTTGTCGTAGGTGCCGGCGACCGCGACCAGCCGCAAGGGCGCGACGGTCGCCCGGTTCGAGGGGTGACCAGGGATGGCCTGCAGACGCGACTCGTAGAAGCTCTGGTTCGAGAACTCGATCAAGTCCGAGTTCTGCGAGCGGTAATGGACGTCGAGGTAGGCCTGCTCGATCTCCAGGTTCAGCGCGGCGCCCAACAGGTCCTCGACCTCCGCCTGCTGCTCTTCGAAGAGCGCCTGCTCTCCCTCCGGCTCGCTGACCTCGCTCTGCGCCACGGCGCTCTCGAAGAAGCGCGTCGGCGGCAGCTGCTTGGGGTCGCCGGCGATGACCACTCGCCGCGCCCGAGTCAGCACCGGCAGGGCCTCCTCGAGGCGGCACTGCGAGGACTCGTCGAAGACCACCACGTCGAACAGCGCCTTGCGGGGAAAGATCTGCGCCACGGTCTCCGGGCTGGCCATCCATACCGGCCGCAGGTCGAACAGCGGGTCGCCGCCCTCCAACGCCGCTCCGGCGGCGATGACCTGCCGGACCTTGAGCACCCGCTCGCCGCGCAGCATCAGCCGCCGGCGCACCTCGGTGCCGGCGCCGTTGAGACGGCTGCCCGTCGAGGCGAGGAGCCGCTCCCGCTGCCGCGCAACCCACCGGTGGAGGATGGCGTCTCTCACCAGCGCACGCTTGCGGGCCTCGAGGTCGCGGTAGCGCCGGTGGATGGCGTCCAGCCCATCGCCGTCCAGAGCCTGCAGCGCCGGCGTCTCGCGGATGCGCCGGGAGATCTCACTGGTCAGCGCCCCCTTGCGAATCGCCCGCCAGCCAGGCTCCGGCTCGGCCCGCGCTTCCAGCAACTGGCGCACTCCCGCGGAAACCGGCGCCGGCATGGACTGCAGCGACGCCTCGATGCGCAAGAGTCCTTCCGCGGTCGAGATCCGATCGCGCAGCACCTCGAAGATTGCGCGGCAGGGAGTCCCCACCCGCAGCCCGGCCTCGAGCTCGGCACGCCAGCTGGCGGCGAACAGCCCGCTGCGCTCCACCTTCATCAGCAGCGCGGCGATCGCCTCCGCGCGGGCTTGCGACTTCTTCAGCCCGGCGGCCAGGCGGGCGTGGTTGGTGGCCTGCGAGAGCTGCCGGCGCAGCGCCTCGGCCTCGGCGCCGAGGGCGGAAACCGTCTGCAGCTCCAGCAGGAACCCGAAGGCCGCGAGCTGCGCCGAGGTGCGCTGGCGCAGCTCCTCATCCGAGATGAGGGGGGCCTGCCCGGCGAGCGGAAGCATCCGCCGCTCGAAGTCGCTGAGCAGAGTGCGCGCCTTGAGGCCCGAGAGAAAACGTGCCACCCGCTCCACCGTCGCCAGGGAGAAGGTCAACCCGAAACGCGCCAGCACCGCCGCCGCCTTGAAACGGCGCAACAGGAAGAGGAACGCGAACCAACGTCGCCCGATGCTCAGGTACGAAGCCAGGGCGGCCATCGACGGCAACAGCTCGGTCAACTGGGGCGGGGCATTGCGGACCACCAGCGCGAGCTGCGGATCGAGAGGCCCGGAGGCCAGCACGTCCACCTCCGGCCGGAGCACGGTCAGCTCTGTGTTGGCATCAGAGAGCTTGGCCTGGGGCTCGGCGCTCCAGCGCACCAGCTCCTCCGAATGCCCGGCCTGGACGATCGCCTCCAGCCGCGCCCCGAGCTGCGCGCGGGCGTCTCCCTGGGCGCTGAGATCGCCTCCGCAGGGGAAGGCCGGGATTTCGGCGGCCAGCGTCTTGTCGGCGAGAGCTGCCGCTTCGACCAGTCCCTCGATCTCGGCTCGGTGCTCATCGAGCGGGCGGGCGAGCCAGCCGGAGAGCTGGGCCCCTAGCGCTGGCCGCCAGGGGTTGCCTGAATAGTCCTCCCGTTGGCCGCGCCGCAGCGTCTCGCAGACCTCTCGCTCATGCTGGGCTACTTCGGCCAACCGAATCCCCTTGAGCTCGGCCGCGGCGGGAGCGTGGGAAGGAGCGATTTCGGTCGCCAGCCAATCGCCGGCCAGCTCGTGAAAGCTCGGCTCCGTCGGGCTGGGCCGGTCGGCCAGCGCGCGGTCGTGAGCGCTGAGCTCCTGTTGAGACGAGGTGAGCTCGCGATCGACAGCGGCCAGCTCGGCAACTGCCGCTTCGTTGACCTTGGACTCGCTCAGCCCGTCCAGCTGGTTGCGGATGCCGAGGTAGAGCTCCTTCTGGTCCCGCTGGGCGTCGTGGACCACCGCGCACAGCTCGCCCAGGCCCAGAGCGTCCAGCCGATATTTCACCACATCGAGCGCAGTCCGCTTGTCGCACACCAGGAGGACCCGTTCTCCTCGGGCGAGGTGATCGCCGATGGTATTGGCGATGGTCTGGGACTTGCCGGTCCCCGGCGGGCCGTGGACCACCAACCCCATGGCGCTGCGCGCCAGGCGGACCGCCCGCGCCTGGCAGGGATCGGCCAGCGCCACCAACCGCTCCTCAGCGGGGACACGCACGCCGTGGGCTGAGCTGGATGGCTGCGAGCCCGCTCCCGCCAGGCTGGAGTCGACCCTGAGGAAGCTCTCGATAGGCCCCTGCGCCGGCTCGCCCTCCACCAGCGCCTCGAGATCGCGCACCAGGCTCTGGTTCGACAGCGGGAAGAGGCCGAGCACCGCCGCAGGGATCAAGCGCGGCTCCTTGTCCTCGGCGTCCGCCCGCGGCGCGCCGACCGTGGCCGTCTCGGGGCCGAGCGCAGGCGGGGCTGGCATTTCCAGGGCCCGGCAGACGGAAACCACCAACTCGTTGATCTCGCGCCAAGGATCTTTGCCCTCTTCATCGGCGAAGAGGTCTCGCAGCTTCTTGCCCGACTGCTGCTCGACCCAAGTGAGCAGCGCCGCATTGGGGATGACGCGATCGATTCCCTCGCCACAGGCCTCGACC
This sequence comes from Myxococcales bacterium, assembly GCA_037442205.1. Taxonomy (GTDB): domain Bacteria; phylum Myxococcota; class Myxococcia; order Myxococcales; family UBA5297; genus JBBIQS01. The sequence continues at coordinate 5,915 of JBBIQS010000076.1, forward strand.
TCGACCGAAGCGGCGCGCCCCTTCTTGACCAGGATCCTCGCCGGCACGAAGGCCACCGGCGCCAACACGCGGCGGGCGGCGCCACCGCGAGCGCGATCTCCGGCTCGCGGAGGAATCGAGAGCAGCGGGTATCCCAGGAAGAGGACCTGGGCTCCGGTTTCGTGCTCGAAAGAAGCGGCGTCCTCGGCGATGACCGCCAGCTTCCGCAAGGTGGCCTGCTGCTCCTCGGCGCGGCGGCGCTCGGCCTTCTCGGCATCGGTGAGCTCGCGCTTCTGCCCCTCGGTCGCAGGCTCCTCCGGTTCGAAGCGGCGGTTGGCCAACGGTGCTGTGTACTTGACCGCCTTGGCGTCGCCGAGAAGGTGGCCGAGCGTCTCGTCCGGCGACGGGCCGCTCAAGCAGGCGAGCGCATGGAGGTCGATGCGCTGGCGGCTGTTCTGCGGCCGGCAGTTGAGGCTGGGCCCGACCGTCATCGCGGCGTAGAGCCGCTCGAGCATCTTGGAGAGGAAGCGATTCGGCGTCGGTTCAGCCATGGCGGGCCCTCCTGCGAGGCGCTCGTTCTACCTCAGCCATGGCGCGCAGGCACCGCGCGGAGAACCAGGAGCGAGCTGCTTCGCGAGCGCTCGTGTCTAGAGTCCCTGTGACGCGCAGGCCGCCGGGTCGCCGACGGCGAACCGCGGGACCGGCACGGCAGGTCCCTGGGGCAGATAGCGGATCTTCCGCTCCTCGCCGCCTTCGCGAACGGTGAACTCGACTTTCTCTTCGGGCTCGCCGCCGTGCACGCTCCAGCCGGTCAGCGACTGCCCGTCGCGCAGTCCAGCGAGAGAGGCACTCGAGCCCGGCTCGACTCCCACCACCCGGTAGCTCTGCTTCGAGCGATTGAAATCGAAGCCAAGATCGAAGCGGCCAAGGCTTCTGAGCTCGCCGGCGAGGCAGGGCCCGAAGGCCTTCGGGTCGATTGGCGCGATCGCGCCGTCGTTCACGATTCTTTCTATCTCCCCGGCGAACTCCCTCGAGGTGCTCCGCTCGATGAGCTCGATGAGCCTCTTCGTGCCGACCCGCTCCCCGCTGGTGCGCACCTGGGCGACGAGCTCCCGCATGAAGTCGTCGAGGCCGCGCTTGTTGCCCGAGACGCGCCTGATCTCGCGGTCGACCAGGTAGGCCACCATGTCCCCGCGCCGGTAGGGCAGCTTCTGGACCGCCTCCGATCTCCAGAAGTCCGCCAGGATTCGCGAATTCGGCTCGCGACTCACCGGCGACAACAGATAGCCGGCAACGGCTTCGTTGAGGTCATCGACATAGGCGTCGAGCGGAATCAGCCCGGCGCGGTGCAGCAGCCGACGCGCGTAGAAGTTCGTGAACCCCTCGGTGAACCAGTAGACCAGCGGCCCGGGATCGGCGGCGCGAACCGTTTGCCCGTTCCAGGTGTGGAACAGCTCGTGCCCGAACAACCACTTGAGGCGGTTGCCCAGCTCTCCGGCCAGCGGCAATCCGGGCGACAGGAAGGTCGCGAAAGAGTTGGTGAGGCCGGTGCCGCCCATCGATGAAGAGTTGGGACGCTTCTCACCAACCGGAATGACGCTGATCAAGTAGAAGCCCGGACCCGGGTCCTGGAAGAAGGCGCGCTGGGTCTCGACGACGCGCGCGGCGACCTCGGCCAGCTCGGCGTCGGCGAACGGCCAGGCGCCGACGATGCCGAGCGTCACAGTGTTCGCGCCCAGCTGTCGTGAAACCAGCCGCAGGTCGCTCGAGGCGATGAAGACCGCGTGGCGAAAGGCTCCGGTGGTCTCGAGGACCTCGAGCTCATTCCCCGGTCCAAAGGAGGAAACCACCCTCCAGCCGGACTCGGCGAATCCGCTCCACCGAAGGCCGATCCGCCGCTTGGTCTGATCGTCGAGGTGGGCTGGAAAGATGAGTGACGTCTCTCCGATGAGGTGGACCAGGTTCTCCTCGATCAGCGCTCGATAATGGGTCTCGGAGTCCGCGTTGAAGTCTTGTCGCGTCGACACGAGGAAGTAGCTCAGGGTCAGGCGCTCACCCGGAGAGTGGCGGGCGATCCAGGTGTGGCCAGCGGGATGCTCGACGGCGACGGCGCGGCCATCCTCGCCCCGGACGGCGAGTCCGTGCACCTCGTCCTCGGGACGCTCGACCCCGCCCCAGCTTTCGCCAGCGTCGAACAGCGTCTTGCCGTCGGCCGCTCCCCGCGTCTGCAGGATCACCTTCACCATCATGAAGGGCGTGCGGACCAGCTCCAGGCTGTAGTGCAGCGCTGCCGGCTCTCCCGTGCTCTCGGGTTTTGGCGCAGGGGTTCGATGAAAGCAGCCCAGCATCAACACGAGCAGAACCACCGTCGAGAACCTCTGTCGCATCGGCAATCCTCGTTTGCAGGCGCTTGATTCTACTCACGAAGACCGACCCTTGGCGCTTGCGTAACCAGTAGCGGCGGGTCGCCGCCGAGTGCTACCAAGGCACCCTCATCCCACGGGAGCACGCGATGACCGACATCCTCCTCGAGCGGCAGGACCGGGTCCTGACCATCCGCTTCAACCGCCCCGCCAAGAAGCACGCCCTCACGCACGCGATGTACGACGCGCTCGCCTCGGCGATGGAGTCGGCCGAGGCCGATCCCGAGGTGCGGGTCCTGGTCTTCCGCGGCGACGAGCAGGCCTTCACCGCCGGCAATGATCTGACCGACTTCCTCGAGCACCCGCCCACTGGCGAGTCGAGCCCGGTCTTCCGCTTCCTGCGAGCGATCAGCACCGCGTCGAAGCCGATGGTCGCCGCGGTGGCCGGCCCGGCGGTGGGCATCGGCACCACGCTGCTGCTGCACTGCGACTTCGCCTACTGCGAGCCCAAGGCCCGCTTCGCCCTGCCGTTCGTCAACCTCGGCCTCACTCCCGAGGCGGGCTCGAGCCTGCTGCTGCCGCTGGCGGTTGGCCCCAAGCGCGCCAGCGAGCTGCTGATGCTCGGCGAGCCCTTCGGCGCCGAGGTCGCCCGCGAGGCCGGCCTGATCACCGCAGTGGTCGAGCTCGACAAGCTCTTCGCCACCGCCGAGGAGACTGCCCGGAAGCTCGCCCAGAAGCCCTGCGACGCGCTCAAGGTCACCAAGGCCCTGCTCAAGCGCAACCTGGCCCCGGCCATCGCCGAGACCATTGCCGTGGAGAGCGCCCGCTTTCTCGAGCGGCTCGACTCGCCCGCCGCCAAGGAGGCCTTCCGCGCGTTCTTCGAAAAGCGTGCGCCGGACTTCTCGAAGCTCTGAGCGCGTCAGGACGCCGCGACGCTCTGCTCGCGCCGCTCGTCGCCCACGATCCGTCCGTCGGCGATCCGGACCACCCTTCGCGCGTGCTGCGTCACCCGGGCGTCGTGGGTCGAGAAGAGGAAGGTCACCCCGCTCTCGCGGTTGAGCGCCAGCATCAGGTCGATGATCTGCTGGCTGGTGTCACTGTCCAGGTTGGCAGTGGGCTCGTCGGCCAGCACCAGCCGCGGCTCGGTGACCAGCGCCCGGGCGATGGCCACCCGCTGCCGCTGGCCGCCGGAGAGCTCGTCGGGCCGATGCTTGATGTACGGGGTCAGCCCCACCAGATCGGCGATGCGCCGGGTGCGCTCGGCCAGCGCCTTGTCCCGTCTGCCGCGGATCAGGCAGGGGAACTCGATGTTCTCGTAGACGTTGAGCACCGGGATCAGGTTGAAGGACTGGAAGATGAACCCGATGCTCCGGTTACGCAGCTCGGCCAGCTCGTCGAAGTCCTGGCCGCCGATCGCCGCCCCGTCGAGCTCGAAGCTTCCCGACGAAGCCCGGTCGAGGCAGCCGATGATGTTGAGCAGGGTGGTCTTGCCCGAGCCGCTGGGGCCCATGATCACGGTGAACTCGCCGCGCTCGACCGTCAGATCGACCCCGCGCAGCGCCGGCACCCGCGCCTTGCCGAGCTGGTAGTCCTTGCTGATCCCTTTGAGCGAAAGCAGCGCCACGGTGCCTTCTCCTCAGTAGAACGCCCGCGCCTCGAAGAGGCCGCGGACCTTGAACGGCAACCCGCCCAGCTCGCTGTCCCTGTCTCCCAGCGGAAGATAGAGCGAGGCGGTCAGCGTCAGCCAGTCGCGGGCGCTGTAGCTCAGGCTGGGCGCCACCAGCGCGCTCGGCTCCTCGAGCCCGACCAGGGCCGTGGCCGAAATGGAGAAGTCGTCGAGCAGCTTCGGCTTCTGGAACACCAGGAACAGGTAGTGGCGCCGCAGCGCCGAGAAGGCGAAGCGCAGCGGCTGACCGGCATCACCGCCGGCGAATGACGACGGATCCGGCAGCTGGGCCTGCAGCTCGGGGGGAAGCCGCTGCGCGGCGGCCAGCGCGTCGGGCAGCTTGCGCAGGAAGGCAGTGCGGTCGGCGAACTGCGCGGGCGAGAGCCCGGCGCCGTTGAAGTAGTACTCGAGCGATACCGTCGAGTCGTCCGAGAAGGTGTAGCGGGTCCCGGCGATCACCCTGGCGAAGAGCGAGCTCGACTCGGCGTCGGGACGCATCACGGCTTGCTGGCCGGAGGCGCGGCAGGCGAGCACCGACTGTGGATTGCCGTCCGCGCCGGGCAGGCACTCGGAGTGGTAGCTGAGCGCGTCCCGCCCCTGCTGCGCGATGGCCTCGGCGTGCAGCTCGTAGTCGGTGAAGAAGTAGCGGCTGAAGGAAGCCGCGAAGCGATGGCTGTGGGGCAGCACGTCGGCGTAGCGGTTCGACCACATCCAGATCAGGTTCAGGTCGGCGCCGGCGAGAAGTGCATAGAGGCGGGCGCCGAACAGCTGCTCGAACTCCGCGCCGCCGGGCTCGGTGAGGAAGCGCCGCGGCAGGCCCACCTCGGTGGCGGTCACCTTGGGGGCCCACAGCGCCGTGGCGGTGAACTTCTCGAAGGGCGCCTCCAGCCGGACCATCCAGGCCCCGGCGCGCTGCAGCGAGGGATCGGTCGGATCCTTGGCAGGGTTGAGGAGGTCCGAGGGGTTGAAGGCAAAGCCGCTTCCCCAGACCAGCCGCTTGCGGCCGACCAGCCCGTTGAGATGCTCGGCGAAGCCCAGGTTCAGGTAGAGCTCGCTGGGCTCGAGGCGGTTGCCCATCGCCGGCGCGCTCCCCAGCCGGCCCGAGGCCGCGCTCTGGGTGTTGACGAAGGCCGACAGGTCGGCGCGCGCCTCGTAGCCCTCGCGCAGAGACAATCGCAGCTGGGCGTTGGCCTCCATCAGCAGCGCCCGCTCGCTGGTGCCGTAGAGATCGGCCAGCGGCGGCGGGTCGGACTCGAAGCCGCGCGCGTAGCCGAACCGAGCGCCAAGGTAGCCGTTGACCTGCGCCGCGGGCTCCGATTGGCCGAGCATCGCGAGGGCGAGCAACAAGCGCGGGAGCATGGGAGAGCGACTATACCGTGCGGCGCGCAGGGCCCGGCAGCGCGCCCTCCCCCCGAGCAGCGGCTCGAATAGCGACGAGCTTCGCTGTCGGCTTGGCGCGGCCCTCGGACTCCGCCGGTCGGACCGGGGGGCTGCCCGCGTCGCGAGCTCTGTGCGCCGCCCGCTGGCGCCTCGCCGCCGGAGGGACGACCCGCCGCCGCTCTTGGCCTGGTAAGCGGTGAGCGCGGCATCGCCGGCGAGCCGGACTCGGCATTCGACGCTGTGAAGTCTTCGCCAGCCGCGCGGCCTGCGCGCTCGAGCCGGTAGCGTCCAGGCCGCGAGCCGGCTAGCCCTGCCCGACGACTGCTTGAACCGGGGGCGGACCATGCGACGGACATCGATTTCGGGAGGCGCCGGGCTCGGGCTGTTGACCGGCCTGCCGGTGCTGGCGCTGCTCTTCCTCGGGGAGCGCCTCGCCGGCCTGCCCTACCTGCCCTTCCTGCTCTTCGAGGGGTTGACCCGCATCCTGCCGGGAGGCGTCATCACCTTCGGCATCGAAGCGATGGTGAGCATCATCTCAGGCCTGGGAATTGGCCCGACCTCCGCGGTGGCCAAGCTCGCGGAGATGTCGCTCGCGGTGGCGGGGATGGTCCTCGGCGCGGTCGCGCTCGGCGCCCTGCTGGCGGCCGTCGGGCGCCGCAGGGCGCGCCTGGCTCGGGCGGGCGCGGCCGGCGGCGGGCTGCTGTGGCTGCTCTCGCTGGCGGCGATGCTCGCCGTCGGTGCTCCGGCAGCCGGTCCGGCGATTTCCGCGGCCTGGCTCTTCGCGGTCCTGGTCGGCTGGGGCGCGCTCCTGGGATTTGCCATCGAGCGGGCGGCAGAACAGGCGCCAGGAGAAGAGGGCAGATCCCGGCGGCGCGCATTCCTTCGCGGACTCGCCGTCGCGGCACTGGGCGTCTTCGCTGCCGCGATCGGGCTGGGACGCGCGTTCGGCCGGCGCGGCGCCGCTGGCGGCGGGATCGGGGGAACCGGGGCGGCCGAATCGATGAGCCTGGAGACGACTTCCGGGCCCGCGGCTTCGCCGACGCCGGCGGCGCTCGCGTCGCGCCTTCCACCGGTCCGGGGAACCCGCCCCGAGTTGACGGAGACCGACCGCTTCTACCGAATCGACATCAACCTGGCGCCTCCCCGGCTCGACGCTCGCCGCTGGAGCCTGCGCGTCGACGGGATGGTCGATCAGGCCCGCTCCTTCACGCTGGACGAGCTGCGGGCGCTTCCGACGACCAGCCAGGCGGTCACGCTCGAATGCATCTCCAACGTGCTCGGCGGGGACCTCATCAGCACCGCCGTGCTGACCGGCGTGCGCCTCAAGGAATTTCTCGCGCGCGCAGGAAGGAAGCCGGAGGGACGCACGGTGTTCCTGGAGTCGGCGGACCGGTTCTTCGAGAGCGTCGAGGCCGATGACGTCGAGGACGACCGCACGCTGCTGGTCTGGGCGATGAACGGGGAGCCGCTGACGGCCGAGCACGGCTTCCCGCTGCGCATCTTCGTTCCCAATCGCCACGGGATGAAGCAGCCGAAGTGGATAACGCACCTCGAGGTGACCGACCTGGCCAGGCCCGGGTATTGGGAGGTGCGCGGATGGAGCAAGGAGGCGATCCCCAATACCACCTCGGTGATCGACACCGTGGGGACGTCGACGGTCCTGGGCCAGGCGCAGGTGCTGCCGATCGGCGGGATTGCCTACGCGGGCGCGCGCGGCATCAGCAGGGTCGAGGTCCAGGCGGACGGCGGGCAGTGGGTCGGGGCGCGGCTTCGGGTTCCGCCCCTCAGCCCCTTGAGCTGGGTTCAGTGGCGCTATGATTGGCCGTATCAGCCCGGCCAGCACACCTTCCGCGTTCGAGCGTATGACGGGACTGGCGCGCTTCAGCCCACCGAGATGCGCGGCCCCCATCCCAGCGGCGCCACCGGCATCCACGAGGTGACGGTGCACGTATAGCCGTCCGGCGGTGTGAGCCGATCGGTCGCCTCGGGTCATTGGCTCCCCGGCCGAAATCCAGGTCCGTGCCCGACCCCTGGTCGATTCACTGGTCCGTATCGAGGCGCGCCCGCTCACTCGTGCCGTGGAGATCGGCCAGCGCCGGGGTCGGAGACCAATCGCGCGCATTTCCCAGCCGCGCATCCAGGTAGCTGCTGATCTTGCCGGAGACCCCGACTGGCCGAGCACGGCGAGAGCGACCACCAAGCGCGCAAGCATCAGGCAGCGACTTGTCCCCGCGCGGCAAAGCCGCGCGGGATCCTTGAGCCCGGGTCGCGCCTGATCCTTCGCCCGAGCGACTTCACCAGTAGTCTGGCATGGGTGCGCCGATTCGTGAATCCGCTAACAGATGTCGACTTTCGTTCGAGTTCGAACCGTGGAAGAGTTGGAGCTCGCTTGAGCAGCTTGCCCCTGTCCGAGCGCTCCCTTGCCCATCTCCTTGCGCAGTGCCAGCCAGCTGCTCGTGCTCGCCGCTGTCGTCGCTTCACCGGCGGCCGGCTGGTCGCAATCCTTCATTCCCAAGCTGTCGCCGGGGCCGCTGGCCGAAGTTCACAAACAGTATGACGACACGGGCAGCGGCTGCGTGAAATGCCACAAGCTGTCGGGCGGAATCAGCGGCGACACCTGCCTCGAGTGCCACGAGAAGCAGCGCGCCAAGATCGCCTCCGGGGCCGGCCTGCACGCCGGCTTCGTCGCGCAGGGCCGCAAGTGCACCGAGTGCCACACCGATCACAAGGGGCGAACCGCGGCGATCGCCGACTGGCGCAAGGTGGGCTCCAGCGAGAAGTTCGACCACAAGCTCACCGGCTTCGTCCTCACCGGCATGCACGAGACGGTCAAGTGCACCGCCTGCCACAGGGGGCGCACCAAGACCGGCAGCATCGTCTTCCTGGGACTGAGCCACTCCTGCGACGGCTGCCACAACAACCCGCACGGCTTCCGCCAGCAGAAGCTGCGCGAGAGCTGCCAGCTGTGCCACCTGGTGGCGGTCAGCGCCAAGAACATGACCGCCGCCCAGGTCCCCTTCGATCACGGCGAGGTCACCGGAATCAACCTGGTCGGCCGGCACGCCCAGATCCACTGCCACGACTGCCACAAGAACAAGAAGATGACGATCGGCGAGTCCCCGCGCACCTGCGCCAACTGCCACCAGAGCAAGCACGGGGCGAGCTTCCCGGCCCAGTGCACTCTGTGCCACGACCCCTCGCGCAAGTACCAGGAGGTGCACTTCAACCACGCCTCCACCGGCTACCACCTCGAGGGCGGGCATCAGACCGCCCCCTGCCGCAAGTGCCACGACTTCAAGACCCACCAGAAGCCGCCCAAGGCCTGCGCCTCCTGCCACAAGGATCCCCATGGCGACCGCTTCAAGGGGCGCGACTGCAGCCAGTGCCACCAGCCGCCCGGGGGCCTGAAGACGGTGGAGTTCGAGCACGACACGCTGACCCGCTTCGCCCTCAGCGGGATCCACGACGAAATCAAGTGCCGCGCCTGTCACCGCGGCAGCGGGCCCAAGAACTTCGAGAAGTTCCCTGGCCCGGATTGCGCCGACTGCCACCGCCACAAGGACGTCCACAAGGGACAGTTCAAGGACAAGCCCTGCACCAGCTGCCACCAGGGGAAGAAGGGCGGCTTCGACCACAACACCGGCTCGCGCTTCAAGCTCACCGGCGCGCACCTCGAGGTCTCCAAGCGCAGGACCAAGGGCTGCACCAGCTGCCATCCCGGCGGCATCTTCCGCACCAACAAGGTGCAGTGCCTCGACTGCCACAAGGACTCGCACCAGGGCTCGCTGGGGACGAAGTGCGAAGGCTGCCACACGCCCGAGGCCAAGTTCGCCCTGGCCAAGGTCGGCTTCGCGCACGACGAGAAGACGCCCTTCAAGCTCGAGGGACTGCACGCCAAGGTGGCCTGCGAGAAGTGCCACCCCAGGCGCAATTACAGGCTGGGCCAGCCGCGCTGCGGCGACTGCCATGCCTCGACCGAGCCGCACAAGGGCAAGCTGGGCAAGGACTGCGAGAAGTGTCACCGGCCGGAGAAGGGCGCGCCGCTGTTCGCCCACGACTCGATGACCCGCTTCGCCCGCACCGGCCGCCACGCCGCGGTGGAGTGCGGCTTCTGCCACCGGCCGGCGCCCGCCGACGGGCCGCCCGAGCCCGGCTGGACCAAGACCGCCAAGCCGGTGGTCGATCGCACCTTCCCGGTGATGGGCAAGGTCTGCTCCGAGTGCCACAAGGACAAGCACCAGGGCGATCGGGGCACCAGCTGCAACAACTGCCACAACACCGTGGCCTTCAAGCAGGTCAGCGCCACCGTCCACGACAACGGGCCGTTCCGGCTGGAAGGGGTCCACCAGACGCTGTCCTGCAAGGCCTGCCACAGCGCGGGCCGGCTGCTGGCGGGCACCGGCGAGTGGTGCCAGCAGTGCCACCGCGAGCTCGACCCGCACCGCAACGCCCTGGGCCCGTTCTGCGGCGACTGCCACGTCCAGACCCGCTGGCGCCCGGCGCAGTTCAGCCACCTGCAGACCGGCTTCCCGCTGCGCGGGGTCCACCGCACCGCTCCCTGCCTGGCCTGCCACGGCTCGGGCACCTACCAGGGCCTGCCCACCGACTGCGAGAACTGCCACGCCACCGCCGCGGCCAAGGTGAGGGACCCGCTCCACACCGCCGAGCTGCGGCCCTGCGACCGCTGCCACAGCGAGGTCGGCTTCCAGCCGGTGCGAAACTTCCACGACCTGTTCCCGCTGCGCGGCCGACATCGATTCATCGGCTGCGCCTCCTGCCACTACTCGGGCATCTACGCCGGCACTCCCAACACCTGCGAGACCTGTCACCTCACTGCCTACCTCGACCCGCGGACCCAGGGCGCGCACAAGGGCACGGCCTCGACCGCCTGCGGCGACTGCCACACCCCGGTGGATTGGAGGGTGACCGCCAAATGAGAACGCTCCCCGCTCTCAAGTCCGGTCAGGGACTGTCGCTGGCGCTGGTGCTGGCGGCGCTGCCGGCGGCGGCGCAGGAGTCGATCGGCGGCGAGGTCGCCAAGGAGGCGGCGCCGATCAACGAGCTGCACGCCCGCCTCGACCTGGCGCAGATCTACGGCGGCGACTCCACCGCCACCAACTACCAGTTCTTCACCGACCTGCGCCTGCGCGCCGACGCCACCGCCCTTGCCGGCCTGCCGCTCTCGGCGCACCTCGACTCCCGCGCGCGCCAGTACTGGCAGCCCCAGGACCTGGCCAGCTGCGACAAGACCCTGAACTGCGAGGCCACCAAGCTGACCCCGACCGAAGCCTTCCTCAGGATCGGCGAGGACTCGAACCGATGGCGGGTCGCGCTCGGCCGCCAGCTCGTGCGCGCGGTGGCGAGCGCCGAGGTGGACGGCATCGCCGTCGAGCGCCAGCTGAGCGAGGAGACCTATGCCCTGGTCTTCGCCGGGCTGCAGCTGACCAACCCCTACACCGGCGAGTTCAACACCGACTTCCGCACCGCCGGGGCCGGCTACGAGCGCCGCAGCCTGACCAGCAGCTCTTCCGGCGGGCTGGTGGCCACCCTCTCCAACACCTCGCTCGACCGGCTCTATCTGACCGAGCGCGCCTACGCCGTCCTCAGCCCGACCCTGATGGCCGCCGGCTTCGCCATGGTCGACCTGGCCGCGCCGCAGGGGCTGTTCGGCGGCCCGGTGGACCTCACCAACGCCAACGCCATGCTGCGCTGGCGGCCGTTGCGGGCCTACGACAGCTCGCTCAGCCTGAGCCACGTCCACACCATCCTCCCCAGCCGCTGGTGGCACGACTGGTTCACCGAGCAGCAGCGGCTCAGGGGATTCACCATCGACGGCGAGGAGGCGGTCGGCACCCGCATCACCAGCCTGCGCTGGACCAACACCCTCAACCTCACCCCGAACGCCGTTCCCTACCTGCGGCTGCGCTACGACGTGCGCCACACTGAACAGGCCCAGGGATACGAGGGCAAGCTCGGATTCAAGTGGCGCCCCAAGGTCGGCTACCTCGACGTCAGCTACACGCAGCGCAGCTACTTCAACGCCCAGATCAAGCTGGGCAGCGCCCGGCTCGGGCTGGAGAACAAGGCGGTCGGCTTCGAGGGCGGGGCTGCCTTCCTGCACACCCAGCCTCTGAGCGCTGCCGCGGTCGCCACCAACAGCGTCGACCTCGACGGCGTGCTCTGGCTGGAGCTGGGAGAGCTGACCTCGGCCAAGGGGCTGCGGGCGGTGATGCAGTACCAAGCGTTCATCGACCCGGGCAGCGTCTACCACACCGTCTTCGTGCAGCTGGGGTACCGGATTTGAACCGCCGCGCGGAAAGAATCGGCGTCCGCCAGCGCCGCCCCTCGATATTCGGGACGGCCGCTGTCGCTGGCATTCCGCTGTGCGCCAGCGGGGCCGCGAGAGGCGCGGCCTCCCGATCGCAACAACCTCGGAGCCACAAGACAACCGCATGAGCAAGCATCCGCCAACGCAGGGCCCCGACCTCCCGAACGCCGGTCACTTCGACCCTGATCCCTTCGATCTGGGCGTTTCGAGCTCTGGAAACACCGTTCCACCCCCAGCCCGTGTCCCGGCAGCCGCCGCGCCCCGCCCGGCTCCGGCTGCGCGCCCGGCGCGCGCTCCCGCTCCCGAGACTCGCCCCGCTCCGACAGCGCGACCTGCTCCTGCTCCGGCCGAGGCTCCGGCTCCTGCCCCTCGCCCAGCGCCAGCTCCCGTGCCAGCCCCGGCAAAGCCCGTGGCCCGGCAAGCTCCCGCGCCGTCCGCCACAGTTTCCGCCAGCGGCTCGGCGGCTGCGACCGACACCATCGATCTCGAAGAAGCGCAGATCGTCTTGGAAGACGCGCCAACCGATCACGTCGAGCAGAAGCGCGACGGGCACGGCGATCAGTCGGACAAGATCCTCCGCTTCAAGCTGGCCGAGCGCCTGATGCACTGGTCGCTGGCGGCGCCGTTCCTGACCTGCCTGACGACGGCGGCGATCCTGGTGCTGATCTACAACCCGGCGCCGGAGCGGCCATTCCGCGACCTCTTCTCCACCATCCACCGCTACTCCGGCGTGGCGCTGATCGTGCTGCCGCCGCTGGCCTTCATCGTCAAACCCGATTGGCGCATCCACCTCGCCAACATGAAGTGGGGCTGGAAGTGGAGCTTCGACGAGATCAAGTGGCTGTTTCTGATGCCCCTCTCGAACGTCTTCAAATCGATCAAGCTGCCGGAGGAGGGGAAGTTCAACGCCGCCGAGAAGCTCAACTTCATGTCGGTCACCATCTCCTACCCGCTGATGGGCCTGACCGGCCTGCTGATCTGGAGCGACAAGTCGCAGATCCTCCCCTGGTACCTGCACTTCGGCTACGCGGTGGCGGCAGCGCCGCTGGTGGGCGGCCACATGTTCATGGCCATCATCAATCCCGCCACCCGGGTCGGAATCACCGGCATGTTCACCGGCTACGTCAGCCGCCACTGGGCCAGCCACCACTACCGCCTCTGGTACCGAGTGACCTTCCCGGAAGCCGCCGCCAAGGAACTCCCCGGACACTCGGACCCCGGCGACACCCACCAACCGGCCCCAGCCGCCGCCGGCGGGATCCCGCTGGTTCAGAAGCTCGCGCTGGGCGCCGGCTGGCCGATCGCCGCGGCGCTGGCCGTCGTGCTGGCCCTGAACTGGCACGGCCAGCCCAAGGCCGCCGCCGCAGCCGCCGACAACCCCGGAGTCGAGCGCGAGGCCGCGGAATCGGCCGGCACCTCGTACCTCTCGGAAGAAGCCCCGCTGCGCGAAGCGCCCGGCGAGCAGGCGGCCGCGATCCAGGGCGTCAACCTGTTCCGAGGCTCGCAGGTGACGCTCAAGCGTATCCAGGGCGGCTTCGCCTTCGTCGAGGATCTCGAGGGCCACACCGGCTTCGTCCCAGCGTCCCTCCTCACCGATGCCGCCCCCGAGCCCAACGCGAGCTACCCGTTCCCCGACTGCCACCGCATCAAGGGAGCTCCCGACGCCTTTGAGTGCCTGGAGCGGGCCAACGCCCTTCTGCAGAAGTGCACCGCCGGCTGCCAGGAGAACAACGGCCCGGTCTGCCCGCAGCTTTGCCAGGAGCGGCTGGAGACCTGCGCCGAGAGCTGCAAAGCCGGCCTCGCCGCCCAGCCGGCGAAGGGGGCGGGGCAGCCCAAGCCGGCGATCGCAGCGAACGCCAAGAGCGCCCCTCGCCCCAAGCAGAGCCCGTCTACGAAACCCAAACCGAAGTCGAAGAAGCCCTAAGCAAGGGCAGCACGCCATCCCTCTCACTTGCCCGAGTGCCGCGATGACGACCCAGCGAACGCCGAATCCGCTCGTTTCCGCCCCCCGCCGTTTCCCGGCTCCGGTGCTGTTTGCCGCGGCGGTGGCGCTGGCAGTCTCCGGCTGCAACTGCGGGCTGGTGGCCGTCCAGGGCTCGAGCTGCACGGTCGACGAGGACTGCGCCGCCAACCCCTCTTGCGCGCGAATCCAGGGCGGCTGCAAGTGCCAGTCGCGGACCTGCTACTACGACCCCAGCGCCCCGCCGGCAGACGAGACGCAGGGCTGCCGCACCTGCCACGGCAGCCTGGACAACGCCGCGCCGCCGCGCTCGGTGGCCGGCAGCACCTCGACCACCGAGATCGGCGTCGGGGCCCACCAGACGCACCTCAACGGCGGAAAGAACTCCCGGCCGGTCTCCTGTTCGGAGTGCCACCTGGTCCCGACCTCGGTCGGCGACCCCGGACACATCGACTCCCCGCTGCCGGCCGAGGTGATCTTCGGCTCGCTGGCCAACGCCAGCGAAATCGCCGCCAATTGGGACCGCACCACCGCCACCTGCAACACCTACTGCCACGGCAAGTCGCTGCCGGGCGGCAAGCACACCACGCCCACCTGGACCAAGGTCGACGGAACCGAGGCCGCCTGCGGCAGCTGTCACGGACTGCCCCCGCCCCCGCCGCATCCCTTCGCCACCGACAACTGCGACCAGTGCCACGCCCCGACCGCCGGCCCGAACCTGACCATCGCCAACCGCAACACCCACGTCGACGGCGTGGTCCAGGGCGCCGGCGGCGCCTGCGACTCCTGCCACGGCGACCCGACCCGCGATCCCCTGATCAGCCCGGCCCCGCCCAAGGACCTCAAGCACAACACCGCCTCGACCAAGGTCGGCGCCCACCTGAAGCACCTGACCGCCGCCAACTCGGTGGACGTCACCTGCGACAGCTGCCACAAGGTTCCCAAGACGGTGGGCGATCCCGGCCACATCGACGACGGCGACAACATCGCCGAGCTGACCTTCGGCGGCCTGTCCCGCACCGACGGCTCGACCCCCAGCTACGACTTCGCCACCCAGCGCTGCTCGAGCAGCTACTGCCACGGCTATACGCTCACCGGCGGCGCCAACAACAACCAGGTGCTGTGGACCGACAGCGCCAGCCAGGCGCAGTGCAACGCCTGCCACGGCAACCCTCCGCCGAGGCCGCACATCCAGCGCGATGACTGCGGCACCTGCCACCCCGGCTACTCCAAGACCGGCGCCACCACCGGCACCACCGACAAGGCGCTGCACGTCAACGGCAAGATCGACACCGGCAACCTCAGCTGCTCCCTGTGCCACGGCACCGCCGGCCGCACCGGAGCCGATCCCCAGATCGCCGCCGCCCCGCCCCAGGGCACCCAGGGCGAGACCGATCCTTCGACCCGCGCCGTCGGCGCCCACCTCAAACACTTGCAGGGAGGCGCGGTCACCAACCCCATCGCCTGCGACGAGTGCCACACCCGAGTCGCCAACGGCGAGCTGACCTCCGGCCTGCCGCACATCAACGGAGTGAGCGACCTGCCCTTTGGCCCCGTCGCCACCACCGGCCGGTTGAGCCCGACCTTCGACGGCGCCAACTGCTCCTCCACCTGGTGCCACGGCAACTTCAAGAACGGCAACCGGAGCAACGCTCCCAGCTGGACCGGCGGAGCCGGCCAGGCCACCTGCGGCACCTGCCATGGCGCCGCCGGCCTGCCCGCCGCCCTCAGCTTCCCGGCCGGCACCCACCCGCGGGTCACCGCCGCCACCGACTGCGGCCAGTGCCACCCCGGCTACACCCAGACCAGCGTCGACAAGTCCAAGCACATCAACGGCCAGATCGACCTCGCCAACATGACCTGCACCGACTGCCACGGCAGCGCCGGCAGAGTCGGGGTGGCTGGAGCCGATCCCAACCAGGCCGCCGCGCCGCCGATCGACACCGCCGGGCTGTCCGATGTCACGCTGGTCAGCGTCGGCGCCCACCAGGCCCACGTCAATCCGGCCTCGCCGACGCTCTCCAATCCCATCGCCTGCACCCAGTGCCACCCCGACCACTCGGGCAACTTCGCCCACGCCAACCTGACGGTCGACGTCCCCTTCGGCACCGGCACTCCGCTGGCCATCGCCAACGGCTCCAACCCCAGCTGGTCGCACGCCAGCGGCAGCTGCTCGGGAGTGTGGTGCCACGGCGGAAACGCCAAGCTCGGCTCGAAGCCTTCCATCAGCTGGAACACCGGAGCCACCGTCGACTGCACCAGCTGCCACGGCAATCCGCCGGCGAGGCCCCATCCCCAGCGCGACGACTGCGCCACCTGCCACGGCGCCGGCTACTCCAAGACCGGCGCCACCTCGGGCACGGTGGTCGCCAACACCCATGTCGACGGCACCATCGACGTGCTGTCCACGGTGACCTGCACCGAGTGCCACGGCACCGCCGGGCGCAGCATCGATCCCACCCTGTCCGCCGCCCCGCCCACCGGCACCCTGGGCGAGACCGCCACCACCACCCGCGCCGTGGGCGCCCACCAGGCCCACCTCAACGCCGGGGCGCTGTCGGCGGCGTTCGCCTGCACCAGCTGCCACAACCCGGTCCCGGCCGGGGCCGCCGGCATCTCGCACGAGGACGGCGTGGCCCAGGTAGTCTTCGGCGGAATCGCCACCGCCAACAACTCGGTCCCCGCCTGGAACGGCACCGGTTGCTCGGCCACCTACTGCCACAGCGGCCTCAAGAACGGCAACGCCGCCAATCAGCCCAACTGGACCGGCGACACCACCCAGGTCAGCTGCAACGGAAGCTGCCACGGCAGCGCCAGCTCGCCGATGCCCGGCGGGACCCACCCCAAGGCCACCGCCGGCAGCTGCGGCAACTGCCACACCGGCTACACCGAGACCACCGTCAACACCGCCCTTCACGTCAACGGAACGGTGGACATCGTCAACATGAACTGCGCCGACTGCCACGGCACCGTGGGCAGGGTCGGAGTCGCCGGGGCCGATCCCAACCAGGCCGGCGCCCCGCCGCGCAGCGTCTCCCAGAGCATCGACCCCACCACCGTCGGCGTCGGCGCCCACCAGGCGCACGTCAACCCGACCGCGCCGGCGATGGCTGCGCCGCTGCAGTGCATCCAGTGCCACCCCGACCACACCGGCGACTTCGCTCACGCCACCGGCGGCAGCCCGATCGTCGCCTTCTCCGCCACCTCGGTGGCGGCCTCCAACGGCTCGATCCCCACCGCCTGGTCGCAGGCCACCGCCACCTGCGCCAACACCTGGTGCCACGGCGGCAACGCCAAGCTCGGCTCGATGCCGGCCGTCAGCTGGATCACCGGATCCAAGGTCGACTGCACCAGCTGCCACGGCCTGCCCCCGCCGCCGCCGCACGTGCAGAACCCGGACTGCGGCCACTGCCACACCGGCTACAGCTACACCAACGCCACCACCTGGACGGTCAACGCCGCCACGCACGTCAACGGCAAGATCGACTACGTCGCCCCGACCTGCACCCTGTGCCACGGCACCACCGCGGCCCGCACCGGCGTGGACCCCAACGTGTCGGCGGCGCCGCCCACCGACTCCACCGGAAGCTCGACCTCGCCGGCGGTGGGCGCCCACCTGGCGCACCTGACCGGCGGGCCGCTGACCAACGGCCTGCCCTGCTCCTCCTGCCACACCGTCCCGACCACCCAGCTGCACGCCACCGGGATCATCAGCGTGCCGTTCCCGCCGGGCAGCCTGGCCACCGCCGGCAACGTGACCCCCACCTTCTCCAACGGCAGCTGCGCCTCGACCTACTGCCACGGCAACTTCCGCAACGGCAATCCCGCCAACGCCCCGAGCTGGGCGGGCGGCCCGGCCCAAGCCGCCTGCGGCAGCTGCCACGGCGACCCGGCCACCGGGGACCCGACGCCCAAGACCGATCCCGCCGGAACCCACCCGGTGGTGGACGCCACCCTGGACTGCGGCGACTGCCACGCCGGCTACACCCGCACCACGGTCAACAAGAACCTGCACGTCAATGGCCACTTCGACGGCGGAGGCGAGCCCAGCAAGGGCAAGATGGCCTGCTCCGGCTGCCACAACGAGATCGTGGCCAACACGGCCTCCAACAGCATCAAGGCCACCAGGCACCTGGTGATGTCCGACAGTCCGACCGATCCCGGCGGCAGCTGGATCACCGGCGCCGATCTGAAGACCTCGCCGATGTACGCCTCGGCGACCAACAGCACCTGCCTCAGCGCCTGCCACGGCGACCACCCGCACACCCTGAGCGGCACCGCCACCCATCAGTTCAACGTGCACGAGGACGCCAACAACCGCTCGGCCACCGCCAGCTCGACCGCCCGCTCCAACACCGACTTCGATCCCAACTCCGCCACCGGCGGCCTATGCCTGAGCTGCCACACCCTGCCGGTCGACGCCGCCCACCCGGCGCTGAGCATCGCCTCCTACGGCGCCTCGGCGCACGACTACACCACCTTCCTGACCTACGGCGCCTGGAGCTACACCCTGCACGACGGCAGCGCCTTCATGCGCAACTGCACCAAGTGCCACGCCGATCCCGCCGACGGCCGCCCGGCGGCCTCCACCTCGCCCTTCGGCGCGGTGCACTACTCCGACAACGCTTCGCTGCTGTCCGGGCCGGCGGTGGCCAACGGCGCGCTGGCGAGCCTGCAGTGCTTCCAGTGCCACGGCAGCGCCAGCGTCGGCCAGGACCTGTCGGGCAAGAGCATGGCCCCGCTGTTCGCCAAGGCCGGCCGCCACCGGGTGGACACCGACTCGGTCCACAACAGCGTCACCGAGGCGTCACCGGCCTACGGCACCGCCCTGGGCGGCGCCGCCCGCCACGTCAACTGCCTGGACTGCCACGACCCGCACCAGGCCCAGGCCGGAGCCCACTCGGTTCCCGGCAACCTGGCCGGTCCGGCGGTGCGCGGGGCGATCGGCGTGCCGCTGACCAGCAACCCGGCGTTCTGGACCGCATCGGCGTCCGGCAACTTCGGTGCGCCCAAGGCGATGGCGGCCGGCGACAACGAAGCCAACCTGTGCCTCAAGTGCCACTCCAGCTTCTTCTGGGGAGCCACCGCCCCCGCCGACACCTACGTCACCGGGACCGCCGCCTTCACCGCCGGCAGCGCCACGGTCACCGGCACCGGCACCTCGTGGACCGCGGCCCAGGCCGGCTGGTTGATCAAGAGCAACCCCGCCGGCCTCTGGTACACGGTGCTCTCGGTGCAGAGCCCGACCTCGCTGACCCTCAGCCGCACCGCCGCGGCCAGCGCCAGCGGCGCCTACACCATGCAGGTCTACCGCACCGACGTGGCCAAGGAGTTCAACCCGGCCAACACCACCTCGGGAGCCAGCCTGGGCTCCTTCCACCCGGTGTTCGCCTCCGCAGGCAGCAACCGGGGCGCGGTCAACCTGACCAACCTGGTGACCACCGCCTACAACTGGAGCACCAGCGTGCGCAACACGATGACCTGCTCCGACTGCCACGACTCGGACACCCCGGCCGATCCCAACGGACCGCACGGCTCGTCGGCGGCGTTCATCCTGCGCGGCCCGAACACCCGGTGGGACAGCTCGCTCATCAACGGCTCTTCGATGCCGGCGGGGACCTTCTGCGCCAACTGCCACAGCCCGACCTGGGTCGGCAGCCGCTTCCCCGATCACGTCAAGGGCGACCACCGCATTCCCTGCCTGAATTGCCACTCGGCCAACGCCCACGGCGGCCCGCGGGTGGGCATGCTCAACCCGATGGCGGGCACCGCGCTGACCGACAGCTTCGCGGACTACGACAACGCCGCGCCCTATGCCCGCCCGGATCCGACCAAGGATCGCCTCTACATCAAGTCGTACCCGAGCACGGCCACCGCGACCTGGAGAGAGGCGAACTGCGGCTGCAATGGCACCAGCCACTGATCAGCGCCAGCCCTCCAACACGAGGGGAGCGCCCTACGGGTCCCATATCGGCCGGTTCGTCCCGCTCGTGACGCGCTACGCCTGCGCGAAGGCCTTCTGGGCCCACTCCACCGTCTGGCGCGCGCCCTCCTCGAGCGAGGTCGGCGCGAGCGAGGGATAGCGGGCGCGGAAGCGCGAGTCGTCCACCACGAACGGCTCGGCCCACTGGTATCCCATCTCCTTGAGCTCGCGCCCCATCGGCCAGAACAGCCCGATCGCCGCCAGGAGAAGCGGCGGCATCCGCTGCAGCGGGATCGGACGCCCCAGGTTCTTGGCGAACAGCTCGACCATCTGCGCGGTGGAGACCGCCGGAGCGACCGGGAGCATGAAGGTGTTGCCCGCGGATTCCGCGTCCGTCCCCAGCGCCACCAGCCCGGCGGCGACGTCGCGAGTGAAGTGGTAGCTGTGCGGCGTGGCGGGATTGACGATCACCTGCCCGCTCTTGCCCTTGAGTACCCGGGGCCAGAAGAAGCTGCCGAACTGGCTCTGCTCGCCGCCCGGACCGTAGAAGTCGGAGGCTCGACCGACCGACACCGGGATGCCGCCCTTCCTGGCCTCCGACCACAGCTCCTCGGCGAGGCGGGCGCGGATCTCGCCCTTGCGCGCACAGGGGTTGGCAGGAGTGGCCTCGCTCAGCTTCTGTCCGCCGGGACGCCCCAGGGCGTAGACGTTGTCGAGCACCACCAGCCGGGCGCCGGCCTTCCCCGCCGCCGCCAGCAGGTTGCGCTGAATGCGCGGCAAGGTCTCCTGCCAGACCCGGGCGAAGTAGGCGGTGTTCATGCAGTGGTAGAGCACCGCGGCCCCGCGCGCCGCTTCCTCGCAGAAGGCGGGATCCATCGCGTCGCCGCGCAGCAGCTCGGCGCCCTGGACCAAGACCGGCGCATCGGAGCGGCGGACGATGCGTACCTGCTTGCCCATCGACAGCAGGCGCTCGGCGACGAGCGGGCCAATCTGGCCGGCGCCGAAGACGACGTGGAGCTCTGAGTTGGCCATGCGATTCCTCGATGTTGGGTTGCGAGCGAGCCCGTCTTACCGACGAGCTCACTGCCAATTGCGGTCCTCTTCGGGGGGCCGACCTATTCGACGATCAGGATGCCGCTGATCATCTTCCCCATCTGACAGCCGTACTTCACCCGCCCGGACTTCTTGGGCGTGAAGAGCACCTCGACCGGCTTGTTCAGCGGCAGGTCCACCGAGACGTTGGCCTCGTCGAGGACCAGCTTCTTGGCGCAGGTGGCCTGGGTCTTGCGGGTCACCACCAGCTTGAGCGGCTCGTCCTTCTTGACCTTGATCGGCGTCGGCTCGAAGCCGTCCTCGGTGACCGAGATCTCGAGGGTGCGAACCGCGGGAGCCGATGCCGGCCCCGCCTCCTCGGCCATCGCCGCTCCGCCGACGAGGAACGCCAGACCACCGGCCAGGAGGAGATTCGTGCGAGAGTTCATGCCACTTATTACATGTGGGGGACACTGTCCTGCATCTCCCATTTGGCGCCGAAGGGCGTTCCCGGCTCGAAGGAGACCCTGATGAAGCGAGCGCTAAGTGTCCTGGCACTGCTCTTCGCCATCGCCGGTTGCGGAAACCCACCGCCGGAGGTCGCCGACGTCGACGCCGGCACCGAAACCGCCGACGCCGGGCAAACCGCCAATGGCGACCCCACCAACCCCCTGGCGCTGACCGCCACCATCGCGCCCAACCCGCCGCAGGTGGGCCGCAATACGCTGAGCGTGACCATCAAGGGCGCCAACGGCGTGCCGGTGACCGGGGCCACGCTCAAGGTCAAGGTCTTCTCCCCGGCCATGGGCCACGGCTCCTCGGAGACCCCGGTGGTGACCGAGTCGGGCAACGGCGTCTACACGGTGACCCGAGTGACCTTCACCATGGTGGGACAGTGGCAGGTGACGCTCGATGCCACCAAGGGCGCGCTCTCCGGGACCAAGGTCCTCGACTACACGGTGAACTGATGCGCCCCGCCCTGCTGGCCGCCGCGCTGGCGACAGTCCTCGGGGCCGCGCGCGCCGAGGCCGCTGCCTGCTGCCTCTCCTCGAGCGCCTTCGGCCTGGGCCGGCTGGCGAGCTGGGAGCAGGCGGCGGTCATCGTCGGCGGCTCGGTCTCGCCGGTCTCGGGGAGCTGGGACGACCAGGGGGCTTGGCACGCCAACCCCGCCGACTACTCCGAGAATGAATGGCGCACCCAGCTGAGCGCCCTGGTGGCGCTGCACGAGCGCCTGCAGCTCTCCGGGCGGTTGCCGTGGGTCCTCACCCAGAAGGCCGCCGGGCCGCTCAACGAATCCGGCCACGGGCTGGGAGACTCGCAGCTGGCGCTGCGCTACGAGCCGGTCTACCAGGGCGAGTACGACTATTTGCCGGAGCTCGCCCTCAACCTCGGGGCCACCGTCCCCACCGGCCGGGCGATGACCGGCGCCCAGACCATCCTCGGCAGCGACGTCACCGGCCGCGGGGCCTGGATGCTCTCCGCGTCGCTGACCGCCGAGCTCGCCCGCGCCTTCTGGTTCGTGCAGCTGGGCGGCGGGCTCACCTACGCCCTGCCGATGGCCGGCGACGCCCCCGGCGAGACGCAGCAATTCGGCCCCGGGGTGCAGGCCACCTTGGCCGGCGGGATCGAGCTGACCCGCGGCCTGGTCGCCAGCCTGGTCGCCCGCTACTCGTGGGAAGCCGAGGTCCGGGTGAACGGCCAGCCGGTGGCTCGCTCTCGAGCCTTCGACTTCGGCGGCGGCCCTGCGCTCGCCTGGCAGTTCATCCCTCAGCTGACCCTGCAGGCGGGCCTCGACCTGGGGCTGTTTACCGCCCACACCGGTGAGAACCGCCAGGGGCGCACCGCCGGGAATTTGGCCTTTAGGTACGCCTACTTCTGAGCCGATTGCCATTGGACCTTTCCGCCTGAAGCGCCGATTCCGCGCTTGATTCCGCCGCCGTTTCTGGCAGCGCCCCTTTCGCCGCCGCCCTCATTCGGGTACACCGGGCTATGAGCTTCGCCACTCTCAATCCCCACCCCGCGCTGCTGCAGGCTCTCCAAGAGCGCGGCTACGCCTCTCCCACCCCGGTCCAGGCCCTGGTCCTCGGAGGCGATCACCGAGGCCGCGACCTGCTGGTCTCGGCCCAGACCGGCTCGGGAAAGACCGTCGCCTTCGGCCTGGCCATGGCCGACGAGCTGCTGGGCGACGAAACGAGCCTGGGCCGCCCGCAGGCGCCGCTGGCACTGGTCATCGCCCCCACCCGCGAGCTGGCGCTGCAGGTCCAGCAGGAGCTGACCTGGCTCTATGGCGCCGCCGGCGCCCGCATCCGCGCCTGCGTGGGCGGCATGGAGATCCGCACCGAGATCAAGGCCCTGCGCGAGGGCGCCCACGTGGTGGTCGGAACCCCGGGCCGGCTGTGCGACCACCTCGACCGCGGCAGCCTCGACCTGTCTCAGCTCAAGGCGCTGGTGCTCGACGAGGCTGACGAGATGCTGGACATGGGCTTCCGCGAGGACCTGGAGCGCATCCTCGCCGACGCCCGCCCCGAGCGCCGGACGCTGATGTTCTCGGCCACCATCCCTCCCGGCATCGCCCAGCTCGCCGCCCGCTACCAGCGCGACGCGCTGCGGATCACCGCCACTCCCGCCGAGCAGGCCCACCAGGACATCGAGTACCGGGCCTACCTGCTCTCGCCTCGCGAGCGCGAGCACGCCATCGTCAACACCCTGCGGCTGCACGACCCCAAGGCGGCGCTGGTCTTCTGCATGACCCGCGATTCGGTCAGCCACCTGCAGGCCAACCTGGTGGAGCGTGGCTTCGAGGCGGTGGCGATCAGCGGCGAGCTGACGCAGTCGGAGCGGGTGCGGGCCCTCAAGGCGTTGCGCGACGGCCGGGCCCAGGTGCTGGTGGCCACCGACGTCGCCGCTCGCGGGCTGGACCTGCCGGCACTCGACCTGGTGATCCAGGCCGACCTGCCCCGCGACGCCCAGGTGATGCAGCACCGCAGCGGCCGCACCGGACGCGCCGGCCGCAAGGGGATCAGCGTGCTGCTGGTGCCGCGCCACATGCGCGGCATCGCCGAGCGCATGCTGCGCACCGCCCGCGCCAAGCCGGCGTGGCTGCCGGTGCCCTCCCCGGAGCAGATCCGCACCCTGGACGAAGAGCGGCTGATGAAGACCATCCTCGCCGAGACCGCCGAGGTCCCGGAGGAAGAGCTCGAGCTGGCGGGCAAGCTGCTGGCCGAGCGCACTCCGGAGCAGCTGGCGGCGGCGCTGGTGCGGCGCATGCGCGCCAAGCTGCCGCAGCCCGAGGAGATCTCCCAGCCGCCGGCGCGGTCGACCGAGGAGCGTTCTTCGCGTTCCCGCCCGGCGCCGAGAGAGACCGGCCCGAGCCACGGCCACGCCCGCCCGGCCCATCCCGCCGCCCGCCATGAGCGCCGCGAGGCGGAGGGAGAGCGCCCTGCCCATTCGGCTGAGCGCCCGGCCCGCGGCGAGTCGGACCGCGCCCGGCCGTCCCATCCCGCCGCTCGCCATGAGCGCCGCGAGGTGGAGGGAGATCGGCCGGCCTATTCTGCTGCTCGCCCGGTCCGTGGCGAGTCGGATCGCGTCCGACCGTCCCATCCCGCCACTCGCCCGATGCGCGACGAGCCCGGCGAAGCCGATGGCGTCTGGTTCCACATGAACGTCGGCCGGCTGCGCAATGCCGATCCCAAATGGCTGGTGCCCCTGATCTGCCGGCGCGGCGGAATCACCAAGGCCGAGCTGGGCAAGATCCAGATCCAGGCCACCGAAACCCGCTTCCTCGTCTCGCGCCAGGTGGCGCCGAGCTTCGCCCGCGCCGCCGGCCGCCCGGATCAAAAGGATCCGGGCATCCTCATCGAGCCGCTGGAGAGCGCGGGCGAGCGCTCGTCGCGCGGGCCGCGACGGCCCCCGAGGCGCGAGCGCGGCTAGCTGTCCCTGGAAGGCATCGCCGCAGTGTGTCCGCCGGAGCAGCCGATCAGGCGTTCCTGGAGACGCCGGCTGTGCCTGGAATCCTTCTGTGGGCGCAGAGCTAGTATGAGCCATGCTCCCCTGTGCCCTGGCGCTCTCACTGGCCCTGTCCGCGGCGCCGCCGCTCGACTGCGGCGAGCTCAAGGCCCGCCACTTCGCCGACGCCCGCCAGGCCTTCGAAGCCGCGATCGACGGCCAGCCGGCGGCGATCGGCATCGGCGAGTACCACGAGGTCAGCGGCAAGGCCCCCAAGGTCAAATCGGCCATCAAGCGCTTTGCCCAGTCGATGCTGCCGGCGCTCAAGGGCAAGGCCTCGCACCTGATCGCCGAGACCTGGATCGTCGACGGCAGCTGCGGGCGGCGGGAGAAGCAGGCGGTCCAGCAGATCGAGAAGCAGACCCAGCGGCCGGCACAGACCGAAGACGAGGTCGCCACCATGCTCGGGACCGCCAGCGATCTGGGGATCGAGCCGCACATCCTCAAGGTCGAGTGCGAGGACTACCAGGATCTGCTCGACGCCCAGGGCGAGGTCGACGCCGAGAAGCTGCTGCTGTTGGTGACCCGGCTGCTCGGCGAGAAGGCTGAGGCGCTCGCCGAGCGCGAGAAGAGCGGCAGGGCGATCGTTCTCTATGGCGGGGCGCTGCACAACGAGCTGATGCCTACCTCGGAGCTGGCGGCGTTCAGCTACGCGCCCTCGCTGAACAAGCTGCTGGCAGGGAAGTACCGCCAGCTCACGCTCGTCGTCCCGGAGTACGTCGAGGGAGACAACGAAGCCGCCCAGGAGCCGTGGTGGAGCTGCTTCCAGAAGTACGCCACGGCGAATCGGGTGCTGCTGATCCAGCGCGGGGCGGACGCGAGCTGGCTGGTGTTCCCCAAGACCGCCCGCTCCAAGGCGCCCTGAAACCGCTGGCGGCAGCGCCCTGCCCCCGGCGGCGGAACGCCGGGAACAGGGCGCCTTGCTCAGCCGATCAGAAGGTGACGATCGACGCCGGAGTGGTCGGCGCGGACACCTCGCTGGTGGTCGGATAGCCCACTGCCGGCGGCGCGTAGATCTGGCCGTAGCCGACGGTGTTGTTGGCGCTCACCCGGTAGTAGAGCGTGGTCCGCCGCGGCAGCCCGAAGTCCACGTAGCTGACCCGGCTCCCCGTGCCCGGCCCGGTGGTGGAGGGCACGAAGCCGATCGCCGTCCACGGGCCGTTGGCCGAGGTCGCCCGCTCGATGTTGAAGGCAGTCTCGTTCACCGAGCCGTCGGTCCAGGTCAGCGTCGCCCGCTGCAGCGAGCCGCTGCCGGCCCGGGTTGCGGTCAGCCCGGACGGCGGGCGCGGCAGCGTGGCCATCGCCACGACGCGCATCATGTCGTTCTCCTCGTGGCCGAGGATGTGACAGTGCCACATGTACTCCCAGCCGAAGTTCACCAGGCTGTTGACCACCGCCGCCGGCTGGTTGGCCGGATCGACGTTGGTGAACTCGGTCGGCGTCGCCGAGCCCAGCGGCATGCTCACGTCCAGCGGGCGGATGCTGTTGGGCAGCTCGAATGGCCCGGGAACCCCGCCGGTGGTGATTCCCAGGGTGTCCACCTGGCGCATCGGCTTGAGGGCCACGATCACGTCCTCGAGCGGGTTCATCCGCAGCGTCTCCTTCCAGCCCAGCTCGTTGGGGTCGGGCGGCTTGATGGACCCGTCCCAGCCGACGCGATTGACCAGCTGCACCGTGAACAGGTGGAAGTGAATGACGTGGGTGTCGACGCCGTTGTGGGTGATCTTCCAGAGCTGCATCTCCCCGTCCCGCTGGATCTCGGTCGGCGGGTCGGCGTGGAAGTAGGGGATCGTGGTCTGGGTGGTGAAGTTGGTCAGCGGCAGCTCCACGCCCAGCAGCGCGTTCATCCGCCCGTAGTCCAGGCTGAACAGCTCGTGGATCGCCTTGGACTGCAGCGGGTTGGCCGGAGCGACGGCCACCGCGGTTGCCCCCGCGCCGGTCGGCGCGGTGATCGTCACCGTCGGCGGCGAGGTGTAGCCGGTGCCGCCGTTGGTCAAGGCGACGCTCGCGACCACGGTGGGAGTGAGCCGCGCGGCGGCGGCGGCACCCGCCCCGCCTCCGCCGGTGATGGCGACGCTGGGGATCGAGGTGTAGCCCGCGCCGCCGTTGGTCAGACTGATGCTGGCCACGTTGCGGCCCAGGTTGGCCCGGGCAGTGGCTCCCGAGCCGCCGAACACCGGGGCGAAGGTCACCGTGGGCGCAGTGAGGTACCCGGCGCCGGCGGCGGTCACCACCACCGCCACCACTCGCCGGTCGTTGACCACCGCGGTGGCCGCCGCCCCGGCTCCGCTGCCGACGATGTTGACCACCGGCGCCGCCCGGTAGCCGGAACCGCCGTTGGTGACGGTGATGCTCTTCACCGAGCCGGTGGCCGAGAGGGTCACCGCGCCGGTGGCTCCGCTCCCCCCGCCGCCGGTGATGGCGACGGTGGGCAGCGAGGTGTAGCCCGCGCCGCCGCTGGTGAGGGTCAGCCCGGCGACCGTGGTCGGGGCGAGCGTCGCCGCGCCGGCGGCCCCGCTGCCGCCGCCGCCGGCGATGGTCACCGCGAGCGGCGGGGTGTAGCCGGCGCCGCCGTTGGTCAGCTGCAGGGCGCTCAGCGGCCCGCCGAACCAGCCGGTGAGGAAGTTGTCCTGGATGCGGGCGTAGGTGTCCTTGCCGCCGCCGTTGGCCGCCGGGTAGGCGCTCTCCGGGACGATGATCTTCTCCTGGGTAGCCGCGAAGATGTTGGGCAGCGCGGCGGTCAGGCTGGCCAGGCTGAAGGCCGCGAGGTTGTCATTGGTCCCGGCGACCTTGATCTGCATGATGGTGCGGGTGTTGGGCCCGTAGCCGGGCTGGGTGGAGGGCGCGCCACCGACCGAGGTCAGGTCGGGATCGCCGGTGTAGTAGTCGAAGCGCGGGTCGAACGCGGGGATGGGCGCCGGGCCGTCGTTGTAGACGATGAGCACCGAGCCGGCCGGGACGCCGGAGAAGTCGGCCACCACGTCCGCGCGCTCCGCCGGGCCCATCAGCAGGCCGTGGGTCAGGATGTTGAGGACGGTGATGTTGCGGCGGTTGTAGTCGTAGCCCATCGGCGTGGAGGGGATGACCGCCACCTTGGGAAGCAGGCCGCCCTCGGCCCCGATCTGGACCAGCGGCGGGCCGGCGGTGAGCGGGTCGGGGACCCCGCCGGCGCGGCCGTCGGTCGGCCAAGTGGTCGGCCAGCAGTTGGCGGGCAGGCCGGTGCCGTTGATCGGGTTGCCGCCGGCGTCGAGGGCGGCGATGGCCTGCTGCAGCCCGGGGGCCACTGCCGTGGCCTGGGCGCACAGCGGGGGCGAGGACCAGGCGGTGTGCGGGACCGCCGGGACCATCGACACCTCGGTGCAGCTGGCGGCGTCGAAGACGTTGGGCGGCTTGCACGCCACTCCGTTGCGGTCGATCGCGTAGTAGAGGCCGAGGTGCAGGTTGCGGTCGTTGCCCACGCTCAGCATCTGCAGGCGGTAGGCGCTGGGCTTGACGGCGAGGCTGGGGTAGGCGGTGCCGTTGATCACCGGGGTGTCGTGGAAGCCCTCGGGTGTGCCGGAGGGGTTGGGGGTGGCCGGGCAGGTCAGCGCGGCGCCGGGGTAGCCGGCGCTGGTGCAGGGCACCGGCGGGAAGGTGAGCGCGGCCTGGCCCTGCTGCGGCGGCCAGAACCAGGGGCCGTAGTCCCAGCGGCCGTAGGGATTGGCCCCGGAGTTGTCGTAGGGGTTCTGGTTGGGCATGTAGACGTGGGGGAACCACAGGCTGCCCAGCCCGCCGTAGTTGGCCACGTCCCAGGTCGGGTCGGTGGCGGCCAGCTGCCCGCCGGCGGCGCCGTTGTCGGGGACGAAGGTCTTGTCTTGGAGAACGAGCGGCAGCAGGTGGGCCAGATCGTCGAGCGAGGTGCCGCCGGCGGTGGCGCCCAGCGTCCCGGGCATGGTGGCGGCGGCGAGCTGGTCTTCCTCGACCGGGTCGAGGAGCAGGTAGCCTGCCGCTTCACCGCCATAGACGTTCAGTCGGGTGATGCCGTAGGAGTGGTCGTGGACGAACATCAGCCGGCCGCTCTGCTGGTTCGTCCAGAGGAAGGTCGCCAGCCCGTCCGAGAGCGACGCCGTGAAACCGAGCGCCGCTGGCATGTCCGGGACGTTCTGGAAGCTGTAGCCCTTGGCGAACCCCGGCGCCTGCGGCACCGGCTCGCCGGCGGGGGTGATCCACTGGTGCGGCGTGCCGTCGCTGATCCAGGGCGTGTTGCCGCCGTGGAGGTGGATGGTCGCCCGGTTCTGCGCGGCCATCGCCATGTGGGTGCCGTCGTCGATCACCCCGGCGCCCATGTAGCTGGTGTCGACGGGCAGGAAGAGGTTGCCGGAGGTGCCGGTTCCGAGCTGGTTCTGCAGCAGCAGGCGCACCGGCCGGTCGCGCACGGCCAGGATGAACGGGCCCAGGTACTGCTGCTTGCCGGGCGCCGCCGGATCGTAGACAGGGTTGTTGGTGGCGTCGAGGGGCACGTAGCCGCGCAGCCTGGTCGCCGGCAGATCGAGGTGCATCTGCTGGGAGTAGTCGCGCAGGCCGACCCGGTAGAAGTCGCTGCCGGGGAAGGTGGTCCGATCGGCGGTGGCGATGGGGATGCACTGCCCCAGGTCGTTGGCCCCCGAGACGGAGCAGAGCCCGGGCAGCGTGTCGACGAACTTGCGCATCCCGCCCGTGACGGCACCGAAGCTGGAGACGAAGGCGCGGGCCCCGGCGGAGATCCCGTTGGCATCGGTGATGGTCACCACCGGCGCGCTGTAGTTGGTGCCGCCGGCAGTGACGGTGATCTGGGTGATGACGCCAGCCACCGCGGTGGCCGAGGCGGTGGCGCCGCTGCCAGTGCCCGGGGGAGTGTCGGTGATGGTGACCACCGGGTTCTGGTAGCCGCCGCCTCCGCTGAGGAGGGTGATGCCGATGACGGGGCCTGGGCCGACCGTCGGCAGCGGGCTGTTGGCCCAGTTGGGAACGGCGAAGTAGTCGGGAGTCGCCAGCACGCCCGGGGCCACCGGCGGGACCATGGTGCTGGCTTGGGGCGCCCCCGAGGTCAGGGGCGAGAGCCCCAGGGTGCCGGGGTTCAAGCCGGCGAACTTCTGGTTCACGCCTTTGAGCTGCGGCCCCTGCGCGGCGCGCGCGGCCTGCATGTCGGCAATGGTGATCGGCGCCGACCTCGGAGGAGGTCCCTCCTCCTGGCTTCCTTGCTTTGACCGCTGACAGCTCAGAGCCGTGCCCAGGAGCATCAGCGATAGCCCCGCCCTCGATACCCGTCGATTCATTCGCGTCCCCCTCGCCTCGCAGGTCGGTTTTTCCCGGTTTTTGGAGTTCCTACGGGCAGGAAGGAGCTAGGGCTAGCTCGCACGACACACCACCGCACAAGCGAGGATTCGGCCGCTCGCCCCGCAAGAAGGCGTGGCAGGCGCGCATGGAGGAGCCCCGCGAATCCCGGTTGCCGGCGCCGACCGAGCCCCGCGCCGGAAGGGCGGCGCCCCAGCCGCGCAGTCGCCAACCTCCCCCTGGCTGGTCAGCGTTTCCGCTGAGAGCAGCCCGCGGATTGGAGCGCGTCACTGCCCATGTCGGAGCGGAATCTCAGGCTCTTGATCGGACTGGCGCTCCTGATCCATGGGCTCGGCCACGGCGGAGCGCTGGGGGCAATCCTTTGGATCAGGCTCCAGCCCGACACCGGCACCGGCGGCTGGAAGGCGGCACGCTCGTGGCTCTTCCCCTCGCTGTCGGCATCGGCCGCGGCCGCGGTGGCCAGCGCTTTCTGGATCCTGTCGCTGCTCGGCTTCGTGGCGGCGGCGCTGTCGTTCTGGGGTCCGCTGCCCGGAAGCGCCTGGCGGCCGCTGGCCATCGCCTCGGCGGCGGTCTCGCTCACCGGCATCGTGCTGTTCTTCGGGACCTGGCCTGCCTTCAACGCCTTCGCCGCGGTGGCGATGAACCTCGCGGTGCTGATCTCGCTGGCCTGGCTGCGCTGGCCTCCCCACGAGCTGTTCGGGAGATAGCCCTCGGAGTCGAGCCAGGCTCGGAGCCGACACTTCGCTCCCTAGGCTCCCTGCGCGCTTCCATCGCATCGCGCACGCGCAGGGCGTGGCAGCGCAGCAGCTCTCCTTCCTCGGAGCGATCGTGCAACGAGCCTCCCTGGCAGTAGCGCCACTCCTCGCAGCGCTCGCAGGGGCCCTTTCGCAGCCAGCGCCGATCGCGGAAGGGGCGAAAACCGTCGCGCCAGAGCACGTCGAAAGGCTGGGTGCGCAGGTCGCCGGCGACGCTGAACGCCTGCGTCAGCTGGGCGCAGGCCGACAACCGCCCGTCCTGGAGAATGGCCGCCACCGAGGAGCCGGCCGGACAGTTGAACAGCCCGCTGCGCGACGCCCCTTCGAAGCGGCCCAGGAAGCCGTCGCAGGTCATCGACACCAGGAGCGGCGTCCGCTCGGCCAGGAAGGCCTCGCGCCGGGCCGCCACGTCTTCGAGGAGCTGCAC
Source organism: Myxococcales bacterium (assembly GCA_037442205.1). GTDB lineage: Bacteria > Myxococcota > Myxococcia > Myxococcales > UBA5297 > JBBIQS01. Next base: position 37,046 of record JBBIQS010000076.1, read on the forward strand.
CAACTGCTCGTCCGACAGCCCCAGATCGGAGTTCTTCGCCCCGTCGCCGTAAGGCATCACCGAGACGATCTTCGCGTAGCGGATCCCCAGCTGCTCGGCGAGATCGAGCACCTGCGGATAGGTCTTGAAGTTCCCCGGCGACACCGACACGGTCACGGTCGTGTCGAGCGCGTCGCGGTGGGCGCGCAGCGCGTGGAGGATGGCCACCATTGCCGAGTCATAGGCCTTGGGGTGCCGGCGCAGGGCGTTGTGGTACTCGGCCGGTCCGTCGAGCGAGACGTTGAGGCTGACCAGGCCGGATTCGACCAGCGCGTCGAGCATCTCGCGATGCTGGCCGAGCAGGAAGCCGTTGCTCGCCAGGCCCACCTCCGCGAAGCCGAGGTCGCCGATGTGCCGAACGATCTCGGGCAGGTCGCGGCGGATGGTGGCCTCGCCACCCGAGATGGCGACGCGGACCTGCGAGGGGTCGAGCCCGCGCGCGACGTTCTCGAAGACCGCCCGCACACCCGCGGTGTCGAGGTCGGTCTTGGGACGCTCGGCGATGAAGCAGTGCCGGCAGCGCAAGTTGCACAGGTTGGTCGACTGCCAGACCAGCATCTCGAGCTTCGGCTGCTGGCGGCAGCGGGTCTCTTCGAGGCGAAGCAGCTCGAGCTCAGCCGCGATTGGTGAGGCGCGGCAACTCCACTCGGGGATGCTCCGGCGTCGCGTCATCGAATGCCCAGAAGTGCGCGAGCCCCGCGCAGCAAGGGCGCCGGGCTCGCTCGCGATGGATGCGCGACCGTCACTTCTTGTGGGTCTTGGCGTGCGGATTCGCCATGGTCAGCGGCTTGTTGTCGAACTTGTCGGCGAACGGATTGGCCATGGTCAGCGGCCGGTCCTTGATCTTGCCCGAGTTCGGGTTCGCCATCGTCAGCGGGCGGTCCTTGGTCTTGCCCGAGAACGGATTGGCCATGGTCAGCGGCCGATCCTTCATCTTCCCCGAGCTCGGGTTTGCCATGGTCAACGGCCGATCC